>VOPR01000042.1 GCA_009594995.1 Nitrospira sp. | reverse complement strand
AATATCCAGGATATGGATCAGGTGTTCCTTCTCCAGCGAGTGGAAGACCACGATCTCATCGATCCGGTTCAGGAACTCAGGACTGAAGGATCGGCGGAGTTCGCCCATCACTTCATCCTTCTTGCGTAACGCCTGTCCGCTCTTTTCGTCGTTCTGGAATCCGAGCGACACGCCCTTTTGAATCAGCTTGGTGCCGATGTTGGACGTCATGATGACGACCGTGTTCTTGAAATCGACTTTGCGACCCAGGCTGTCCGTGAGGACGCCGTCATCGAGCACCTGCAGCAGAACGTTGAACACGTCCGGATGCGCTTTCTCGATTTCATCGAACAGCACCACGGAATAAGGCCGACGGCGAACCTTTTCAGTCAGCTGTCCGCCCTCTTCGTAGCCCACATAACCCGGAGGAGCTCCGAACAGCCGCGAGCTGGTGAATTTCTCCTGGTACTCCGACATGTCGATGCGGATGAGCGCATCTTCGCTGTTGAAGAGGAACTCCGCTAGGGTCCGCGCCAACTCTGTTTTTCCGACGCCGGTTGGGCCGAGGAAAATGAAGGACCCGATGGGTTTCTTCGCTTCCTTGAGACCGGCTCTGGACCGACGAATCGCGCGGGCGACTGCCGAAATGGCTTCGTTTTGCCCGATGACCCGCTTGTGGAGGAATTCCTCCATGCGGAGCAACTTGTTGGACTCTTCTTCTTCCAGCTTGAAGAGCGGAATGCCGGTCATTTTCGACACGACATAGGCGACTTCTTCCTTGCCGATGGTCGGCTTGTGTTTCTCTTGGTTCTTTTTCCACTCGCGCTTGGACTCGTCGAGCAGTTTTCGCAGACGCTCTTCTTCTTCCCGGTGACGAACGGCCTCCTCGAAGTTTTGCATCGAAATGGCCAGTTCTTTTTCACGGGAGATCTTCTTCAGTTCCTGCTCCAATGCTTTGAGCTCAGAGGGAAGCGCATAGGTCTGCAACTTCGCGCGGGAACCGGTTTCATCGATCAGATCGATCG
>VOPR01000022.1 GCA_009594995.1 Nitrospira sp. | reverse complement strand
GCCTGCCTGGCGAGTCTCCAGAAGCTGGGTGTGACCAGGCTGATTACGATCGGCGGAGATGATACGGCATTTTCCGCGCTGAAGTTGGAGCAACGGGCCAACGGACGCCTGCAAGTGGTGCATGTGCCCAAGACCATCGACAACGACCTCGATCTGCCGCACGGAATTCCCACGTTCGGATTCCAGACGGCCCGCCATATCGGAGTCGAGCTCGTCAAAAGTCTGATGGTCGATGCGGAGACCACCTCGCGTTGGTATTTCGTGGTGACAATGGGGCGCAAGGCGGGACACCTGGCCCTCGGAATCGGCAAAGCCGCCGGGGCGACCCTGACGATCATTCCCGAAGAGTTCCGCCACAAGCCCATTCGTCTGAAGACCCTGGTTGATATTCTGGTGGCGGCCTTCATCAAGCGGCTCGCGGCGGGCCGCTCCGACGGTGTAGCGGTTCTTGCGGAAGGGCTGGTCGAATTTCTCGACCAACAGGACTTGAACGGATTGGAGGATGTCGAGCGTGACCAGCACGGGCATGTGCGCCTGGCTGAAGTCAATTTCGGCGTCCTGTTGAAGCGAGCCGTGGAAAAGGAACTGCGTACCTTCGGCGTGAAGACCACCATCGTTGAGAAAAACATCGGGTATGAACTGCGGTGCGCGGACCCGATTTCCTTCGATATGGAATATACGCGGGATCTCGGTTATTGCGCGGCGCAGTTTCTCCTGGACGGTGGGACTGCGGCGATGGTGTCGATCCAAAATGGCCGGTTTATTCCGATCCCGTTTGGCGACATTCTGGATCCTGCCACGGGCCGCACCCGCGTGCGCATGGTGGATATCGAGTCGGAGTCTTATACCATTGCTCGCCGATACATGATTCGACTCTCTCCCGAGGATCTGAGTCAGCCGCAAGAGGTGGTTCGTCTCGCGACCGCAGCAGGACTGGCTTCGGACGATTTTCGCACGCGATTCGAGTATCTGATGGGGAAAGATGTGTAAGGCAGCGGTGCACTCGATCATCGGCCCACAGGGCATAGTGA
>VOPR01000040.1 GCA_009594995.1 Nitrospira sp. | reverse complement strand
TGGCCGGGTGGTTAGAACGACTGTTGGGGATGCCGGTCGTCTATGCGCCCCTCCCTCCCTTCATGTGACAGGATGCTGAAAACGGTTCCCGGCGGCGTTCTCGCTTCGCTCCAGGGCTCGACGTACCAGAAACGTACGCCTCGCCCTCTCATTCGCTGCGGCCTGGCCTGGGCAAGGCGCGTCTCGGCGCGCCGGGGTCTAGCGGGTAAGAAGGTCGCCGTGTTGAGCGGCCGGGTAAAATCGGAAAGCTAGAACTCTACCGTACTGCGACATTTAGCCCCGATTCCTCTCTTCGTTTGACAATCGCGCGCGTCTCCTGAAATCTAGGGCATGGTCTCATTGCAGCGCTTCCAATCAGTATTGGGCAAGCCCTACTTGCCTCCGTTGTTTTTCTTCAGCGGTGTGACCTATGACACGCTGGTACTGACGCGCATCGACCGTCTGCGGGACAACCTGCTGCTGTTGGCCTACCTGAGCCTGCTGGGTTTTCTGATCGTCCTGACCGGGCGCTTGGGAACGCAGGAGGCCACGGTCGACGATCTTCCGCCCAATGCGCCGTTCTTCATGAAATGGGTCGTGCAGGCCAAGCCCTATGCCCCGATGGCCATTCAGTTCCTGTTGGGCGGTCTCTTCAGCGCCTACGCGATCTTCTATTCCAAAAGCGCGACCTTCGCCGGCACCGCCGTATTCTTCTGCGTGCTGGTGGCCTTTCTGGTGGCCAACGAATTTCTCCGCAGCCGGTTGTCGAACGTGCAACTGCTGGTGAGCCTCTACGCCCTCGTCTGTTTTGCCTTCTTTACATTTTTCCTGCCCGTCATGACCGGTTGGATGAATGCGGCGATCTTTTTGGCCGGAGCCGGTCTCACGGTGTTCGTTGTCTTGCGCGTGGTCCAGTTGATCTATTGGAACAACTCCGATCGCACGATGCACGAGGCGATGTGGGCTGGTGCGCCGGCTCTCGGCCTGATCGCACTGCTGGTCGGATTCTATTTTTTGAATTGGATTCCGCCGGTGCCGCTCTCGCTCAAACACGGCGGGATGTATCACGAAGTGAAA
>VOPR01000052.1 GCA_009594995.1 Nitrospira sp. | reverse complement strand
CAAATTCATAATGACCTGTTCGACTTGGCCAGGATCTGCTTTCAGCTGTCCTAACCCCGGATCGAGCACCGTGCACAGCTCGACGATATCCTCGCCCAGTAATCGCCGGAGCATGCCCTCCATGTTATGGATGACCGAGTTCAAATCCAGCACCTTCGGAGCGATGAATTGCCGGCGGCTGAATGCCAACAACTGGCCGGTGAGGCCGGACGCGCGATCCGCCGCTTTTTTAACCTCTTCCAGTTCCTTCCGGAATCCATCCGTCGGCGCAAGGCGGCTCAACACCAGTTCGCTATAGCCGCGAATCACCGTCAGCATATTGTTGAAATCGTGGGCCACGCCGCCGGCCAACCGCCCGACGGCTTCCATCTTTTGGGACTGCTGCAATTGGGCTTCGGTGCGACGCAACGCATCCTCCGCCCGCGCGCGCTCGCCGAACTGTCCGATCTTGAGACCGACATCGGCCACCATCTTCAACAGCTGCTCATCCGGCTGTTTGATTTCACGCCGGAACAATTCGATGACGCCCTCGACCTCAGTCCCGACTCGAACCGGGAACCCGAACGCGCCATGCAGTCCCACCCGGGAAGCCGCACCACCTCGAGGGAAATTCGCTTCCTGTACGACGTCCTTAATCCAGGTCGGTTCCCCGGCCTGCCAGATCCGTCCCGGAAGCCCCTTGCCGATGGCAAACGTATGCTGCCAGGTATCCAGGACAAACTCTTCGGCGTTCAACCCCGGGGACTGCCAGACGTCGAGGCAACGCAGCACACTCCCCTGCCGATCGAGCCGCCAGAAGATGCCCAACTCCCATTCCAGACTTTCGCAGATGGCTTGCAGAATTTTCGGACCGGCCTCTTCCAGGGTTCGCGATTCCGCCAACACACGAGTCACGGCATATTGGGAGGCCAGCTGGCGTTCGGTCCGTTTGCGTGCGGTGATATCGCGAATGAAGGCGCTAAAAATATAGGCGTCGCCCAACCTCGCCGGAGAAATGGTAATTTCTACGGGGAATTCATGGCCGTCGCGATGACAGCCCGTCATCTCGATGCGTCGATTGAGA
>VOPR01000081.1 GCA_009594995.1 Nitrospira sp. | reverse complement strand
ACTAAGTTACAAACCCGCCTTGAGGAGTACGATTTTCCGGCCCTCATCACGGCGGAATGGGGACAGGAAGCGCGGCTGTTCCGTCTTTACGACGATCCGAAGACCCCCATCGCGCGTAAGGTGAAACTGGTGGCCTTGTTCGGGGAACTGTTTTCCGTGAAAGCGATTCCGCGGTTGTTGGACGGACTGAACGGGCCCGATCGCAGCATCGCCAAAGCCTCGGCGCTGGCGCTCGGTAACATCGGTCAAAAAGACACGATTCCAGTCCTGATCAAGACGATGAAAAGCGGCGCACCGGATTTACGCGCCCCGGCGGCCAAGGCTCTGGGGATCGTCGGCGCGTTGCACGGCGACTTCACCATCGTGGATCCCCTGCTGGAGACGCTGAATACTGATGATGTGGCGGTAAAAACAGAAGTCGCCTGGGCGCTTGGAAAACTGCCGGACATGCGGGCCTATGAACCGCTGTTCACCCTTCAGAAATCCCTCTACCGCGTGCATGAAAACGATTCCGACCCGAACCTCGTGAAATTGAAGGAAGCCGTCAATTGGAGCATCAAACAAATCGATACCTGGGAGCACGTGCAGTAGGCGACACCTCTCGTCGCGCCTGCATCGGCACCCAGACCAGTCCCTGGAGCGTGGTTTTCTTCCAGGCCCTCACACTTGCGCTTCTGCTCTGTGTCGCGGGAACAGGACAGGCTCAAGTGCTGGGGGAAGAAGCGGAGCTCGACCGCCTTCGCACGAAAGCGGAGGAAGCTATGGGGAATGACGACGCTGAAGGGGCTGCAATGAGCATGGGGCGCGCGGCGCTCATGGCGGCGCAACTTGCAAAGCGGCAGACCGAGGCGGCCCCGCGACGGACGTTCAAGACGACAGAACACCTCTATCGCTCGCAGGAACATGGATACCGGGCCGTCGCCCTGTTCCGTCGAGCCGGAGGGGAACTCCCCGCTTCAGCCGGCGTCTGCGGGAGTCTTCAGCTAGCCCAACTCGAACTGCAACACGCTCAAGACGCCCTCGCCGAAACATCGCCCACAGATCGACCTGACAGCGCCTCTCCTCGACT
>VOPR01000045.1 GCA_009594995.1 Nitrospira sp. | reverse complement strand
TCTGTCCGTCGCGTTGAAAGTTGGCCATCGGACACTTCGGCGCATTGATGGGCAGTTGGTGAAAATTGGCAGTGCCCAGGCGGGACTTCTGAGTATCGAGGTATGAAAACAGACGGCCTTGCAGCAGCGGATCATTCGAAAAGTCGATGCCCGGCACAATGTTGGCGGGACAAAAGGCGACCTGTTCATTTTCAGCGAAATGATTGTCAGGATTCCGGTTGAGCACCAGACGGCCGATCCGGCGCACGGGAATCTGCTCTTCCGGTATCAGCTTGGTGGCATCGAGCACGTCGTACGGCTGCTTATCCGCAAAGGCTTGATCAAAGGCCTGAATGCCCAGTTCCCATTCAGGAAAATCACCCGCGTCGATTGCCTCCCGCAGATCGCGCCGGTGGTAATCATTGTCCGCCGCCTGCAACTTGAGCGTTTCATCCCAGACAGTCGATTGCAGTCCGAGTTTCGGCTTCCAGTGAAACTTGACGAAGGTTTCCTTCCCCTTCTCATTCACAAGCTTGAAGGTGTGGACGCCAAACCCCTCCATCATTCGAAAGGAGCGCGGGAGGGTGCGATCGGACATGGCCCACATCAACATATGTGTCGTTTCCGGCATGAGTGAAGCCCAATCCCAGAAGGTATCGTGCGCGCTGGCCGCCTGGGGAAAGCCGCGGTCGGCTTCCATTTTGACGGCATGCACGAGGTCCGGAAATTTCATCGCGTCCTGGATAAAGAAGACGGGAATATTGTTGCCGACGAGATCCCAGTTGCCCGCCCGTGTGTAGAACTTGACGGCGAAACCGCGAACATCGCGAGGCGTATCGACAGAGCCGGCCCCGCCCGCCACGGTAGAAAAGCGGACAAACACCGGCGTTTGTTCGCCTTTGCGTTGAAACAAGTCAGCTCTCGTCACGGAAGACAGCGAATTGTACAACTCAAAAAATCCATGGGCGGCTGAACCTCTCGCGTGGACGATGCGCTCCGGTATACGCTCGTGGTCGAAGTGAAAGATTTTTTCGCGCAATACGAAATCTTCAAGCAACGTCGGGCCTCGGGCGCCGCTTTTCAGGCTGTTTTGATTGTCCGAGACGGGAATGCCCTGGTCGGTCGTCAACACCG
>VOPR01000046.1 GCA_009594995.1 Nitrospira sp. | reverse complement strand
GGCCGCGACGGCATGCGCGAGGTTTCCGTTGTATTGTTCGAGCAACTGCCCCAGATAACGTACGCCGAGGCGGATGTTCGTTTCCTGATCAAACAATTCTTCCCGCCCGACAGTCGGGAACCCGTATCGTTGCGCCACAGCATTGGCGGTCACAGGCATCAGTTGCATCAACCCCACGGCCCCCACAACCGATACCGCCTTCTCATCGTACTGGCTTTCCTCGCGAATGATGGCGGCGGCCAGGTAGGGATCGACCGCGGTGATCCCCTGGGCGGCAATCGTCGGAACGAGGCCGGTCGGATAAGCCACGGTCCAGAGGGCCGGAGCCGTCGGCAGTCCACTCCGTTCCAATTTCTCCTTGAAGTGCACCTTGGCGACCCGCAAGGCCGGATGGTAGGCCCCTACCTCGCTGAGCATCGTCGAAAAGGCCAGGAGCACATCCTGGTCACGACTGTACTGTTCCGTCAGCGCTCCCAGTTCACGCGCCGCATCCTGAGCAAACCCCAGCATCTTCAGCTCGATCCCTCGTTGATAGACAGCATGTTTTTCGATTTCCGGGCGCCGGTTCTCCGGCAAACGTTCGGCCTCCTCGCCCGCGGGGCGATCCACCGCCACCATGGCCGGCGAGACCGGCGGCAGTGACGCGCGACGCGCAGCCAGCTGGCAATAGTAGCTATACGCGTGCCGCTGACAAACCCGCGCATACTGCTCTCCAACGCCATTGCTCTTCCCATGCTCTTCGGCTCGCGCGGCCCAATACATCGCCTGAGGCTCGAACCCATTCACGTGCAACTCAACCACGGCGCGAAAAGTCTCGGCTGCGTCTCGATAGCGAGCGGTCCGGTATTGTGCCCACCCGGTCCGCCACAACCCTTCGGCCCGCTGGCTCGCCGAATCGCCCAGCTTCGCGACCTGCCGGAACATGGCGATCGCCTCATCGAATTTGCCCTGATCCTCCAACCACACCCCGGCAAACAAGTGCACCATCGCCCGCTGATCGCCGGCCAATGGCCCCTGGGCGGCCGACCGCGCTAACTCGATAAGTTTGTCTCCGTGACTCTGTCGCAAATACACCCGTGCCAGCCAAACGGTTGCTTCCGCCGACTCCTGCACCCGGTCCGCCACTAACCCGCGAAACGTATCGCGAGCCTGGTCGTATTGCTTCAGGCGGACATAGGCCACTCCCAACTTGAGGCGAGCGTCAAACCGGCGAGGATGCCCCGGAGCCATCGCCAGGAATCGCCGCAACTCCTCGACCGCCTCCGCTTGCATGGATAATCCCAGGAAGGCCTGCGCACGAATCAGATGGTCGTCCGCCGTCGGTGTCCAGGATTCTCCGCCCAGAGCCGTATCCAAACGTGTTTTGGCCTCGCGCGCTTCAGGCGATTGCGGATAACGGAGCCAGAGTTGCTTCAGCGCGGTCCGCGCCTCCGGCACCCGGTTCTCGCGGACATGACAGTCGGCCTGATGCGACAACGCCACCGGCGCAGCAGAGTCCTTATCCGCGAGCGCCACCGCCCGCTCCAGCCATTCGACCGCGCGGACACACACGTTCGCGCTGTACCAGGCCTCACCTGTGCGATAGGCAGCTTTGGCAATCAGGTTCGAGTCCGGCACCATTTTGGGAATCGTCTCCAGCAGCT
>VOPR01000050.1 GCA_009594995.1 Nitrospira sp. | reverse complement strand
CTTCGCGCCCGCAGAGATGCTGGCCATGACCGTCGACTTTCTCCAGGAGGCCCACCAGCTCAGTCTCGAATATTCCGTGCGCGACGGCATTCATCTCCTGCAGTACGCGCTGAAGCGTCGCGCGCAGGACCCGACGCACCCGCTGTCGGCCGATGCCGCCTGGCGGGAATCACTGATGAAAGTCCTCGGCGAAGAAGCGCTCGATCTGCCGACTCAGTCACGCCGGCGAAAGCGCGCCCTGGGCGACCAGGCCCTGCCGCAGGGCCTCGGCGATTTCTTTTTCGAAAGCGACGACCCTCTACATCCCGGCCGATAATGGCAGTGTCATCCTCCACCGCCGACTCCGTCTTCCGCCTGTCGCCACGCATCGAACTGTTCCCGCTCCTGCACGGCAGCGGCGATGTCGCTCAGGAAGTGCGCGAGAGGCTCACCGACCGCCGATTCGATTGCCTCGCGGTTCCGCTTCCGCCTTCCTTCGAGCATCCGCTGGAAGAAGCCGTGATGGACCTGCCGACGATCAGCGTGATCGTCCAACCGGAACGCGATCAGGAAGGCGCCGCCACGGTGAACTACGTGCCGGTCGATCCCTGCCAGGCAGTCGTCATGGGGATTCGCGTCGCCATGGGAGAAGGCATCCCCAGGGCCTATATCGATCGCGAAACGGCCGTCGTGGAACCGGTGCCCTTCGTCTCTCCCGATGCCTACGCACTCAAACGCCTCTCCTACGCCACCTTTGCCGCCGCGATGGTACCCACGCTCACGCCGCCTGCGGAGGGCAGTCAACAGCAGGCCCGCATCGCCTGGATGGCGTTTCAACTCCACCAACTCGAAATGGAGTACGAGCAGATTCTCTGCTTGTGCCACTTCGCAGACTGGCCCTGGATTCGTCAGGCCTATCAGCAACGAACCGACTATCAAATCCCGGCGCTCGACTTCGGACGCCCCGAACGGTACCTCGTCGAGCCGGCCTCACTCTATTTTGTCTTGGGTGAACTGCCGTTCCTCACAGAGCTGTATGAGCGACGTCGCGCGACCGTCCATTCGGACCGCCACCTCTCCATCGACGGGATCAAAGAACTCCTGCTCGAAACACGCACAAGGTGGCAGACCGGCCATGACGCGGAGGGGCAAACCGTCCCCACCTGGGTGACACCGCAGTTGCTGCAAGCCTACTTGCAGTATGTGCGGAACCACGCGCTGTTGGATCGGCGATTGACGCCCGACCTCTACACGCTGGTCCTCGCGGCAAAACAGATGGCAGGTGACGACTTCGCGGTTCGCCTCCTCGAAACCGCCAAAAGTTACTCCTATCAAGAGATCGAACAGAGCCACGTCCCTCATCTCTCGGCCGGGCTCGGCCGGTTCGCCCTGCCGGATGAGCAGATCGTGCGGGCGAAGAACCGGCTCCAGGGTACGCCCCTGGCCTGGCGTTCGCTCTCGCTCCGGCCCCGCCCGCCGCGGCGCACGAGCCGGCAGTGGTCCTATCTGTGGAATCCGCATCGACAATGTTCCTGGCCGCCGGAAGATTCCAAGATCGAAAGTTTCCACACCCATGTCCGCGAGCAGGCCAAGGCCATCATCGGGGCCGATCTCGTCAAGAGCGAGAAGTTCACCACCTCGATGAAAGACGGGATCGACATCCGGGAGAGTCTGCGCCATTGGCATCAGCGGCAAAAGCCGGGTCGTCCGCAACGGATGGAGATTTACGTCAAAGAGATTCCCCCCGCGCGCGGGAATGTGGATACGGTGATCTTTCTGTTCGACACCCCCGGCGATCCGGAGCAATACAGCTGGCAGGCC
>VOPR01000072.1 GCA_009594995.1 Nitrospira sp. | reverse complement strand
CACCGGTCGGGGTGGACCAGTTATTCCTTATCGATGGTGGGCCAGCTTCGACGCCAGGGCGCAACTTGCCGATTATTCCCTACAAGGGCACCATCGTTGCTGGGCAGGCCAATGTGCTGAGTTTTATTCCGAAGCTGCATGTTCAGAAGACCACGGGCCTGGTCGATATTGCCGACAGCAGCGTGCAGCGTGTCGTGACCGATCCGGAGTTGCCTGGCTATCAGATGACCATCCCTGCCGGCGCGACCATCACCGGATGGGATGGACAACCTAATACGCAAGTGTCCATCCGTCGCGTCCCGCTGGACCAGAATCCCCTACCGCCGATTCCGGGCGACCGCGTGGCCACAGATATCTACATGGACTATTTCGGAAAGGCAGGCGGCGGCACCGCTTCGGAACCGATTCCCATCACGTTGCCGAATGATTTGAATCTGCCTCCCGGGACATCTTCGGAACTCTGGTTTTATGACGAGGCCCCTGATGGGAGTCGGCCTAATCAGTGGGCCAAGCTGGGAACAGCCACAGTTTCGGGAGACGGTAACCAGCTCGTGCCCGATATTGATCCGGCCACAGGAAAAGCCTACGGTCAACCCCGGTTTTGTTGTGGTGGCATCTTTGCCGCTATGCTGCGAGCCGCCTTCGATCTCATCAACAATCAGGTCAACGGCCAGCCGCAAACGCCGAACGGGGCGAAAGGGGGGGAGCCAGTCGATCTCGGCACCGGCGCGTTCAATTTGGAAAAGACCGACATGGTCTTGCCGGGGCGTCTGCCGATCACGATCACCCGTCACTATCGGAGCAATGGCCCTGCCACCGGCCCCTTCGGTCCCGGCACGAGTCACGGATACCAGGTCGTGGTGCGCGCGGAAGCGAATGTCCGAACGCTCTTCATGCCGGACGGTAGCCGCATGCAATTCCGCCAGCAGCCTGACGGAACATTTCGGAATAGTTCAGAGCCGACCGTGAGGGGCGCGGTCTATTCCGAAGTGAACGGCCGGGTATTGCGGTTCAAAGATGGGACAACATGGACATTCGGCGCCGGCTCGCAGGGCTTCTTCTTTCTCACCGCCCTGGCCGATCGCAACGGCAATCAGCTGACGTTGACGCGAAGTGGAGCCACGTTAAATGTGACGGCCGTCACCGCGCAGGATGGCCGTCAACTCACGTTGGCCTACGATGCCGGGAACCGCATCACACAGATCACGGATCCTATCGGGCGGGTCGTGCAATACCAGTATGGTGGGTCCGGTCGATTAGTGAGTCTCGTTGATCCCGAAGGTGGGATCACCCGGTACGTCTATGATGCGGCGGGGCGTCTGGTGACCCTGACCGATGCGCGAGCCCTGACATTTCTGACGAACGAGTATAGTCCGGGTAGCAGCCGTGTTCTGCGACAGACCCAAGTAGATGGTGGGATTTGGAAATTCCGGTATCAGCTCAGTGGCGCGCGTGTCACAGGGCCAGGCTGTCCCGCGCCTGGTAGTCAGGATCTCTGGGTGGTGATCGAGGGAACGCCCATCTGTCCAAGGGAAGAGAGTGCTGAAAAAGTAGCCCAGGGCTACCAATTTGTCGGGGGTGTGGTCACCGCAGCAACGGTCCTCGATCCGCTGGACCACACGACCACCTACCGATTCAACGGGGCCGGACACAGTGTGAGCCAGACTGATGCATTGGGACAAACGACCATCTCTACCCGAGACGGAAACAGCAATCAGATTGTGAGTAGCATTGATCCGCTGGGGCGCACCACCCGGTTCGAGTATGACGCCGCGGGGAACGTCATCACGATCACGGATCCCAACAACCAGGCGACCCGGTTCGAGTACCATCCGACGTGGAATCGCGTGACGAAGATCACGGATGCGTTGAACCAGGTCACGGCGCTCGG
>VOPR01000031.1 GCA_009594995.1 Nitrospira sp. | reverse complement strand
AAATGTCGCCCCCCAGCCATTGTCGAGCCGTGGTCATGGTATCTCCGATGCTGTGCGCCAACGTGTGTGTACGGTGCCTTTCCAGTGTGGCCTGCAACCGATCCCTCCCCCACAATTCCCCGGCGGGCGACGGGGCTTCATAGATCCCATCACTCAAGAGATACAGACGATCCCGAGGCAGCAATTGTGCGGTCGCACTGTCGAACGAGATCGCCGGGTCGAACCCGAGCGGCAGGCTCGCCGAAGACAACCATTGCGAGTCCCCTTGGAGGGAATGGAGAAACGCGCCGGAGTGCCCCGCTGCCGCATACGATAAGGTCCGCGACGGAAGATGCAGACGCCCGACCCATAGGGTGAAATATTCCCCGTCCTGGGTCAGCGGAAACCGACGGTTCGCTTCCGTGATGATAGCCCCCGGATCGAAACTGCCGACGGCTTTCGCGAGATTGTCCTCACGTAAAAAACTCATCAGTGCAACGGCACGCAAGGCGGCGGCCACACCGTGGCCCGACGCATCGAGAATATAGAGCCCGAGCGTCTCGGAGCCCCACGCGCTGACCTGAAACAAGTCGCCGCCCAAGGCGAGAGACGGTTGGTAGGCCCACTGCATGCTGACTCCCGGAGCCGGTATGCCGGGGAGAGGAAGCTGCGCGCGCACGAAATCCGCGGCCGATTGCAGTTCGCTTTCCAGTTCGGCTTGCTTTGCGGACAGCAGCCGATGAGAACGATCGAGATCATCGCGCGTGCGTTCGATTTCGCGGACCAGCGCATTGGATCGGAGGCTGGCCTGCACCCGCGCCAGGACTTCCTGCTTGCTCGCCGCTTTGCTGAGAAAATCGTCGGCGCCGCGCGAGAGACCCTCCGCAATTTGTTCGGGCTGGTCGTGTGCGGTCATGAGCACGACTTGGCTGGACCGTAACTCCCCATCCGCACGGATCGCCTCGCAGACGCTGGGGCCGTCCAGACCCGGCATCATCCAATCGAGAATCACCAGATCCGGACGCTGTGCGCGGATGGCGGCCAATCCGGCGACTCCATCGTCGGCTTCGATGACCCGGTAGCCCAACCGTTTCAGCCGCCCGGCCATACTGATACGGGTCATCTCATCGTCGTCGACGAGAAGAATGACCGGCGTAGGCTTGGCGGCCTTCCCGGCAAGAGGTTCATCCACGATGCGATGCGCTGGCTCAGCCACGTCTGTTGCTCCTGATAGCGGAGTTATCCGGCCGCCGGAAGACGGCTCCCCGCAAGGGCATCCTGTTCCGAAGTATAAACCGGCAGGATCTGGTGGAGATTTGCCA
This sequence comes from Nitrospira sp., assembly GCA_009594995.1. Taxonomy (GTDB): domain Bacteria; phylum Nitrospirota; class Nitrospiria; order Nitrospirales; family Nitrospiraceae; genus Nitrospira_A. The sequence goes on along the minus strand of VOPR01000031.1, from coordinate 593 downwards.
GGGTGATGATTTCTTTGACATAGCTCTGGGGGTTCAGCAGGCTGACCATGCCTTGCGTGGCCGGAAAACTCTGGGCCAACAGCGCCAACGTGCCGAGCGCCGAACTGTCCAGAAAGCGAACCCCTTGCATGTTCAAAATCAGATGCCGACAGCCGGCTCGCTTACTCCGTTCCACCGCCGCTTTGAACGTGGTGCGATTGGCGTAGCTGAGTTCTCCCGTCAGATCGAGAATGATGGACTGCCCGATACGGCGTTCAACGATCTGCATATACGGCTCCTCTCCCGGGCTCAGCCTCGGCCTTATGCGCTTTTCTTGGCCAGGCTCGACACCCCGGACTCGATCATCGGGATCGTCTTGTGCAAATTCGCCAGTTCAATGATCTGGCGAACCGTCGGCTGAGGATAGGCCAGCGAAAGCTTGCGTTTTTCGGCTCCCAATTGCCGATGGCTGATCATCAGCAACCCTAATGCCGCACTGTCGAGAAACGCGACCTGGGACAGGTCGATGACGATTTCTTCGATGGGATCGCTGCAGACCACCTTCAACGCCTCCTGAAACGCTTTGCGCTGCGTGTAGGTAAAGTTGCCTTCGA
>VOPR01000083.1 GCA_009594995.1 Nitrospira sp. | reverse complement strand
TGATGAGCTACGAGGGCCCACAAGTTTTGCGGTGATGTGCGCCTTGAGCTTAGGCGGACGAATTTCTGAGAGCAGCGCGTCGATGCGTGCCAGGATAGACTGTTCGGACTCTTCTGCCGCTATCCAAAGCACAAGCACATGACGGGATTGTTCGGTTCCCGGCGTTTCATCGAATGTCCGGCAGGATGCGAGTGCGCCGCGCCTGTACCATTCATAGGGGGTGGGCACAGGCATGCTCAACTCAGGCTTCTGGGGGCCGAAACTCCAGGTGAAGTAGGACAGGGATTGCGTCAGCTCCGGGACATAACATCCGACCTCCAGCGCCGCCCCGACGGCATAACGGTCCCGGATGCGCGCCTCGCTGTCTTCAACTGATGACCCTCCCCCTGTCATGACGATCAGTACCGTGACCAGGCCATTTCGTGTGGCAATTTCCTCGATCTTTGCTTTGAGACTGCGCAGCCCCTGCTCATCGTGCTGGTCTGCCGTGGTCACAGAGAGTGTCACCTTGCCTGCTTTTTGCAATGTGACAGACACCTGCTTTCGGCCCGCTTGATCCCTCCGGACCGCCGCAAACGGGTCCTCCCAGAGCCTCGCCCGGGCCTTCAGTTCACTGGCCGCTCCTTCCAGACCGACACCATTCCCGTTCGGCCGCGAACTCTTGAGCGGCTCCTTTACAAACACCATAGCCGCCACGGCGAGGGCCAGGGTCACTGTGGTGGCCAATGAAAAGGTGGAATCGTCGCCCTTGAAGGCCATGGGCAATCCCTGTCTTCAGGCGTCGGGTTCGTTGACGTACCCTGTTACCACTAAGGTGATTCAGCATGGAATGTGCCACTTTCGGGATGGTTGAACCCAAGCGAAATCGGCCGTTTCTGACACAGTCCTGCGAACTGTACGTAGGATAATGTATCGGCGTGGATACAGCGCGTATCCAAATGGATAATGTGGATGAAGGACAACGAGAGGCTACGACGAGCAGCTGACGCTGAGGTGTTTGCCCCAGTTCGGAGGCGCGGCGGCGTAGGAATTCATGCCGGGTTGTTCTGTGTAGGGCTGCTGCAGCAGGGTCAGCAGCCGTTCGACCTCCGAATAGTCTTTCTGCTGGGCCTTCTCAATGGCCCCTTGGGCGAGATAGTTGCGCAGGACGTATTTGGGATTCACCCGATCCATACGAATCCGTCGCTCTTCGTCGCGACTCTGCTCGCTCTGCAGCCGTTCGCGATACTGAACGGCCCAGGTATCGAACCGCTCCGGATTCAGGAAATGTTCCCGCAGCCGTTCGTTCTTCGCGCCCGCGTCGGATGAAAACATGCTCAATTCACGCCAGAAGATCGTGTAATCGACCCGGCTGCCGACCATGAGCGATTTCAGTTCTTGCAGCAGGGCCTCATCTTCCGCGCGGTCCTCCACCAACCCCAATTTGGCACGCATGTGGTTGTGATAGTGCCGATCCACGCTGGTCTGGTAACCATCGAGCGCGGCTTTCAGCTCTTCCTTGGGCGCAAACGGCAGCAGGGTTTGCGCCAGGCAACTCAGGTTCCAGAGTCCGATGTAGGGCTGCTGGTTGAAGGCATAGCGCCCGTTATAGTCCGAGTGGTTGCAGATGAAGCCGGGGTCGTAGTCATCCATGAAACCGTATGGGCCATAGTCCAGCGTGAGGCCCAGGATCGACATATTGTCGGTATTGAGCACGCCATGCGACCAGCCGACCGCTTGCCAGTGCGCGATCAGTTTCGCCGTGCGCTGGACCACCTCGGCAAAAAAACGGGCATATTTGTCGACTGCCTGCGCAAGTTCAGGGAAATGCATCTCGATGGTGTAATCGGCCAGCCGCTGCAGATGCTCGTGCTGCTTCCGGTAGTAGAAAATTTCGAACGTGCCGAAGCGCACATGCGACGGCGCCATCCGGACGATCGTCGCCCCGGTTTCGATCTGTTCGCGATAGACC
>VOPR01000029.1 GCA_009594995.1 Nitrospira sp. | reverse complement strand
GGTCGAGATCGAACCCGCGATCGTACCACTCGTGAATGTACCCGCAGACCTCCATCTGAACCGGCCCACGCTTCCAGGCATTCGCAATAACCGCCTCTTCGAGTACCGGAGGGTAGGCGTGTTCCATATGATTCCAGTCAGGACTGAAATAGCCGTAATCGCCGAAACAATCCCCGCGCCAACCGGCGCCGTGCGAGGCCGCATACTTCAGTTGTCCGCCGTGGAGCATCACCAACGGAGTGCCTGCGAAATATTTCAGGTACCAGTCCGTGATGGCGATCTGATTCGCCTCGGTCGGAAAGAATGCCTTACACTGGGCTTCCACACCTTCGCAACACACCGTATTCCACTCGCCCCAACATCCGATGGACCCGATGTCGACATGATCGATATCGACGGAGCGGCCGTAGCGTTCACCGAATGCGCGGATCAGCCGCTCATGGTAGTCGAGAAAAACGGGATGGTTGTAGTCGGGGAAAATGCCGTCGGACTCCTTCACACTCCCGACCCCCTTGTCGAGCAACCATTGGGGCGAGCCGGTTTTGTATTCGGACACGATGCGGATGGCGAGTGTCTCTCCCTTGGCTTTGGCCTGCTCGATCACACGATCCACGAGGGCGAAGTTGTACTGACCTTCCTTCGGTTCGAGTTCCGCCCAGGGCCAACGAAAATAGGCGACGGTCGTATGGGGATACTCTTCCGGTGCCGGCGGATGTCCGAACCCGAAATGAAAATCGGCAAAGCCCATTCCAGGGTTGTCCAGCACCTCATCGATTTCACGGGGATGAACAGTAACGGTCTGCCCGGTCCCCTTCGCCACCCCCGACCCCGACAGGCCGCTCAGTGAATCGGCACAGCCGGCTGTGCCCAGCAAGAGCATCACCAACGTCGCGGCACGCCACATTAGTCCTCGCATATGTCCTCCTTGGACGAAACCCCGACCGCCACTCAGGCGACCTCCGCCCTGCGGCCCTGCTTATTGGTCATCCCCGCCGGATGAAACCGGGAGTAGGGTCGCGCCGTAAATTATGATAGGGTACGCGACCGGCCGGAAAGAACCGGCCTCGATATGCTGAATTGGTTTTCACAATCGCCGCAATCCGACTCCGTCGTCATCACCGGCGCCTCGACCGGCATCGGGGCCGCGTGTGCGTTGGCGCTCGACAAGCTGGGGTACCGTGTCTTCGCAGGCGTTCGTCATTCCGCTGACGGAGAACGGCTCCAGCAACAAGCCGGACCGCGACTCATGCCGATTCGCCTCGATGTCACCGATGCGGCCTCGATCTCGGCAGCCAGTCATACCGTGGCAGCCATGGTTGGAGAACGCGGCCTCGCCGGCCTGGTGAACAATGCCGGAATCGGCGTCGCGGGGCCGATCGAACTCCTGCCCCTCGCCGACTGGCGGCGGCAATTCGAAGTCAACGTGTTCGGCCTCATCGCGGTCACGCAAACGTTCCTCCCATTGATCCGCACCGGGCGAGGACGCATCATCAATATGGGTTCCATCGCCGGACGGGCCTCCATGCCGTTCATGGCCCCCTACGCCGCGTCGAAACATGCGCTGGAAGCGATCACCGATGCATTGCGCCTGGAACTTCAACCCTGGGGCATCCGCGTCGCACTCATCGCGCCCGGCGCCATCGCCACGCCCATTTGGAAAAAGACCAGAAAAGAAGTCGATGCCTGGGACGCAGCCTGGGGGCAGGACCTCAAGGGCATGTACCGGGAAGGCTTCACTCGCATCAAGGACGCGGCCACTGCGGCCGGTGAACAGGCACAACCGGCGAGCGTCGTGGCCGAAACCGTGGCGCATGCCTTGCGTTCGAGGTGGCCGAAAACACGCTATCTCGTCGGCTCGGACGCCGCCATCCGTGCCTACCTGGCGCTGCTCCTGCCGGATCGCCTGAATGACTGGCTGCTCACCCGGATCGTGAAGCTTCCCCCGCGCCGCTGACGTCGTTCAACGCCGGGTCGCTCTGACCATATCGATCACCTGCCCCTGCGCATCGAGATAGACCGATACCAGTTCGTTGGGAGCGA
>VOPR01000071.1 GCA_009594995.1 Nitrospira sp. | reverse complement strand
GATCAACACCCCCCTGACGCCGGAATCGGTAGCCTTCATTGCGGAAGGCCGCACCACACTGGCCGATGTCGTCGACACACTCGGAGCACCGGATTCCATTACCGATACGGAAACAGGAACTATCGTCACCTACCGGTTCCTCAACGCCAAATATTCGCGGGTCAATTTCGGCTGGCTACTGAAACCCTGGTCGCCCGTGGATCCCGACCTCGTGTTCTCGCGCTCCGGCCTCGGCACAGACGCGTTCGAACTCCTGTGCGACGACCATTGGATTGTCACCCACCATGCCTTTGTGCGTCACCGCCCCGCACCGCCGTTCACACCCTATCCGTTCTGACCCCTCTGCACATACGCCTCGCATCGGTGAATTGCCGCCCCCGGCACATCTCGTTATAATGCCGCTCATGGGTGCAGGTTCTTCCGACGAGTCATCGAGCCAACAGGCCCCCGGCACATCATCCTCCTATATCCCGGCTGATCACGACATCGACTTTCTCCAGCGCGACGAACTGCGCCCCCTGCGCCTCGGGCTGGAGTTGCTCAAGCCGGAATTGATACAGACAGAGCAGGGTATCCGCTCGACGATCGTGGTCTTCGGGAGCGCACGACTGCAGGAGCCATCGCGCGCACGCCAAGCGCTGGAACAAGCCTCGGCAACATTACAGGCCTGTCCCGACGATCGAACCTGTCAGCAACGTGTCGCCGTAGCCGAACGCCGTCTGGCCCTCTCGCGATACTATGATGTCGCCCGGGAATTCGGCCGGCTTGTGTCCTCAACCTGCCAGATCGACGGGCAATGCGACTACGTCATCGTCACGGGTGGCGGCCCGGGCATTATGGAGGCGGCCAATCGTGGAGCCGCGGACGCAGGCGCCAAGTCCATGGGGCTCAACATCACGCTGCCGCACGAGCAGCGGCCCAATCCCTACATCACGCCAGACCTCTGTTTTCAATTTCGGTACTTCGCGCTGCGCAAGATGCATTTTCTCCTTCGAGCCCGGGCGCTGGTCGTATTCCCCGGTGGGTTCGGTACACTCGACGAACTCTTTGAGACACTGACCCTTCTCCAGACCGGCAAAACGCGCAACATCACGATCATCCTGATGGGGCAAGCCTTTTGGGAGCGCCTCATCAATTGGCCGCTGTTGATTGAAGAAGGCCTGGTGGGCCCCGAGGACCTCGCGCTCTTCCACTTTGCAGAAACGGCTCAGCAGGCCTGGGATCTCATCAGCCGAAGCCATGGAGGCCCGTCCGCCCGATGAAACTCTCATTCCACGGAGCCGCGAGATCCGTTACGGGAAGCCGCCACCTGCTCGAAATGCCCGGCAATAGAATTCTCCTGGATTGCGGACTCTTTCAGGGACAGCGCCAGGAAGCGGATCGTCAAAACCGGTTTCTGGGATTCGACCCGCGCTCGATCCAAGCCGTGTTGTTATCCCATGCCCATATCGACCATTCCGGGGCTCTTCCCGTGCTGGGCAAACATCAGTTCCGCGGGAATGTGCACATGACCCGCGCGACCGTAGATCTTGCCGCGGTGATGCTGGAGGATTCGGCCCGCCTACAGGAGAACGATTGCGCCTATCTGAACAAGAAAGAAAACCGTCGGGGCAAGCGCTGCCTGCAACCCTTCTATGAGAGCCGCGATGCCCGCGCCATCATCCGTCGCTTCGTAGGGGCGCGGTACGGGGACACGATCAAGGTCACCCCTCGCGTCACCGCCTCCTTTCACGACGTCGGTCACATTCTGGGATCCGCCGCCATTCGCCTCAAATATTCCGCGCGCGGCAACAGTACGACAGTGCTCTTCTCAGGTGACTTGGGACGGTCGCAGATGCCGATCCTCCGCGATCCGGCTCCGCCGCCAAGCTGCGATGTGCTGATCATTGAATCCACCTACGGCGACCGCCTGCACGAAGAAGCCGGGGAGGCGCTGACCCAAAAAGCCCAGCAACTGGTCGCCCATGCCAAGGCGCACAAAAGCAAGATCATCGTGCCCGCGTTCGCGCTCGGACGCACGCAAGACCTGGTCATGCGGATCAAACGACTGGTGGCGGAGGGGCGAATCGACCCGCTCCCGATTTATATCGATTCGCCTCTGGCCTCGAAAGTGACAGACGTCTTCCGAAAGCACCCCGAGTGTTACGACGAAGAGACCTTCCGCACGTTCACATCGGAAGGGGATCCCTTTGCGGCCCGATATATCCGCTATGTCTCCTCGCCGGAAGAAAGCAAACGATTG
>VOPR01000093.1 GCA_009594995.1 Nitrospira sp. | reverse complement strand
AACAGGTGACCCATGGAGTCGAACAACGGGGCGCCGACGGACTGACCCCGTCGGAACTCCTGGCTCGCATCGCCGCGCTGACGCACCAGCTGGTTCATGAGCAATACGTCGTCCTGAATCAATCACTCATCCCTCAGCTGGCCGACCAACGTATCCGTTTTCTCAAACGCGCCGATTGGATGCCGTCGCACATTCGGTGGATGCGCCGGTTTTTTTCGCGCGAACTGCTCCCGCTCCTGAGTCCGGTTGGCCTGGATCCCGCGCATCCTTTTCCCAAACTGCTCAACAAGAGTCTCAACTTTCTGGTGACGCTCGAAGGGACCGATGCCTTCGGCCGCCCCAACGGAACCGCGATCGTGCAGGTCCCGCGGTCGCTCCCGCGCGTGATTCACCTGCCGGTGCGCAACGCCGCCTGGCCCCACGATTTTGCGTTCTTGTCGTCGGTGATCCATGCGTTCGTGCACCAGCTCTTTCCCGGCATGCACGTCACCGGTTGTTATCAATTCCGCGTCACACGGAACAGCAATCTTTTCGTGGACGAAGAAGACGTGGACGACCTCCGGCGGGCGCTCGAAGGTCAGCTTCCCGAACGGCGATTCGGCGACGAAGTGCGGCTTGAAGTGGCGGACAACTGCCCGCCTGACCTGGTCTATTTTTTGCGCGAACAATTCCATCTCGATGCGCGCGACGTGTATCAGTGCCACGGACCGGTCAATCTGCATCGACTGATGGCCGTGCCCGACCTGGTGGATCGGCCTGATCTAAAATTTCAGCCCTTCACCCCCGGCATTCCCACGACGCCTGTACCGAGCGAAGACTGGTTCGACGCCATCAGGCAGGGCGACATCCTGCTGCATCATCCCTATCAGTCCTTCGCGCCGGTGACCGAGTTCCTCCGCCAGGCGGCCACGGACCCGCACGTCCTCACCATCAAGCAGACCCTGTATCGCACAGGGGCGGATTCCGCTATCGTGCAATCCCTGGTGGACGCAGCCCGAGGCGGAAAAGAAGTGACCGTGGTGATCGAACTACGGGCCCGTTTCGACGAAGAGGCGAACATCGAGCTGGCGCATGATCTGGAAGAGGCCGGCGCCCATGTGGTGTACGGCGTGGTCGGACATAAAACCCACGCCAAAATGAGTCTCGTACTCCGACGGGAAGGCCGGATGCTGCGGAGCTATACGCATCTAGGAACCGGCAACTATCACGCCCGCAATGCACGGCTTTATACCGATTTCGGACTGCTCACTTGCGATGCGGCGATCGGGCGGGACGTGCGCACGGTGTTCCAGCAACTCACCTCCCTCGGACGTCCGGGACGGCTCAAACACCTTCTCCAATCGCCGTTTACATTGCACGCCACCTTGCTGAAATGGATCGGCCGTGAAACCGATAGGGCCAAGCAGGGCCGACCGGCCCACATCATCGCGAAGATGAATGCGCTCCTGGAGCCTCAAATCATTCGGGCCCTCTACAAGGCCTCTCAGGCCGGGGTGAAAATCGACTTGATCGTCCGAGGTCCCTGCGCCTTGCGACCCGGCATCGCGGGCCTCTCGGAACATATCCGCGTACGTTCGATCATCGGACGGTTTCTCGAACATAGCCGGATCTTCTATTTTCTGAACGACGGCGACGACCGGGTCTTTCTCTCGAGTGCGGATTGGATGGATCGCAATTTCTTCCGGCGCATCGAAGTGGCGTTTCCTGTGCTGGATAAAACATTACGTCAGCGCGTGATCGACGAAGGCCTTCGTCCCTACCTCGAAGACAATACCCACGCATGGATTCTCCATCGAGACGGAACCTACAAGCGGCAGACGCCAGGACGCAGGGCCGCTCGTTCCTCCCAGCAGTGGCTCATGAACAAGCTCGTCACCTAATTTCTCCTGCCGGCGCAGCCGCTCGTCGTTATTAACCCCTCCTTAACCGCTCGCTTATACGGTTGTCACTTCGGCCACCTATGCTGCGGGCAGGACCACGAGGAGGGAAGCCCCCATGAGTGTCACGCAGGTCGTCCGACTCCAGCCACGCCACCGAGCCTTTGCGTCGTTGCGCAAGCACCTGCTTCGAAGCCGCCGCACGCTCTTCGCACAGGTGATGTCCCGGCCTCTGCCCCAAACTGAACAAGGCCTCCCTGCAGATGTCCTCGATCTGGCCGCCTGCGAACAGGAACGGATGATCGACGACCTCATCGCACAACGGGCCTATGCCAAACTGCGGCAGATCGAACGCGCCCTCAACCGCATGCTCGACACCTCG
>VOPR01000068.1 GCA_009594995.1 Nitrospira sp. | reverse complement strand
CAGGGCGTCCTATCCCGTCACCCCGGAAAACGACTCGTCGAAATCATCCCTGATAACCTCACGGTCCGTACACGCATGAGCGCCATTATCGAAGCGCTCGAGGTGCATGAGTCGATGGCGTTTACCGCCTTGTTCGAGGAGTCGAGTCACCGGCTCGTCGTAATCGTGACCTTTTTAGCGTTGCTTGAGCTGATTCGCATCAGGGTTGTACGTGTATTTCAAAGCGAAACCTTCGGGGCGATTCTTGTCTCCCGTGCCTTTACGGCAGTGGCGGAAGGGGATCTAGTGGAGGAGTCTGAATGGAAGAACCTATGAGTCTCAGCGTGGAGGATGCGGTCGAGCAGTCTACTGAGACCCGGGAGATAGAGGCGTCGGTGGCCGAGGAGTCGCCGGCTTCGACTGCTGATCCCGAGGTGGAGGCAAGTGGCGAGGAGACTGTCGCGCCTGAGTTGGCAGCACCAGCTGCCGCGCCGGCTTCTGATCCAGCCCTTTCCGACCTGCGAGCCTTGAAGGGAATTCTGGAAGCCTTGCTTTTTGTGACGGCCGAGCCGATTCCGGTCACACGGTTTCTTGCGTTGCTCGGAGCGGTGACGAAGCAAGAGGTAGATCAGGCGCTGGCCAGCCTCAGCCACGATTATGAGCAGGAGGGCCGCGGGCTGCAATTAGCTGAGGTGGCCGGAGGCTACCGCATCGTGACCAAAGCGGAGTTTGCTCCCTGGTTGAAGCGGCTGGAAAAAGTGAAGGCCCCGTCCAAGCTCTCGCGCTCAGCCCTTGAATCACTGGCGATCATTGCCTACAAGCAGCCGATCGTCCGTGGGGAGGTTGAGCAGATTCGAGGCGTTGAAACGTCTGGGGTGATCCGGACTCTGCTGGAGCGAAAGCTCGTGCGCATCGTTGGCAGAAAAGAGGAGCCGGGGCGTCCGATCATGTACGGCACCACCAAGGTGTTTCTCGAACATTTCGGCCTTCGCGATTTGTCGCAACTGCCGCCGCTTCGGGAGTTCAAGGAGTTGGGCGAATCCGAGCAGGCAATGTTACCCATTGACGAGTCTGAGACGGTAGGAGGGGAGCCGGTCATCTCGACTCCTGAGGCCTCTGCGGAAAACCCTGCTGAAGAATTCAACGAGCCCGCAGCATTCTCAGATGTGAATGGGGACGGCGAGCTACTATCGGAAGCAACGGCGAGTGAGAGTGATAGCCAAAGCGAGCTGATGGCGGCCGAGGTGGCGGAAGAGTCCTGATAACTGCATTACGATCTGCCGGTTCTGTTCAGTTCCGTGCGGGAGATTGCTTTCTGCCTATCTCCGTTACCCCCTAACATTCGCGACAATACTTCCAAGCACAGAAGGCCTTCGGGGTGCTCCTCTGCGAGGAGTGCATGCCCGGAGGCCTTCTGAAATCTCAGCTGCGCGCTAGCCTAGCGGCAGCCGATTGGAATGAAGCCCGCGCCGAAGATTCGTGACAAGACCACATAGCGGGCATTGTCATAGAACGAATAGCTCGGTGCATACCAGTTCTGGGCGGTGGGGTTTGCACCGTAGGATGGATCGGTGCCGAAGATGTGCCCGCCGCGGCTATTCTGATTGAGATGGATCCATTCCAGATACATGGAGCAGACTTCGGCTTGGACTGATCCTCCGGCAGTGTTGCCTGCATACCAGTCACGCCCAGAGTCCGGAATCTGCGACAAATTGCGCAATGCGCCGATCGGGGTATCGTACGAGAAGTCTTTTGCTTTCGGGGTTGGCTGGTTGGTCGAGCCGCCAGCGGAAGGAGAGAATGTCGTGTCAGGCAGGGAAGGCACAATGGAGAGAGCCTTAAGGACTTTCGGTTGGCAATCAGGCCGTTCTTTATTGGTATAGAGTACCGTCCCTTCAGGGCCGGGGCATTCCCACATTTCGACCGGGGAGGACTCGACCGCGTGTACGCTGGGAGCGAGGGTCAAACTCGCGGCGAGAGTTGCGAGTACAAGTCGTGTTGGCCACATGGTACACCTCCGATTGGTTTGTCTAGCCGGGCGACGCACGTTCTCTTCTGTCCTTGAGACTGCAGAGCCTATGACATTCGAAAGAAATGCGTCCATCCAGCTTTGGGGGGATGACTACCTACCAGGCTAGTCACGTTTCCGCGCAGGCGCTGTCAGCGGGTTCAGAGTCAGGGAGATCCTTGAACGAAACAACCGCAAAAACCGCCGTGGGCCGCACTGGTCTTACCTTGACTCCCTTCTTTTGGCTTTGTTAGACTGCCCGATCTAAGTTATTGAAACATCCGCCAATCTTCACCAATCTCGTACCACGAGGAACACCATGATCAAGGCTTGGCT
>VOPR01000095.1 GCA_009594995.1 Nitrospira sp. | reverse complement strand
AGCCCCCCGCCCCTCGTGAAACGTGAAGCGTATCTCGTCCGATGCCATGGTGCAATAGCTCGATCGTCAAGGTCGTACGAGACACAACGACGCTTAACGATTGAGACTATCTTCAACTAGGTAGTCCCCGTTATTCGTGGCGGTTCGTTACGAAATCGCAGAAACGCCAAGCGAGACGGGCGCGTGGAGCCGTAAGGGAAGGAGGCATCCTGAACTGGATGTTGACTGACCGCACGGCGAGCCCGCCCGCCTGGTCGCGAACAATTGGCGACCAGGCTTGTCGCAGCGGCGTAGCTGCGGTTGCAGTAGAACCCGCCATGATAATGGGGGCTGCCTAGTTGGAGGAGGGATCGAACGGCATATCCGCATAATGGCGGGAGGTGTCGTCCAGCGAGAGGAAGATATCCGACCAAATGCGGGTCGGTTCTTTTTCGAACACAATCGAGGGATCGGCAGGCAACGTGATCCAGGAACCAACCTGCATTTCCGACTCCAGCTGGCCGGGCCCCCAGCCCGAATACCCCAGGTACGCTCGAAACGATTCCTGCCCGGGCTGCTCCATGAGGATCCGTTCCATAATCTCTAAGTCGCCGCCCAGACAGACACCGTCAAACACCTGGTGCGAATTTTCGGGCGTCTGATTGATGCGATAGAGCATCATCACCTGATTGGTTTGAACGGGGCCGCCGGAATACAACACATGCGGTTGGCCTTCCAGGATCGGCACCTGCGGAAGCGCCTCAGAGATGGACATGGCGGTCGGACGGTTGACGATCACACCCAGCGCCCCTTCCGGCCCATGCTCGCACAGGAGCACCACCGTCTGCCGGAAGTTGGGATCGTTCAACGCCGGCGCGGCCACGAGGAGAATGCCTTTACCGAGTGGAATTGACATGGTTCATCCTACCTGGTGCTCGTAAGTGACGCAAGTTGAGTCATGAAACGTATACGACGCGGGATTAGTCGCCATACAAGGCTGGGCGCCGGTCGCGCAGGAGATCGTTGTAGTCATTGAGTGCTTTGATCCTGGCCTCGGCGGGGTCGATCTCGACGATCGTCAGGTCCTCGGTTTCACGCGGTGCGCGATGCAGGATCCGGCCGCGTGGACTGACGACTTCGCTCATGCCGATAAACGTCAGCCGGTCCTTTCCTCCGCGCGCTTCGCTACCGATCCGATTCGCCGTCACGCTGAAGACTCGATTTTCCAAACAGCGGGTCACCATGGAATCAGGACAATGTGGCAGCACCAGGTTCGACGGATGCGCGATGATATCCGCGCCCTGCAACGCCAGCGTGCGGGCGGATTCCGGATAATACCAGTCGAAGCAGATCATCACGCCGACTTTGGCCATGCCGATATCCCACACGTGAAACCCGCTGTCGCCCGGAGTAAACCAGAGCGTCTCCTCGAAAAAGAGATGCGTTTTCCGATAGCAGCCGATGAATCCCTTGGGTCCGACCACGACCGCCGAATTAAAACAGTGCCGTCCGTCCCGCTCCGGCAACCCGGCTACGATGGTCATCCCACGGCGTGCAGCAATTTCCACAAGCCGTTTCGTGGTCGCCCCGTCCGGCACCGGCTCCGCCAGCCGAAAAACCTCTTCCTGCGACACAAACTGATAACCCGACGCGCACAATTCAGGCAACACAAGAAGGTCGGCCTCCGCCTCTTCAAGTCGAGCCGTGATGAGGTCGAGATTGTGCGCGACCTCGCCGAAGACCGGATCAAATTGGAGATACCCGACCCGCATGATGTCGCCTTTCTACTCAAAGAAAAACGGGCAGGGACGGCCCTGCCCGTTTCATCTTACACGCCGTCGACGCGCAAGAACCGATTACATACCTTCCGACAGATGGGGAAGAGCGTTCTCAACGGCTTTGGTCGCCACATCGGCGTGGCCGGCCTTGCCGTGCTCGATCCCGTCCTTGAGCCCCTTGATGGCTTCAGTGACATGCGGATTCTTGGTTTCGGCCACCGCACCCTCGGCATGCTTCAGCGCCGCTTCGGCATGCTTCACCAAGGCGTCCGCATGGCCCTGCTTCCCATGCGCCACGGCTTCTTTGGCATGCTCCACCGCTTCGGCCTGATGCTTATTTCCTGCCGCGAAAGCCACACCGGCAACGATCGGCGCCCCGACGAGCGCCATCATCACACCGGCTACCACGACTCCCCGCCATTTCGCAGTCTGCATGAACAGCCTCCTCTGTAAGTATGTGCACCGCATGATTCCAACGATACTGTATTTCAGCATAAAGAGGGGCCTGCATCCTGTCAAGACGGACGCATGCCGGTCGGCACCTGCGACTCCGACAGACCGAGAAGTTTCTGCAACGC
>VOPR01000087.1 GCA_009594995.1 Nitrospira sp. | reverse complement strand
GCGAGCCACTTCCCGGACGGTCTTGCCGGACTTATAGGCATCCTTGGCGAGTTTTGCGGCCGCCTCGTAGCCGATCACCGGCGCGAGCGCGGTGCACATGGCGAGACTTTCTTCGATGAGACTCTTGCAGCGTTCCTCGTTGGCCTTGATCCCATCAATGCATTTCACTGCAAAGTTCGTGGAGGCCGTCGCCAGCAGCTCGATGGACTGCAGCAGGTTGTAGGCCATCACCGGCAGCATGACGATTAATTCGAAATTGGCCGCCTGGCCGCCGACGGTGATCGTGACGTCATTGCCGATCACCTGAGCGCAGACCATGGTGACGGATTCCGCAATGACCGGATTTACTTTGCCCGGCATGATGGATGAGCCCGGCTGGGTTTCCGGAAGATTGATCTCGCCGAGTCCGCAGCGTGGGCCTGACCCGAGCCAGCGAATGTCATTGGCGATCTTCATGAGGCTGACCGCCAGGGTGCGCAAGTCCCCGCTGGCTTCGACCAACGAATCCTGGGCGGACTGTCCTTCGAAGTGATTGACGGCTTCCTTAAAAGCGCATCCGGTTTCCTTCGAAATGATGGCCATGACCTTGCCGGCGAATTTCGGATGGCAATTGAGTCCGGTGCCGACGGCGGTCCCTCCTAGAGCCACTTCGCTGAGCGCCGCCTGCGCTCGCTTCATCCGTGCGATGCCCAGTTCAATTTGTCTGGCGTAGCCGCCGAATTCCTGTCCCAACCGGACCGGCGTCGCGTCCTGCAAATGGGTGCGGCCGATCTTGACGATCTTGTCGAACTCGCGAGCTTTGCCGTTGAGCGCCTTGTGGAGTTGCGTAAGTGCGGGAATCAGTTGGCGTTGAATCGTTTCCGAGGCCGCAATGTGGATGGCGGTCGGAACCACGTCGTTACTGGATTGGCCCAGGTTCACATGGTCGTTCGGGTGCACCAGTTTGCTGCCCCTGGCGCCGCCGAGCAGTTCCGTGGCCCGGTTCGAAATGACTTCGTTGGTATTCATGTTGGTCGAGGTGCCGGAGCCGGTTTGGAAGATGTCGACCGGGAATTCGGCATCCAGGCGTCCCTCCACCACTTCGGTGGCGGCGCGAACGATGGCGTCCGCCGGCTTCTTGTCGAGTAGTTTCAACGAATGGTTTACCGAGGCGGCGGCGCGTTTGATGAGTCCCATGGCCCGGATCATCGCGCGGGGAATACGAAGCGAACTGATCGGGAAATTTTCAATCGCGCGGGCGGTCTGGACCCCGTAATAGGCATTGGAGGGAACCGGCAGTTCTCCCATCGTGTCGCGCTCCATGCGCGTGGAGGTGGTCATGGATGCGGCGGTGCCGGTTGTGCGCGAAGCTTTCTTCATCGTCGGGTCTCCTCGAATAGCTGGCGGTTGACGTGCTGGAGCCGCGCATCTTAAACGGTCCCCGTGCGGAAGCACAAGCATGGCTGTGTCCGTCCGTGAACTAAACGGACGGCGTCGACGGTGAGATGGTAATGCGATGGCAGGCAGGAGGGTGGAAAAGAAAAGGCCCGCCGGGGGCGGGCCTTCCTTCTCATGGCACCCGATCTCGTTAGGAGATCTTGACGTCGATCTGTTTCGGTTTCGCCTTTTCCGATTTCGGGAGATGCAGGTGCAGAACACCATCCGCATACTCTGCCCTCACCTTGCTCTCGTCGACCGAATCGGGAAGTGTGAAGCTCCGGACAAACCGACCGTACGACCGTTCGATACGATGGTACTTTTTGCCCTTTTCTTCCTTTTCCTGTTTCCGCTCACCCTGAATGGTGAGGACCGCATCTTCGACCGTGACCTTCACATCTTCTTTCTTGACCTCGGGAAGCTCAGCCTTAATGGCATACTCGCTCTCGGTTTCGCTGATGTCGACGGTCGGAGTCCAGTCGGCAACGGTCATGACTTCCTTCCCCTGTCCGGTAGCCGTGCCGGTTGAGGGTCGCGCAATCATCCGGTTTAACCGGTCGGACATCTCCTCCAATTCCCTGAACGGATCCCATCGTACAATCGCCATGGTGGAACCTCCTTGTGTGGATGTGTTGACGCGGTTCACTTGGAACATCCTACGTACTAGAAAGGAGGTAATCTTCACGAAGCCGAAGTCAAGCCCTGAGCCGGAAGAGTTAAAGTCGGTGACGGGGTCTTGACATTGAGACCCCCGGCATTATTTAGTAGCCCTCTTCACACAGGGAGGCGATGACCATGCTGGAATACATGTCTTATGCGCTGCTCGGCGGTATCATGTTTGTGACATCGATTGTCTTGTGGTGGTTCATCGGTCGCACGGAGTAACCGTCACTCCACTACCGCTTGTCGATCGGCACATAGTGCCGGTCATGTTCGCCGGAGTAGATCTGGTCCG
>VOPR01000037.1 GCA_009594995.1 Nitrospira sp. | reverse complement strand
CAGCCGAACCCGGCCCATCGGGCACGATAGGCCTCCATGTCATGCTGCAACATCGTGGGGTCGCTTTGCCCCAACCGGTTCACATCCACAATCGCGCACAAATTATCCAACGCCGCGTGCCGCGCCACTTCCGCCGCTTCCCAGACGGAGCCTTCGACGGATTCGCCATCGCCCATCAGCACATAGGTCCGGTAGTCGGTCTTGTCGATTGATTTGGCATTGAACGCGAGACCCACTCCGGCCGGCAATCCCTGCCCCAACGAACCGGTGGCCATATCCACGAATGAAAGGCGGGGAGTCGGATGGCCTTCGAGATCCGACCCGAGGGTGCGCAATTTGAGCAATTCCGATTTGGGAAACAACCCGGCTTCCGCCCAGGCCGCATACAGCAGGGGCGCCGCATGGCCCTTCGAGAGGACGAATCGATCGCTATTGGGCAATTTCGGGTTTTTCGGGTCGTACCGCATCACCGAAAAGAACAGGACCGCGACGATGTCTGCGGCCGAACAACAGCTGGAGGGATGTCCGCTCCCGGCTTCAGTCGTCGCCTTCACACTGTCCATGCGAAGGTGCGTCGCCTTATTGGCCAAAGCGGTCAGAAGGTCAGGCGTGGCGGTAGAGGCAGCAGAGGCAGTCATGCGCGATCCTTTCAGGATGGGAGCTGATAAATTCCGGGTGACTGGATGATAGTCGAGAGAGGCGGACCGCCTCTCAACGGCACGAAGCTAACAAATGGCATGCAGGGAGTCAATGAAGGCGTCGTCGTGCAACACAGGCCACTCGGGGCACAGAATTCTTGACACGGTAGGGGCAACTCGTTAAGATCGGCTCGCCTTTAACGCTCATCCTGTGAGGTGGGTAAGGAGATCATGACCACACGACACGGCAGCCAGCCGTCCGACAGCCCGCACCTTCTCATCCAAACCGGTGGGAAGGTTTTTTTATGCCCCCATCGACTGAACCACCTATGACAACCGAACCCACAACAGGCAACCGGCAGGAGCGTGTGGTGATGGACGCCGGCGATATCGCCCGCGCCGTGACCCGTATCGCGCATGAAATTCTGGAACGCAACAAGGGCATCAAGGACCTGGCCTTGGTGGGCATCCGGACGGGGGGCGTGCACCTGGCGCATCGTCTCGTGCGGCGCATCCACGACATCGAGGGCACCCAGATCCCGATCGGCGAATTGGACATCACGCTCTATCGTGACGACCTGTCGCTCCGCAAGGATCAGCCGATCCTCCGCAAGACCTCGGTGCCGTTCAAAATTTCCGATCTCAAGGTGGTCCTCGTGGACGATGTGCTCTTCACCGGCCGCACCATTCGCGCCGCCATGGATAGCCTGATCGACCTGGGACGACCGGCGGAAATTCAGCTGGCGGTACTGGTCGATCGCGGCCATCGGCAACTGCCCATCAAAGCCAATTACATCGGCAAAAATATTCCCACGTCACGAGAAGAGGCCATTGAGGTCCATCTCGAAGAAAACGGGGAAGAGGATCGCGTCGTCATCCTCAGGGCGTAACCGGAGACATTGTCGTGGGGCTCAAACGGAAAGACCTGCTCAGCCTGACCGACCTGTCGGCGGACGACATCACGTTGATCCTGGAAACCGCGGATTCCTTCAAGGAAGTCTCCGGCCGGGAGATCAAAAAGGTGCCGGCGTTACGAGGCAAGACGGTCGTCAACCTCTTCTTCGAGCCGAGCACCAGAACCAGAACGTCGTTTGAATTGGCCGCCAAGCGTCTCAGCGCCGATGTCATCAATTTTTCCCCCTCTTCCAGCAGCGTGGTGAAGGGGGAAACGCTCCTGGATACGGCCCGCAACATCGAAGCCATGCAGGCCGATATCATCGTCCTGCGGCACTCCTCAGCCGGCGCCGCAGAGACCCTGGCGCGGGGCGTCAAGTCTTCGGTCATCAATGCCGGTGACGGGTGGCATGAACATCCGACACAGGCTCTGCTCGACCTGTACACCATCCGCAGCCGGCGAATGGGCTTCGCCGGATTACGCGTCGCGATTGTCGGCGATGTGGCGCATAGCCGCGTCGCCCGCTCGAACATTTTTGCCCTCACGAAACTCGGAGCGGAGGTGCGGGTCGTCGGACCGCCGACCATGATCCCTCTGCAGATCAGCCAGCTCGGAGTGCAGGTGTACCACAACTTGGACGAAGCGCTGCGAGGCGTCAACGTGATCATGATGTTGCGGCTCCAACTGGAGCGACAGGGCCGCGCGTTGTTTCCGACGATCCGGGAATATGCGCGACACTATGGATTGACCAGCGAACGCGTAAAGCTGGCCGAGCCCGGCGCCATCGTCATGCATCCGGGCCCCATCAATCGCGGGGTGGAAATCGCGCCCGACGTGGCGGACAGTCTCTCGTCCGTGATTCTCGATCAGGTGGCGAACGGCGTGGCCGTGCGCATGGGCATTTTGTATCTCATGTCGGGAGCCGGCTGAGCGGG
>VOPR01000051.1 GCA_009594995.1 Nitrospira sp. | reverse complement strand
GCAAAGAATCCGGCCACGAATGACGTCAGGACCAGCGGCAGGGTGAACACGACCATGGCGAGGGTCGTCTGGGTCTGAGATGCGGTTTCCAGATCCTGGCCCGGCGCGAGTGCGGCTGTGGCTGCCCGGATACCCAGGAGCGCGACCATGAATTTCCAGGCGTTGTCGTTGAAGGCGCCGCAGAACTGTGCGATCAGGAGTCCGCGCAAGGGAAGTCGGGTCGATGAGGAGTCGGGCTGGGGGTCGATGGGTGCCTCCTGTGTCTATGTGCCGCCGTTCGTGTCCGGAATCGAGGATCAGTCTGCCGAAATTATTGAACTGATGCAATGCGCTATCGTGATGTCGTCGAGGGTGGACTTTCCACCGGCAGCCCTTCGAGTGCCATGATTCGCAGCGCATTGGTGGTGGGGCAGGGACCCGGTTTCAGTCGATAATCGAAGTGCAGTGCGCCTTCCGCCACGGTTTCCTGAAAATGCACGTTGGTGACGGTAGGGAGTTGGCGCTCCAGCTCAGCCAGTTCGAGGTCGTGGGTGGTGACGAGGCCAAACCCGTTTCCTCCCGCGAGGGCCGCGATGAGGGCGCGTCCTCCGATGAGTCGCTCCCGGTTGTTGGTGCCTTTGAAGACTTCATCGATCAACCAGAGCACAGGCGGTCCGTTCATGTCCCTGGTGCTGTCGAGAATTTTCTTGAGTCGTTTCACCTCGGCATAAAAAAAGGAGAGGCCTCCGTCGAGGGAATCGTCCACTCGAATACAGCTGCCGATGCGCACCAGCGACCAACGGAACGAGGCGGCACAGACCGGGCCCCCGGCCTGCGCAAGGCAGGTGTTGATGCCGATGGTGCGGAGAAAGGTGCTCTTGCCGGACATGTTGGAGCCGGTCACCAGGAACATGCGCCCGCGTTCCTGAAACACAATGTGATTGGCCACGCGGGCCTTCGCGGGGATGAGCGGGTGCGCCAGTCCCTGCGCATCGAGGATCGGTCCGGCACCGTTGAGATGGGCGGCGTCATCCGGCTGCTGCAGCGAGGGCCAGGGGTAGTCCGGGTGCAGGTAGGCGAACGTCGCCAGAGAGGCGGCGGCGTCCAATTCGGCCAGCAGCTCGAACCATTGCGGCGCGACGGCGGCAATCCTATCTTGTAGGTGCTGGAGGCGATAGGTGTGGTAGAGGTCCCAGGGCCCGAAGGCGTTGATGAGGTAATGCACCAGCGGATGGGCCCGAACGCTGAGCCGGTTCATCACGGAGGCGGCCTGTTTCAGCGAGGTGGAGGGGCTGGTGTCCTGTTGCAGGAGCGGCCGACAGAGTTCCGCCAACCGGGGAGCGGCACGGTACGATCGTCGTTCCAGATAACCCAGGACTGCGCTGAGCCGCTCCAGTTGCCGGTGCAGTGA
This sequence comes from Nitrospira sp., assembly GCA_009594995.1. Lineage (GTDB taxonomy): Bacteria > Nitrospirota > Nitrospiria > Nitrospirales > Nitrospiraceae > Nitrospira_A. The sequence goes on along the minus strand of VOPR01000051.1, from coordinate 1,274 downwards.
TTGGGCATGGTCGAAGATTTCTTCCGAGCGGCTGCGAACGGAGAGAAACAGGAATGCATAGAGACCGAACGACAACATCCAATAGTTGCCGATTCCGTACACGAGATCCGTCAGCATGAGCCCAGCCGTGGCAAGGGCGAGGAAGGTTTCGGTCAGTAGCATGGGCATGAAGCTGGGACTGTCGACCCGCTTCTGCAGCACTGCGAGGAGCCGCCGGCCGTCGATATCGGCGTCTTCAACCGCCTGCGCTTCCAATGATAATCGGTCCCTGAGCAGGGAAAGCGGCGTCAATTCCCTGATGAGAGCCTGCCGGACGGCCCACTGCGCGGGTTCGGGCGGTTGATCGAACAGCCACGAAGCGAGCCGTTCCTGGCCCTGCGACGAGACGGTGTTGTTGATGAGGTGCAGGAGTGAATGGGGCCCGGCGAGGTCGAGGTCGGTCGCGTACCCGTGTCGTTCAGGCACGGGTACCGGGCGAAACGGAATGTCGGCCCAGCCCAGACGCATGCGCGCGAGGTGCACCTGCTTGATGCCCTGCCAGCGGCGGAGCCGGTGCAAGCGATCTTCGAGCCTGTTATGATACCAGGCCACAATGAGGAACAGCATGCAGCTGAATGCGAGTATGACGTTGCCGAGCTGGGTCCAGCCCAGTTTATGTGGAATGATGGAGCCGAAGAGTCCAACGGCAAAGATGGTGAGCCGCCACCTCGTAAACCCTGCGCTGGACCGGCGGGCATTCGTCTCTAGCTGCGCCGCGCGGCGCAGCATGCGCACGAGACTGTGTTCCCGCGTGGGCGACCTTCGCGATAGTGTCAACTCTGTGTCGGGTTTCATCGTACCGCTGACGATACTGGGAGTCTGAGATGGCGTCAACCTCGAAGACAGATGAGTATCCCGCTGACGTGTCCGGCACGCCGGGTCCTGGCGACTGGATTCAAGTCGATGTGCAGACATTGCTCGATGCCGGTGAACTCCTGGGGGTCTTGAACGATCCGGATGTGACCGGGGCCTGGCAGGAACAGGATGGCATCCATCTCTACTGGCCCGCAGCCCGTTGCGGACCGGATACGTGGCAAGGCCTGAGGCTTGCGTTGACCCAGCTCGGGCATCCCGACCCGGCCGGTGCCCTCACGATCAACCATTTGGCGGACCGCGACTGGAACGCCCAGTGGTCGCGTCTGGTGGAGCCGATCAGAATCGGGCAGGTGGTCATCAGGCCAAGTTGGAAGTCTCTGGCGCTGAACCCCGGCGACATCGAACTGATTATCGATCCC
>VOPR01000098.1 GCA_009594995.1 Nitrospira sp. | reverse complement strand
TTCAACCTCAACGTTCGAATCCGATTTCGTAACTCCGCCGCCCGCTCGAACTCCAATTTCTTGGCTGCTGCTTTCATCTCCACCTCAAGCCGGCGAATCAACTGTTCCGTATCCCCCGTGGCTCCGTAGGCGTCCGCCGACTCCGCTGCCAGTTCGAGCTGCCCCTCATTTCCGGCACCCGTTGCATAGTCCAATACAGGAATCTGCTTCTTGATGCTCTCAGGGGTGATGCCGTGGGCCTCATTATAGGCTTCCTGAATATGACGCCGGCGCGCCGTCTCGTCCATAGCGCGCCGCATGGAATCGGTGATCGTATCACCGTAAAAAATCACGCGCCCGTCCAGATTTCTGGCGGCGCGGCCCGCCGTCTGAATCAGCGACCGATGCGACCGGAGATAGCCCTCCTTATCCGCGTCCAGGATCGCCACCAGACTGACTTCAGGAAGGTCGAGGCCTTCCCGTAACAGGTTGATCCCGACCAACACATCGAATACCCCACGCCGGAGATCGCGAATAATCTCCGCGCGTTCCAGCGTCTTAATGTCGGAGTGAAGATAGCGCACCTTCACGCCGAGGTCGTGATAATACTCCGTGAGGTCTTCGGCCATTCGCTTGGTGAGGGTCGTCACCAGCACCCGATGTCCCTTCGCCGCCTCCGTCCGCACTTCGGCCAGCAGATTGTCGACCTGCCCCTTCGCCGATCGCACATCGATGAGGGGATCCATCAGTCCCGTCGGGCGAATGATCTGCTCGATGACCTCACCCTTGGCATGCTCCAGCTCATAGGGACCGGGCGTCGCCGAGACGTAGATCACTTGCTTCAGCATCCGCTCGAACTCGGCAAACTTCAGCGGACGATTATCGACCGCGGACGGCAGCCGGAATCCATAATCCACGAGCGTCCGTTTGCGCGAAAAGTCGCCTTCGTACATGCCGCCGACCTGCGGCACCGACGCGTGCGATTCGTCGATGATCAACAGGAAGTCTTTGGGAAAATAATCCAACAGGGTCGGGGGCGGATCGCCCGGCGCGCGACCACTCAAGTGGCGCGAATAGTTCTCGATTCCGTGGCAATACCCCATGGCACGGATCATTTCGAGATCGAACTTGGTGCGCTGCTCGATCCGTTGCGCTTCCAACAACTGACCGTTCTTCTTGAATGCCGCCACGCGGGCGTCCAATTCTTCTTCGATGCCCGTGATCGCCCGTTCATACCGGTCCGGCGCAATAAGATAGTGAGTATTCGGGTAAATGGCAATCTTCGGTAATTTGCCCAGCGATTTACCGGTCAACGGATCGATCTCATGAATGGCGTCCACCACATCGCCGAACAATTCGATACGCACCGATTTCGCTTCCGACGAGGCTGGAAAAATCTCGATGACATCGCCGCGTGCGCGAAAGGTGCCGCGGTGAAAATCCACGTCGTTGCGCGCATACTGAATGTCGACCAGCTTCGCTAGAATCTTTTCACGCCGCGTCTCCATCCCCTCTTCCAGATAGACCAACATGTCGTGGTACACCTCCGGCGATCCAAGGCCGTAGATGCAGGAGACCGAGGACACGATCAGCACATCGTTGCGCTGCAGCAAGGATGTCGTCGCCGCGTGACGCATCTGATCGATCGCATCGTTGATCGAGGCATCCTTGGCAATGTAGGTGTCGCTCTGCGGGATGTAGGCTTCGGGTTGGTAATAATCGTAATAACTGATGAAGTACTCGACGGCATTGTGAGGGAAGAACTGCTTGAATTCCTGATACAGCTGGCCGGCCAGAGTTTTGTTATGCACGAGGACGAGGGTCGGCTTCTGGACGCGTTCAACGACATTGGCCATCGTGAAGGTCTTGCCGGAGCCGGTGACCCCGAGCAACGCCTGATGCTGCTTCCCGGCCAGGATTCCGGATGACAGCTTCTCAATGGCTTGCCCCTGATCACCACAGGGTTTGAATGGAGCTTCGAGCTTGAACGGAGGCATATTGAATAGATCAACTTTCTAGATCTGCATGCTGTACATGCTTGAGGCGACTTGCTGGACTCCCGCCGGACCGGTAGTAGATTGCGTTGCGTATGGGCTCGTAGTTTATCACCGATCATCATACCATTCCGGGCCTTGGGCGTCGGAAAACTTCCATGCCCAGACTGTTCATGAATCAGAAACGACGCACTCGACCGTTCCTGCTGACGGCCCGGCCTAGCAATAGTGGCGGGGCGACCCAAGCATGATGCCGCTTCCGGCAAAGTTGGGAGGGCGTTACGGTTCTTACGTCGCAAAAGGGGCCAGTGAACATTCCCAGAGTTTCGTATAGACCGAGCCGGTGGGACGCAGTTCACTTTTCATGAGGACGATTGCCTCGACCGGCAACATGCCGATCGCCACCGGCCGCTCCAACAACCCGTTCTGAGCCAGCGCCTGTCCGACCTGCCGCTCCCCTTCCTTGATCCGCGCGAGCGTCAAATGCGGACTGAATGGCCGCTCTTCCGGCGCGAAGTTCGCTGCCCGGCAACAAGCCTCCACCGCACGATGGAGGCTTGTGAGCCGTTGCGCCTCAAGGCCCTGCTCCCAACTCACTGAGGGTCCCGCCCACAGCACCCGTGGTGCCTGCCGGCGCGGGAACGTACCCAGTCGTTCGAGAGGAATAGGAATCGCCTGATGCGCTGACACGGACTCTTCGATGGCTACCCGAAGCGGCTCAATCGATTCGTCGGCTGTGTCGCCGAGAAATCTGAGGGTGAGGTGCATCGAATCCGGCCGAACCCAGCTGATCCTCACGTGGCGATCGACCGTTCGTTCGAGTTGTCGCTTCATGTCCTGCTCAATGGCGGCGAGCGTCGTGCGCAATTCCTGTGGCAACTCGATGGCCAGG
>VOPR01000097.1 GCA_009594995.1 Nitrospira sp. | reverse complement strand
GCCCAACAGGCGGCCGCAGATAAGGCGCTGCTGCAGAATCAGCTCAACGCCGCGAACAAGGCGAAAGAGGAACTGCAGATTCGGGTGGAAGATTTGACGCGGGTGAATAAAGAAAAGTCCGCGATGATCGCGAACCTGGAGCACACGATCGCCGCCGCAAGAGAACGCGCGGTGAAAGCCACGAAGAGCAGTGCGGTCAAGCCGGTCGCAAAATCAGCCGTGAAGAAGTCCGTCAAGCCGACGCACAAGCCCGCCGCGAAGTCCTCGGTCAGGTCCCACAGCACCAAGAAAATAAAACCTGCCCCGGTGAGGTAAACACCCGTCGCTTCTGTTGCCGGTGGTGTCCGTCCCTTCTGCTTCCGGGACTGGTACACCGTTGAAAAATTCCGTCAACGGCGGTCCCGCCTGGTTCAGGGCCTCCACGTACTGCAGGGGGACGCGTCGGGCTAGAACGCTGTCAGCGTACCGTCTCGCCGGCGTCCAGCGACCTGGGGCTCCTCTGCCGTCGCGCCGCAGGCTTCGCTGCGGCTCCACTGGGCAGCGAGTTTGAACGGCCTGAGGAGGATGTGCAGGGAATGCTTGACTGCCGCCGGTGCTGAAGCGCGCAGGGGGGCAACCATCTGTCAAGAACCTGCTAGGTGCTTGAGGACGATGAGGAGCTTGAGCCTGGTGAGCTCGTGCCGGATGTGGATGTACTTGTACTCGTCGATGTCGTCGAGCTCGGAGCTGCCGCAGGGGCAGGAGCAGGCGTTGTCGTAGAACTCGTGCCTCCGCCTTCAGAGGAAGCCGGTGCCTTTGTCTTATCCGTGCTGGACGCCGCCGGTTTCTCGGAGGTATCGCTTCCCGAGCCGGGTTTCATCTTGTCCGAATAGTCGGTGATATACCACCCGCTGCCTTTGAACATGATGGCAGGGGAAGAGATCAGCTTCGTCACTTCTTTTCCGCAACGCACACATTCCTTAATGGGCTCGTCCTTGATGCTTTGCTTCACCTCGAAGCGGTGGGCACAGCTCGTACATTGATATTCATATATGGGCACGGGTCATTCCTCCTCTGGTCAGCTAGCGTCGCGCGCTGTCCTGATGCTCGATTTGCCGGGATCCGCGGCGCCATCTTGTAGTAGCTTTGATTGAGCCAAAATCAAGTGCTACGAGGTATTCAGGTCCTCTGAGCTTAGGACAACCGGCGAAGCGCCGCATCGATACGGGTCAGTCCTCGCTCGATCGCTTCCATGGCGGTCGCATAGGACAGCCGAATGTGAATGTCGCTTCCAAACGGTTCGCCGGGCACCACCGCCACCTGGGCCTCGTTGAGTAGATAGGTCGCCAGGTTCGCCGCGGAGCCGATGGGCTGATCCTTCCAGCGCTTGCCCAACAGGCCGCTTACATTCGGGAACGCATAAAACGCCCCCGTGGGCATGCGGCAGGTCACGCCGGGCATCTTGTTGAGACGGTCGACCATGACGCGTCGGCGCCGGTCAAATTCCGTCACCATGGTTTTGGTAAAGGGATTCCCGAGGCGAAGCGCGGCCACCGCAGCTTTCTGTGAAATCGAACAGGGGTTCGAGGTGCTCTGGCTTTGAATATTGGCCATGGCCGTCAGCAGCGGCTTTGGTCCCGCAGCGTACCCGATGCGCCAGCCGGTCATGGCGTAGGCTTTCGAGACTCCGTTGATGACGACGGTTCGAGCCGCCACTTCCGGGCTTAAGGTCGCGATGCTGATGTGCTGGGTGCCATCGTAGAGCACTTTCTCGTAGATCTCGTCCGAGATGATCACCAGGTCGTGGCGCAGGGCTGCGGCCGCAATACCTTCGAGGGTTGTCCGGTCGTAGGTGGCGCCGGTCGGGTTACAGGGACTGTTGACGATGATGGCTTTGGTTCGTGGCGTGATGACGGCTTCCAGCGCTTCCTGGCTGATCGTATACCCGTCTTCTTCCCGCGTCTGGAGCAGGACGGGCGTGGCGTCGTTGAGCAGGGTCTGGTCCTGATAGGAGACCCAGAAGGGAACCGGGATAATCAGTTCATCGCCCGCTTCAAGCAGGGCCTCCGCCAGGTTGTAGAGTGAATGTTTGGCGCCGCAGGAGACGAGGATCTGGGACTTGTCGTACTGGAGGCCTTGCTCCTCCTTCAATTTATCCGCAATCGCCACGCGCAATTCGTCGATCCCCGACGACGGCGTATACTTCGTGAAGCCCGCGCGAATGGCTGCTTCTGCCGCGGCCTTCACCGGTTCGGGGGTATCGAAGTCCGGTTCTCCGGACGCGAAATCGATGACATCGATCCCTTGTGCCGCCATCGACTTGGCGGTGGCGGTAATACTGAGGGTCGGGGAGGGGACAATTCGTCCGACACGGGCTGCAAGTTTCATCCTTTGAAACTCCGAATTCGTTCTTGGAGCCTCCGAGCCACTTCGGGATGCACAAAGTCCTGGAGCGATCCGCCGTGGCTGGCGACATCCTTAATGATGGTGGAAGACAAATAGGAATATTCCTCACTGGGCATCAGGAAGACCGTTTCGACGGTTTCCGCCAGTTTGCGATTGACGAGTGCCATTTGAAACTCGTGTTCGAAATCCGAAATCGCCCGCAGCCCTCGCAGAATAGCATGCGCGCCGCTGCTCCGCACAAAATCCACCAGGAGTCCTTCGAAGGTCGTGATTTCCAGATTAGGTAGATCCTTCGTGACGAGGCGAACCATCTCCAGTCGTTCCTTCGCACTGAAGAGCGGATGTTTGGACGGGTTGGGCGCAACCGCCACGATCATCTTCTCGAACATGCGGAATCCGCGCCTGATGATGTCGCTGTGTCCGTGCGTGATGGGGTCGAATGTGCCGGGATAGACGGCGATCTTCATCGCGGTTGGGCTGCCTTCGCTGTAACATGAAATCGTGTGAGCGCGGTGTCGCCGTAGTCGTACCGTTTGACCTGCGAGAGCAGGCCC
>VOPR01000091.1 GCA_009594995.1 Nitrospira sp. | reverse complement strand
TCCAGACCTTGTTCGCCCATTGCTCGAAGGCGGTATCGTGGGTCACCCCCCGCTCCAGCGTAATGGCTTCATACTTGGTGCGGCCGGGGGACTTGCGGCTGGTGCTGGGATCGCCGCCCTCGCGGTGCTCGACCACTTCGGTGGAGCGCTTTAAGGAACCGACCTTGCTGACCCCCGCGACGTAACGCCCGTCCCATTTCACCCGGAACTTGAAATTCTTGTAGGGATCGAACCGATGCGTGTTCACGGTAAACTGCGCCATGTTTTCCTCCTCTTAGCAGGATGCTGGAAAAAATCCGCCGCCTTTGTTCTCGCATCGCACAGAGGCTCGACGTACGGGAATAGTACGCCTCGCCCCTGCGCTCGCTGCGGCCGCGGCGGACGGCCTTTTTGAGCATCCTGCGAGTGGTGATAAAATCGTTTCCCTATCCACCCATACACTCATCCGGCCCCGACACCCGGCTGTTCCACAAGCCGCTAGGTCGCGATCTGGCCGGCCATCTGCTGGAGCTTGATGATGACGAACTCCGCAGGCTTGAGCGGGGCGAATCCGACGACGATGTTGACGATGCCGAGGTTGATATCGTTCTGGGTCGTGGTCTCTTTGTCGCACTTCACGAAGTAGGCGTCCCGCGGTGCGGTGCCTTGAAATGCACCCTGCCGAAACAGGTTGTGCATGAAGGCGCCCAGGTTCAGCCTGATCTGCGCCCAGAGGGGCTCATCGTTCGGTTCGAACACCACCCACTGCGTCCCGCGATAGAGACTTTCTTCGAGGAACAGGGCCAGCCGACGAACCGGCACATACTTGTATTCATCCGCCGCCGCATCGGCGCCCCGCATGGTCCGGGAACCCCATACCACTCGACCGTGGACCGGGAATGTCCGGAGACAATTGATACCCAGCGGATTCAAGAGTCCGTTCTCCGCATCCGTCATATCGAGCTGCAGCCCGGCGACGCCGCTCAACGAGGCGTCGAGCCCCGCCGGCGCCTTCCACACTCCGCGTTGGCTGTCCGTTCTCGCCATCACACCGGCAATCACGCCACAGGGCACGAAGGTCTCTACTTGTCCCCCAAGCTGTGAATCGGCCTGCTTGATGCGCGGGAAGTAGATCGCCGCGTTGCGCGCCATATCGCCGTTCAGGTTCATCCCGGGTGCCCCCGACTGTGCAGCGCCCACCGTCGCCCAGGCCGCCTTCGGATCGACGATCAGCATGGCCCGCCGCTTGACACAGTAGCTGAGCGCCTCCTGATACACGTCATCCGGCACATCCCCGCCGCGCGCGTCGGGCAGGATACAGAGCAGGTTGAAGAGATCTATTTTTTCCAGCTGGTAGAGTCCGGTTTTACCGGTTTGGCTTCCTTTGTAGGCCGCCGCATCGAGCACGGCGCTCTCGACGGCAATGTCTGCCGGAGCCGCATTCTTCGCGGGCGTGGATTTCGTGGTGGAAGTCCAGACGTCGGCATCCGCCGACGTCCCGGCATGGGCCGTGGGCGAGCTATTCGAAGGCATCGTCGTCGTAACACGGACCAGATTCGATTCCGCCAGGAGCACACGGTCCGCGCGACGCGCGCTTTCCTTCGTCGTGAGATTCAGGAATGTTTCCGTGATACCGGTGCCCCCGTCGCGCACAATCAGGTCGAACAGATCGGCGGGTGCCACGCCGAGCCTGATGGCGACGGCGATCAGATTGGGATCAGTCACGGACTTCTTCTCGACCCGCGCGCGAACCTGCATGCCCCACGCGCCTTCCGATGCAGCCTGCAACGTCAGGTTCGGCACTTCATAGGTCGCTTTCGCGGCACTCCCCGCGGTGGCCTTATAGAGACGCACGATCACGGCTTGTCCACCGCCGTTCAGAAAAAAGTCACGCACGGCGTAGCTCAAGGTCATATCGCGATGCAGTCCGCCGAAGATCCGCTCGTAATCCGAAAAACTCGTGATCGTCACCGGTTGATCGGCCGGGCCGCGCACGGCCTTTCCCAGAAACCCCGTGATCGACGTGGCGACTCCGGTGATCGTGCGCACCCCGCTCGGCAGCTCCTCGATGTACACACCCGGATAGGTTGGTTGCACTGGCATACTCATCCTCCTCGGCTTAGGACGTTCGCGTCTCGTTTCCGTCCTGTGTCAGAAATGTTCGTATCTCCTTCAGGTGCGCATGATTCAGGCTATAGATCGGCTGATTCGACGTGTCGCGTTTCAGGACCCAACCTTGCGCAACCAGCTTGTCCAACGCCTCGATCGCGAGACGTTCAGCACCTTCATCCAGGCACGGTGCGGTGATCCACCAATTCAGCACCCCTTCCTGAGTGTCTTTCGCGCCAGGATGATGAACCAGGTAGTCGAGAATGCTGCGCCTGAACTCTGCATCGTGCTCTTCCATCAGGCCTGATCCCCGGAGCCCCGCTCCATCACGGCACTCCTGCGGGAGTGAGCAAGAGCAATGCCATTAGGGAGAATCCCGTTTCCTGCGTTTTAAAGGGAATCGAACAGGTGTAATCGGAGGGCGCGGCATTCCTGCCGCAGCAGCACGGTGATACAAAGTTTGAAACGGCCTTGAAAATCAGGGCGATGGCCGGTGCGGCAAAACTACCGCGGTGGTGAGGAACTTAGGCGCGGCCGTCGAACGGTGTCTGAAAGGGCGACGGACAATCGCGCGAGGGATCGGCCGGATCGTTCTGAAACGCTTCTCGATCGATCCCGTATTTTCGAAGGAGTCGTTGAAAACTGCGCCGCTCCTTGCCTGCCGCTTTGGCCGCATGCGTCACATTTCCCCGGAATGTCACCAGGGTCTTCACGAGATAGGCCCGTTCGACATCCATGGTCGCGGAGGTTTTGGCCGCGCGAAGCGAGCCATCCAGACAGGGGCTCTTGGGCGCCTCCCCCGCACACTCGATATCCTGCGCCTGAATCGTCGCGGACCCGCACATGACGACGGCTCGCTGGAGCGTACTCTCCAACTC
>VOPR01000069.1 GCA_009594995.1 Nitrospira sp. | reverse complement strand
TGCCCATGCTCGGGCATCACCTTCAACAGATCGACGATGCGAAATTTGATACGTCGGTGGTGCGTGACGTCATCCACCCACTGCGCGAGCTCCGGTGCGGTCGGCAGTCGACCGAACAACAGCAGATAACTCGTTTCGAGAAACGACGAGTGCTGGCAGAGTTCCTCAACGCGGATGCCGCGATATTCAAGTACTCCTCGCGTTCCATCCACATCGCTGATCGCTGATTTTGCAGCAGGAACACCGGCAAGCCCCGGCATGAAGTCGTGCGGCATAGTTTCCCTCTCCTCTCTTCAACAACACGAATGATGACCCACCACGTATGCATCCGGCGCCCGGGGATGCCCTCCCGCGTGCCGCTGCTTCGACGCCACTGTCCACACACGTGCCTGGCTGAGCTTACCATGATCCACGGTGCCGACTCAGCTCTCACCTTGAATTGGTGCGGCCCGCTTGGCATACTGACTCGAACGACGTGTGACTCTCTATGAGGCATTGAGTGAGCGGTGTGACACGGATCCTTGTGCTGCTCGGGCTTCTGGTGTTGGGTGTGGCCTTGTTCACGCTCGGGCGCGATGAGCGACCGGCAGCCTCTTCCGTTGAACCACGCATCGGGCGCAGTACCTTGAGTCATGGCGGGCCCGGCGCCGGATCCATCCCGGTCGCGCCCGCAGAAGCCCCGTCCGCGGATCGCCGGATCCCTTCTAATCAGTCTCCGTACGCAACCACGAGGTGAGGCATGAGCTGGTTCCGCTTGCGGGTGTGGGGAATCGTGACATGGGTGACACTGAGTCTGTTCGTCCCGGTCTGGGCCGATGACGACACGGTCGTGTTTGCCGTCGTCAGCGATGTGCCGAAAGACAGGTCGCGCGTGTCGGCCAAGGCGCTGCTTGACGGCGCCGTCTCCGACTTGAAACTCCTGCCGGGAGAATTGATCCTCGGGAATCCCGTCTGGCGCACGCTGGAAGTCTGTCATGCCCTTAAGCTTGAAGGGATGAAGATAGGAGACGGATTCAAAGTCACCTCGGCACGGGTGCTCGATGCCAGTATGCTGCCGATGGCGCTGCAGGGATATGCCGGGGATTGCTTGATTAAGAAGGCGGTGGAAATTGCGCCGTTGGCAGACTAGTTAGGATGCGGAAAAAATCCGCCAGCGGCGTTCTCGCATCGTTCAGCGCCTCACCGTACCGCACGGGTACGATTCGAGGCTTCACTCGCTGCGGCCTTGCTGGACGGACTTTTTGCGCATCCTGGGAGTTGGCAGTTACGATGCGCAGTCGGGACAGGCGGTCGGTTCTTCGTCGGCGTCGCATTCGTCGGCCGTGAGCGGAAAGAATTGCTCGCACTGCCGGCAGGTGCGGATTTCGAAATACGCCACCCCCTGCTCGTCGATTTCGGTCGGCAGCAGCAGTTCAAGCGGGTCGTAACCTAGTTTCGCGTCATCATCGAAGCGAATGATGGCCAGGCGGTCATTAAAGACTTCAAAGGTGGCTTCCTTGCCTTTCCGTTCCAAACGGTGTCCGACGACAAACACGGGTTGCCCCTTGCGTTTGGTGCGCAGATCTTTCAGGGTGCGTTGCGCCGCTGACGCGCAGGAAAATTTGCCGGCCTGGTCGCTGGTGTCGGTTCCGAAAATTGGCATAGGTCAACAGTATCGCTCTGGGGTGAAGTCTCGTGTGTCCATGTAACACAGGTCAAAAATTTGCGTCAAGGGAACCTCATAAGAAGGAGAGAGGCTGAAGGTATGGCGGAGATCACGATTTATCAGAAGCCCACTTGTTCAACGTGTCGCGAGGCCGTTCGGATTGTGCGCGAAAGCGGGCAACCGTTCAAGGCGATCAATTATTATGAGCAACCCTTCACGAAGAGCCGGCTCAAGGCCCTGCTGAAGAAAGCCGGACTGACGGCGCGTGAGGTCTTACGGACGAAGGAAGATCTCTACAAGTCGCTGAAGCTGTCCGATCCGGCGCTGAGCGAGGACCATGTGCTCGACCTGATGGTTCTGCACCCGGATTTGATCCAGCGTCCGCTCGTCGAAAAGGGCGACAAGGCCATGCTGGCGCGCCCGGCGGACACGATCACTCAAATGCTGTGAGCTTCCAAGGAAAGTGGGAGCCGGGCGCTTCTGCAGACGTTATTGCAGAGAGGTCGGCGGGCATGACGGAGGACCGGACCTATGTTCGCATTCAGTTCCGTTGATCGCGTGTCGCTGCTCGGGAGGATTCTGCAGCGGCTCAACCTTCGCTTTCCGTCTCTCTTCGTGATGTTCGCCCTCCTCACCCTGGCGGACATCATTGTGCCGGACGTGATCCCGCTGGCCGACGAAATCGGCCTGGCGCTGCTGACGTTGTTGCTGGGGTTGTGGAAAGAGCGTCGGACTCAGAGCCGTGTTCAAGCCACGCGAGGCGGGACGCGGTAGACGGCGGAGGTTACGCGTGATCGAGATGGCCGAAGCGGAGCTTGCCGAGTTGCGGGTCGATCCACACCTTCAGGTCGCCGGATAGGACGCTGAGGAGCGTTTCCCCGACCAGTTGCCGTCGCCAGCCCCGTAACACGGGAATGTCCATTTCTTCCACTGGTGACGCGCGTTCGACCAGAGCCTGCAAGTCACCCGTGGTGGCGATCAACGTCGGGGCGATGTTCTCCACGGAGGCACGGGACTTCAGCACCGCCTGCAGCAGCTCCAGCACCCCGGTGGATTCCGGATCGGGTTTGCGATCGCGCGGGACCTCGGGCCATTCCGATTCCGGTCGCGCCAACGCCTGCTGCATGGTGGCGAGAAGCGCCTGTCCGTTCCGTTCGACTTCCGACGAATACATCCCCCGCATGCCGCGCAATTGATCCAGCGTGCGCGGCGTTTGACGCGCCAGCTGCACCAGCACCTCGTCACGCATCACTCGTCCCCGCGGGACGTTGCGACGCCGGGCCTCCCCTTCACGCCAGGCCGCCAGGTCACGCAGAACGCCGGCCGCGCGTGGTTTGAG
>VOPR01000027.1 GCA_009594995.1 Nitrospira sp. | reverse complement strand
TGCCGTAGGACTGGCGATCGATTTGGCCGGCTTCACGATAGACAGGGATCAGATTAAGGACGATGGCCATCGATACCTGTTGGCCTCCCATCCCGCGACAGGCATGAATGTATCGATCGCCATTGAGGAGCTGCCTGGTCTGGCGTCTGCCACAGGCTGCGTCGAGCAACTTCGACGATTGCAAAAAGGTCCGGCGGTTCGCCGCGGACAGGACATCGCCCTTACCACCGCACGGGACATGTACACCCTTGAGTACACCCTGCACCGCTTCCGGGGTCTCCAACTCGATCAGAAGAGCATCTATGCCTGCATTGCAGCGCAGAACGTCTACGCCAACATCCATCTGTCGAAGCTGCAATACAGCGCTGCCGACGACTCGCTGTTTCAGAGTCTTCTCAAAACAATCCGCATGCAACCAAATCAGCCGTCCGCCATGACGGCCGCACCCTCGACCACACCGGCGGATCGGCAGCCATTCAAAATTGAGCCTGTGCGATACCGACAGGACGGCCACGTTCAGGCCATCGTGCCATAGGCAACGCCTGCCTCCAGCCCCATGTCCCCCTACTTGGGGGACGTGAGCGCATCTTGTGCCGTGTGACCGCTCATCGATTTCTCCTGAATGTTGTGCTGAATCTCCAACGCGATGACCCGCGCGAGCTGATCCGCTGACAATGCGCCCATCGGCAAGCCTTGTGTGTCCCGATAAAATGGGTCATCCGGCGCAGCGGTTCGGTAGACATTCACCAGAATGGCTGCCGGCTGGATGCGCTGGCGACGTTCTCCCACCAGAACCGCCTTGTCCTCAGGCAGCACTCTCGTGCGAGTGGCCCAATCCCGCTGGTCGATTTTGACAAAGGCGACATTCCACACGGTTCCGTTGAGCAGGCTCTTGACGGCCTTCTGCGTATGCTCCTGGAAATAGGGCTCCCGCACGATCTTCTGCAGAGCTTCACGCACACGAATCTCATAGAGCTTGGTGGTCGAATCCGACTGGGTCGGCGAAACCGGCACGCTACTGCCGACTTCATAATAGGCCTGGCCTTCGAGGCTTTTCTGGTCGTCGACAGTTCGCAGGTAACTGTCGAAGAGTTGCTGAAGAGTGTGTGTACGCTCTTCCGCAGAGAGGGTTTTGATCTCCTGATTGGTGCGGATCGGGGCCCGCTGAAGATCTCGTTCCAGCGACACCGTTTTCGGTTTTGGCGCCGTATCCGCCTTGCTGACGACCCATTGAAACTCTCTGGCTAACACCGGAGCCAGGGTGTCGGGATGCCCCAGATAGCCCTTGTCTTTCAGCAACGAGGCGCTGATAAGGAGGATGACCCGACCCGGCTCTTTTGTGCGGGCCACCAGAAAGGGAAAGGCTTTGCCCTCGTCATTGACGACAGTGGGCTCAATGACCACTTGCTGCAGCGCATTCTTCCGAATACTTTCATCAAAGCGTGGATAGTCGGACCGATGCTGCAGCAAGAGCGCACAGGTATCAATCACGGTCTGAACGGCCGCATCGAGGTCGGTAGGATCAAGCCCGGCGCTCGCTACATCGGCCTTGCCCCTTCCAAGAAAGACCTGAAAGGGCAGACCCGGAATGGAGTGCCCGGGACCGGTTGTCGCATGGCCTTCGGAGTCGGCATGAGGCGCATGACCTTGATGGTTCGCCTGCGCGGTAGGCAGAACTACCGTCGACCAGAAAACGATTCCGGCAGCGATGACGCATGACGAGAATCTGGGAATGGTGATGAGCGGACGATGCGATACGCGCGGTCTGGTGAGAACGATCACATCTCCCTCCTCGAAGACGCATCAACGAGTGCTTGCGAGGAACCCTTACGACCGACAGGAAGGCATTCTGCTGACTCAGCCGGAGTACCCCTTCGGATTCTGGTTCTGCCAACGCCAGGCATCGGCACACATTTCGCTCAACCCGCGTGTGGCGCGCCAGCCCAGCGCTTTCAGTGCGTGACTGGGATCGGCATAACAGGAAGCTACGTCACCGGGGCGTCGGGGGGCAACCTTATAGGGGACCGCCTTCCCGCTGGCTTTCTCAAAGGCCCGCACGATTTCCAGCACGCTATACCCGTTCCCGGTGCCGAGATTCACGGTCAAACATTCCCCCGGGCGTTCCAACTGATTGAGCGCTTCCAATGCCTTGAGATGACCTAACGCCAGGTCCACCACATGAATGAAATCACGCACCCCCGTTCCGTCCGGAGTGGAATAGTCGTTGCCCCACACATTGAGGTGCTCACGCCGACCGACGGCCACCTGCGCCACAAACGGCAGCAGATTGTTCGGCATGCCCTGGGGATCTTCGCCGATGAGCCCGCTGGCATGCGCGCCGACCGGATTAAAATAGCGCAGAATCCCGATCCGCCAGGAGGCGTCGCTGCGCTGCAGATCACGCAAGATCTCTTCGACCATCAGCTTCGTTCGTCCATAGGGATTAGTCGCGGAGAGGGGATGATCTTCAGTCAACGGCAGTCGTTGCGGATCTCCATACACAGTGGCGGAAGAACTGAATACCAGCGTTTTGACGCCGCACTCGCCCATCGCTTCCAGGAGCCGCAAGGAGCCCACTACGTTATTGTCGTAATAGGACAGCGGCTTCTCAACCGATTCCCCCACTGCCTTCAAACCGGCAAAATGGATCACCGCCGTCGCCCCACTCTCGCGGATCGCCGTGACCAGAGCTGCACGATCTCGAATGTCACCACGGATCAGACGAAGGGATTTTCCCGTGATACGCTGCACACGCGTCACTGCCTCAGGGTGGCTGTTGGAAAAATTATCGAAGACCGTGACATCAGAACCGGCATTGAGCAACTCCACGCAGGTATGCGAACCGATATACCCCGCGCCTCCAGTGACCAAAATCATGCGCATCGCCTCCGCTGGGATAGGATAAGAGAATAGCCGCCTGCGACCTACGATACACCGCATTGAACCTATGCACAATGGCACGCCGGGTATGCGAGACTCCCTGCGTCGCGACAGTCATTTCAACCTAGCTGTTTCCCGTCGTACTCCGCTACACTTCTTCAAATCATACGAGACTGACTATGCAACACGACCGCACCGCCAACTATTACGCCATCCTGGAACTTCCTTCCGACGCGACGGAGGCGGAGATCAAACGTGCGTGGCATGAGCATATGCAGGTGTGGCATCCCGACCGCTTCGTGCATTCGCCCACGCTGCATCGCAAAGCCGAAGCCCGCACCCAA
>VOPR01000035.1 GCA_009594995.1 Nitrospira sp. | reverse complement strand
GCCTACTACCTATTGACACTGTTTTACGAAGATTGCATTTCCGCCTTCTTTCGGCTGAGAGGGTTTTGGCTGGTCGCACCGGTGGATGTCCATCGGTTCATGTTTTCCCGCGAGCCCACCCTCGCCGACCTAGCCGGACAGTTCCTGACCTCCGCGACTCTCGCCGACCGGCTCAACTTCGGCCGGCAATTTGCCGATCTCCTCTTTAAGGATGTCCCGAATCCGGCTCGTATCGATTGACCACGGAGGGTACAGGACCAGTACCTCTGCATGACAACATGACTTGCCGGCGATGGAAGTAGCCTGCGCCTCTGGCTATGCCACTCCATCGGCCGGCACAGTTCTTCATCACCGACCTTCATACCAAGGAGCCTTTTTATGGAACTGGGATTTATCGGATTAGGCAAGATGGGCATGAACATGGTCACGCGGCTTCGACGCGACCAACATCGGATAGTAGTTTATGATCGCTCAAACGACCTGATCAAGCAGGCCGAAGGCCTGGGCTGCATCGGATCCTCATCCCTTGCCGATCTCGTCGGTAAGCTGAGCGCGCCCAAAGCCGTCTGGGTTATGGTTCCCTCCGGAGCCCCGACCGAAGAAACCATCAAAGCCGTTGCCGCATTGTTACAGCCTGGCGACACCATCGTGGATGGGGGAAACACGCGATTCCACGACGACGTGCGGCGCGCCACAGAGCTGAAGACCAAAGGGATTCACTACGTGGACGCCGGAACCAGCGGAGGCATTTGGGGACTTACGGTCGGGTACTGCCTCATGGTGGGCGGCGAAGAAGCCGTTGTCCAACAACTCGCCCCGGTGTTCAAAACCTTGGCCCCTGAGAATGGATGGGCGCATGTCGGCGCAGTCGGCGCTGGACATTACGTGAAGATGGTCCACAATGGGATCGAATACAGCATGATGCAGGGCTATGCCGAAGGATTCGAGTTGATGTCGAAGAGTGAGTACAAGCTGAACCTAGCCCGCATCGCGGATCTGTGGATGCAGGGCAGCGTCGTCCGATCATGGCTCTTGGAGTTGGCAGCCAGCGCGCTCAAACAGGATCCGAAACTAGATCAGCTGAAAGGGTACGTCCAGGATTCCGGAGAGGGCCGCTGGATGATCGCCGACGCCATCGAAAAAGACGTTCCGGTCCCTACCCTCACCACAGCGCTTTTCACACGATTTCGATCACGACAGGAGCAGTCGTTTGCCGAAAAAATGCTGGCGGCCTTGCGCAATGCCTTCGGCGGTCACGCCGTCCGCAAATCATAAGCCGCTTTGTCTGAGGAATCATCCATGACACCCACGAATACGCAACGCATCGATGTCAACCCTGTCCGGGAGCCGCTCCCTCCCGTTGAACCCTGCGCGCTGGTCATTTTTGGAGGTTCTGGTGATTTGGCTCGCCGTCGCCTGATTCCGGCCGTCTACAATCTCCTTCTTGATACCCTGATGCCGTCGAATTATGTCGTCATCGGTCTTGGGCGCACCCCAATGACCGATGAAGAGTTTCGAGCCACCGTTCGTGAAGGGGTCATCAAACATTCTCGCCAGGAATTACTCGAGGAAAAATGGAAGGCCTTTTCCGAACATCTGTTTTACATGGCGGGAGGGAACGACGACGCGCAGACGTATGCGCAACTCAAGGCTCGCATCGAGGAACTGGAGCAGAAGTTCCAACTACCGGGAAACCGCATTTTCTATCTCAGCATTCCGCCTAGTTCGTTCACCTCCGTCTGCGAAGGCTTGTCGCATGCTGGCCTGTCAGGCTCTCCCGGTGCTCACTCCCCCTATACCCGCATCATCGTCGAAAAACCGGTCGGGCGTGACCTGGCCTCCGCGAAAACCATCAACGAAGTCACCGGCCGGGTCTTTGACGAATCGCAGATTTTCCGGATCGATCATTATCTGGGCAAAGAGACCGTTCAGAATCTCATGGTCGTCCGTTTTGCCAACAGCATCTTTGAGCCGATCTGGAACCACAAGTACGTCGACCACGTCCAGATCACCGTCAGCGAAGCCGAAGGGGTTGGGACGAGAGCCACCTACTACGAAGAGGCGGGCGCACTGCGAGACATGATTCAGAATCATCTCCTCCAGCTTCTGTGCCTGGTAGCGATGGAGCCGCCCTACTCGCTGGACCCGAACGTCGTGCGAAACGCCAAAATGGAAGTTCTCCGCTGCCTGCGACCCATCACGGCCAAAGATGTCGATACGTGTACCGTGCGAGCGCAATACACCGAGGGAAAAGTCCATGGCACACAGGTGCCGGGCTATCGCCGTGAGAAAGGCGTGAAACCAGACTCCACCACCGAAACCTATGTGGCCGTAAAATGTTTCGTCGAGAACTGGCGCTGGTCGGGAGTCCCCTTCTATCTGCGTACGGGGAAAGCGTTACCCTTACGGGCCAGCGAGGTTGCCGTCCAATTCAAAGAGATCCCGCAGATCCTCTTCAATGCCAACCAACAAAACCCTCAAGCCCCAAACGTCCTGGCCTTGAAGATTCAACCGGAGGAAGGCTTGTCGCTTCGTATCGTCTCTCGCGTGCCCGGCACACGCGCCCAAACCCATCCGGTAGAGATGAACTTTAAGTATGGAGAGGTCTTCGGCCGGCCATCCCCAGAGGCCTACGAACGCCTTCTACTCGACGTGATGGCAGGCGATGCATCCCGCTTCATGCGCCGTGACGCAGTGGAAGCGTCCTGGGCCTGGATCACCCAGATCCTCGAAGCGTGGGAAAAGTCCGGCCAGCGCTGGCTCCCTGAATACCAAGCCGGTAGCTGGGGGCCTGTTGAAGCCGATCGCCTGATCCAAAACGACGGCCGCACCTGGCGGGTGTTGTAAGAAGCCCGATGAACAGTGGAATCAGCCGGACAAAGCGGTTTTAATCTTCGTCCGTATGGCCTCCTTCTTCCCAAGCCCTCCGATGAAGGTCACCAACTCACCGTTCTTGTAGAGCGCCAGCGCTGGGAGCGACGCAACTTCCAACTCGGCGGCAATCTGAAACTGTTCCTCAACGTTCATCGTCAAGATAGCTACCCGCTCATCCAATTCTTCCTGTAATTGCTCCAATTCTTTCATCAACGCTCGGCAATGACCACACGCAGGTTTCCAGAACTCGACCAGCACCGGTACGGAGCTGGCTTCAACCACTCGGGCAAAGTCTCGATCAGTGACGGCCTGGAGCGTAGATCTCGTCATCGGCGGCCCTGTTCCAAGAGCGGTTGTAAAATCAGGGCGACTCGCTCAGCAAAGAGCCGATAGCCTGCGGTGGTCAGGTGAATGCCGTCGTTTGAATAGTTTACTGCCAGTTGGCCACTCTCTAGCTCAGCCGTCGCAGCGAATAAATCAACGTAGGCAAGTCGTTTCAAATCGG
>VOPR01000008.1 GCA_009594995.1 Nitrospira sp. | reverse complement strand
GCCAGTCGTTTTCGTTTCAGCAGGTGGACGACTACGGGCCCCGGCAACAGGGCATGCCGTTGGAGATGCTTTACAATGCGAAGGGAGATCGATTGTTCGTCACGACGGCGAAGCCGGGATTTGTGAACCTGTACGACAATTCCGACCCCAGTCACCCGCGGTTTCTCCAGGCCATCCCCGCGGCCCAGGGCGCGCACCATAGCGTGCTGTCGCCCGATGAACGCTACCTCTTTGTCCAAAACAGCCTGCTCAACCTGGAAGGCATGAGCGACGGGTCCATCACCGTGATTGATCTGGCCAAAGGCGGGACGGTGCTGGGGAGTATCGACACGTTGAAGGCGCAAGGGTTCAACCCGAACTGCATCATGCTGCTGCCGAATCATTTCCGGCAGGCCAACTTGCGCGCAAGCCTCGTTGCAAAGTGAAATGGTGTGAGGGCACAACGTAGGCAAACG
Organism: Nitrospira sp.; assembly: GCA_009594995.1. Lineage (GTDB taxonomy): Bacteria > Nitrospirota > Nitrospiria > Nitrospirales > Nitrospiraceae > Nitrospira_A. The sequence continues at coordinate 2,979 of VOPR01000008.1, read as the reverse complement.
AGACAGCGCAGGCGGATGTTCAGTGCGAAATTGGAGGAAACTCCAACATTCTGTCGCCCGGCTACGCCCGCTTCCCTTCTTGACTCCCATTTTCACCGGCTCCTATAATTCGGCGGTTCACACGCGGCAACCAGCTGATTTGGCGTAGAGAATGGCCGAGTTTACGCATTTCAACGAGTCGGGGCGGGCACGGATGGTCGATGTCGGGGCGAAGGCCTCCACCGAGCGTCTCGCGACGGCGCAAGCCACGGTATTCCTTCAGCCCGAGACCCTCGAAAAGATCCGGCAGGGGAAGATTGCCAAGGGGGATGTGCTGGCCGTTGCCCAGGTCGCCGGGGTGATGGGGGCGAAGAAGACCCCGGATTTGATCCCCATGTGCCATCCCATCCTTTTGACCAGCGTCGATATTTCTTTCACCGAAACAGCTGAACCCGACCAGGAAGGGCGTTGCGCGATCACGATCACCGCCACGGCCAAGACCACGGGTCCGACCGGCGTGGAAATGGAAGCCATGACCGCCGCTTCGGTGGCCGCGTTGACGATCTACGATATGTGCAAGGCGGTGGACCGGGGCATGAGCTTCGGCGACATCTGCCTGTTGACGAAATCCGGCGGGAAGTCCGGCCTCTATACCAGGAAGGTCGGCTGAGATGGTCACGATACAACTTTTCGGCATGACCAAGATGCTGGCCGGTAACCAGGGGACGCTGTCTCTGTCGCTCCACGACGGGAAACGGGTGAAAGACCTGGTGTCGGTGATCGATGCGGCCTATCCGAAGATCGGCGAGTTGTTGCAGAAGAAAAAGGTGCTGGTGTCGGTCAATCAAGAGATCGCACACGAGGATCTTGAAGTGAAAGATGGGGACGAAATTGCGCTGTTGCCACCCTTCGCGGGTGGTAATCGATAGGAGCACAGGATGAGTCTCGAACAGGTCACCAAAGCCGATCAGCCCGCGACCGACGATGACGCGATGCTGGTTCGCGTCCAACGGGAAGACTTTTCGATCGACGAGGAACTCAAGCGGGTACGCCGACGCTCCAAACGGATCGGCGGCATTGCCATGTTTCTGGGCACGGCCCGTGATCGCTCGAAGGGGAAGGATGTGGATGGCATCACCTTCGAGCATTACGAGGGCATGGCGCAGAAGAAACTCCGCGAGATTCGTGAGCGTGCCATCAAAGATTTCGGCGTGATCGAAGTGCTGGTCCTGCACCGGTACGGTGAGATCACCATCGGAGAGAATATTGTGCTGATCATTGCCGCGGCTGAGCATCGCGCCGAGGCCTTCCGTGCCTGTCAGTGGGCGATCGACGAACTGAAGCAAATTACGCCGATTTGGAAACTCGAGCACACCCCCGAAGGAGAGGTGTGGGTCGAGGAGCACCCATAGCCCCTGTCAGGGGCGAGCAGTCAGGGGGGAGAGGCCCGCGCCTTCGAGTCACCATGGACCACCGCACGCTCGATACACCCGCTCCCACAATTTTCGACCGTTTAGGGCGCCCGCTCCGCAGTCTGCGCCTGTCTGTGACCGACCGCTGCAACCTTCGGTGCAAGTATTGTATGCCCGAAGACGACTATGCCTGGTTGCCGCGCGATACCATCCTGACCTTTGAAGAGATGGCCGAACTCACGGCGATTTTCACGGAGTTGGGGGTGGACAAGGTCCGGCTTACGGGCGGGGAGCCGCTGTTGCGTCGGGACCTGCCGCGGTTTGTCCGGCAGCTGTCCGAGAATCGCCGGATTACGGAGATCGCCCTCACCAGCAACGGTGTGCTCATGGCGGACCAGGCTGCCGACCTGTCGTTTGCCGGGTTGAATCGCGTCACGATCAGTCTGGATACCCTGCGGGCCGACCGGTTCCGCACGTTGACCAAGCGTGATCTTCATCATCAGGTGTTCGACGGTATCAAGGCGGTGGTGCAGGCCGGGTTTCCTTCGCTGAAATTCGACACGGTCATCATCAAAGGGTACAACGACGACGAACTGATCGATCTGATCGAGTACGGAAAAACAGTCGGCGGCGAGGTCCGGTTCATTGAGTACATGGATGTGGGAGGGGCCACGGATTGGTCCATGAATCAGGTACTTTCGCGGGCGGAGATGCTGGAGCACATCGGCCGACACTATGGCGAAGTCACACCCATCGTCGAGAACAGTGTTGCGCCGGCGGAGCGGTTCCGGTTACCGGACGGCACCAGCTTCGGCATCATTCCGTCCACCACCACGCCCTTTTGTCGCTCCTGCGATCGGAGCCGCCTCACGGCGGACGGCATGTGGTATCTCTGTCTGTATGCGAAGGACGGCCTCGACCTGCGGGCGCCGTTGCGCCAGGGCCGCTCCCGCGACGAGATCAAATCGTTGATCACCGCTGCCTGGGAAGGGCGGGCGGATCGGGGTGCCGAAGAGCGCAAGGCGCTCGAAGCGCTCGGCCTCCGGGAACAACGACTCATCGAAATCAACCGTCTACGCGAAGATCCCCACCTGGAAATGCATGCGCGAGGGGGCTGACCGTCAGTTCATGCTGTTCCTATCACTGGGGCAGTCGACGCACCTCTCTCGGAGCAGCGGATGTTCGATCCTCATACCCTGACTATCCTGAGTCTTGGATTCGTGCTGGGGCTGCGTCATGCCCTGGACGCGGATCATCTTGCCGCGCTCTCCACGGTATTGGCAGAGCGTCCGACGGTGCAGGCGTCCACGGCCATCGGGTTTTTTTGGGGACTCGGGCACACGCTGATGTTGTTGTGCGTGGGGACCCTGCTGTTGGCGTTGAACCTCACGATTCCAGACCGGCTGGCCACGCTGTTCGAGTTTGCCGTCGGAGTGATGCTGGTGGTCCTCGGCCTCTCGTTGGCTCGCCGGATCTACCGCGAGCAATGGCACCTCCATACGCATGAACACGATGGGCGGCCGCACGTTCATTTACATAGTCACCATCTGCAGCCGGATCACGCGCACGGACATTGGTATCAAGGATC
>VOPR01000020.1 GCA_009594995.1 Nitrospira sp. | reverse complement strand
GACGGCTACATTGTCACCGCCCGCCACGCGGCCGAAAAACAGGATGTCACCACCGGCACCGTCATTCAGAAACAGATCCACATTCTGACGACCGACCTCCATGAGATTCCGGCCGACCTCGTCGGCGATAGCGCGTTCATGGACGTCGTCGTCTATCGCGTCGCCGAAGCGCATCGCGCGAAGTTGCGCGCCACGGTCCCGTTTGCCCCCGGCGACGTGCAGCCGGGCCAGGACGTCTTCACCGTGGGGTATCCCATGGGCTGGGGCCCGACCATGTCCTTCGGACACCTCGGCAATACGAACACGTTCCTCCAAACCGTGGATACGAGACTTATTCAAGCCGACGTGGCCGCCTGCAGCGGCAACTCCGGCGGCGGCCTCTTCAATGCCAAGGGCGAGGTGGTCGGTATCATGCACGCCATCATTCAAACGGAGCGCGACGATTCCACCGCCCACTGCAGCCGTATGGCCTTTGCGATTCCGGCCCTGCTGGCGGAACGAATCGTGACCGCCGCGCTGGACGGCAAACCGTTGACCTTCTCAAAGATGGGCATTCACATGGTCGCGGTGAAGGACGGCACCCGGTGGCGGATGGCCGTCAAGGACGTGATGGAACCGGCCAAGTCCGCCGGTATTCAGAAGCACGACATTATTATCGCCGTGGATGACACCGACATTCAGGATGCGGCGCATTTGAAGAACTACTTGATCGAACGAACCACCCCCGGGCAACAAGTCAGCGTCAAGGTCCGTCGTATCGATACGAACCTCACGTTTACGGTGATGTTGGGAGGGGGATAATCGACCAGCCGACAGCGGACTTTTCCGCCAACCTGCTAGGCAGACACGGCCTGATACCAGCCATTGGCTCGCACCAGAGTCACTGGCTGGTCAAAGAGGCGGCTGAGGTTCACATCCGTGAGGAGATTGACCTTTGCTCCGTCGGCGACTATTTCGCCTCCCTTGAGCAACACCACTCGCTCAATCTCGGGCGGAATCTCGTGGAGATGATGTGTCACCAGCAGGATCGTCTTTCCCTTGCGGATTTGTGCGCGGAGGAGATCGAGATACTGGAAACAAGCCTTCAGGTCGAGCCCGCTCGTCGGCTCATCCAGCACGAGCACGGATGGATCATGCACCAGCGCGCGCCCAAGAAGAAACCGTCGCTGTTCACCGGTGGAAAGATGCCCAAAGGTACGGCCGGCCAACGACGCAATCCCCAGTTCACGCATGACCTCCTGGGCGCGAGCAATTTGCTCCTGGCTGAATGTTTGATGGTCATAGGTGTCGTTGCTGGCATAGAAGCCTGACAGAATGACGTTCAGCCCTTCCGCACAGATCAGATAGTCCCGCTGCAGGTCGTGCGATACCATCCCCAGCTGCTTGCGAACATCCCATACATTCCACCGCTCTTCGCCGAACAAACTGACCTTGGTGTCATCCAATGCCAAGGGGTGGACTTCCCCAGACAACAGTTTGAGCAGCGTGGACTTGCCAGCCCCGTTGGGACCGACGATCGCCGCATGCTCCCCTTGCTGAAGAGCAAAGGAAAAATCCGAAAAAACACGGTTGTCACCCCGATAAACCGTTGCATGCTGGATATCGAGAATCGGACGGGAGGCGACCGCAGGACGGGTCTGCGTCACCGCAGCCGGTACCGGGACGGAGGTAGGCCGATTGACCGGCTTTCCAAGACGACGCGACTGCTCCAGCCCGGCACGAGCCAATGCATCCACCCGTTCATTTTCCGGATGACCGTTGTGGCCTCTGACCCAATGCCATTCAATCGTGTGGCCGGAGGCTAGGGAGTCCAGGCGACGCCACAAATCTTCATTCTTCACCGGTTCTTTGCCGGCCGTTTTCCAACCACGGCGCTTCCAGCTATGAATCCATTCGCTGATGCCCTTTTGCACATACTGCGAATCGGTATAGACCCGTGCCGTCACAGGTTGGGCAAGCGACTGCAGCGCCTCAATGACTGCGAGCAACTCCATGCGGTTGTTCGTCGTCGCCGGCTCCCCGCCACAGAGCTCCGTTTCCGCATCGCCAATACGCAGCAAAACTCCCCAGCCGCCAGGCCCGGGATTTCCGCTACAAGCACCATCTGTATAAATTTCGATCATGCGACTACGTCCCTCTTGAGTGCCCAGAAATTTGTTCAGCCGATCATTCCCCGGACAAACGCGCCCGTTCGGAACATTCAATCATATACTGCCCGATACTCGCCAACCGCACATGCCACGTCATCGCAGATTACTGCCTCGCTTCGTCATGAGCAGGGAATCGGAAAGATTCGTCACGCGTAGAAGGCCTACGCTTCGGCAGGATCTGAATTGGTCTTCGAGGACGATTGCTTGTTCGCAGAGGGAGCGGATTTTTTTATCGAGCCGGCAATCTTCGGAGTCGCCGTCTTCACATCAGCGTTCTGGGCACGATGTAGGAGGGCATGATCCATGAGCACAAGGGCCATCATGGCTTCTGCAATGGGCGTCGCGCGGATGCCGACGCAGGGATCATGGCGGCCGTTGGTCTCTACCGTGACGGCATTGCCGGCCTTATCAATCGAACGGCGCGGGACTCGAATGCTCGATGTCGGCTTGATGGCGATGGTCACCACCACATCCTGCCCGGTAGAGATGCCGCCGAGAATGCCACCCGCGTGATTCGTGACAAACCCTTCGGGAGTCAGTTCGTCGCCATGTTCAGAACCCCGCTGCGCGACGGAGGCAAAGCCAGAACCGATTTCAACCGCTTTCACCGCATTGATGCTCATCATGGCGCCGGCCAGATCGGCATCCAGCTTTGCATAGACCGGGGCGCCCCACCCGACCGGCACATGCTCAGCCACGGTTGTAATCTTCGCACCGACGGAATCTCCGGCTTTCCGCAGATCATCCATGAAGGATTCGAGTTTGCCCACGACCGAAGCATCAGCGGCAAAGAAGGGGTTTGTTCGAACCATATCCCAGCTCTGAAACGGCACTTCGATGGACCCAAGCTGACTCAGATAGCCGCGAATGACGACGCCCTGTGTCTCCCGCAACCACTTCCTGGCAATCGCAGCCGCTGCCACGCGCACTGCGGTTTCACGCGCCGAAGAGCGTCCCCCGCCGCGATGATCGCGAATGCCGTACTTCTGCCAATAGGTATAGTCTGCATGGCCCGGGCGGAAGGTGTCGATGAGGTTGCCGTAGTCCCGGCTGCGCTGATCTTCGTTCCGGATCAGGAGGGCGATGGGCGTACCGGTCGTCTTGCCCTCGAACACCCCGGAAATAATCTCAACGGTATCGGATTCCTGCCGTTGGGTGACATGACGGGACGTACCGGGCTTGCGGCGGTCGAGGTCCTGCTGAATGTCTTCGGCGGATAGGGCGAGGCCCGGCGGACAACCATCCACCACGCAGCCGATCGCCGGCCCGTGGCTCTCGCCGAATGATGTGACGGTGAACACTCGGCCCAACGTATTGCCGGCCATGAGGCGGAGACTCTCCCTATTCGACGAGATCCAGCTTGATGCGGAGTT
>VOPR01000024.1 GCA_009594995.1 Nitrospira sp. | reverse complement strand
TTGGCCTTGTCGTGCATGCTGGCTTTGGTCCGCCACCAGGAACTCTGGTGCACAAAGGGACCGTGGGCCGGGTCCATGAGTCCGACGATGCCGTCGTCGATGGTGCAGTCCAGGATCGTTGAGATTTGGATCATGCGATAGGGTTCGGACGGGAGCGGGAGACGCGGGAGTTCCGGAACCGGTTGTTTCGGCTGTTGCGGATCCGGGAGAAACACCCACACGTACCCATCCTGATCCTGGCAGGGATAGGACGTGATGCCGATCTTTTCGGGTTGGAGCGGGGACCCTTCCACGAGTGCCGGAATATGGCGGCAGCGGCCACCGGTATCGAACTGCCATCCGTGATAGGCGCATTCGACGCGCTCTCCATCAAAGTGTCCGAACGAGAGCGGCATGCCGCGATGGGGGCATATGTCGCGCATCGCCGCCACCTTGCCTTGGCGGTCACGGCAGACGAGGATCGGTTGTCCTAACATCACCTGGGTTTGCATCTGGCCGACAGCCAGAGCCGTGCTCGTGGTCGCCGGATACCAGAAGCCGTAGAGCGGGGCGCTCTTTGTCGGTTTGAGTTCGGTGATGAGGTCTGTGCTCATGAGTGATGCAGTCGACGGGTTTGTCGCGATGCGTGAGACGGTTCGCCGCCGAATGGACTATAACGGCGGGCCCGCAACAGGTCAAGCAACCGGCAGTCTAGGGCGAAGGCCGCAGACGGTACGATCTGGATGGCCAAACCCCGCTTCTGACCCGCATTTCTTGACAAGAAAAAGAAGCGGAGACTATAGTCAATTTCCATCGTATGTGACTCCATATCCCTACTCCGAGAGACGAGGTACCCTCATGACAACCGCACAAATCGAGCCCACCGCTGCACTGGCGGAACTCCGCGAGGCGAAACCGGATCGTGTGACGATTGTGTTGCTGAGCGGAGATCTCGATAAGGCCATGGCCGCCTTCATTATCGCCACCGGTGCGGCCGCCATGGGGATGCAGGTGACGGTCTTCTTTACATTCTGGGGGCTCAACACGATTCGCAAGAAAGGGGCAAGCAGTTCGGCCCCGGATTGGTTGCGCCGGATGTTTGGTTTACTGAACAAGGGCGGCGCCGAGACGTTGCCGCTGTCCCGCTTCCATTTCTGGGGGCTGGGCACGAAGATGATGCAAGTGGTGATGAAGCAGAATCGTATGCCGGGTGTGCCGGAACTCATGGAGACGGCGCTGGAGCTCGGTGTTCGCTTCATCGCCTGCACGACGACAATGGGCCTGATGGGCATCACGAAAGATACGTTGATCGACGGAATCGACCAATTTGCCGGTGTGACGACCTACCTGGCCGAAGCCAAGCAGGGCAGCGTCAATCTGTTTATCTAAGCGAGGGGTTGAGGAGCGGCACGATGCAGGCTGATGTGAAACTCGATACGCTCGGGTATTTTTGCCCGATGCCGATTATTCTGACGTCCAAGAAAATCAAGGAACTGACGACCGGTCAGGTGCTGGAAGTCGTGTCGGACGATGAAGGCATCAAGAAGGATATGCCGGCCTGGTGTGAGACGACCGGCCACGAAATGGTGGGGCTCGAAGAGGAGCAGAGTGCGTCCAAGCGGATCTATAAGGCCTTCGTCAAGAAAACCAAGTAGGGGCAGCGACAGGCGCGCGAACGCGGGGCCGTCCTGTTAGGCAAAGCCGGAGGGCATGATCACCAGCCTCCGGCTTTTTTGTTGCCTCAGACTTCCAGGGTAAGTGGGGCGGACCGGGTCGGGTGAGAGAGGGAACCTCGTGAGTCAGGTTGTTGAATGTGTCCCGAACTTCAGCGAGGGACGGAACTCCGAGATCGTCGACGCGTTAGCCGGAGTGGTCCGCTCAGTACCCGGCGTTGTCCTGCTGGATGAAACGAAGGATCCGGACCATCACCGGGCCGTCGTAACCTTTGCCGGTAGGCCCTATGCCGTGGCCGAGGTGGCCTATCAGATGGCGCGGATGGCCTCCCAGTTGATCGATCTCCGAAACCATCATGGCGAACATCCGCGCGTCGGGGCGACGGATGTGATGCCGTTTGTGCCGATTCGTGGCGTCAGCATGCAGGATTGTGTGCAACTGGCTCGCATGGTCGGCCAGCGTATCGGGAATGAATTGAAGATCCCGGTCTTTCTGTACGAACAGGCGGCGACCAGGCCCGAGCGGAAACAGCTGGAGTGGATTCGGAAGGGTGGCTTGAAGGGACTGGCGGATCGGATGGCAAGCGACCCTGCGTGGGTGCCGGATTTCGGCCCGAAGCTCCTGCACCAGACGGCCGGGGCCACGGTGGTGGGGGCGCGATGGCCGCTGATTGCCTTCAACGTGAATTTGAAGAGCCGCGATCTTTCGGTTGCCAGGGCCATCGCCAAATTGGTGCGCCAATCAAGCGGCGGGCTCCCGTACGTCAAAGCGATCGGCGTGGAGCTGAAAAGCCAACAACTCGTGCAGGTATCGATGAATTTGACGAACCATGAAGAGACGCCGCTCCATGTCGTGTTTGCGGCGGTGCAGCGGGAAGCGGCGGCTCGTGGTGTGGAGGTGGCCGGCACAGAGATCGTCGGGTTGGTTCCCGAACAGGCGCTCATGGAGACGGCGCAGCAGGCGCTCTGTCTCAACCAATTCGACGGACGACAGGTGCTTGAGTCGCGATTGGACCGTCCCGAATCGCGGGAGGCGATCGGGCGGATGGCGGCGTCGCAGCCGGTGAAGGAGCAGTCGCCGTTGCCCGCGAAGGTCGGGGCGCCGGACGGGAAGATGCCGGAGCTTCAGGGGCAGACCGGCGGCAGCGTGGGGGCCCAGTCGGCGGCGTTTGCGGCCGGGTTGGGAATGATGGTGGCGAAGCTGACTCGCGCGCGTGCGATTGAAACGCGCTTATCCGAAATTCGCACACGCCTCCACGAATTGGGCCAAGCGGATCGAGATGCCTATGGGCGGGTGCTCCAGGCGAGAAAGCTTCCGATCACCCATCCTGACCGTCCGCTCCAACTCTCATCGAACTTGCTGGGGGCGATAGAAACGCCGTTGGAAATTGTGAAGCTGTCTTGCGAACTCATTCCCTTGCTGCGGGGCCTCCTGACGCAAACGAAACCGGAGCTTCAGCCGGATCTGAAGATGGGCCTTCGTCTTGCCGATGCCGTCATCGATGGGTGCCTCGGAATGGTCGAGGAGAACATGAAAGTTCAACCAAATCAGCTGCTTATTGCCTCGATTCGAGAGCGATTCTCCGTTGCGGAACAAATGCTTGTGGATGCGAAATCGCTATGCTACACTCCGCCCTTCGATTCGTGGGCCCAAAACATGTTGAATATCCTGAAACTTCGGTGAAAGAGAGTCGAAGGTAGCTGACGATGGAAATTAAGGTTTTCAATAACAACGTCGAAAAAGCCCTGAAGGTCGCCAAGAAGAAATTGGCGGGCGAAGGATTGTTCCGCGAACTGAAGCGCCGCCGCTATTATGAAAAGCCGAGCGTTCGGAAGAAGGCGAAAGAGCGAGAAGCGCAGCGCCGCCGGCAGAAGTGGCTCGCAAAGAGACGGCCCGAATAGACGTCAGGCGTTCGTTTCCACAGCCGACTAGTTCGACCACTCCCTGTTGAGTTCTCCTCTCCGGCAGCTCCATGCAGGCGCAAGAGATCCACGCCGCCATCCGAACGGTCAAGCGGGAAATCGCTCGCTGGCCAGAC
>VOPR01000048.1 GCA_009594995.1 Nitrospira sp. | reverse complement strand
GTTAGCCCCGGCTGCAGCCCGCATCCTGGCGCGCCAGGCTGATCTCCTACGGGACGATGATCGGCTGCTGGATGCGCTGGCCGCACACCGTCTCGAGCGGACCATTCGGAGCCGCGATTCGGCTACGATCGTGCTCGATCGTACAGTGTTGCTCAAACAGCCGCCGGCCCTACAGCGCCGGATTCTCCGTCAGGCGATCCAGGCGGTGGCGCCGTCAACCGGCGCGCCGCGAAGCGATGTCCTGCTGTCGATGTTGGCATCACTGGCCTCACATTCGGGAGGCATCTGGAACGCGGGTGCTGCGACGGTGGCCTGCGAACTGGATCAGGTGAGGTTGACGGCGGTCTCCCCAGTGCCTCCGGCGGGTGGGACAGTTCTTCAACCGATCCATACGGCTCCAGTCCCCGATGTTGTGACGATAGCCGCCCTCCCTTCGGCCGTTTCCTGGCCATTGACGGGAGCGGTGATTCGTCTGCGCGCGGTGACGCGCGAGCGGGGATTGGTCCTCCTGGAGAAGCCATCGTCTTCCGTGGCTCTGCTGGATGCCGACCGATTGTCGTGGCCGCTGACGATTCGCCCCTGGTGCCACGGGGATTGGTTTTTTCCGACCGGCATGGCAGGGCGACGAAAGAAATTGCAAGATTACTTCACAGATGCAAAACTGGGTCGGTCTATGCGAGAACGGATCCCACTGGTGTTGTCGGGTGAGGGCATTGCCTGGATCGTCGGGCAGCGGGTCGATGCCCGGTTTGCCGCCACCGGTTCGACCATCCGATTTGTCCTGGCCCGTGTCACGCAGCCTCTACGCCGGAAAGGAGTCTTCTAGGAATGGAACGCATTTTTGGTCGCCCCATTGTGACGCAAGAGCAGATGCGGACTCGCATCCGTGAACTCGGCCGGCAAATTGCGTCTGATTATGCCGGAAAAGATCTCGTGCTGGTCGGGGTGCTCAAGGGCGCATATGCCTTCTATGCCGATCTGGCGCGGGCCATCCGGATTCCGATGCGGGTGGAGTTTATCGTGGTGACCAGTTATGGCGCCGGCAAGAAAAGTTCCGGCAAGGTCAAGCTGGTGTCGGACCTGACGGAGCCCATTGCGGGCAAAGACGTGTTGCTGGTGGAGGATATCGTCGATTCCGGCCTGACGGTGCAATATCTCATGAAGACATTATCCCGTCGAAAGCCCCGATCGTTGAAGGTCTGCACGCTGCTGAGCAAGCCCGATCGTCGAACCGTCGAGGTGGATCTCGAGTACGTGGGATTCAAGATCCCGAATAAATTTGTGGTCGGGTACGGCCTCGACTATCGGCAGGAGTATCGCAACCTGCCGTACCTTGCGGCGCTCGATCAGGGGGATGAACAGGAGCAGGAGTCTGCATGAAAGGTTGTTCCCCCTGCGGAACGTATGGTAACATTCTGCAGGGTTAGCTAATTTTTCGGTCTGCCTAATATCCTCAAAGGAGAGGTGGATGAATTCACGTGTAAAGAATTTGCTGTTCTGGGTCGTCGTCGGCCTCTTCATGATTTTGCTGTTCAACCTGTTCAGCGTGCCGACTCACGCGCCGGAAGATGAAGTCATATTCAGCGATTTCATGGCCAAGCTCGACAAGGGCGAGGTCATGAAGGTGACGATCAAGGCCAACCACATCAGCGCAATTTTAAAGGACCAAAGCCGGATCCGGACCTACACGGCCGAGTATCCTGAATTGGTCAAGCACTTGCGTGAGAAGGATGTCCAGATCGAAGCCCGGCCCCCTGACGAGAGCCCCTGGTACATCACCTTCCTGGTGACGTGGGGACCCTTTATCCTTTTCCTCGGTCTCTGGTTCTTCCTCATGCGCCAGATGCAGATCGGGGGAAATAAAGCACTCTCGTTCGGAAAGAGTCGCGCGCGCATGCTGACCGAAGAGCGCAAAAAGGTGACGTTCTCCGATGTCGCCGGTATTGAAGAAGCGAAGGAAGAAGTCCTTGAGATCATTGAGTTCTTAAAGGATCCCAGAAAATTTCAAAAATTGGGCGGGCGCATTCCGAAAGGTGTCCTGATTGTCGGTCCTCCGGGAACTGGAAAGACGTTATTGGCGAAGGCCATTGCCGGCGAGGCAGGCGTTCCGTTCTTCAGTATCAGCGGATCGGACTTTGTGGAAATGTTTGTCGGAGTCGGTGCTTCCAGAGTCCGAGATCTCTTCGAGCAGGGGAAGAAACATGCTCCCTGCATCATCTTCATCGACGAAATCGATGCGGTCGGTCGTTTGCGTGGCGCCGGTCTCGGTGGCGGCCACGATGAACGCGAGCAGACGCTCAACCAGCTGCTGGTCGAGATGGATGGGTTCGACACGACGGAAGGCGTCATTCTGATTGCCGCCACGAACCGTCCTGACGTGCTTGATCCGGCGTTGCTGCGCCCGGGCCGTTTCGACCGCCAGGTCGTGGTCAACCGGCCGGACTTGCGAGGCCGCTCGGAGATTCTGAAAGTCCACACCAAGAAGGTGCCGCTGGCTGCCGACGTGGAATTGGAGAAGATTGCGCGGGGCACGCCCGGATTCTCCGGCGCCGACCTGGAAAATCTGGTCAACGAAGCGGCGCTGTGGGCGGCGCGCTGGAACAAGAAAGAAGTCGAGCTGATCGACTTCGAAATGGCGAAAGACAAGGTGCTGATGGGGGCCGAGCGCAAGAGCATGGTGCTCAGCGACGAAGAGAAGCGCACTACGGCCTATCATGAAGCCGGTCACGCACTGATGGCCAAGTTGCTGCCGGGGACGGATCCCGTTCACAAGGTCACGATCATCCCCCGTGGGCGGGCGCTCGGTGTGACGATGCAGCTTCCCACCGACGATCGCCATAATTACTCGAAGGATTTTCTGTACAACAATCTCGCGATTCTCATGGGCGGTCGTGTGGCTGAAGAATTGGTGCTACACGATGTGACGACCGGGGCAGGGAATGACTTGGAGCGGGCCACAGATCTCGCCAGAAAAATGGTGTGTGAATGGGGCATGAGCGAAAAGTTAGGACCGCTGACGTTCGGCAGGAAAGAAGAGGAAGTGTTCCTCGGTCGTGAGATGGGTTCGAAGCGGGATTTCAGCGAACAAGTGGCGATTGAAATCGATCATGAAGTCAGGCGTCTGGTCACGGAAAATTATGAACGCGCAAAGCGCATCTTGACCGACAATATGACCAGCTTGAAGGCCCTCGCCGAGGCGTTGTTGGAAAAAGAAGTGCTGGACGCATTGGAAATCGATCAGATCCTCATTCAAGGGTCCTCGTCGCAGACGGTTCCCGCCTAAGTTCCATATCGCTATCGCCGCAGGGGTTGCGTGTGTGGCCCCTGCGACGATGGCGCTTCCATAAAATTCGTGCCACGGGTCGGGAAGCAGCTCCTACGCATGACCAGCGTCGGTTTCATTTCTTTCCCGTCGGTGCGCCATTTCGCCGGCTGATTGTTGTTCCTGGTCCGTAACGGAGAAAGATCTGCCTGACTGTGACCACGGCCTCCTCCTCAAGCCCCCTCCGGTTAACTGCTGGATCCCGGACGTTTAGTTTTGAATCAGGTCCGCTCCTCATGGGGGTCCTCAACGTCACTCCCGATTCATTTTCAGACGGCGGTGCCTTTCTCACAGTCGAGCAGGCCCTGCAGCATGCAAAACAGATGGAGGCAGAAGGTGCCGATATCATCGACATCGGCGCCGAGTCTTCCAGGCCGGGGGCACAACCGATCGACGAAACGGAAGAATTGCGTCGCCTCCTTCCTATCCTGGAAGCGGTCCATGACGCAGTGCCGCTGCCTATTTCCGTTGACACGACCAAAGCCGCTGTGGCCCGTCGAGCGA
>VOPR01000092.1 GCA_009594995.1 Nitrospira sp. | reverse complement strand
CGCCATCGAGCCGGATAAACCCGAACCCCTTACGATCGTTGAACCATTTCACTGTCCCCTTGGTCTTCATACGGTCCTCCCTTTCTCAACGCACAGACATAATGAGCGCATCAGCTCGCCGGCTGAGTCGCATGGCATGGTAATGATGACGATAAAAGGAGAAATAAAACCGACGAGCGTGAAAGCTCTTGCGAGGCGTTGAGACAATATTCAACCCGAACCATCGTGACCTACTGAAAAGTGCGCAGCGATGTACCATGGGGTGAAAATCTTGTCAAGCGGGAAGTTTCGAGAATGGCTCTCAGATCTGTTTACAAGCTCCGTAGACTCTTCTATAGTGCGGCAACTCAAGTCTCCGATGTAGGATTTCGACCGCCCTCGTGCTGCACACCATCCTCGATCGCTATATTTTCCGCGAACTCTTCTCTCCGTTCGGCATCAGCCTGGCTGCGCTCTGTTTCGTCATGCTCACGAAAGAGCTGTTGCGGCTGGTGGAACTGCTGGTGACGAAGGGCATCGGCTTTCTCTCGGTCCTGAAAGTGTTCGCCCATTTGCTGCCGTCGTTTCTGGTCCTCACCCTGCCCATTGCGGGCATCATTGCCACCATTACCGCCTTCGGCCGCTTGTCCCTCGACAAGGAGCTCGTGGCGATGCGCGCCGCCGGCTTCAGCCTCCTGCGGCTGTCTCAGTCGGTGTTTATTTTCGCCGGGCTGGTCTGCGGCCTGACGCTGGTGATGGCGCAGTACGGGCAGCCGTGGAGCAACGTCAACCTCAAGAAGGTGGCGCTGAACCTGTTGCGCGACGAACTCGTGCTGGAACTCGATCGCGGCGTCTTTAATGAAGCCATTCCCAAGATGACGATCTACGTACCCGACGCCCAGGAGGGACAGGACAACCGGGGCATTTTCGTGGCCGATGAACGGAACCCGGCCGATCCACGTATCATCGTCGCGCAGCAGTATCAGGTCATGACCGATCCGGCCAGCAGCCAGGTGGCGCTACGGCTGATGAACGGCGTCATCCATAGTCGCCCCCAGAATCCGGAGGAGTATCAGAAGATTTCGTTTACGTCCTACGACTTGAAGCTGAGCTTGAGCGCGAGCCTGTACGGCGCGGAGGAACGCACGCCGATCGACGTCATTCGCACCAAGCTGGAGAGCACCGGCTGGACGGATACCAACGCGTTGCGGCGCTTGATGGAATATTATAAGGACCTGGCCTTCCCTGCGGCCTCGCTGGTGTTCTGTATCCTGGGAGTGCCGGTCGGCATCGTGTCCAAACGTTCGGGCAGCATCGGCGGGTTTGCGGTGGGCGTGCTGGTGGTCATCGCCTACTATGTCCTCAATGTGGCCTGCGAGTTCCTGGTCACCACCCTGTGGATTTCCCCGTTCGCCGGCGCCTGGTTACCCAACGTGATCTTCACCCTGGTGACCATTCTGTGGTTCTATCGGGTGAGCCGCCAATAGTCCTATGAACATTCTGTTTCGCTATATGCTGCGCGAGTACGTGAAGATCTTCGGCATGTGCTTCGCCGGGCTCATGACGATTTACCTCGTGATCGACTTCTTCGAGAAGGTGCGCCGCTTCCTGCGGTACGACGCCCATGCCCTCGATGTGCTGGCCTACTTCGTCCTCAAGATGCCCGCTATTTCGTACCAGATCGCGCCGCTCGCGGTCCTGATGGCGACCCTGCTCACGATCGGCCTGTTGTCGCGCAGCCATGAAATCACCGCGATGCGCAGTTGCGGCATCAGTCTCTACTGGATTACCTCCCCGTTCCTGTTTCTCGGTACCGTGCTGGCGATGGTCCTGTTCCTCTTCAGTTCGACCGTCATTCCCCTCGCCCTCGCCAAGGCCGAGCAGATCAAAACGACCCGGATCGAAAAACGAGAGTTGCCGGTCTCGGTGAAAGCAGCGCAGCCCTGGGTCAGCCTGGGCGGCCAAACATTGATGAACATCGACACCATCGACCCCAGCGGAGCCGTGTTGCGAAAAATCCGCCTCTATCGCTTAAGCCCCACGTTCGAGCTGGAGCAGATTGCGGAGGCACAGCGCGCGGTGTATTCGCCGCAGGGCTGGGTCCTGGAAGACGGCATCCGGCGCTCGTTCCGGCAGGATGGGACGGTCTCGGTGAACAGTTTTCAGACGGAACCCCTGCCGCTCGCGCAAATTCCCGACGACTTCACGACCTGGCTGGAGTTGGATTCGGAAACGATGACGCTGCCGGAGATTCGTGCCTATGTCGATCGGCTGCATCTGGGCGGCACGATCCTCCCGCGCCTGCTGACTGATTATTATGGCCGGATCGCCTTCCCCTGCGTGACCTTTATTATGGTGGTCGTCGGCATTGCCTTGAGCCTCCGGCGCACCGGCGTGCGCGGCAGCGGCATGGCCATGGGCATCGGACAAGCCATGGCCGTAGGATTCTTTTATTGGTCCACCCATTCCGTGGCAATTGCGCTGGGACGCGGCGGGGCACTTGCGCCGATGCTGGCCGGCTGGATGGCCAATCTGGTATTTCTGACGTTTGGCTTTTATCTGCTGTTGAAGGTCCGTTACTGAGAGGATCGCGAAATAGTCCGCCAGCGGCGTTCGCCATTCGACAGTCGCAGCATCGCTCGCGAGTGCCTGATGCTTACAGCATTGACTGTGGCGCCACCGTACGGTAAGTAGACAGGCCGCACAAGGCATCACCGGCAAGCAGTGAAAGGGTTCTATGTCGACGAGAGTCGTCATCACAGGTCTGGGAGTCGTCTCCCCCATCGGCATCGGGGTGCCGCAGTTCTGGAAAGCGGCATTGGAAGGCCGGTCCGGGATCTCGGCCATTACCTCCTTCGATCCGTTCCCGTTGGAAGGGTACCGGTCGCGCGTGGCCGGACGCATTCTCGGATTTTCCCCCGAACAGTATCTCCCAGCCGGTCAAGGCGACCGGGTGGACCGCTACGCCCAGTTCGCCCTTGTGGCCGCCAAGGAAGCGCTGGCGGACGCCGACTTCCGCATGGAGCGGGAAGAGCCGCACCGTGTCGGGGTCATCGTCGGCGCCGGCATGGGCGGCATGGTGATGGGCGAACGGGAAATCACGCAGCTGTATGAACAGAAACGCCCGCACCGGGTACATCCCAACTTTATTCCGGTCATTACACTGAATTCGGCTTCCGGCATCGTGGCCATGGCCTATGGGGCCAAAGGACCCAACCTGACAATTTCCACGGCTTGCTCATCGAGCGCCCATGCCCTTGGTCAGGCCATGCACGCCATTCGCGCCGGCACGGCGGATGCGGTGATCGTCGTCGGCGCCGATGCCAGTATTACGCCCCTGGTCTTTGCCGGATTTTGCTCGCTGCGCGCACTTTCGACCAAGTATAACGATGCACCGGAACGAGCCTCACGACCCTTCGATCGCGGACGGGATGGCTTTGTCATGGGTGAAGGCGCCGGCGCGCTGATTGTCGAATCGCTCGCCCACGCCAAGAAACGCAAGGCCCGGATGTACGCGGAAGTGGCCGGATACGCCGCCACCAGCGAAGCTCATCACATGGTGATTCCACGCGAGGACGGCGAAGAGGTGGCCATCACGATGCGCCTGGCCTTGAAGGATGCGGGCGTCACGCCTGCGCAAGTCGATTACATCAATGCCCATGCGACTTCCACGACGGTGGGTGATGCGGTCGAGGTGAAGGCCATTCGTCTCTTGTTCAAATCCCGGGCGGATAAGCTGGCGGTGAGCGCCACGAAGTCACTCGTGGGGCATACGCTGGGTGCCGCGGGATCGCTGGCCGGGATCGTCTCGGCCCTGACCCTTACCAGCGGGCAGATCCACCCGACGCTCAACCTTGACGATCCGGATCCGGCCTGCGCCCTCGCGGGGCTGTCTGCGCAACCGCAAACCCGCAAAACCAAGGTCGCGCTGATCAACGCGTTCGGCTTCGGCAGTAACAATGCCGCGGTCGTCTTAAAATCTCTGTCGACCTGACCCGCGTCGGGCGACGACATTCGTGCACCTGCGATGTGCCGGCAAGAAACGAAGGAACCGGTTATGGCTAAGACTTCAGACGTTTCCGACAAGATCATTCAGGCGCTGGCAGACTATCTCAAGCGGGATGCGGCGTCGATTCAGACGATCCATCACCTGCGGGACGATCTGGGTTTGGATTCGATGGCGGTGATCGAAATGCTGTACCGCATCGAAGAAGTCTTCAATCTCCAGATCCCCGACCAGGACCTCGTCGG
>VOPR01000090.1 GCA_009594995.1 Nitrospira sp. | reverse complement strand
TTCGGCGGCGACCACGGCGCGCTGGAGCGCCGGCGCGATGCGGGACAACGGCACCCAGACGAATTGAGGATGCAGCGTGCGGCCGTGCTCCTTGGCCTGGGCACGCCGTGCCTCCATCAAGGCCGTTTCCGTGGGGTGATGTTTGGCCAGGTGCGAGACGTCCGGCAGCGTCACCAGCCAATACAACGCCAAGGCGGCTGCGGGGAGACCGACCAGGATGGTCGCCCACAACAACATCCGGCCGAACAGGCTGCCAGTTGACTTGCTCATTCCCGACACTCTATCTATGAGGATACGAGGTGTGGCACCGGTCCGGCCCCTGTCTCCGGAGGTGAACGTACATCCCGCACGTCGGTACGCGGTGGATCACCATGAAATTACTCAGCGCTGAGTTTATCAAAAGTTCGGTCTCCCCAGAACAGTTTCCTCCCGACCGATTGCCGGAAATCGCGTTTGTCGGCCGATCGAATGTCGGGAAGTCCTCGTTGATCAATTCCCTGCTTCACCGGAAGAAGCTGGCCAAGGTCAGCAAGACGCCGGGGAAAACACGCGCCGTCAATTTTTTTACGGTCCGCACCTCGGATCCGAAGCTCTCCCTGCTGTCGCTGGTCGACCTGCCCGGATACGGTTACGCCAAGGTCTCCAAAACCATGCGGGCGCAATGGGGGCCGATGATCGAGCAGTATCTCGAACAGCGACAGTCCCTCGGGGCTGTGATTCTGTTGATCGAGGCACGTGTGTGGATGCCGCAGGATGTGATGACGGTACAGTGGGTCCAGTCTCTGGGGTGCGGCATGATCATCGTCCTGACGAAAGCCGATAAATTGCGGCAAAGCGAGCGGGCGCCCAGCCTCGTTGCCGTGCGAACTGCTTGCGGATTGGGGCCCGAGGTGCCGATTGTGCTGTACTCGGCTGAAACGCATGAGGGGCGGGACGCCTTGTGGGGCGAGATTCGTACGCAGTTTAAAACTTGATCTCGATGTAGGCTTTGTTTTTGAGATCGGCCATCCAGATCTGGTACTGATCCTCGGTCTTCTGCTGAAACACGAGGGATTGAATTTCGGCCTTCACCTGTTCAAAAGGCCGAAACTGACGCGGCTTTTTGTCGTCGACCCGCACGATGTGCAGCCCTTCCGCCGTCTCCACAATGCCCGTGATCTGCCCCACATCCACGGATGTCAGCGCCTGTTCCAGCGCGGGAATCAACTCGCCTTGTCGAACCAGGCCGAGCCGCCCGCCGCGCGAGGCATCCGCGCCGTCGGAAAAGCGCAGGGCGAGATCCTCGAACGGTTCACCTTGCTTGAGGGTTGCCAGGAGCGCTTCGGCTCGTCCATGGGCGGCGGAGAGGCCGTCCGGCGTGCGCGGCTTGATCAGGATTTGGCTGAGTTGGTATTCCTCGGGGTAGGCAAACCGATCCTGGTGCTCCTGGTAGTACCGTTTCATTTCCGAGTCCGCTACCATAATCAGGCCGCGGACTTCGCGGTCGACAACTCGCATTAAGGTCAACTGTTCGCGAATACTTCTGGCGGTGTTCGGGTCGGCGCTGTCGATGGCCTCGCCCTGTTTCTTCATCTCTTCTACTGCCTGCACGACTTCCTGATCGGACACGTCCACACCTTTGTTCCTCGCGGCCTGCAGCTGCAGTTTCCGCTCGATCATTTTCGTGACGCCCATGGCCTCAGCCGTCTTGAGGCGGCGCTCCAGGTCTTCGCCTTTGTACAGCTTGCGCAGCCGGTCTTGCTCGGGAAGCAGGTCGCGCTTCAATTCGGACAGCATGATCAGGTCGGAATTGACGACCGCGACAATGCGATCTTCCAGCTTGGCGGCCTCCGCGTTGGCGATCAGGACGAAGAGTAAGCAGAGGCAGAAAAAGAGCGCGCCTGTGGTCGTGAGCCCGGTCGTGCTGCGAACGAGTCCTGGGGCAGGCCTGCCCTTCTGGGACAAGAAGAACCGGTAGCCATGGAGGCACGTGTGGGCGGACAGCGATTGATCGTTCATAGGGTTGCTGGATTGTACACAATCGAGGCTTCAGAAAGGGAGCGCTCTGGAGATGAAAAACGCGGACGGGTGAAGACGGAGAGTATGCAGGAGGGGAGTGCGCGGGCGGTTACGGGCGCGCTGGTTCATCGGTCACGTAACGAGCTGCGTCGGCCAGGCGGATCGTGGCACCGGTGCGAAGTTCGGCAAACACGTCGTCCAGCCGTTTCCGGCGCTTCTCGGCCAACAGTTCCTGGCGGAGTCGTTCGCGGGTGGCCTGGTCTGCCTGCAGAATTTCCGGCTCCAGGGGGCTGACCTTCACGAGGTAATAGCCCTGCGCGGTCTTGATCGGATCACTGATGACCCCGGGGTGCAGAGAAGGAATCAACGCATCGAGTTCCGGTTCCAGCAGGCCTTTTTTATACGGGCCCAGATCGCCGCCCTTGGCGCGGCTGCGTTCATCGATCGAATACCGCAGCGCGAATCGCGTGAAATTACCGCCGGCTTCGACCTGCCGTTTGAGGTCCTTGGCCGCATAGACGTTCGGCAGCAGCATAATCGACACTTGCACCTTGGGATTGGCCAGGAGCTGATTGGCGTGTTTCCCCAGATAGGCGTCCAGTTCCTCTTTGCTGACTTCGACCTTGGTCTTAATCCGGTCTTTGAGCAACTCATCCAGAATCAGCTGCTCGCGGTAGCGCAGGGTCTTTTCGCGAATCTCATCGGACTGATCCAAACCCTGCTTGCGCGCTTCCTGCATCAGCAGTTCGCGCATGATCAATTCATCCAAAAAACGGCGTTTCCCGCCTTCCTTTTCGTAGCGCGCGCGCGTGGCCTGCGACAGGTCTTCCCAGCGGATGTCGAATTCGGATTGAGTAATGGATCGGCCGTTGATCATCGCGATCACCGGCTCTTCCTGCGGTGGTTCGGTGCAGGCGGCCAACGACCCGAGCGCGCAGAGACCCAGCGCGGCGCTGGTCAATCGTGTCTGCCAGGATGAAATCTGTCGTGTGCGCGGTGGCGTCATGCGGTCGGGGCGGAGCATCCTCTACGAAGGTCAGGTCGAGGCCGTGCGTGGCCCTTGATTGTTGGTACCACAGACGTGGAGGGTTTGCAAGGTTGCGTTGAGTTCTGGAAAGACCAAACTCCAGTCTTCATGCGGTATCTGGAGTTCAAAAGACAGCGGCGACAGAAACCGTAGTCGTTTCTTGTATCGGTCCATCAGGGCTTGCACGGCGGTTTCGGAGACCGTGGCCTTGGGATCGAAGGTGATCACGACCGCATGCGGTTGCTCGACCACAGAGCTCAGCCGGAGTTGCTTGGCCAGTAGCCGGATTTGCATGAGCTCGAACAGACGCTCGACCGGATCGGGCGGATGCCCGTAGCGGTCCTCGATTTCTCCGTGCATCAGCGCAAGGTCGCCGAGTTGTCCGCAGGAAGACAGTCGTTTGTAGAGCGACAGGCGCTGGTGGCTGTCGGCCACATAGTCTTCTGGAATATAGGCGGAGACGCTGAGACGCAGCGTGGGATCCGGTTCTTCCTCCACCACCTGGCCCTTCAGGCGTTGGACCGCCTGTTCCACCATTTGCAGGTAGAGATCGAGCCCGACGGCGGCAATATGGCCCGATTGCTGTTTGCCGAGCAGATTCCCAGCACCGCGAATTTCAAGATCCGCTGCGGCGATGCGGAAGCCCGATCCCAATTCGGTAAACTGTTGGATGGCGGTCAGCCGCTTCTGGGCATCTTCCGAGAGGTTGCCTTCATCCGGCACCAGGAAGTAGGCGTAGGCCTGTTCGCCGCCCCGCCCGACTCGGCCGCGGAGTTGATAGAGCTGGGCGAGTCCGAACGTGTCGGCGCGATTCACGATGATGGTGTTGGCGGTCGGCACGTCGATGCCCGATTGGATAATGGCGGAGGCAATGAGGATATCCGCTTCCCGGTGGAAGAATTTCAGCATCACAGCTTCCAGCGGTTTCGAGTCCATCTGGCCATGGGCCATGACGATGCGGGCTTCCGGCACCAGTTCCTGGAGCCAGGCGCCCATCCGCTCCATGGTCTCCACCCGATTGTGGACAAAGTAGGTTTGTCCGCCTCGACCGAGTTCGCGAAGAATCGCCTCACGGATCGCCTTTTCACTGAAGCGGAGGACTTGAGTGCGGATCGCCAGTCGTCCCGACGGGGGCGTATCGATGATCGAGAGGTCGCGCACACTCGCCATAGTCATTTGTAATGTGCGTGGGATCGGCGTCGCCGTCAGGGTCAACACATCGACCTGGGTGCGCAGTTGTTTCAACCGTTCCTTATGTTTCACACCGAACCATTGCTCCTCGTCGATGATGACAAGGCCGAGGTTACGGAACTTCACGTC
>VOPR01000082.1 GCA_009594995.1 Nitrospira sp. | reverse complement strand
AAATCCGCGGGGTGATCCACGATTTCGTCAAACGGGAACTGGCCGGACGCGCCGTCGACTGCCAGGTGGCGATCGGCGATCCTCAGCAGCCGATCGTCGTACCCTCCGGGACGGTCGATCTGCAAGTCAGCGCCGGTCGATCGGACGAACCGCTGGGACGTCGAGTGTTCCAGATTCATCTGGCCGTGAACGGGCGATTCATCAAGACCGTCGATGCCACCGCCGATGTGGCCGCCATTGTCGAGGTGGTGGTGCCGGTGCGGTCGATCAAGGTCGACGAGGAAATTGCGGCCGACGACGTCACCACGGAACGGATCGTCCTGTACGACCTGAAGCAACCGTTTGTGACCAGTCCTGCCGAGGTCATCGGTAAAGCGGCCATTCGCCCGCTTCCGCCTCAAAATGCCATACGCATGACCTCGGTGCGGCGCCCTTTCGCCGTGCACAAGGGCGATCGGGTCACCATTGAAGCCCGGCAGGGCGGGTTGTCGATTCAAACCGTCGGAGTCACCAAATCGCATGGTGAATTGGGTCAAACCATCACGGTCTCCAATGTCGATTCCGGCAAGGAATTGCGGGCGACCGTCGTTGCCCCGGGGGTGGTCCGTGTCAGTTTTTAACCGCTCTTTCATGCAATGTCGCCCCATCGGATTCATCTGGTGCGGTCTGGCGCTGTGCGTGCTGGTCGGTTGTTCGGCCTCGCCCAGCACGAAGCAACAAAAGGTGGAGATGGCCAAATTGCCACCGCCGAAAACCACGGGATCGCTGTGGCAGGAAGAGAATGGGCGGGCCTATCTCTACGAAGATCTTCGCGCCATGCGCATCGGCGACATCATCACGATTCTAATCGTGGAAAAACACAAGGGCTCGAAGAGCGCCGACACGAACGCAGAGAGAGACTCGACTATTTCGAATGGAATCGGCGGCACCGGGATGGGCTATCTCGGCATCCCGGGAATCCGCCTGGGCGGAGAAGCCAAGCGAGGGTTCGGTATCGATGCCAGCGCCAAGAGCAAGTTCGGCGGCAAAGGCGCAACCAACCGGGAAGACACGTTGACGGGCACGATTTCGGCCATCGTGACGGAAGTGTTGCCGAACGGAGACTTACGGGTCGAGGGCCGACGTGAGGTGACCGTCAATTCGGAACGCCAGATCATGACCATCGGGGGCATCGTCAGGCGCGTGGATGTGAATACGAAGAACACGGTGCAGTCCAGTGCCATTGCCGATGCCAAGATCGAATACTCCGGCCTAGGAGTCGTCGACGATGTGCAGCGGCCCGGCTGGCTCGTCAGAATTCTGGATTGGGTCTATCCGTTTTAATCGCAAGTCCGTCGGGAAGAATCGACCAGCCACAGGAGTCAACATGACGAGGCCGCGCAAACAACAACGGGCGATGATTACGCAATGCTTTCGTCTCATGCTTTCAAGCGGGGTTCTGCGACCGGCCTCAATGGATCCCGGCCTCCTTACGCGCCCCTGGACACCTCCGCCGCTGAAGCCGGCGCCTGTTCCTGAAAGACAGCCACAAGGAACGGCCTGGTTTCGACGCACCGTGGTGGGCATGCTGGCCTTCCTCACGATCACGTTATTTACGGCCTCATTAGCCCAGGCTGTTCGAGTCAAGGACGTGGCCACGATCGAGGGCGTGCGCGAAAACCAGCTGATCGGGTATGGATTGGTCGTCGGTCTCGACCGGACGGGCGATCAGGTCATCGGTGGACAGTTCACGATTCAAGCCATGATGTCCATGTTGAACAAGATGGGCATCAATCTGGTGATCGATCCCATCCAGTTGCTCACCCGCAATATCGCGTCGGTGATGGTGACGGCGAAGCTCCCGCCGTTTGTGAAACCCGGCATGACGCTGGACGCGGTCGTCTCTTCCATGGCCAATGCGAAAAGTCTCCAAGGCGGCACGCTGCTGTCGACGCCGCTGAAGGCGCCGAACCAACAGGTGTTTGCGGTGGCTCAGGGGCCGGTCTCCATTGGTGGATTCCTCGGCGGGACCGGCGGCGCCGGCGGCGCGACGGTCACCAAGAACCATCAAGCGGCCGGGGTGGTTCCTGCCGGCGCCATCGTGGAAAAGGAGTTGGTGGTAGATATCGAGAACTGGGACAGCGTGTCCGTGCTGCTGCGGCATCCCGATTTCACCACCGCCATTCGCACGGCGGAGGCGATCGACGGGACGTTTGGGAAGGGCACGGCTGTCCCGGTGAATGCGGGCCTCGTCAAAACGTCGCTTCCCGCGACGTTTCACGGACGGGTCGTGGAATACATCGCGACGATGGAAGGATTGGACGTGACCGTCGATGTCGCCGCCAAAGTGGTGGTGAATGAACGCACCGGTACGGTCGTCCTCGGCGAACATGTCCGGTTATCCACATGCGCGATCTCGCATGGCAACCTCACGATTTCCGTCAAGAACACGCTCAACGTGTCACAGCCTCCGGCTCCGTTGATCGGCTCGACCCAAGGGCAAACGACGGTCACTCCCGATGTGCAGACGGAAGTGACCGAACAGGAGTCGCGACTGATTGTGGTCGATCAAACGGTGACGCTTGGAGAAGTGGTACGAGCACTCAACGCGGTGGGCGTGACTCCGCGAGATCTCGTGGCCATCCTATCGGCCCTGCGTTCTGCCGGAGCACTTCAAGCGAATCTTGAGATTGTCTAAGAAAGGGCCACGCTTCCAATGGAAATACAAAATTTTATGTCCAGCCAATTGGATCTGGCCCAAATGGCGACTCCGCAGCCGCTCGGATTCCGCGGTCCGGCCGAACAGGGGCCGGCAGGGGACAAGGCCCGCGCGGCGCTCCATAAAGCCGGGCAGGAGTTTGAAGCGTATTTCATCTCGTATCTTATTAAAAATATGAGGGAAACTGTTCCGAAGGGACTCCTGGACCGGAAAAGCGAGCAGGTCTGGTACTCCTTTTACGATCAAGAGATAGCCAAATTGTCCACAGAAGCAGGGGGGATCGGCATTACGGCATTCGTCGATGCCTATGCGGAAAAACTTCCCTAATTCGATCGCTTTTCCTAAAGTTCCCGGCCGATCCCGCCGATAGAGTACTCGACTAGGGGAAAGGCCTTTCGGAAGACCCTGGCAATGGGGGAGGAGAAGCAGTCATGGAGATCTCACATAACGGCCGAGCGGCAGATCTCGCGAAAATCCTGTTGGGAGTTCAGGACACTGAACGGACACACAATAAGAAGACCGCGTCTCAAGGGACGCAGTCACAGGATCGTGTCCAGATTTCCGAACAGGCCAAGGAACTCCAGCGTCTGAGGGCGGCAGCGGAACAGCCGGATGCGGAGCGTGATGCCAGAGTCGGTCAAATTCGTCAGTCGGTCGAAGGGGGCACGTACAACGTGGACGGTAAGAAGGTTGCGGATGCCATCATTCGTAACGTCCTGACCGACGCAGTTCTGTAACGCCCTTCGCGTACGGCTCGACTCTTCGATCACGCGGCCTCACATGGCGGAACCGTTCGTTTGAAGGGGAGACATGGTGTCGACCGTACCGCAGCCACTTTCCACAGCGTCCGACTCCCTTCTTTGCCGCATGCTCGACAAGGTCACGGCCTTTCAGGCCCTGCTGCTTGAGGAGCAGGACGCCATTCGCTCCCTTTCGTTTGGACAATTCACCTCCGTGACCATGCGAAAAACTCAACTATTGGATGAGATGCGTGAATTGGAACAGCAACGCCGGAACGAAGCAACCTTGTCTGGTTCGTATGGCTCGCCGCCCTCGCTCAAGCAACAGGAGGCTGATCTCGTCGCGGCGATCGGGCAGACGGATCGGCTGAACCGGTTCAACGCCGCCCTCATCGGGCAGTCGCTCGAGTTCTTGCAAGGCACGCTCCGGATCTGGCAGCGCTCACCGCAGTCGGCGGCACTCTATTCGTCCTCGGGTGCCGCGGTCGCAGGAAACGGCGGCAGAGTGAGAGCCAAAGGATAACGGGTGGTCGTATGTCGGGACTCAATGGATTATTCGGCATCGGTTCCAATGCGCTGGCCACCTTCCAGCGCGCCCTGTCCGTCACAGGCCAGAATATCGCGAACGTCAGCACCCCGGGCTACTCCCGGCAAGAGATCACCCTCAGCGAAAGCCTGCCCGAGAATGGTCAGCCGGGTCAGATCGGAACCGGCGTCACGGCCACTGAAATCCGCCGCTCCGTCGATAGCTTTGTGGAACGTCAATTGTTAAGTTCCAACGAGCGGGTGGGGCAGTTCGGAGCCTCACAGAAAGCGCTCTCGCAAATTCAATTGGTCTTCAACGATGCGAACGACCAAGGCATCGCGGCGGGACTCAATGAATTCTTCAAGGCCTGGCAGGATGTCGCCACCAATCCTGCAGATCTGACGGCCCGTACGGTGCTGCTGACAAAAGCCGATG
>VOPR01000062.1 GCA_009594995.1 Nitrospira sp. | reverse complement strand
CCGCACTCATCAGGCTTTTAACGTCTATAATCGACCACCATACTTTCACATTCTTTCAAAGGAGTAGGGGTATGAAATTCGTGATCGGCAGCGTCGCGACCCTTGCAGGTGTATTGTTTATGTGTTCGATGGCCTCCGCGAATCCGGCCCTGTTGCCGAAGCACGAAGGTTATCCGATGAAGAACGACGGCAGCCCGGTGAACGGACAGCCGACAGCTAATGACCCAGGCCAGAAGGCTGGGGGCGGCGAGTCCACCCTGCTCAAGTCTGCTGATTCCTCCAGCAAGCATGCCGAACAGAAATTGGTGAAGTCGGACAACGCGCGAATCACCGAAGGCCAGGGCGCCGGCCGGTTACCGAACGTCCAGGGCCCGCAGATCAAGATTGAGCCGCCGGTGACCTCTGCCACGAAAATCACTGGCGACCGTAAAATCGATTAGTTTCTATTCGATAGAACGAAAACGGGGCCGTTGTCGTGAGACAACGGCCCCGTTTCTTTTTGTCCCATGATCGCGCCTACCGCTTCGTTCGACTTGAGCCGGCCTCCGTCTGCAATCGAAACCTCCACGGTTTCGTCGCCCATTCCCCGGCATAGTCCACACCGATCCGCGGATAGGTCTTGAGGGCGTCTTGTGGCAACGCGTCGCCGCGATCCTCAAACCAGAGCCTGTCCCCGGCCGTGAGATCCCACCGATTCAATCGGCGATCGATGCCGAACGCACGGGTCAGCCGGCCCGGCCCATCGATGAGCGACCCGTCGCACTCCACCGCCCGCAAGAGGACGGCCGCCGGATAGCCGTCCTGCTCGGTTACAACGTTCAACATCTCGTGCATCCCGTAGCAGAGATACACATAGGCAATTCCTGGCGGACCGAACAGCACCTCCGTCCTGGCCGTTCGTCCTTTCGACGCATGGCAGGCCTTGTCCTCCGGACCGACATAGGCCTCGACCTCGATGATCTTTCCGGCCATCAACCCTGCCCCATTGTTCCGTACAAGATACTTGCCGATCAACGACCGCGCGACTTCGACGGTTGAACAGCTAAAGTAGGAACGATCCAGGATCTTCCGGTTCAGTCGACTCATTGGCAATCCTTTATGTTCCCCCCATGTTAGTTGACGCCGATCGGATAGCAGGCGGCTCAAAAAGCCCGTTCAGCAAGGCCGCAGCCGAAGGTACCGCCGGAGGCGTAGCCCATTGGCTACGTTGAGGACGGTACCGAGGCGAGAACGACGCTGGCGGGCTTTTTCAGCAGCCTGCTAAAAATACCATGCGACGCCCCCCATCACCATCCTCGGATTCCCCGGCACGAAGTGGATGTCCGTGACACCCGTTGCCTCATTCCTGAGCCTCGACTCAAAGGCAAAGACCGCTTGTTCCCACTTCGTATTGAGCAGATTCTGCACGAACAAAAACGCTTCGAGTCGCCCATGCGCCAGCTTGATCGGAATCTGGTACCGTTCGGACAAGTCGATATCGATCCAGGAGGGCGCGCGGATGCTGCGATCCTCCGTCAGCGGGCGAACACCGAGATACGTCGCTTGCAGCTGGGAGGTCAATCCTTCCGGCCACCGCAGCAGCAGCGCGCCATACGCCGTCACTTCCGGCGCCAGGGGAATGGCATCGCCGTTACGGAACTCCGCCTTGGTCCAGGTGATGCTGCCGTTGAAATACACCGGCCCCCAGACCTGCCCGCGCGCCCCGACCTCCATACCGCGCCGACGGGATGCGCCACGAATTTCTGTCGTCCCTTCGTCACCGACAAACACCAGTTCCTGCTTCATGTCCAGCGCCCACACCGTGGCCGTCAGCTCGATACCGTCCGAACCCCATGGTCTTGATCGAAGTCCGACCTCATAACTCTTGGCTCTCGCCAGCGGCGAGGCGGCCGGAGTCACCGCCGAGCGCGCATCGTTACTATGGTATCCCTCGCCATAGTTCAAAAAGAGTTCCGTTCTCAACCAGGGCCCCAGAATCAGGTTCGCCTTGGGCAACACCAGACCGGAATCGGCGGTCCCGGATGCTTGCGCTACGCAGGTCTGACAGCGATTGCGCACATCGAAGGTAAACACCTCGCTCCGTACGCCGCCGGCCAGGCGCATCCATGGTGCCGGTTGCACTTCCAGTTTGAAGAAGGGGGCGTAAGAGGCTTCGGTGATATCCGTATCGCTCGTGCTCCCAAGCGGATTTCTGAGCACTTGCGGCCCGAGCCGCGCATGGATGTGATCGACCCTGCTTTGCACCCCAACGGTGGCGGCGCCGTCCATGTCGAACCATCGTCCGTTCTGTTTGTATCCGATATCTCCGCCATACATGATCCGCCGATCGGACTGCTGAAACCCGTCGCCGTTGACGGGATCGTTCTGGAAGAACGTAAAATTCGTAAAAAGATCGAAGCGATAGTACTGCGCATAGGCATTGGCAAAGAACCGTCCGCCTGACGTCGTGTCGTAATGATAGTTGAGCCGGCCGGTGCTGCGCATCGTTCGCCCGCCCTCGGAAGGATCGACCGCGCCGAACCGATCCAACGACCCGTCCTGCACGGCGCGCAAGGGGATCTCCCCGGACGCATTCCATTGAGACTTGTGAAAGGTACCGGTCACCGACAGCTCCGACCTGGCGCTCGGATTCATCGTCGCCTTCCCGAGCAGATTGCCCCGGAAGTAACGATTGTCGTGCTCAAACGGTCCGTTCGTGTAGTACCCCTCGGCAGCAATCAGCGAGCGAACACGGTCCGTCGTCGGGGAGACCATCAGCAGGTGGCGCTGCGTATGGAACTGCCCGCCGGCCGACTGCACCACGCCCTCCTTCACCACCTCGCGCGTCCTGAAATTGACCGCCCCCGCCGTGGAGAAATCGCCATACTCCGGCAGATAGGCCCCCTTGTAGACATCGAGGCCCTCGATGGTCTCCGGAATGATGAAATTGAGGTCGGTATACCCCTGGCCATGCGCATGGGAACGCAGGTTGATCGGCATGCCGTCGGCAAAAAATGCGACATCCGTGCCGTGATCCGCATCGAACCCGCGCAGAAAATATTGGTCGGCCTTGCCGGCGCCGCCGGAATGTTCGACGGCAATAAATCCCGGGATGAGGCGGAGCACCTGGGCCGGGCGCCCTTGCGGCTGGAGGAGATATTCCTTGTCGGGGATGAATTGTTGCGACGAGGCCGCCACCGGACGGTCGGCCTCGACAGTCACCTCAGGCACGTCGAGATCAGGCGCGTCGGGATCGTGGGCGAACGCCACCAAGCCGCAGCTCAACACCATTGCTCCCGCACCGATCAACCATCCAATCCACCGCATAATCGCTCCCAATCACATCACATGAGCGAACTAGGCGCTCAGAATGGTCCACGCGTCGCCCCTAGCGGCCGCTTCAGACCCTCGTGATCTGACTGTGCAATCTGAGATGTAAATCGGCGGTTTCGATCAGGCGGTCGCCTGAAGCAGACAGACACAACGCTGCAGGGCATGGTCGATTAACGCATCGAGGGTTCGTCCCTCGACACCGACGACTTCGACCTTCCGCTTGTTGAGGGGGAGCAGCACCTTTCTGGCGGACGATTCCAGCACGGCTTGCGCGAGTACGGGAGTGACTTCACCTAACATCGATCCCGGCATGAGGAGACTCAACGAGCCCACAATCACATCCGCAGCATACAGCCGGCGATGGATCATCTGCGGGGCCGTTTCGGTGAAGGTCGCGCCGGCTCGAGCCATCGCCTCCGCGGAGGCGCTATTAAGCCCCAGGCCGATAATGGCATGACCGTCATCCACAAGCCCTCGCAAACCGGCGACCATCCGGCTTCCCAGGCCGCCGCCGCGTCCATCCACGACACAAATCGTCATCAAATGCTGAGTCCTTTACCCGTCGTCGTCATGGTGAGCTTGCCGTGCTTCACGCCCTTGACGCTCAGCAACGCGTCGGCCACCTTGCGAATGGCAGCCCCTTTGCCCTTGGCCACCAGCACCTCCAGGCAGTGATCGTGGTCGAGATGCACATGCATTCCGGCCATGATGTGTCCCTGAAAATCGTGCTGGATATGGGTGAGTTTCCCGGTCAAACCCGGCACGTGATGGTCGTACACGAACGTGATGGTGGCAACGGTTTCCCTATTCTCGTCCCATTGCTGCCCGACCAGATTGTCCCTGATCAAGTCGCGGATCGCTTCGGAGCGGTTCGTGTAGTGGCGCCGTTCGATCAGACGGTCGAAATCGGCAAGAAGATCCTCATCGAGCGACACGCCGAATCGCGCAAGCTGTTTCATGGCCGTGATTTCAGTGTTACGAAATTAATTATCGTGGCACGGATAATACAAAGCCCGGCGCAGATGCGTCAAGCAGCCGTGAAGAGAATGTTTGGTGAGGCGCCAGCGGGAGGAATCGGACCGAAAAGAGAGCTGTTACGCAACCATCTGAAGCGGGCCCGTTGCGGCCAACAGTTTCCCCCCTTCACGGTCGATGAGCTGCATGAATAAGGCGCTCAACTCGGGATCGAACTGTTTGCCGGCCTGTGCGGCGATTTCACCTTTGGCTTCGCTGAGCGTCATCGTCGCTTTGTATGAGCAGGGGTGCGTCATGATATCGAACG
>VOPR01000073.1 GCA_009594995.1 Nitrospira sp. | reverse complement strand
CGAAGCATTTGCGTCGTGCGATTCAAGGTCAACCGACGGTAGAGCCGCGCACCGATCGGCGCAATGATCACGAGGGCGATGATCAGGTACATAAAGAATTCTTCAGGCGTCATAGGCACAGCTCTCCAGATTCTTGTGTGATCGCAGGCGGAAACACGAACCGGGCTCACGGCACCGCGCGACCATCACCTTAGTCGCCGCGATGTCCGTTAGAGTATCGCATAGGGGACCGGATCCACAACTCCCGCCAGGCGGAAGCCTTCACGCCGAATCCGGCAACTGTCGCATCGGCCGCAGGCCACGCCATCAGCGCCGGGGTCATAGCAACTATGCGTGAGTTCCAAGGGAGCCCGGAGTTCCTGCCCGCGTTGCACGATTTCGGCTTTTGACAGCATCAGCAGAGGCGCACACACCTCGACAGCCCGCCCCTCAATGCCCATCTTAGTGCCAAGCCTGGCGACGACTTCAAATGCGCGGATAAAATCCGGTCGGCAGTCCGGATAACCGGAATAGTCCAGCACATTGGCCCCGAAGTAAATTCTCTGTGCCTCAAGCGTTTCGGCGTACGCCAGAGCCAAAGACAAAAAAATGGTGTTGCGAGCCGGCACGTAGGTGACGGGAACCCCGCCCGCCCGTTCCTCTTGGGTGCGGTCCTTGGGCACGCTCACATCGTCCGTGAGAGCGGATCCTCCGAACGCCCGCAGATCCACGTCCACCACCACATGAGCGGCGGCACTCAAGGCCTGGGCAACGGCCCTCGCCCGCTCGACTTCGACACGATGGCGCTGGCCGTAGGAGATAGTCAGACAATAGAGCCGGTAGCCATCCTGATTGGCAATGGCAGCCGTGACGGTAGAGTCCAACCCACCACTGAGCAGGATCACCGCCTTCGAATCGACGTGAGTCATAGGGAACAGGAAAGAGCCGGGCAGACTACCGGGGTTTGGAAACTCGACCGCCAGTCACGGGCTGAGGCGCGTCACAAGCTGAAGAGGGACGGTGAAATGGATGCGGCTAGCTCCTGTGAGCTAGTCGCGATCCTCTTCCTTCTCGATTTTCTCGAGCAATTCCTGTCGAGACTGGCATTGGACACAGAGCTTGGCGAACGGCACCGCCTCCAACCGCTTTTCGCTGACCTCGATGCCGCATTCCGCGCAAATCCCGTATGTGCCCTCGCTGAGTCGAGTCAACGCCTCATCGATGGCCTGGCGCTTCCGGTTCCGCATTTCCATCAACGAAATGCCGAGTTCGCGATCCAAGTCCATGAGGGCCTGATCCCCCACGTCCCTGGCCGATTCCAAGCGGCGCTGCTGATCTTCGGTCAACGACTGGCCGAGGTTCCCCTCGATCTCGCGCATGATTTCCTGGCGTTTACTCAGGAGCATTCGCTGCAGGACTTCACGCCGGCGCTGACGCTCTTCTCGTTCCTTGGGTGTTTCTTTCAGCGTAAGCGCTGCCACAACACGCGCGGCAACACTGTCTTCGTCTTTTTCAGTCATAGCAGTAACCGGAGCCGGCCGCTCTTTTTTCACAGGCTTCTCAGGAGCGGGGGCTTTTGCTTTCGTCGTTGGTGTTTTTTTCTTCGCGTGGACTTTCGTCGCCATAGAGTCTCATGCCCTTTCGTGATGAGTGCAAGGCGAAAAAGTTTGGCAGGTATATCACGCTATAGATCGTTTGACAAGTACCTAGCTCCCCAAGATCTTGGGGATTTACGGATAGATGATCATCGAATGCACGTCGTAACCCGCCAGCCGATCACGTCCGTTGAGGCCTTTCAGCTCGATCAGGAAGTCCAACCCAGCAATCTCCCCGCCGAGTTGCCGCACCAAGTCGATCGTGGCCGCTGCCGTGCCGCCTGTGGCCAGCAGGTCATCCACGATCAACACTCGCTCCCCGGGTGACACGGCGTCCCGATGAATCGCCAACACGCTGGATCCGTACTCCAGGTTGTATTCGACCTCATAAATATCGGCGGGCAGCTTCCCCGGCTTGCGCACCGGAACGAACCCGGCACCGAGACGGGCAGCCAACGTCCCACCCATGATGAAGCCTCGCGACTCGATCCCGATGATCTTTGCGATACGCTGTCCTTCGTAACGAGCGGCAAGCTCATCTGCGATGGAGCGGAAGGCCTGCGCATTCTTGAGAAGGGTCGTAATGTCGTAGAAGAGGATACCGGGCTTAGGAAAGTCTGGAACTTCTCGAATGAGGGCTTTGTAATTCATACGTGCAAGCGAATCGGGACGTTCTCATAAGAGATCCGCCCGCTTCATGGTTTTCCGTTCAATAATGCCGCGGAGCCTGGCCAGTGCAGCCGTCTCAATCTGGCGAACCCGCTCACGGGTCAGCCCCATCTCTTGGCCGATCTCTTCTAACGTCCGCGACTCGGCCCCGTCAAGTCCAAACCGCGCCAAGATCACGGTGCGTTCCTTTTCAGGCAGCTCTTTCACCCAGGCCATGAGTTCAGCCCGCCGCATCACGCCTTCGGTCGTCTCCGCCGGCGTCAGGCAGAGCGGATCTTCGATCACATCGCGCAGAAACGTATCCTGCCGGTCACTGATCGGGCTGTCGAGGGAGCAAGTGGTGCGGACCAGCTGCTTCAAGTCATCGACTTCCGCAACGCTGGTTTTCAGCTTGGCGGCGACTTCGTCGGCCCTTGGTTCCCGTCCCAGCTCATGCACCAGCTGCTCAACCTTGCCCAGATACCGGTTCAACCGTTCGACGACATGGACCGGCAACCGGACGAGCTTTCCCTGATTGATGATGGCCCGTTCGATAAACTGACGAATCCACCAGGAGGCGTAGGTGCTGAAGCGGAACCCCCGCTTGTAATTGAACTTCTCTACCGCTTTGATCAGGCCAAGATTGCCCTCTTCGACGATATCCGCAAAGGGAAACCCCCGGTTCATGTACCGCTTGCCGATGCTGATCACCAGGCGGAGATTCGCCTCGATCATCTCCTGGCGCGCCGCTTCGTCTCCCTCCATGACCCGCTTGCCCAATGCCTGTTCCTGTTTAAAATTGAGCAGGGTCGACTTGCGTACCTCGCGCAGATAACTCTTAATCGTGTCGAGGCCCTCGGCCCGCCCGGATTCCGCCGGACGATTGTCCGCTCCGGACTCTTCGGCCTCGGCGTGACTCCCCGACTCCGCATCCTCGTCCTCATCCCCCCGCGCCACGCGTGGGCGGCGAGCCGAGACGGGTGAATTCACCGCGTTGTCCTGTCGCACTGCTGCACGTCGAGCCATAATTCCGTTACCTACTACTTAATCGTAAAGTCCTGAGATCGGCCCGTGGCGCGACTCCACTCCACCTGCACCTGCGTCACGCGCGACCCGACGGGGCCCTTCTTGAGATCCGACAGGAACTCCTCAAGGACGCCCCGGTTTCCTTCAGCATCTACCGCCACCTGCCCGCTATCGAGATTCTCGACGTGACCCGTCAATCCACGCGCAACCGCCATCCGACAGGTAAAGGCCCGGTACCCAACCCCCTGCACACGCCCGCTGACAAGCATTCTCGCGCGCACTGATTCGCCGGTGTCGGTCATCGCCGCGCAGCCCTCCCACTGGTCGAACACCAAGCGCAGAGCGAGTACCACGCCTGGCATTGGATACTCTCACAGCTCCCAGAGAGCGTCACGCGATTTGCAAGTTTACGCGGCATCACCAGACTCATACGCCTACCTTATCGGCAGGTACCTGGCGAAGCATGAGCGGGGGCGCAAGAGGCCAATCCGATACGTGGCAGGAGCAGGAGAGTCACAGTGAAGAAAGACACCTAGAGACGAGCGCTGACGTAGGATGCCCACCCTTGCCGGTAAAGGAGAACCAGCTCCGAATCAAGCAGGCTGTGTCTGGATGGTGCCGGGAGGACAGATATCCCGCACATATTCAAGGTGCGGGGTCGCACGAAGTGCGGTTTGGTCGGGGCGAGAGGATTTGAACCTCCGACCCCTGCGTCCCGAACGCAGTGCGCTACCGGGCTGCGCTACGCCCCGACCGGGCAGAACCGAAAACGGGAAGCCGGATTGTCTTACATCACGGGGGTAAAACGCAAGCCGTGCGCATCGGCCACACCTTGGCAGGTAATTCTGCCGTTCATCACGTTCACACCCTTGGCAAGACCGGGGTCTGATCGAATCGCTTTCTCGACTCCCTCCGATGCGAGCCGGACTATATAAGGGAGCGTCGTGTTGGTCAAGGCTAGAGTTGAGGTATGGGGCACGATGCCGGGCATGTTCGTGACGCAGTAATGCAAGACGCCATCCACCACATAGACCGGATCCGAGTGCGTGGTCGGCCTGGTGGTTTCACAACAGCCCCCCTGATCGACCGCCACATCCACAATCACGGAACCCGGCTTCATTTTCTTTACTAGTGCTCTCGAAACGACCTTCGGCGCGCGTGCCCCGGGGACTAACACCGCACCAATGACCAGATCGGCGTCGACGACCGCGCGTTCAATGGCTGATTCCGTCGCTGCGCATGTCGCGATTCGTCCGCCGTACAGATCGTCGAGAAACCGGAGCCGATCAAGATCCAGATTGATAACGGTCACCCGCGCTCCCATGCCCACGGCGATTCTGACGGCCGACGTTCCCACCACGCCGGCGCCCAACACCACGACATGAGCAGGCGGTACCCCGGGCACGCCGGCCAGCAGGAGACCGCGCCCTCCCTGTACCGTCCCGAGATAATGGGCCCCGATCTGCACAGCCAGACGCCCGGCAATCTCACTCATCGGCCGCAACATCGGCAAGCTGTGATCTCTGGCCTCGACGGTCTCGTAGGCAATGGCCGTGATATCGGCCGCGACCAACGCCTTGGTCAAATCCGGCAACGACGCCAAGTGCAGATACGTGAACAGTACCTGGCCGGGCCGGAACAGCGCACACTCGGACAACTGCGGTTCCTTCACCTTCACGATCAGGTCAGCCCGCTGGAAGACCTCTGCCTTGGAACCAGCCA
>VOPR01000086.1 GCA_009594995.1 Nitrospira sp. | reverse complement strand
TCACCAACCCGACACACCTGGCGGTGGCCCTGAAATATGACTCCAAGGCGATGGGAGCGCCGGTCGTCGTCGCAAAAGGCGCCGGCTTTGTCGCGGAAAAGATCCGGGAAATCGGTCGACAACACGGAGTCATGATCGTCGAAAACAAGCTGGTCGCACGAACCCTCTTCAAACTGGTCGAGGTGGGCCGGGAAGTGCCCGAGGATCTCTATCGTGCAGTCGCCGAAATCCTGGCGTTTGTGTATCGCGTGCGCGGCAAACTGCCGCCGGCGTAGATCCGATTGGATTGGAGTCTAGATGGCGAACGAGAACACATCGGTTTCCACGACCTCCTTGGTCAAACACCCCGACATCATGATGTCCGTGGGGGTTGTGGGCATTTTGATGGTCATGTTGATTCCTCTTCCCCGGTTTTTTCTGGATCTGCTCCTGGCCTTCAACATCACGCTGTCCATCATCATTCTGCTGGTCGGCATGCAGGTACGCCGTCCGTTGGAATTCTCGGTGTTCCCTTCGATTCTGCTGATGGTGACACTCCTGCGTCTCGCCCTCAATATCGCCTCCACGCGCTTGATTCTCCTGCACGGCAATGAAGGCGCCGCCGCTGCAGGGGAGGTCATCCGGGCCTTCGGCACGTTCGTGGTCGGCGGCAACTATACCGTCGGGCTCGTGGTGTTCACCATTCTCGTCATCATCAACTTCGTGGTCATCACGAAGGGCGCCGGGCGCGTCGCCGAAGTGGCAGCCCGGTTCACCTTGGACGCGATGCCCGGCAAACAGATGAGCATCGACGCCGATCTGAACGCCGGCCTGATCAATGACAAAGAGGCCCGCCAACGGCGGAAGGAGATCGCCCAGGAAGCGGATTTCTACGGCGCCATGGACGGTTCGAGCAAATTTGTGCGCGGCGACGCCGTGGCGGCCGTCATCATCACGCTCGTCAACATTCTTGGCGGGTTGACGATCGGTGTGTTGCAACAGGGCATGACGCTGGCGGCAGCGGCGCAGACCTATACGTTGTTGACGGTGGGTGAAGGCCTCGTGGCGCAAGTGCCGGCGCTCATTGTTTCAACCGCGGCCGGTATCGTCATCACTCGGGCCGCCTCCGAGGTCAACTTAGGATTTGAGATCAGCCGCCAGGTCCTCATCTCCCCGAAGGCGATCGGCACGGCTTCAGGGATTCTGATCACGCTGGGCCTGGTCCCGGGCCTTCCCCATCTCGCATTCCTCGCGTTGGGTGGCCTGACCGCCTGGATGGCGTATCAGATCAACGAACAGCAGAAAACCGCGGAAGCCGTTCCGACACCGGCCTCGCCTCAGGTCAAGGCCGAGGAGGCCGGCACCCAGGTGGTCCCCCTGGATCTCATGGAAGTGCAGGTCGGATACGGTCTCATCAGCCTGGTGGACGGAGGGCAGGGTGGCGCCCTGCTGGACCGGATCAAGGGGCTCCGGCGACAGTTCGCCGAACAAATGGGCTTTGTCCTGCCGCCGATCCATATTCGCGACAACTTGCAGCTTCGGCCCAACGAATATGCGGCGCTGCTCAAAGGCGTGGAACTCGCCAAGTCGGAGGTGATGCCGGCGCATGTGCTGGCGATCGATCCTGGTACGGCTCAGCGAGGAGCTATCCATGGGCTGCCGACCAAAGAACCGGCGTTCGGTCTGCCGGCCATGTGGGTACCGGAGCAGCAGCGTGAACAGGCGCAAATGGCGGGGTATACGGTCGTGGATCCGGGATCGGCCATCGCGACGCACTTGTCTGAGTTGATCAAGCGGCATGCGCATGAACTGCTGGGGCGGCAAGAAGTGCAGGGCTTGCTCGATCAACTGGGCAAAAATCACCCCAAGCTGGTTGAGGAAGTGATTCCAAATCTCATCCCGTTGGGCACGCTCGTCAGAGTTTTGTCGCATCTCCTGCGAGAGGGTGTCCCAATTCGTGACTTGCGGACGATTCTTGAAACTATTGCCGACCATGCGGCGACCACAAAAGACGCCGATATTTTGACGGAAGTCGCCAGGCAAGCGCTGGGACGAACCATCACGAAGCAATATCTCGCGCCAGATGGCTCGTTGCCGATCATCGGACTGGATCCGCGATTGGATCGTACCCTCGCCGATCAAGCGAATGCAGCCGGACAGGGAACCCAGTGGGTGCCCGATCCGCTGGTGGCACAGAAACTGCTCACTGCATTGAAGGCTGCCGCGGAACGCATGGTCGGTCGCGGGCATCAACCGGTCATTTTGTGCTCGCCTTCGTTGCGACGACATCTGCGGAAACTGACGGACAGAATTTTGCACTCGGTTCCGATTTTAGGATTGAACGAGGTGGAAAGCGTGACACGTTTGCAGGCAGTGGAAACCGTACGGCTCGACCTCGAGGTCGGTGAAACCAGGAGCTTGGCATGAAGGTACGGACATTCCACGTCAAGTCGATGCATGAGGCCATTCGCTCCATTAAGGACACGTTAGGGCCGGATGCGGTGATTCTGTCCACGAAACGCGTGCGTTCCTGGGATAACGGATTCGGGTTGTTGGGCGGGTCGGTATTGGAGGTCATGGCGGCCATTGAAGATGACGCCGCCGTTCCCGAGGCCGCGCCGCTGCTCGGTGAAGATGAGCAGACACGTGCGGCCGTGACTCCTGCGCCGATGGTGCCGGCGGAGGAATCGCGTTTTCAAAAAACCCTGCAGGGAGCGATGGAAACGGGGAAGGAGCAGTCGCGGCCGGCGGCTCGTCAGGTTCCAGGTCCTTCGCGGGAGACTCGCGCGACATCGGCGTCCACACGCAACAATGGGGAGAACCAGGGCGCAACGTTCCAGTCCTTCCAGCGCGTCTATGAAGACCTGTTGGCTCAGGGCGTCGAGCATGCCACGGCGGAAGCCTGTCTGCGGGAACTGCGTGAAACGTTGGTGGAGCAGGGGTCCGCTCAGCGGAACTCCTCACTACAGTTGCTCCGGACAGTGTTGTTGGATCGGGTCAGCACGGCCGGCCCGTTGCTGAGCGCGGCAGGGGAACAAAAGATTGCGCTGTTCGTCGGCCCCAGCGGAGTCGGCAAGACCTCGACCATCGCCAAACTGGCGACGCACTATGGCATTGTCGAGCAGCGGAGTGTGGCCTTGATTACCATGGATACGTATCGGCCTGCGGCGGTGGAACACCTTCGCTTGTATGCCGAGGTCCTGGGTATCGAGCTCTCGGTGGCAGCATCCTGTGAGGAGGCCCGCGCCGCGATTGCGCAGGCCCGTGAAGCGGAACTGATTTTGATCGACACCACAGGGTTCAATCCCTATGAACCCATCACGACGCAACGTTGGAGAGGGTTGCTGAACGGGGCCTATCCCATGGAGGTCCATCTCGTCCTCGCGGCAGGCACCCGAGTGCCGGATCTCGTGGTCAGCACCAGTCAATGCGTAGACGTGCCGGGCCTCCGGTTGTTGTTTACCAAACTCGACGAGACGGCGGGCTATGGCGGCATCTTCGAAGCCACTCATCGCACCGGCATCCCGCTGTCCTATTGGGGAACCGGTCAACGGGTGCCCGATGACTTGGTTCAGGCGCAAGTCGATCGCCTGGGCGACCTGCTGCTGGGGGGGCAGGTACGGACGCCGGCGGGCGGGACCACTCAGTCATGGGATCGGCAGACGACATCAGCAGTTGTGCCTGGTATCAAGACCTACGCGCGATAGGCGACTGACGAACAAGAGGGGAGTGACGATGGCGATGCAACCAGGAATTTTGGATCCGCAGATGAGAGCGCTTGATGACAACGTCGGTCCCTCCCGCACGCAAGTGATTACCGTCACCAGCGGAAAAGGCGGGGTGGGGAAGACCAACGTGGTGGCGAATACCGCCATCGCCCTGGCCCAAACCGGAAAGCGTGTGCTCGTGCTGGATGCGGATCTCGGGTTGGGAAACGTCGATATTCTGCTCGGTCTAACACCGAAATATACGTTGGAGCACGTGCTCGCGAAGACCTGCCGGCTGGAAGATATCGCGCTGACCGGCCCGCATGGCATTACCGTCCTCCCGGCCAGTACCGGCATTTCTCAGTTGACGATCCTGACGGAAGCGCAACAGCTCATCCTTCAAGATGAACTTGAGCGCTTGGCATCGAACATGGATGTGTTGTTGATCGATACCGGGGCGGGCATTTCTTCGACCGTGACCTACTTTGCGGCGGCGGCCCAATCCATTATCGTCGTGGTGTCTCCCGAGCCGACCTCCATGACGGACGCCTATGCGTTGATGAAAGTCTTGTTGCGGCAATACCGGGAACGCCGCTTCCATGTGCTCGTCAACATGGTGAAGTCGCCGCGGGACGCCGCGCGGATCTTCCGGAAACTGGAGTTGGCCGTCAGTCGATTCCTGCATATTTCGCTGGATTACCTGGGCGCGATTCCCTTGGACGACTATGTGCCGATGGCCGTGACCCAGCAGCGGGCCGTCATCGATCTCTTTCCGCACGCGCCGTCCAGCCGTGCGTTTCGAGAACTGACTGAGGCGGTGGCTCAGTTAACCCCACCGGCGCTTCCCAAAGGCACAGTGCAGTTCCTCTGGCAACAACTTTTGCGGACGCACTGACTGAAAGGACTGTAGCGAATGATGGACGCTCGAAAAATGTCTGCGGTCAGAAACGCCCCGCGTCGGGTGATTGCGGAAGCGGATCGTGAACGGGTGATTCAGGAATTCACCCACGTCGTGAAGGCCATGGCCCATCGACTGGCGTTTCGCTTGCCGGCCTATATGGACGCGGAAGATTTGATGTCCGTCGGAATCATGGGACTCATGGATGCCATGGATAAGTACGATCCGACCCGCGAAGCCAAATTCAAGACCTACGCAGAGTTTCGCATCCGTGGCGCCATGCTCGATGAAATCCGGTCGATGGATTGGATCCCGCGCTCGGTCCACGAGCGGATTACGCTCCTTCAAAAGACCTATTCCGAGCTGCTGCACAGACTCGGACGCCCGCCGACAGACCAGGAAGTCGGCAAAGAGCTGAAGATGTCCACGGAGGAACTGGATGAATTCCTGACTCGCTCACGTGGCGCCGTGGTGATCAGCCTGGACGATCTCGGCGTGCAGGATGCGGACGGGCATAAGATCATCAGTGTGTTGACCGACTCCAATCAGCCGGATCCGCTCTCGGTCCTAGTGAGCGAACGGGCACGCCACGTGCTCGAAGCTGCAATCCAGGATCTGCCGGAGAAAGAACGGTTGGTATTGTCGCTCTACTATTTCGAGGAACTCACGATGAAGGAGATCGGGCAGGCGCTCAAGGTGACCGAATCACGAGTATGCCAGATTCATTCGAAAGCCATCCTCCACTTGAAAGCGCGGCTCGAACCGGTCGATGTGTAATGTGCCCCTCCGGACGGTGTAGCAGTCGTTGCTGTTCGTTCGTGTCGGCGGCGCCCATGCATCGTCGCGCGGGCTACACCGCCTTTAGTTTCGCCTCCACTTCTCCGATACCTTCCTAGCTCAACATCCCGTTGGCTGCGATGCTCCATTGGGGAGGGTATGCATTCGTCACGTCCTGAA
>VOPR01000079.1 GCA_009594995.1 Nitrospira sp. | reverse complement strand
TCGCCAGGCAGGAAAGACCATGACAAGGTCCGGGCTTTTGTGCAAGCCGTCAGGCTTGTCTCCCGCTAGGTCAGCGTCTATACTTTCATTTTTCACGACTAGCTGAAGGAATTCACATGGCGATACCAGATCGACATGGGCGGTTCGGCCCTTACGGCGGACGGTATGTCCCTGAAACTCTCATGCCGGCCTTGCTGGAGTTGGAAGAGGTGTACCAACGCACACGACGGGATAAGGGGTTTCAAGCCGAACTCAAGCACTATTTGAAAGAATATGTCGGGCGGCCGACGCCGCTGTATTTTGCCCAGCGCCTTACGAAACGATTGGGCGGCGCGAAGATTTACCTCAAGCGCGAAGACCTGTGCCATACCGGCGCCCATAAGATCAACAATGCGATCGGGCAGGCGCTGCTCGCCCGGCGCATGAAGAAACCGCGCCTCATTGCAGAGACCGGCGCGGGTCAGCACGGCGTGGCGACGGCCACCGTGGCTGCCATGTTCGGCCTGGAATGTGAAATCTACATGGGCACGGAAGACATGCAGCGGCAGGCGCTGAATGTGTTCCGGATGCGGCTCCTGGGTTCGACGGTCACAGGCGTGGATGCCGGCAGCCGGACGTTGAAGGACGCCATCAGTGAAGCGATGCGGGATTGGACGACCAACGTGCGGACGACCCACTATGTGCTGGGTTCCGTCCTCGGCGCGCATCCCTATCCCATGATGATCCGGGATTTTCAGTCCGTCATCGGCCGTGAAGCCCGCAAACAGATTCTGGCCGCGGAAGGGCGTCTGCCCGATTGTCTGATCGCCTGTGTCGGCGGCGGCAGTAATGCGATGGGGCTGTTCCACGCTTTCGTTCCGGATAAGAAGGTCAGGATGGTGGGAGTGGAAGCTGGGGGGCTGGGTGTCGAGAGCGGCAAACATGCGGCCCGGTTTGCGGGCGGTCGCCCCGGCGTGTTGCAAGGGACCATGACCTATCTGCTGCAGGACGAGAACGGTCAGGTGAATCTCACCCATTCCGTCTCGGCAGGCTTGGACTATGCGGCCGTGGGGCCGGAGCACAGCTACTACAAGGAAACGAATCGTGCCCAGTATACGTCGGTCACGGATGACGAGGCGTTGGAGGCGTTCGATCTGCTCGCGCGGGAGGAGGGCATCATGCCCGCGCTGGAAAGCGCCCATGCCATCGCCGAAGTGGTGAAGTGCGCGCCCACAATGAAGAAGAGCCAGATCCTGATCGTGAACCTTTCCGGGCGCGGCGACAAGGATGTGCAGCAGGTGGCGAGAATCAAAGGCGTGACGCTGTAGCAGGAGGTTGAGAACGGCCTCCAGCTTTGTTCTCGCGGCGCGCACAGGTTCGACGTACTGCAGGAGTACGCCTCACCTCCGCGCTTGCTGCGGCCGCGCTGGATGACCGTTTTGAACCTCCTGCAATTGATTGGAAGGACGAGCGAGAGGCATAGGTATATCCATATGAATCGTTTGGATCACACATTGGGGCAGTTGAAGGCGAAGGGGGAGAAGGCGCTGATCACCTACATCATGGCGGGGGACCCGTCGTTGCAGGAGACGGAGCAGTTGGTGCTCGAATTGGAGCGGGCCGGCGCCGACGTCATCGAATTGGGGGTGCCCTTTTCCGATCCCATCGCCGATGGACCGGTGATTCAGAAAGCAGCCGAGCGTGGTCTCCAAAGCGGTACGTCGCTTCGAAGGATTCTGGAATCGGTGCGGCA
The DNA here is from genome assembly GCA_009594995.1 of Nitrospira sp. Taxonomy (GTDB): domain Bacteria; phylum Nitrospirota; class Nitrospiria; order Nitrospirales; family Nitrospiraceae; genus Nitrospira_A. The sequence goes on along the minus strand of VOPR01000079.1, from coordinate 4,382 downwards.
TCTTCGGACCTCGACCCAGATCCCTATCGTATTGATGGCCTATTACAACAACATCCACGCGTTCGGTGAGGCGGAATTCTGCCGGATCGCTGCGGATGCGGGTGTAGATGGATTGATCGTGCCGGATATGCCGCCGGATGAGGCGGGGCCGTTGCGTGGTCCGGCTGGTGAGGCCGGACTCCATCTGATCTTTCTGTTGGCTCCGACCAGCACTGCGTCGAGGCGGGCCTATGTGGCGAAGGAGTCCGGCGGATTTGTCTATTATGTTTCCATCACGGGCATTACTGGGGCTAAACTACAGGACGTGGCGGGCGTACGCGAGAACGTCGCCAAGATCAGAAAGCACACCAAGACCCCGGTGGCTGTGGGATTCGGCGTGGCGACTCCGGAGGATGCCGCGCGGGTTGCTCAGGTCGCCGATGGCGTGATCGTGGGCAGCGCAATTGTGCGTCGTGTTGGAGAGCATGGGCAGGATGGCCGACTCGTTCAGGAAGTGGGTGCGTTCGTGCGATCCCTCAAGGAGGCGATGCAGCCGGGCTAGCCGGCAGCTCTTCTCCCCCCTCCGTATTCTGTTCAACTTTTCAGCCAACATCTTCGTACATGATTCCTGTGGAGTCCTGTCCGCCCGGTCGTTCCGACCGGGACGGCGGCTCCTGGTTGCGTATTGTCCTGATCCAAGGAATTCGTGGCAGCGGAGATGTTCCCTGCCGTGCAACGTTTGACGCTTCACATGAGGAGACGCCATGGCCGTAGCTCGTCGTAAGGTCAGCCGAACCAACCGCAAGACGACATCGAAAACCGCATCGGTCGCTCCACGCCGCAAAGCTACGGCGCGTGTGCCTGCGGCAATGGGTGAAGAGCGCATCATCCGCACCCTGCAACAGGGATTGTTCGATACCCTGTCCGGTTCCGAAGGGGAGGGCCGTTCACCCATCAGCGTCTCGGCGGCATTTGTCCAATCGTTCCTGCAGCTGACGAAGGTTCAGGCGATCGCCGTGTACGTGCGTGATGAGCAGACCCGCGAGATGACCTGTCTGGCGGAGGCCGGGAGCAGCGATGCCTCTGTGGCCGGGAAATGGCGGGAGGGCCTGGCCAGGGCGGAACAGAATGCACAGGTGAGCAGCGGCGACTTGTATGGTTTACGATTGCACCGGATCGGCCGGATGGACGGCGTCGTGATGTTTCAGACCGGGAAGTCCCAGCGGTTGCCCTCGCGGAAGTTGCTGACTGTGTTGACGGCAGTCGAGCCCTGGCTGGCGGTCCTGCTGGACCATGCGCGACTGACCGTCAAGTACGCGGCGAAGATTCTTCGGATTCAGCATATGGAGCAGGTGAGCGATCTTTTGAATTCGTCGCTGGCCGAAGAGGAGAAGTTACGCCGGGCGTTGGATGCCGCGGTTCGCTTGGTGGAAGCGGAGGCCGGGGCGTTGTTCCTCAGTGCCGGTGATGGAGCATTGACACTCTGCACGGTCGCCGGCGAGCGCGTAACGGGTCTCTCGGCCCTTCACTCGTCCATCGCGACTGGCGTGCATCGCACAGGTCAGGCGGTATTGATCACGCGAGGAGAGCAGGATGCCCGATTGGTTGCCGGTCAGGGATGGCAAGCCGCCTTGCCGGTGGCGTCCCTCGTCTCTGTGCCTGTCCGCATGGGAACGCAGGCCGTGGGTGTGTTGGAGGTGGTGAATAGACGAAGCGGCAAGCCGTTCAGCAACTGGGATGTGCTGGAACTGGCGAGTCTCTCGAATCAGTTCGGATTGGCGATCGACAATTTGCGCAGAGGAACCGTCGGGGAGGGCGGGCCGAAACGGGTCGGCTAAGGCTACCGTTTTTCCGGCGGCATGTACTTGATCATGTCCGTTGCCAGCTTCGTGGCAAGATCCCGCATATCCGGACGGATGAAGAGGTAACTTTCCTGCACCTGGTGGCGCGCTTTCCAGACAATGGCGCCGTTCACGGCATCGACCAGCCGCATGCTCAGGCCCACGCGGGCGATGTTATCGCCTTCTTCCCTCGTATATTCCCAGGCATTCACCTTGACCACCAGCAGAGAGTCGGCACCCAACGCGTGCCCGATCTTGATCGCGGAATTCTTGTCCGATTGGCCTGTCGTTTCCATCCGTGAGAAGTAGGTCACGAGCGCATCGAACGCATCTTTCGTGGTCTGGAAGGTATCGGTGACCTGATCGGGGGGGACGACCTTCTCTACGCGACGGCTCTTGATCAGCACTTTCGCCACCACTTCTTCGACGTCTTCCCGGGCGCTATCGTAGGTGCCGGAAATCGGGAGAATGGCCATGGTCTTGGGGTAGAACCCGCGCGCGGCCGGCCCTTCCCACATTTCTTGCAAGCCTCCGCAGCCGGTCAGGAGGCCGGTCATCACGAGGCAGAAAACAACACTGATAGTGCGTACTGTGTGTCGTGTCATGGTTGATATAGCAAGTGTAGCAGATTGATTCAGTGCGAACGTAACCTTAGAAGGTCAAGGCTACGGACCCGGATGCCAGGGCAGCCTGGTCTCTGAAATCATACCCGCCGGCAATATCGATGCGCAAGGCAAGGATGCGAAGTCCGAAGCCTGCCGTCGGAATGAACGGTGTCTTGGCATCCTGCATATTCTTAAATGCGCCGACCCTGAAAGACAGGAGTTCGGACAGGATCGTCTGCTCCGCGCCCAGGCTCAGGACCTGACTGTACACGCCCGGGGTGAGCGTATTGTTCTTCGTAATATCCACATCGGCAGATAAGGTCAACGAGTTATAGGGGTTGACGGCCACGCCGGTGCGGACCTGCGGGAGCAATTTGAATTTGTCTCCGTTCGGCGCATCGAAGGTCGGCGCGTTAATGTCCTTCGCCACGATCCCCATCCGTAACCAGGACGAAGGCCGGAACATCGCTCCCACGTCGATCCCGATGGCGGTCGAGATCTTCGCGCGCCCGATGTCTTCGAACACTCTCACGTCGTCGCTGGCGCCACGGATGTTGGTAGACCCCGTATAGGCCGCGCCCTGGATCACCTTACCGGTGACGCCGATCGAAAACATCCGGTCCATGAAGGCGTAGGCGTAGGAGAGGGCGGCTTGGCGGACTTCCAGCCCGTTCATGGCGAACTGCCCGTTCACGCTGAGATTGGTGCCGTTATTCGTAAATCCGACCGGGCCGCGCAGGAAGCCGCCTGCGGTGGCGACGTCGGAGACGTTGAACCCCAGTGCATGTTCGCCGAAGTTGCCTTTGACGTACAATCCGCCGGAGGCAGCTGCGGTGAGGTTGGTGCCGGGACGGTTGATGCGATCGATCTGTTGCTGGAGGCGGGCGATGTTGCCGGCCGACGTATCGTTCAAATTCAGGTTGTTGATGTCTTTCAGGGAATCGAACACGTCGCCTCGATCGACGACCTGACCGCTGCCCTGAAAACGGATATCGAATTTCTTGCTCATCGCCATGCCGGCCGGATTCCAATAGGTGGCGAGGGAGTCGGATGTCGTGGCCACTCCGGCTCCGCCCATGCCCATTTGGCGCGATCCGACAAACACAAATTCCACTGCCGCCGCCTGAAGAGGCAGGAGGATGGCCAGACATAGGGTCGTGAGCCGGACGTACGGTGCGAACGATGTCTTCATAAACCAGGTCGAACTCCCACTTCAGTGCGAGGATGGGTCAGTCTACGAAAAGATGCTGACGCCGTCAAGAAATCCCAATCAAGGTCGGACGACTCAGCCGTGCCGCGTGAGCCGGCGCGGGCCATCGCTGATGGTATCGGCCTATGAGGACACGATCATCCCGTCCTGCATGGAGACGATACGATCGGCCTGCGATGAGAGCTTGTCGTTGTGGGTGACGATGACGAACGTAGTTCCCCGTGAGCGGTTCAATTGACGGAGCAAGGTGAAGAGGGCGTCGCCGGTGTGAGAGTCAAGGTTGCCTGTCGGTTCATCGGCCAGCACCAGATCGGGCTGCTGCATCAAGGCGCGCGCGACGGAGACACGTTGTTGCTCGCCGCCTGAGAGTTCGCCCGGTTTGTGGTGGAGTCGATCGGCCAGACCGACCTCGCCGAGAAGTTTCGTCGCTTCGCCGACGACATCGGCCATATCGCGTTTTTGAATCATCGCCGGGAGACAGGCATTTTCGAGGGCGGAAAATTCCGGCAACAGATGGTGGAATTGAAACACGAACCCGACACGTTTGTTGCGGAATTCCGCCTGCTCTTGCTCGGTGAGCGTAAAAAGATTCTGGCCGTCGAACGACACGGTGCCTTTGGTCGGGCGATCCAGGGTTCCGAGGATTTGCAGCAGGGTGCTCTTGCCGGCTCCGGAGGCGCCCATGATCGCGATCAATTCCCCGCGTTTGATGTGCAGGTTGATGTTATTCAACACGACGAGTTCCCG
>VOPR01000021.1 GCA_009594995.1 Nitrospira sp. | reverse complement strand
AATCGTACAGCGCGACCTGCGCCCCCCCGGCCAATGCCGCCTCGGCCGCCATCAGCCCGGCCGGTCCGCCACCGATAATCGCGATCTTCACCCGTTACCTCTTCCTCGTCACGGTCAGAAACCACACCGGCCTCATACGCCCGAGGTCGGTCCGAAGGGGGGCCTTCAATGTCGGGTTGGAATCTACCACGTACGACCGGTCGTTCTCTCGCACGAATACGACCCAGTGCCAGAACGGTCGGCCCTGCTCCAGATGCCACTTGATGGCCAGCAGCGCACAATCCGGCAAACCGGTCCAGGAGCGGAACGGCCTTCGCGTCACCGCGGCACGCAGACCGAACTGTGTCAGCAGCCGCCGCACCGCTGCTGTCTCAGACCACAGCCTCGGATCTTGCGCAGAGATGCCCACCGACGCGGCGACGGCCTTCGCACGCGCATAGGATACACCTGCCAATGCGGCTGCTGCCGCAATGCCACAGCCGGTTCGTTCTTCCTGCACAACGGGCCGGATCACAGGGACAGTTTCATTTTCCGCCCGCCGGAAATGCTAAATCCCTGTCGCTCATAAAACGCCAGAATCCGGTCGAACTGCGGGAGCGGAGGCGTCGTCACCTCCAGCCTGGTCCATCCTCGCGCGCGGGACGCCCTTGCTGCCTCTGCCACGAGCGCTGCGCCCACATTGCAGGACCTGAATGCCGGACGCACATACAGTTCAGGAATGATGCCGAATGTGCCTTCTGCATAGAGCGCACGAGTTTCCGAGAGGGCCAGGAAACCGGCAACCTTCTCGTCGTCATACGCCAATAACACCGTATAGGTCCCGTCAGCCAACCAGACCCGCGCCCGCGCTTCGGTCTCGACCCGGGAGAATCCGAACGCCTTCGCGCCGATGGCGGTCATAATCTCCTGCAACAGCTCGCCGACCAAATCGGCCACGAGCGGCGCATCGGAAGGTTGGGCGCGAGTGAGACGAATCAACATGGCGCGAAACTACCCGCAGCAGGCTTGCGCGTCAAGCACCGACACGTCACCCGGAATGAGAAGATTCGCTCCTGCTGTCTTGATCTCGCTTGGCACCATCGATTGACAGACCAAAATCTCGACCCTATAGTTGGCCCCATGCTGTGCATGAGAAGAATGGCCCGACACACCGCGCTAATCGTCTGGCTGACGCTGGTCGTCTCGCTCGCGGTTACCGGAGATCTCATCATGGACCTTGCGTTCGAGGGGCCTGATCTCAGCACATCCGCCGAAGGAACTCCTATTCACGAAGAGCTCGACAATCCCGCCGAACATATCCTGATGGCGTCACAGAAAACCGATGGCCCGGTCGGTATCGTCTGGACGGCCTGGGCATGGGTCGCCTTCGCGGCCCTTCTCATGTCTGCCTACCTGCCGACTATTTCAAGCACTGGAGCGGCCCCCACTCATGAACGGCCGCCGCGCAGCAGCCCTGTTCCGCTCCTCCTTCCCCTTCGAATCTAAACCACATCCAGTCTCTCCACTGACGGTTCCGTCGTTCATCACGGTGGGACCTGCTTTTATCATGGGAGCCTGCGATGCACTCTACTCATTGTGATCGACGCGCGCGCCTATTGTTCCTTCCGGTCATCCTCATCCTTGTGATGGGCATCATTCTGTGTGCTAAGCCTGCACAGCCCGCTCATGAAGAGGACGACACCATTGCGATTAACACGTTAGAAATCAGCGGCGTACTCCACACCAAAGAAGACACGATCCGGCGATTGCTTCCGCGGCCGATCCCTTCAGAATTCACTCGCACAGAGGTCGAGGAGTTTGAGAGACGCATCCGAAACCTCAGCCTGTTCGATCGGGTCCAGGTGGCGACGCATGACGGAAACCTCGCCGTGGATGTGCAGGAGAAGTTCTCCCTCTCTCCCATCTTGAGCTTTACGAGCGGCACCAGCGTCAAAGACCTGAATGCCACCGCCGGTCTGGTGGAATATAACCTGGGTGGTACCGGCACACAGATCGGCGGGCAATTCAATTACAGCCAGCGAGGACCGAACGTGGATGTGTGGATCTCGGAACACGCATACCGACCGGACCGCTGGGCGAAAGAAGTGAAGGGCTCCTATAGTAGTAACGGCATCCGCTTTGCCGATTCGAACGCCACCTGGACGCGCAACCGCATCGGCGGCGAATTCGAACTCAAAGGACCCTTTGCGTATGGATCTCCCTTGCGCTATGAGGTGGTCGCCAAAATCTACCGTGAACTCGTTCAGGATCAGGCAGGAACAGGGACGCGGCTACCGGATGGCTACTATGTAGGGCTCATTCCCGAAGTGACCTGGGACCGATACCATTGGCACGATCTCGTACCCTCCGGGTATCGGATCGCGCTGGAACTCCGACCGGGGTACTTCCTCGGCGCGAACCAGCCGCGTCACGAGGCGCGCCTTCGATACCTCCAGGGAATCCCCCTGACTCCCGTGACGGTCCTGATGATCAATACGGTCGCCGAGGCGGTGAACAACAGCCGCAATCCAAATCACAGTGTGTTGATGGGGAGTATCGCAGGAGTCAGAGGGCTCTCCGACAATCTCTATCGCAATCGGGCGCAGACCTATATGAACCTGGAGTTGCGGCATGCGATTCAAGTCGCACCACGCTGGGCACTGCAAGGAGTGCTCTTCTCAGATTTCGGCGTCTTTCAACCTTTTACCGAGGAGGGCAGTCAGAGGAATTGGATAGGGACGGTCAATGTCGGGGCAGGCATCAGAGTGGTGCCGACGTTTCTCGCCAACACGTTGCTGCGTGTGGATTTTGCACAGTTGCTGTCCCCCAGTCCCAATTCGCTTATTCAGCTGGGGATAACGCAGTATTTCTGATGAGGCAACGTTCTACGCTGTTATCGACGATACGGCGTAGCCGACACAGACTGCCAGGCTGCGGGAACTTCTCACCGACCGACCTGTCTCGCGAGCCTCTAGCTCTGGCTCCGGCCTGGACGTCTCTCGCCGACACCCTGGTGAAGCGCGGCAACATCGAGTTCCTGCTCTAGACGATGCAGGACTTCGTCGCTGATCGTGCCGTTATCACGAAGACCGATCAGCGCCATGCGCTCGGCGGTCATGGCTTCATGCTGCAGGCGCTGAACGCTTTCGGTGGTCGAGCTGGACATCTGTTCCTCCGCCAGACTTGCCCGGGCGAGCCGCTCCAGCCGTTGGAGATACCGTAGCCGCACTCGTTCGACCTGCTCCAGCGACACCCAGTTTTCTGTGACGACCTGATCCAGCCGATTCAAGGCCGCCGTCGCCGCATGTTCCCGCGCCATCGCCTCCTCCTGCTCCAGCCCATCGTCTTCTTTGAGATGCATCAGTCGAATGATCGGCGGCAACGAGAGACCTTGGAGGACCAACGTGGCAAGAATCACGGTGAAACTGATCAGAATGATTTCAGAGCGAAATGGAAACGGCCCGCCTGTGCTGGTTGTCACCGGCAACGCCAATGCGGCAGCCAGGGTCACGATCCCGCGCATGCCGGTCCAGGAAATGAGGAACAGGCCGGACCATGGAGGCATCGGATCTCGCTCACGCAAGGTCCCGCTCAACCATCGCGGAATCAGAGCGGCCAATGGCACCCAGAGGAATCGCACCAGGATAGCGGTCGCGCTGACCCAGGCTCCGGCAACGAGCACCGGGACGAACTGCCCCGCCGGCACTGAATCGCGCAGGGCCCCCAGCTGCAGGCCGATGAGGATAAAAATGACTCCATTCAAGATGAAGATCAGGAGATCCCACACCGCACGCGCCTGCAATCGAGTGGCCGGGGACACCGCGCCGCTGAACGACTGACGAAGATACAGTCCGCCCGCCACACAAGCCAGGACCGCAGAAGCATGCACCGACTCCCCGATCACCCAGGCGATGTAGGGCGCCAGCAGCGTCACCCCGATCTGCGTAAACCCGTCTTCCGTCGCGCACAGCGCCCACCGCGTAAGCCAAGCCACGCTGATACCGATGACAACTCCCGCCAGCGCGGCGAATACAAACTCGAACAGCGTATGGCCGAGTGCAAACGAGCCGCTCATCGCGGCTCCCACGGCTGCCCGATACAACACCAGTGCCGTGGCGTCGTTGACCAGGCTTTCGCCCTCCAGGATAGTTACCGCTCGCCGAGGAATTCTCAGCCGCTTTCCGATGGCGGTAGCCGATACCGCGTCCGGCGGCGAGACAATGGCGCCCAGCGCGATGGCCTCGGCCCAGCCGATGCCGGGTAACAGGGCATGCGCCACCGCTGCCACACCTGCGGTCGTCGCCACTACCAGCCCCACGGCCAAGAGCGAGATCGGGCGAAGGTTCTGCCGGAACTCACGCAATGACGTGAAGTACGCGGCCGCCCAGAGAATGGGCGGCAGAAAGACCAGAAATACGAGGTCCGGGTGGAGCGTTACCGTCGGCAGTCCCGGCACGATGCCTAACAGCAGGCCGCCCAACACCAGAAAAATCGGATATGGAATGCAGACCTTCTGGGCGATGGTGGTCAGCGCAAGCACCACCGCGAGCAACATGATGATGACTTCGAGTTGGTGCAGGCTTTCCATGAAATTCCGGAAGCGGAGTTCTCAGACGATCGGCTACATCCCGATCGTCTCAAGCCGCTGAAGGTCCTCGGACGAAATGGTGAACTGATCGGACTGAAGATCCTCTTTCATATGCTGCGGATTGGTGGTGCCGGTCAACGGCAGCATACCGACCTGCATCGCAAACCGGAACACGAGCTGCGCCAATCCCATGCCGTACTTGGCGGCCATCGCCCGCACGTCCGGTTCGGCAAACACTTCACGGTTCGCCGTCAGCAATGAGAATCCTTGATAGATGATGCCGTGAGTCCGGCAGATCGCCCGCACGTCCTGATCCCAGCCCAGCGCCGCATAACAGCGATTCTGCACCACCATCGGCTTATGAACCGCCCGCGCACAGAGCAGCGTGAGTTGTTCCGCCGTCACGTTGCTGATGCCGATCATCTTCGTCCTGCCCGCATCGTAGAGCGCTTCAATGGCGGCCCAGACTTCCCAATCCGCGTCGTTCAACCCGCGCCGTCCATAGGGACCGTGCAGCACGTAGGAGTCGAGATAGTCGGTATGGAGATGCGACAACGAACTCTCGAATGATTGCTTCACCTGCGTGGTGAGATCAGCCTGCGCATCATACGGCGTCCGATGGTCCTGACCATTCGCCGGCGTAAATTTGGTCTGCAGAAACAACCGCTCTCGCGGCGTGCCCTCTTTCGCTAACGCCAACAGCGCCTCGCCGACCAGAGCTTCCTGGTAATGAATGAGCTGATTGGCTGTATCGATTGCCGTAAACCCCTCGGTCACGGCCTGCTGCACCAATTGCGGCGTGGCCTCTTTTTTCCACGCCGTTCCGTACATGAACGAGGGAACAGGCACCTGATTATACGTCGTCAACATAGCCAGAAATCCTCCATACCCTACCTTACACAGATCTTGGCGACGGGCTCAACGTTTCCACATGGCTTGATAGCAAGGCGACCGACGCTGGCGACCGTTCTCAACAACCTGCTAGAGTGCGCAGTCACCACGAGAGGAGCGGAGCAGACATGGATGCAGAACCAGCCAATCAGGTTGTGGAACTACGACTTACCTATCGATACATCAAAGACCATCCCTGGACCGTGCAGGCCATCAACGGATTTCTCTCTGCCTATTTTATGGAGAAACCGGGATTTTCCGTGCAGCGGCATTATGACGATCTCGAGTCGGGCATGCACGTCTGGATCTGCGACGTGCCGGCCAACATGAAAATCACTGTGCTCCTGCGACGGCTCCAGGCAGACATTCCCCCTTGCCGCCACATTCAACCGGCCACAGAACCCCAGACCAGAGCGCAATACATCATCGATAGTCCCGAGTGAACAACGCTTGCGTCACACCAAGTCCCATGACTACACTCGGGGATACGTGAACAAGGGAGGTTCGGCATGCGAGTGATTGTGATCGGAGGAACAGGCACCATCGGATCCGCCGTCGTGAAGCTACTCTCGACGCGGCACGAGGTGGTGACGGTGGGACACAAGAGGGGAACGTATCAGGTTGATCTGGCCTCGCCGGACTCCATCACCAGCCTCTTC
>VOPR01000057.1 GCA_009594995.1 Nitrospira sp. | reverse complement strand
CGAACCACACCCCCTTTCTCTCTGCTTACCTTCCCCTGTAATGCAGTCGAAATAAATTCGAACTTATAGGATGAAAACGCGGCCATGGTACTTAAATCCACCAAACGTGTCAAGAAAATGTTTTTCGAAAATTGCACAACGATTGCCGGTAGCAAAGCTCTATCTGATCAAACAGTTAGCCATACGAAACCGCCTCGATAGGCACTTCTTTCTCCCACTCCATCACCGCGCCGGCTACAGAGAGCTGGGCGCATGGTCGATTATGACGCAAACGACTGAAGACTCTTGGTTGGAATCGGTCCAAGCGCCGTGATCGCAAGACAACGTTGATCCAACAAGGTTTGCGCCACGCGATAGACCTGATCCGTCGTAACTCGATCAATCTCCCCAATCATCTGTTCAAGGGACACATGGCTGCCTTGCGTCAACTCATCTTTCGCCAGCTTACTCATGCGGCTATGCGAGCTTTCCAGGCTGAGCATCAGGCTGCCCTTCATTTGATTTTTGACACGGGCCAGATCTTTCGCGTCAATCCCCTTGCTACGGAGCTTCTTCAACTCACGGCACACAACCTCCACCACTCGCTCGACTTCTTTGGGACGCGTACCTGCATAGACAGTCGTCATCCCGCCGTCGGAGTAGGTGGACAGGAACGAATAGATCGAATACACGAGACCGCGTTTTTCCCGTACCTCTTGAAACAGTCGTGAACTCACGCTTCCGCCGAGCACACCGTTAAGAGCATGCGCTGCATACCGATCCTTGTGCCCGGCACTCAATCCTTGCAGTCCCAAGCAGAGATGGACCTGTTCAAGCGCTTTGCGCCTGACCAGAACACCGCCACGAACCTCGGGCGGGCGCCGACTCTGTTGTACAGCCACTCCCTTATGTGGAGCGGAGAAATAACGGGCCATGAGTTGCTCAAGGCGTTTCCAGGTAAAATTTCCGGCAACCGCGACGACAGTGCGTTCCGGGTCGTAGTGAGACCCGACGTACGAAATCAGATCATGACGCCCCAGCGCCTGGATTCTCGGAGCCTGCCCAAGGATGGGGCGGCCCAGCGGATGGCTGCCAAGGGTGTGCTTCATGTGAAGCTCCTGGACGAGATCCTCCGGGTCATCCTGAACCATCCGGATTTCTTCCAGCACCACCTGCTTTTCTTTTTCGACTTCCTTCGACTCGAACCGGGAACGGTAAAACAGATCGGACAGCAGCTCCAATGCGGCTTCCAACTGCTGATCCAGCACTTTCACATAAAAAGTCGTCGTTTCGCGGGTCGTGAACGCATTCATCTCACCACCCAGCGCATCAATCTCGCGGGAAATCTGCGTCGCCGACCGGCTTCGCGTTCCTTTGAAAAACATGTGCTCGAGGAAGTGAGACAGCCCCTCTTCCCCCGGCTGCTCATCGCGGGACCCGACATTCACCCAAATCCCGATCGTGACGGACTTCAACGTCGGGAGTAATTCGGCCACGATGCGCAACCGGTTGTCGAGAACGATCTTGCGATACACGATCGATTATCCTGCAGGCGTTGGTTCGGTAGCAGGAGCACCAGCCGGCGCCGGCATGGCCTCTTTCCGGCTCAGACGAATCTTGCCCTGCTTATCGATTTCTAGCACCTTGACCTGGATCTGGTCACCCTCAGACACCTCATCAGTCACCGCCTTCACGCGATGGTGAGCCAACTGAGAGATGTGCACCAATCCGTCCGTGCCTGGCAGAACCTCGACGAACGCGCCGAAATCCATGATCTTCCGAACCGTCCCAAGATAAATCTTGCCGACTTCGACTTCTTCGGTCAGGCGCTTGATCATGTCGATAGCCTTCTGTGCCGAGGCTTCGTCCGAGGAGGCAATCGTCACGTCGCCCGTATCCTCGACATTGATCTTCACACCGGTCTCCGCGATGATGCTGCGGATCATCTTGCCACCCGGGCCGATGACGTCGCGGATCTTGTCTTGCTTGATCTTCATCGGGAATATGCGCGGAGCAAAGGCTGACAGCTTGGTGCGCGGTTCGGTCAAGGCCTGGGCCATGCACCCGAGAATGTGCAATCGACCTGCCTTAGCCTGTGCTAACGCTTCACGCATCAGTGCGGAGGTGATGCCTCCAATCTTGATGTCCATTTGAAGCGCGGTGACGCCGTTCTTCGTGCCGGTCACCTTGAAGTCCATATCACCCAGATGATCTTCCAGACCCAGGATGTCGGACAGGACCAATACCTGGTCGCCTTCCTTGATCAGTCCCATGGCAATACCAGCCACCGGTTCCTTGATCGGCACACCCGCGTCCAACAACGCCAGCGTCCCGCCGCACACCGTGGCCATAGAGGACGATCCGTTCGATTCAAGAATTTCCGACACAATTCGAACCGTGTAAGGGAATTTGTCTTTTCCGGGAATGACCGATTTTAGCGCGCGCTCTGCAAGAGCCCCGTGCCCGACTTCACGGCGACCCGGAGACCGCAGCGGCCGCGCCTCGCCGACGCTGAAGGGCGGAAAATTGTAGTGCAGCATAAAGGTGCGCATGTACTCGCCTTCCAGGGCGTCGATACGCTGCTCGTCGTCGGTCGTTCCCAACGTCACCACCGCTAAACTCTGCGTTTCTCCCCGGGTAAACACTGCGGATCCGTGCGCCCGCGGCAACACACTCACTTCGCAGGTGATCGGACGGATGTCCGCCGGACCGCGCCCATCGGCGCGCACCCGCTTTTCGAGAATCATGTTGCGAACTTCGGTGTACTCCAACCCGTGGAAAATGATCTTCACATGCCGATCCCGATTCGGCTCATCCGATTTGAGCGCGGCAAGCGTCTCCGCCAAGACCTGATCCAACCGCTCCTGCCGTGCGCTCTTATTGGGAATCAGGATTGCCTCGCGGATCGGACCGGCCACCAGCTTGCGTACCTGTTCGGTCAACGCAGCATCGATCGACTCTTGCTTCACCACCCGCTTCGGCTTGCCGACCAGGGTGCGCAGCTCTTCGATCTTCGCCACGATTTTCTTAATCTCGTTGTGCGCCAGCTCGATCGCTTCCAGCATGGTGGCTTCCGGCAATTCGTTGGCCCCCGCTTCAACCATCATGACGGCGTCGGCGGTTCCGGCAACCACAAGATGCAGCTCACTGGTTTCCAGCGTTTCCAGATCCGGATTGACGACAAACTGTCCGTTGACACGGCCAATCTTGACCCCTGCAATCGGACCATTGAACGGGATGGATGAGATCGCCAATGCGGCGGATGCCGCGGTGATGGCTATCACATCAGAGACGCCGGTCTTGTCTGCCGACAACACGGACGTGATGACTTGGGTTTCGAAGTAATAGCCTTCGGGGAACAGCGGACGAAGCGGGCGATCGATCAAACGGCTGGTGAGCACTTCGCGCTCCGAGGGACGCCCTTCACGCTTGAAATACCCGCCGGGGATCTTGCCCGCCGCGTAAGTTTTCTCCTGGTAATCGACGGTCAGCGGCAGAAAATCCACGCCGGGTTTGGCGGTTTGTGACGCGACGGCCGTCGCCAGGATTACGGTATCGCCATACGTGGCCCAAATGGCGCCGTCTGCCTGTTTGGCAATACGGCCGGTCTCCAGCGTCAAGCGGCGACCCGCCAGCTCGATGTCTACAACATGTTTCATCTATGGTCTCCTCCGGTTAAATCCCACAGATGCCCACAGAGATACGCTCAATTCTCATACAAAACCTGGCAGGTCTCTGCATTGGCCAGGTACAGGCCCATCGCTTGAACGTGTTTCAGTGTTCACCTGCGGGGACAATAGGTCGACCGCCACACGGAATGGTGGCGGTCGATTCGATCACCCGACTACTTACGAATGCCCAACCGTTCGATCACGGCGCGATACCGGGCCTCTTCAACGTGCCGGAGATAATCCAGCAACCGGCGGCGGCGACCCACCAGCGTCAACAGTCCACGCCGGGAATGGTGGTCCTTCTTGTGCAACTTAAAATGTTCCGTCAAATACGTAATCCGATTCGTGAGAATGGCGATTTGCACTTCCGGAGAACCGGTGTCCTTCTCATGCTGCTGGAAACTCTTCATCAACTCCGTTTTCACTTCTTTGACCAGTGCCATACGTCTCTACTCCTCTATTGAGTTCGCGATACTACCACCCTGTGATTCGTCTGTGACCAATACCTTCGATACCGCAACCGGCAGCTCACCCGCGTTCCGCACCCGGATGTCTAGTCCGGCCGGCATCGTGCCGATTGCTAATAACCGTCCCGCCTCGTCCTTGATCCGGATAGCCCGGCTCGCCGCTTCAGGAAGAACCGTCGGCACACCCTGCCAACTCAGCACCTCTGAAACCGGTACCGGCATCCCGTGCAGCACCCGCCGGGCCGTCTCCGCGCCAACGCTGCAGACCGGCAGTCCGGCCAGCGCCTCGTCCAGCGTTAACATGGACGCAGCCAGCGTCCCCTGAACCAAGCGCGCCTCGACTTTGTCGACGGTCAATGCCTGCTCCACCACCAGCGGCCCCACACGCTCCCGTATCAGCGTCGCCATATGACCGCCGACCCCTAACTTTTCACCGATATCCGCACAGAGCGTCCTGATATAGGTTCCCTTGGAGCAGGAGACTCGGAGCGTCACATCAGGCAGGTGAACACTCACCACTTCCAAACGAAACACGGTGACTTCCCGAGCCTGGCGCTCGACATCCCTGCCGGCACGTGCGGCCTTATAGAGGGGCACCCCCCCGACCTTCACCGCCGAATACATGGGCGGAACCTGCTGAATGCGGCCCTCGAACCCACCGACAACCTCTCGAATACGAGCTTCGGTCACGGACTCAAGGGGAGAGCGCTGAAGCACCGTCCCCGTGGCATCTTGGGTATCGGTCGTTTCACCCAATCGCAGGCCGGCCAGATAGGTCTTGTCCCACTCCAGCAGGTATTCAGCGATGCGGGTTCCCCGACCGACCAGCAACGGCAAAACGCCGGTTGCAGCCGGATCCAACGTTCCCGCATGACCGAGCTTCATCCCGCGCAGTTTTCCCCGAATACGAGCCACCACGTCGTGCGACGTCCACCCGGCCTCTTTACGGACGTTGAGCACTCCGTCCTGAAGCATCGTGGCCCGATGGGATTCTGCAGGAGCGATCATAGTCATCAGCTAGACATCGGCACGAGGGGCCTCAGTGATCATCTCTTCGTTGGACTCGTCCCGATGCAGTCCGTCCAGAAGCGCCAACACCCGGTCGGCCCGCGGGCCGCTGACGTCCTTCATGAAGATTAATTCCGGCAAATATCGCAATGCGAGACGACGCCCCAGCTCAGCCCGAACAAAGCCGCTCGCCTTCGCCAGCCCGTCGAATACCTGCCGTTCATCTTTGTTCTGCTCCATGGTCGTGACAAAAACGCGCGCAATACGCAGGTCCTTGGTCAATTCCACGTCGGTCACGGTCACGGAACGCACTCGCGGATCTTTGATCTTCCGCATCAGAATGTCGGCCACTTCCATCCGAATCTGATCGGCCACCCGCTCGGCCCGGCTATATGTCGATTTGGTCATGATGTGGCCTTAGAGCAATTCGATGCGGGAGCGAAGTAGTTGTATGGTCGGCACCGCCTGAATGAGGTTCACGGCTTGGTCCAACACCTGGTTCACGTGCGCGGACTCATTCGCCACGCAGGCCAACCCTAGAATCGCCTTCTGCCACAAATCCTGCTCTCCAACTTCAGCCACTGACACATTGAACTTATCCCGCAACCGGGTTTTGAGGCTTTGCAGGACCTGCCGCTTCTCCTTCAATGAATGCGATTCAGGGATCAACAGCTCAACCGTGCACAGCCCAACGATCATCCTCGATTGCTTTGCGGGGAGGTGCCGCGATTTGCCGATTCGAGCTTCGCCGCGATCTTATCGATCGCAAAGGCCTCGATAATGTCTCCGGACTTGAGATCGTTGAAGTTTTCAACCGTGATACCGCACTCATATCCCTGCTGCACTTCACGCACATCATCCTTGAAGCGCCGGAGCGACCCCAGCTTGCCTTCGTAGACCACGACACTGTCCCGGATCACGCGCACTCCGACACTGGCGCGGGAGACGACGCCATCCACCACGTAGCAACCGGCCACCAGGCCGGCCTTGGGAATCGTGAACATTTGTCGCACCTCGGCACGACCGAGAATCCGCTCCTTGAGGGTCGGTTCGAGCAACCCTTCCATCGCGGCGCGAATATCGTTCAATGCGTCGTAAATGATGCTGTAGAGGCGAACATCGACACCCTCTCGTTCCGCCAACGCCGCCGCTTTCGGCTCGGGACGGATATTGAATCCGATCACGATCGCCTTGGAAGCCGCCGCGAGCAGGATGTCGGTTTCGGTAATCCCGCCGACTCCGGTGTGCATGACCCGCAATTTGACAGCGCCGGCCGGCA
>VOPR01000076.1 GCA_009594995.1 Nitrospira sp. | reverse complement strand
AGGGTGGGGAGGTCGATAAGGCGGCGTTCGTCGAGACGGATCGGGGACGTGTCATCAACTCGACCACGCCCGATGGATCCTGCTCTCTCGATGGACTATTGCCCAGCGAAGCGATTCCAAAAATGACCGCCTGGCTCGAAACTCAGGGCAGGGGTAAGAAGACGATCAATTACAAACTCCGTGACTGGCTCTTTGCCCGGCAGCGTTATTGGGGCGAGCCCTTTCCGATTGTATGGGTCGACGGCGAGCCCCGTCCCTTGCCCGAGGAGCAATTGCCGCTCCCATTGCCTGAGACCAAGAATTTCAAACCCTCCGGCAGCGGCGAAAGCCCCTTGGCGAATCTCCACGACTGGCTGGAGACGTCGGATCCTGTCACCGGCAAACCGGCGCGACGGGAGACGAATACCATGCCGCAGTGGGCCGGGTCCTGCTGGTATTACTTGCGGTTCATCGATCCGAAGAATGCCATGCAGATGGTCGATCCGGCGAAGGAGCGCTACTGGATGCCGGTGGATCTCTACATCGGCGGCAGCGAACATGCGGTGCTGCACCTATTGTATAGCCGGTTCTGGCACAAGGTCTTGTTCGATGCCGGGGTGGTCAGCACGCCGGAACCGTTCAAGAAGCTGGTGCACCAGGGCATTGTGTTGGGCGAAGACAATCAGAAGATGTCCAAGTCGCGCGGCAATGTGGTGAACCCGGACGAGATGATCGACCAGTTCGGGGCCGACGCGGTGCGGCTCTATGAAATGTTCATGGGTCCGCTCGAATCGATGAAGCCCTGGAGTACCCGCGGCGTGGAGGGGATCACACGCTTTCTCGATCGGGTCTGGCGGCTGATGGTCGGCGACGAGGGCTCGTTGAGCCAGGCAGTCACGGATGCCGAGCCGGCGCCTGAACAGCTGCGGCTGCTCCATTACACCATTAAGAAAGTCACCGACGATATCGACGCCTTACGCTTCAATACGGCGATCGCGCAGATGATGGTGTTCACGAACGAGATGACGAAACTGGAGCAGCGGCCGCGCCGCCTGCTGGAACCGTTTGTGTTGTTGCTCTTGCCGTTTGCGCCGCATCTGAGTGAGGAGTTGTGGGAACGTCTCGGTCAACAACCGAGCGCCGGCCAGCAGCCATGGCCGCAGTTCGATCCCGCGTTGGTGGTCAGCGACCGGCTGACGATCCCGATTCAGGTGAACGGAAAGCTCCGGGGAAAACTCGAGGTCGATGCCGGGGCTTCACGCGAGCAGTTGGAGCCTCTGGCTAAGAAAGAAGTGGCTGAATGGCTGCAGGGGAAAGAGCCGAAGAAGGTCATTTACGTCGAGAAGAAATTGATCAACTTCGTGGTGTGATGCCGTGCGCCAGCCTGAACGTTACAGGAACAACGCAGCACGTGTCGGCCCGGAGCCTCCTGGCCGCGTGGCGTGGCTGATTATTTTCTTTGTGTTGAGTGTCTCGCTCCCCGGCTGCGGCTATCAGTTTCGTGTGCAGGGCGCCGGTCCCACCGTCGGCGGCGCGCCGGAGACAGCGACGACGCGGCCGCACGCGCCACGCCTGGCCATCCTTCCTATTGCCAACAGTACCTACGAGGCGAACTTCGAGGTCAAGCTCGCCAATTACCTGCGTCGGGAGTTCTCGGCTGGAGCCGGGGCGGAAATCGTGGGCCCTTCGGCCGGGGCCGATCTCTATCTGTCCGGACAGATCATGCAGATCACGCTGCCGACCTTGAGTTTCGACCAGACCACGACATTTGAGAGCCGGGTGGAAATGCTCGTGAGCGTGAGGATCGAAGAGGCCAAAACGAAAAAGGTCGTCTGGTACCAGGTCGCGAAGGGAACCTCTGAGTTTTTTCTGACCCAGGATCTGCAATTCAATCGGGTGCTGCAAAATCGGGCGTTGGAGCAAGCAGGCCGGTTCGTCGCGGAAGACCTGGCCTCACGATTCCTGCTCTTTCTGGATACGGGCGAGTTGGACAAGGCACTGAAGCGTCCGGTGAAAGCTGAGGTCGCTCCGGCCGGCGGGACACCGCCTTATGGGGCCCGATAATTGATGGAGAGTTTCTGCGGATGAGCGCTTCAGTGATGAGTCTGGAATTGCCCCAATCCCTCGCGCGCAGCGGGGTGATGCCGCTGTACGCCGTGGTCGGCGAAGAAGACTATCTCCGGGACCAGTCCGTGGCCGCGTTGCGTGCCGCAGCCTTGGGCCCGGCGGCGGATACCGGATTCAATTACGATATTTTTCACGGCGACGACTGCTCGGTTGAGGATGTGTTGGCCTGCGCGGCCGAAATTCCGGTGTTCGCCGAACGCCGCGTGGTGGTCTATAAGTCGGTGGAAAAACTCCCGGCCCGAGAAGGGGAAAAACTCCTCTCCTATTTCGCCGCTCCGAATGACACAACGACGTTGATCGTGGTGGGTGTCAAGATGGATGGACGGATGAAATGGACCCAAGCCTTGACGAAAGGGGCGGTGACGGTCAATTGCGCCCCGCTGCGCGATGCGCAGCTGTCGGCGTGGATTCGCCAGGAAGCGGCGGCGCTGGGTGTGCGCATCCACGAGGAGGCGACGCAATTGCTCAAGGAGGTGGGGAGCGAGTCGCTCTACGCGGTGAAGCGGGAGTTAGAGAAGCTCGCCGCCTATGTGCCGCCAGACCGAACCGTGCAACCGGCGGATGTCGAGGCGTTGAGAGGGACGGAGTCCGGTGCATCCGTCTTCGATCTCATGAACGCCATCGGTGCGCACGATCATGGACGGGCGTTACGGATCCTTGCGCGAAATCTTGAGAATGGAGAGGCTCCGCTCCGGATTCTCGGTGCCTTGGTCTGGCAATACCGACGGCTGTGGAAAATGAAAGAGCAGCTCAAAGCCGGCGGTCGGGAAGGGGAAGCGGCCAGGACGTTACGGATGGACCCATCCCGGGTGCGCGGGTTTCTGGCGCAATTCTCAGACGTGCAACTGACGCACACGTTTCGCTGGTTCTTGGAAACCGACTCGAAGCTGAAAGGCGGGAGTGGAAGCGCGCCTGTTCGGGTGATGGAAGACCTCTTGTTCCGACTCTGTGGCCAGCCGTCGAAATCAGCATCATCCGCAGCGCGGGTGCAGCCGGCACCACCGGTCCCGCGCCCGTCGGGTTCGAGACCGGTGTCGAATGTCAGAACCGTTACGCGGAAGCGGTGATTGCGTTCACACGCACGGTGAGCCGGGAGACTCGGCGCGAGGCCGTGTTGGGCTTCAAGACACCTTTGGTGACCGCTTTGCTCAACGCTGAAGTGGCTTCCCGCAGGGTGGCCTTGGCTTCATCCGGCTTCTTGGCCGCGATCGCATCCTGAACCTTGCGGAGGATGCTCCGGACCGAGCTGATGGTGGAGCGGTTGCGCAAACGACGCTTCTCAGATTGACGGGCACGGCGAATCGTGGATTTGTGGACAACAGGCATACGGATTCTCCTACGTTCAAAGCTTGAGCTTGTAGCATAGGATGAGAAGAGAGGTCAAGGACACTGAAAGGAGTCAGCCGAGCCCAGAGGCAACCCGGGGTAACGGCGTACACATGATGACACGGATTGATGCACGAGATCGGTTGATTGTCGCGCTGGATGTTCCCTCCGCGGCGGAAGCGGATGCGCTGGTGGCTCGCATGGGAGACCAGGTGCGATTTGTGAAAGTCGGCCTGGAGTTGTACACGGTGGCGGGGCCGGACATCGTCCGGAAGCTGGTGGACCGTGGGAAGCGGGTGTTCCTTGATCTCAAGTTCCTCGATATTGAAGAAACCGTCCGGCGTGCGACGGCTCGGGTCGCCGCGATGGGTGCCACCTTTCTGACCGTCCATGCGAATCGAAAAGCGTTGATTGCGGCGGTGCAGGGACGGGGATCGTCCGATCTCAAACTGCTGGCGGTGACGGTGCTGACCAATTTCGACGGGGAAGATTTGCGGGAGATGGGCATTCAGCGAAGCGTGCAGGATTTGGTAACGGCGCGGGCCATGCTCGCGGCCGAAGTGGGCTGCGACGGCGTGGTGGCGTCGGGAGAAGAGCCGCAGGCGATTCGTGCCAAGGTGGGACCGAATCTGGTTATCGTGACCCCCGGGGTCAGGCCGGCAGGAAAAGGGACGGATGATCATGCGCGAGTGACGACGCCGACCCAGACTATTGCAGCCGGGGCCGACTATCTGGTGATCGGTCGTCCTATTCGCGATGCTCAGGATCCTCCTGCCGCCACGGCGGCCATCCTGGAAGAAATGCAAGCGGCCTTCGATCGCCGGGGGCGTTGACGGTCAAGCCCCAAGTTGATTTCGTCCATGCGACCGGGGATACAGAATGCGTCGCGATTTCGCCCGGCCACTCTACGCAGCAAAAGCTGAGTCAGGGTGAGGTTTCGGGGCGGTTGCGACTGTTCTTCGGGGTTTGTTAAGATGCGCGTTCCTCGTTGACCTTGTGTGGTGGGTGTAGCTCAGCTGGTTAGAGCGCCGGATTGTGGATCCGGAGGTCGCGGGTTCGAAACCCGTCACTCACCCCAACGTCTGCGGATACGGATCACTCGAGCGGGTAGCCAAATGACCGGTGGCAACAAACAGGTCGCTCCATTGGCCCCGCGCTCCTCGCCGGCTCCGGTCGCCACGACATTTCAGTTGCGGTCCTTTCGTCGTTTTCCCGTTCAGTGTTCTGTGTATTACTCCAGCGATGCGCTCCAGGGAACCGGCGTCGCCTGGAACCTCTCCCTCAATGGGTGGCGTATCGACGGGACACATCCGGTCGAGCCCGGAACGGTCGTGACCCTCTGCGTGTTTCTTCCCGACCAGCATCCCACCGTGTTTATAGACCGCGCAGTCGTGCGGTGGTCGCGTGGGCAGGAATTCGGGATTGAGGTGAATGAGATCAAGGCCGATGAGCATGCTCGCCTCGAACAGTTCGTCACGGCCTTAGTCTGACCGCTGCCCTTCTCCATTTATCTTTTTCCGATCTATGAGATTGCGAAGCGGGACTGCCTGCCCTGACGAGAAACTGAATATTCTTGGCCATCCCCAGCGAGTTGAGTAGACTGAGTCGTCGCGAGGCTGAGACGGCATCGAGCCCTCTCCCTCGCCGGAAATCATGGCTAAGTCACAGACATCTCGTTCCCATTCCCGTGTGCCCGTCAGCTGCTTCCTCTATTATCTCGGGGAGGGCCTGGTCGGAACCGGCAAGGTGTGCGATCTTTCGGTCAAGGGCTGGCGGATCGACGGGGATAAGCCGGTCACGGTCGGCATGAAACTCACGTTGCGCGTCTTTTTGCCTGACCAGCCGAAGGCGATTGATGTAGATGGGGTGACGGTTCAGTGGGTGCAAGGCCGTGTCTTTGGGCTTGAAACCGTCAGGATGAGCGCTACCGCCCAAGCACGCATTCACAAATTTGTGGAGTCAGTGCTCAAGGAGTCGGGATCTTCACGAGTTGCGTGACTCCTTAATCGTTTATCGGTTATTCGGCTCTCCGACCTAGTCTGGGTCCGGTTCGCAGCAACAGCTCTCGTTTCCGTTCCCTCCTCCTTCCGTTTCGCCGGCGATACTACGAACCTCTCTGAGCAGGATAAAAACGATCGGGCCGGAGCGCCCCCACCTTTCGGGGACTATCAGGCTATTCGTTGTTTTTCATATTCTGCCGAGGCGTTTGCTTGGAGGAATGGATGGAACAACAGAATCGCCCGCGTTTTATCGTCGAGTGTACCGGATCACGCTCCGAAGATGGTTTGTTGGTGTGGAACGGCCGGATGCTCGATCTCTCGATTCCGGGATGGTCACGGACTGGACTCAAAGGATTGCAAGCGGGAGACTTACTCCAACTGCATTTGCATATTCCGGGGCAGCCCAGGCCCCTCTCGGTGAGGCTGGCGACGATCCGCTGGGCCAGCGAGTCGAAGCTGGGGGTCGATCCCATTCTTATGGATGCCGATGACCAACTCCGTTTGAACGACTTCGTCAGCGCCCATGACACCACTCCTCCGTTCAGTACGGATCGGAAAGAACAGATCGTCATTTCCGACGCCGGCTAGCCGATTCGAATGCTCCTCTGTTTGTCCTCGCTCTCCGTCCTCACCTGCCGGCTCGTGCGTCTGCGTACATGCGTCTTGTGCCATTGAGATCCGTCGCTTATCGGGCGCCTGTGCTGTTGGAATGCGAGCGTGAGATGCAGAAGGTGTTCGAGCGCACGGCGGCAGGATTGCTTGACATCATCGGGCAAGATGGTGTCTCTTAGCGAAGACACATTGTCACACATACCAGCCTTTCGCCGGTCCAGTTCGGTCATGTCATAGACGGTTTGCCAGGGCGGAGGCGTGCGAGACTTGACGTATGACGCCTGGCCCCCAACTTCCCGATGCGACCCCTACCACCCCGCTGACGCCTGAAACGGAGGCGCAGGTCGACCAATTCGCCCATACGGATATTTTGGTCGGGATTCCCAGCT
>VOPR01000063.1 GCA_009594995.1 Nitrospira sp. | reverse complement strand
CCTGGAGAGCACGGTGAAAGAAGCGCAAATCAAGATGGCGCAGTCCGTGTCGCTCCCTGAGCGTTACCGGATCGAATGGGCGGGCCAGTACGATCAGCTCACGGCGGAGCAGAAACGCCTGACGATGATCGTACCGCTGAGTCTGGTGATCATTCTGTTTCTGCTCTATACCACGTTCAACTCGCTGACGAACGCCTTGCTGGTCCTCGTCACCGTGCCTTTCGCGTTGATCGGAGGCATCTTCTCGCTCGTCTTCACCGGAACGCATTTCAGCATCTCCGCGGCGGTGGGGGTGATTTCGACGCTGGGAGTAGCGATTCTCGGGGGAGTCCTGTTAATCTCCCGTATTGAGGATTTTCGGCGTAGCGGCTTGGAGTTGCGCGAGGCTATCCTGAAGGGCGCGGATGTGCAGATGCGTCCTATCTTGATGGCGACGCTGGCTGCGGCGATCGGCTTGCTTCCCGCCGCACTGGCGACCGGTATCGGTTCTCAAGCGCAGAAGCCGTTGGCGCGAGTGGTGGTTGGAGGGATGCTGACGGCGGCTGTGCTGATTCTTGTCGTACTCCCGGTGTTGTACGAGGTTGTTCATCGCCGCGCGGTGCGCGAGCGGCCGTCGGAAGCCGAACAGGAACCGACGGCGCCATATTAATGACCATACGTGTGAGAGGGACGTCATCATGATCGGAGTGGGGCAGCAGAGGGTGCGTCAACTGTTGATTGTGAGCCTGGTGTGTGTGGGCTCCCTGGGAATCGCCTTGGATACAGCCTGGTCCGCCGCCTCGGTGTGGACGGTCCAAATGCCCTACGAGGCGCCGCCCAGATTGGAGCCGGTTCCCGATGTGTCCGTGGCCCCGAATACCAAGGCCCTGACTCCGGAAGAACTCCAACGGGCGGAATCGCTGTTACCGCTGTTGGAGGGGAAACAAGAGTTTTGGGCGATGGGTGAGTTTGTGCATCTGGGCGAGCCGGCGTTGCCGGTGCTGACCAAGGCTTTGACGATGCCCGGGCCCCGCATCCGGTACAATGCCATCGAGACCATCTCGATGATCAAGTCGCCCGCCGCCGCGCCGGCTCTGCTGGAAGCCGCGAAATTGGGCACGGAAATTCCGCGTATCCGTGAACACGCGTTGCGAGTCGCGGTGCGGCTCGATCCTCAGCAGGCTCCGCCGGCCATTGAGGTGATGGCCAAAGATCCTAACTCGGTGATTCGGAAAGCGGCGGCGTTCGAAGCCCGATATGTGCGCCGGAAGGAAGTCATTCAGCCGCTCATCGATCTGCTGGGCGACGAAGAAAAGTTTGTGGCCATGTCCGCCGTGCAATCCTTGTGGACCTTGACCCGGCATGAAACAGAGTTCCACGATTGGGATGCCTCCAACAAACAGGACCGCCAGGCCTGGAGTCAGGAGTGGGTCGAATGGTGGAACCAGTCCAAGGACACGTTTGAAATTCCTGAGCCCAAGGGTCGGAAGCAAGCCGGGTAATTTGCAGCCGACAGCGGTTGCGCAGCATCAAAAGCCCGTGGTAGGTAAATAAGCAGCAGCGGTGGCGCGGCCAGACTCGGCCGCATGTAAGGTATTGATATAAGGGTGTAGCATGGCGATATTGGCAATCAGCAAACTGGGCAATCCGATTCTCCGGCAGCAGGCCTTGTCGGTCACCCCGGGCGAGATAAAAAAGGCGGCGTTCCAGCAACTTATCGACGACATGCTTGAGACCATGTACGACGAGCCGGGTATCGGGTTGGCCGCGCCCCAGGTGGGGCGGTCTCAGCAACTGGTCGTCATGGATTGCCCCGGGGAAGGTGGTTTTCCCAAGACGGTGCTCATCAATCCGACGATCCGCTTTTACGGTCCCGAGCAGGTTGAAGGGTGGGAGGGGTGTCTCAGTGTTGACGGTCTGCGTGGCAAGGTGACGCGACCCTCAACCGTGAGAGTCACAGGACTTGACCGAAACGGCAAACCGCTCGATTTTGAGGCCAGCGGACTCTATGCCGTGTGTATTCAACATGAGCTGGACCATCTCATCGGCAAGTTGTTCATCGACCGGATGACCGACTTCTCCACGCTGACCCAGATGGACGAATTTCAGAAGTACTGGCAGAAGGAACCGGCCAGTGTCATCTGATCCGTTCCGGACTGTCGGGTTGTTGTGAACTCGCTCCTACGCGTTCTGTCCTACCTCAAGCCGTTCCGAATGCTGGCGGTCGTGACCTTCGTCTGTGCCGGTCTCGCCACGGCGCTGGAATTGGTTCCGCCGTATCTCGTCAAAATCGTCATCGATGACGTGATTCAGGCCAAGCGTCCCGAGATGCTCATCTGGGTGTTGAGCGCATTGCTGGGGTCCTACGTCCTGCGCAACCTGATGAGCTCGATGCGGGTGCGGTTCAATAATCTGCTTGAGCAGAAAGCCGTGCATACGTTGCGCATGCAAGTGTTCGGCGCGCTGCAACGCCTGTCGCTCAGTTACTTCGAAAACCGATCGACCGGCGAAATCATGACCAGGGTCACGAGTGATACCGAGCATGTCGAGCGGATCTTCGTCGACGGGCTCGAGGGATTGCTGACGGCTTCGCTGACTCTCGTCGGCATCACGATCATGATGTTTTTCCTGAACTGGAAGCTCGCGCTGCTATCGCTCCTGCCCATTCCGATCCTGATCGTCTGTGCTGCCTGGTTCACGAAGCGGGTGCACGGATACTACGCCGCGATCCGCAAAAGTGTCGCAGACCTCAATGCCTATCTTCAGGATGCCTTATCCGGCATCAAAGAGACCATTGGCTTCAATCAGCACGAGTACGAACGAACGCGGTTCGAGACGTTGAGCCAGACCTACAGCCAAAACAGCTTGCGGGCCATGTTTTTGTGGTCCTGGTACTGGCCCGGCATGGTGTTTGTGGGGAGTACGGGCACCGTCCTCATTCTCTGGTATGGAGCGGAGGAGGTGATGGCGGGAAATCTGACTGTCGGTCAGCTGGTCATGTTCCTGTCATACCTCGGTTTGTTTTATACCCCCATCAATGAAATCCATTCGCTGAACCATATGTTGCAACATGCTCTCGCCGCCAGCGAGCGCGTCTTCGAAATCCTCGACACCAAGGCGGACATCGAAGACCGGCCCGGCGCAGTGCGGCCTGTCGAACGGTTGCGAGGCGCGGTGGAATACCGGCAGGTGAGCTTCGGGTACCGGCAGGACGGCACGGTGTTATCTGATGTGAATCTCACGGTCAGGCCCGGTGAGCGCATTGCTCTGGTGGGGCCCAGCGGTGCCGGAAAAACGTCGTTGCTGAAGCTGCTGATGCGGTTTTACGATGTGCGGAGCGGCGCAGTGCTGGTTGACGGACACGATGTGCGGGACTTGCCGGTGGCATTCTTGCGAGGGCAGATCGGCCTGGTGCAGCAGGAGCCCTTTCTCTTCAACGGGACGGTGCGGCAGAATATTGTCTACAGCGACCTGTCGGCTAGTCATGAACGTGTCGAAGCGGCGGCCCGCGCAGCGCGTGCCCATGACTTTATCACCCGCTTGCCGGACGGGTATGATAGCTGGATCGGGGAGCGCGGGGTGAAATTGTCCGTCGGACAGAAGCAGCGTGTGTCGATCGCGCGCGTGCTGCTGAAGGATCCGCCGATCGTCATTTTTGATGAGGCGACATCCAATATCGATACCGAAACCGAAGTCAAAATTCGTGAGGCCCTAAACGATCTCACCAAAGGGCGCACAACCTTCATCATTGCGCACCGGTTGGCGACGCTGCACGATGTGGATCGCATCATCGTGGTGGAGCGGGGCACGATCGTCGAAGAAGGAAACCACGAAGCCCTGATGAAACGCGGTGGGGTGTATGCGGGGTTGTATGAGGCGCAGTTCAAAATATAGCAGGATGCTGAAACAGTCCGCCAGCATCGTTCTCGCATCGTGAAAAAGCTCAACGTACCGCAGGGGTACGCCTCGCTCTTTCACGTCGCTGCGGCCTTGCTGGACGGCCATTTTGAGCATCCTGCGACGACCAAGAAGATCGACGTGTGATGACCAGTTACGAAGGAGCAACGAGGATATTATGGTGCTGATTTACGAGAGTGATCCGCTCGACAATGAGGATGCGCGGGGACATTTCTATCATGTCTGTCGGGGTCGGATCGACCGGACGGAAATCCGGCTGCCCGAAGGGCAGTCGATATATGAATGTGCGGTGTGTGGTGTTGAT
Source organism: Nitrospira sp. (assembly GCA_009594995.1). Lineage (GTDB taxonomy): Bacteria > Nitrospirota > Nitrospiria > Nitrospirales > Nitrospiraceae > Nitrospira_A. The sequence goes on along the minus strand of VOPR01000063.1, from coordinate 3,817 downwards.
CTGGAGCCTGAGGATTTCTGGATCGCGAGGCAAAAGGGATCGGTGTAGCGCCGCCGCGCGCACCGGGTGACGATATACAGAGGAGTTCGTTATGGCTGGAAGTATAGGCCGGAAGACAGTGTCTGTTTCACGCGGGCTGATGATGTTGTGCGAAACCTGCTACGACCAGGTGTACGCCGAGAAGCTGCCTGATGCGCGGAACTTTATCGCGGATCATGAGTCGTTGTTCGACACGATTTGTATGGGCTGCACCGATATCAATCGTCCGCTCATCGATGACATGCTGGGGAGTTCGGAGTAGTCCCCTCGCGATCTTCGTGAAGCGTCGCACTACACCTACCTGAAAACACCGCCGCTCACCTCGAAGGATGGCCTGCGGGTTGTTCTTCTCGCCCTGTCTGGGAAGACTACTTGCAGGTCTTTCCGTCGAAGTGAAGGCAGGTTGATTCGCCGGACTTCACCTTCCAGGTTTTCAGCATGGGCGGTTGGCCCTCGCGAGTTTCCACCACAATATCCACCAGGCCGGACTGCGGCAGCTTCTCGATGTGAGGACGAGCTTCTTCCGGAACCTCGACCCAAAACACTGCGCCAAGGGTCGAGATCAGAATGCGGCTGTTCTCAGCATCTACATTGATGATCGGACTGTAATAACTTTTTTCGGCGGCGGAGGTGGCGCCAGGGTTCGTGACCCCGGTCACACAAAGAATGAGGGCGATGACCAGCAACATGAATCGCATCGAATGCTCCCTTCGATGACAAAATCAAAATTGAATTATGGCATCGTTGCCGGCCGATTGGTAGAGGGAACGAGGTGGAATTATCGGAATGGCGATGTCGCTAGATAATATGGATGTCGGCAGGACGCACTTGGCCGCCGGTGATCCAATAGGTGCGAATGTCGGCTGCGGGGGAGTGCATGAGCGAAACAAGCAGGTAGGCAGGAACAGGTAGATTAATCCGCTGCCAGATTTCTTCGTAGTCGGTGGCGATTTTGATGTCGGTGTGGGAGGGGCGCGCGGGATCTTTCGGATGAGAGTGGTAGACCACCTGGAGGTCTAAGCCATTCTTGCGGATATCTTTCTTGGCCGCCGAAAAATCTCCCATATCCATCACGAAGGCGATCTCAGCCCGTTCCTCCGGAGACAGCCGTTCGAGATGGGCGACCTTGTCGTCATCGAAGGTGGAGAGTTTCTCTGCGCCTTCAACAGCCACAATGTTCGTAATGCGGTAGAGATGCGTGACAGTTTTGTTCGTGCCGGCGAGCAGGCCGCAGCATTCAAACGGCGCCAACTCGCGCGCATGCGCGACAATTTGATCCAGGATGTGCTGCGGAATCGATAGATCGGGCATATCAGATGGTGCAGGCGACGCTGTAATCTCCGCCCAGATCTTTGATCGTCGGCGTGGCGCTGCACAGGGGGCAACGCGGGTCTTTGGGACGCGACACCTTGCGGAATTTCATTTCCAATGCATCATAGATCACGAGTTTATCTGCGATCGTCTCGCCGATCCCCAGGATTTCCTTGATGGCTTCAGATGCCTGCAGGATGCCCATGGTGCCGGCCAACACTCCCAACACGCCGGCTTCCTGACAGTTCGGAACCAGCCCTGCCGGCGGCGGCTCGGGATAGAGGCACCGGTAGCAGGGGAATCCGGCATGCGGCTTGATACTCGTGAGCTGGCCTTCAAACCTGAACATGCTGGCTGAGATCAGCGTTTTCTTCGCGAAGAAACAAGCATCGTTGACCAGGAAACGCGTGGTGAAATTGTCGGAACCGTCCAGCACGATGTCATAGTCCGAGACGAGCCCGAGAATGTTCTCCGTATCAACGTTCAGCTGGTAAGTCTTGATCGTGATGTCGGGATTGATGGCCGACAGCATCCTTCGTCCCGATTCCACCTTGGGCACGCCGATGGTGGCCGTGGTATGGAGAATCTGCCGTTGCAGGTTGGAAAGATCCACCACATCGCCGTCTACCAGCCCGATGGTGCCGATGCCGGCTGCCGCCAGATACAGGGCTGCGGGTGAGCCGAGCCCGCCGGCGCCGATCAACAGAACCTTGGCTTTAGACAGTTTGACCTGCCCCTTGCCGCCCACCTCGTTGAGGATGATGTGTCGGCTATAGCGTTGTATTTGCTGTTCCGTAAATTCCATGTCGTTGGTCTCTCGTCGCTCCTAGAGGTGAAGCGTACAGGGCCGGATTGAGATCCGCTTCACAAAGTGCGTGTGATGCCTCTTACTCCACGACGTTCAATTCGATGGGGTCCACGACGCAGCCTTTAGTTCGGATGCCGTCGATGGCTCGCTCGATCTCTTCCGTCTCGCCAGTGAGCTCGAGATCCATCCATCCCGTGGTCTCGCGCACATCCGCGCGCCGCACGTTGGTCACCACCTTATATTCGTGGCCGATTTGATAAATGATCGGCTCTTTGATCTTATTTTCGGGGAAGCGAATGTGGAATCGTAGGCTCGTCATGGTTACCCTCCGGCGATCGCGGGAACAATCGACACTTCATCGCCGTCTTTCAGCGAGGTCTCTTTCCCGTTGAGGAAGCGGATGTCTTCCTCGTTGACGTAGATGTTGACGAAGCGCCGCAAGTCACCCTTCTCATCGCAGAGACGGTTCTTCAGGCCCGGATAGGTCGCGTCGAGCGATCCGATCATGTCCACAATGTTGGCTGCTGCGGATTCAACTTCGCCCTGGCCCTTCGTGAGGGGACGCAGGGGCGTCGGAATACGAACCTTAATCATGAGTCACCACCACTGTTCTTTCCCATTTTGAATGTTTTTTGGAAGTTCACCAGGCTGGGCTGAATGCGGAACGGACGCCCCACGGCATCCACGACCGCTTCCTGGGTCTTGAGGCCGTTGCCCGTGATGTAGGCGACTGTGACGTCGTTCTTCTTGATCAGTCCCTGCTTGACGAGTTTGCAGAGCACACCGATGGTCACGCCGCCCGCTGTTTCGGCAAAAATACCTTCGGTCTGAGCCAGCAACTTGATGCCTTCTACGACTTCTTCGTCCGTCACCGCATCCATCGCACCCTTGCTTTCGGCGGTGGCTTTTAAGGCGTAGTAGCCGTCTGCGGGGTTGCCGATGGCGAGTGATTTGGCGATGGTCTTCGGCTTGACCGGCTTGAAGAAGTCCCGGCCTGCCTTGAAGGCGGTCGCGATCGGGGAGCAGCCTTCAGCCTGCGCACCGTTGATCTTGGTGCGGACGGAATCGACCAGCCCCAGCGCATGCATTTCGTGCAGGCCTTTCCAGATCTTTGTCAGCAGGGAGCCCGAGGCCATCGGAATCACGGCCTGATCCGGCGTGCGCCAGCCGAGTTGTTCGACGGTTTCGAACGCCAGCGTTTTGGAGCCTTCGGCATAGTAGGGACGAATGTTGATATTCACGAAGGCCCAACCATGTTCACCGGCGATTTCGCTGCAGAGCCGGTTCACATCGTCGTAGTTGCCCTCGACCTCGACCACGTTCGGCTTATAGATCAGGTTGCCGAGGACCTTGGCGGCTTCGAGATCGGCCGGAATAAACACATAACATTTCATGCCCGCCGCCGCTGCGTGAGCCGCGACGGAGTTGGCGAGATTGCCGGTTGAGGCGCAGGCGACCGTTTCAAAACCGAGTTCTCGCGCGCGCGTGAGGGCGACCGAGACGACCCGATCCTTGAACGACAGGGTCGGATGGTTGACCGTATCATTCTTGATATAGAGCTCGTCGATACCCAGGTGCGCGCCGAGATTTTTCGCCCGCACCAGAGGCGTCAGTCCCGCATGGGGCCCGATGATCGCGGTGCTCTCGACCGGCAGCAGG
>VOPR01000017.1 GCA_009594995.1 Nitrospira sp. | reverse complement strand
GCGGGAGACCGGGAATAGTACCATGCGTCATGCTGCCATACAAGCCATGAAATGCCCTGCTTAAGGCAGGTATGCCTGCTGAATACGTACGTGCCCACACTCGACCATTTGCGAAAACCATTGGGAATCTTGAGGCCTTCTTCGGGCATTCCGCCAGGTCCTGCGCCACGCTTACCCGCTGAGCCTAGCTCAAGGTCTGCGGGCAGTGTTGACGGACCACACCAGCGACGATTGGCCGACAGGTTCCCAACCTAGACCAAGACTGGACTGGGACGTACATGTACGGGAAAGCTGAAGAAGGAGTCGGCGCTGAGGCCGACCATTTACCGGTTAGCTATGTTCAGTCATGAACCAGCCGGCGATGGAGAGGCGCTTGTGGTCGCCGGCCGTTTGATCGACTCGACAGACTCGATGAAAACGCGGCACCGTAAACATAACCAATGACCCCGGCTTGGGAGCGATACAATGCGTGATGGCCAGGTCAGGCTTTCCCTCTTGCGGCGCACCGGCAGGCGCGTAAATCATCAGCTCACCGCCCCAGTCGCATTCCCATTTTTCGTGGAAATAACTAACGAGCGCGAGACGCCGACGTGGAGCCGGCTTTCCGCCAACCGGATGCCCCTGATCCGTATCATCATGGGTCAGCAGGCAATCCCCGACGCCGTAGGAATAGTAGCTGAACCCGAGGTGCCGTCGGATGATGTTCGGAAAAGACTCGACGTACTGCTGAATGCAGGGCATCTCCAATCGACTCAGCAAGAGACGCCCCTGGGGCTGGGCGATCTCGGCCTTGGCCCAATTGCCGGAATTCGGAAAGTCCTGCCGGACGTAGGACATGTCCTGCAGTTGATTCCAATTGGCCCGCTCCATGGCTTGCCGAAACAGACCCCGTTCCTCGGCTGACCAGAAATTTTCAATGACGAGCACCGGTGTCTTGTGAAACGAAAAACTCTCCAGATCAACCGATGACCCTGGCTGACTGACTTGTCCTGACACAATCTTCATCGCCGACTCCTGCTAACCGAATGGGCCGGTTCTGCTACTCACCCACCCGCACCAATGATCCCCGCTCTTTGCACACATTGAAGGTGTGATGAAACCACAGAATGACCGCACCAAGATAGAGCAGGTTCAGCCCGCTGGCGAGGCTTAAGCTCGTGAGAGGAGCCGCATGCGTGGCGAGCAGTCCCCGCATGCCCTCGAACACATGCGCGGCAGGATTGATCCAGGCCACGCCCCTCAGCCAGGCCGGCAAAACATCCATGGGATAAAACACGCACGAAATCGGCTGAAAGAGAAAGACCATACTCCACGCCAGTACTTCCGCTTCTTGCCCAAACCGCATGATTAGCGATGTCGTGAACACGCCGATGATCCACCCGGTCAACACCAGGTTCACAATGAACGGCATCAGCCACAACCCGATGATGAAGACATTGTAGCTGTAAAACAACCAGGCACAGAGGGACATGACCATCGACACGGCGGTCACCTTGAACAAGCTCATCACCATCGTCGCCGCAAGAAACTCGCTCGGCGTGAGCGGACTGGCGAACAGGTTCATCAAGTTGCGCGCCCAAATTTCTTCGAGAAACGAAATGGTAATGCCTTGCTGCGATCGGAACAATACGTCCCAGAGAATCAGCGCACCGAGCAAAAACGTCACCACCCCCGGCAGCTGCCCCTGAAACGTCGCAAGATAGACCGTGATGAAGCCCCACACCACCAGATCCAGAAACGGCCAATAGATGATCTCCATCACCCGCGGCAGGCTGCGCCGGTACAAATAGAGGTGGCGAATGACCAGGGCTGCGATCCGATGATAGGTCATCGTCGGCTACAGCTTCCCTTCGCAAGGCTTTTCGTGACAAGACTGTTCGAAACAGGGCTTCTGTTGGCAGGGATGCTCCTCGACCGGCTGTTCATGACAATGGCCGCACCCGCCCTCTTCCTGATGTCCACCGATTAGTTGCTGCAACATCAACCGGGTTCCCTCGACAAAGGCCGGACCAATTCGCCGGCCATCGTGCAAGCGGAAGGCTGACGCCACGAGCAGGGCCAGCGGGACCCCTGCCAACCCCGAATGCAACGCGGGACTACTGAGTCTGGCGGCATCGACAGCCCAGAACAGGCCCGCTATCGATCCCCCCGCGATAACCGTGCTGCTGACACTGCTCAGGAAAATCGGCCATCCGCACGTCTGCCGTGCTAAACCGATCGCGCCCACAACGAGCCACAGCAGCCCCCACCCCAACATCAGGCCAAGCCCGCCGATGAGCAGCCCCACGCCAAATGACAACCCTGCGTCAACCATGACTGTGCGTACTCCTTTTCCGCATGCAAGCGTCTCGCGTGGCGTTATTGCTCCCGCGCAAGCTTGAGAAACACCTCTTCCAAGTCCGCCTGTCCGAATCGGGCTACGATATCCTTAGCCGTCCCTTCCGCGACGATCTTTCCCCGCTGCAGGAAAATAATGCGGTCCGACATTTCTTCCATTTCACGCATATTGTGCGACGTATAGAGAATGCTGAGCCCGGTGGCCTGCCGTTCCTCCAGCAGAATCGCACGGATCTTGTGGGCGATATCCGGATCCAGGCTCGCGGTCGGCTCATCGAGAAACAACACCTTGGGCTCTGTCAGCAGGGCCTTCGCCAGCGTCAACCGTGTCATCTGTCCCGAGGAGAGTTTGCGCGTCAGTTTGTGACGCCACTCGCCCATCTCCAGCTTCTTTACCATATCGTCGACTCGGGCCGCGATATTGGACAGGCCGTACAATCGAGCGACGACCCGCAGATTCTCCTCCACCGTGAGAGAGTAGGGCAACGAAATATACGTGGAGGAAAAATTCACCTGCTGCAGAATCGCCTCGCGATTCGACTGCAAATCGAGACCGAACATCCGGATCGACCCGGATGTGGGCGTCACCAGCCCCAACATCATTTGGAAGGTCGTCGTTTTCCCGGCACCATTGGGTCCCAGAAGCCCGAGGATCTCGCCCCGTCCGATGTCGAAGGAAATTCCATTTACAGCGGTGAATCCGCCGAATCGTTTGCTCAGATTGCGTACTTCGACAACCGGGGATGACATGGAGTCACTGGTTCCGTTAGCTAGAATGACAAGAATTCCGTGAGCTTCTCAGGCAGGTGGCAGGTTTCACACTTCCGGCTCAGCACTCTCCCCTCATACTCGGTTTTGTTATCGTGACACCGAAAACAATCAGCCTGCGCCCGCTTGTGCAGCACAGAGCCTTCAGGATGTTCCGATTTCCAGGGACGACTATCCGCCGACACATGCCCGCGCGGAATGACGATTGGATACCCTTTGATCGGTTGCTCATGCACCACCGCCGCATGGCAGGTCGTGCACCCCTCGCCTTGCGCCCGCTGATCGAACGCCGCCATGTGCTTGCGATGGCTCATGATCAGTCCCACATCCTTCACAGGCGCCGGCAAATCCCGCGTCGCGATTTCCGACACACGCAGGATGTTGCGATGGCAACCGAGACACACGGCGGAATCAACCTGAGCCCGGAGGTTGTGGGGCTCCGTCGGCTTGCCGAACAGATAGATCGCCACATCCCTCGTCCCATGCCACGCCTTGTCCTGCAGCCAGCCGACCACGCCCGGTCTGACATGACAGGCCACACACTCCACTTCTTTATGGGAGGATTGTAACCAGCGCTCATAAGCCGGCTTGATGGTATGACAGCTGGCGCAGAATGTCGGATGGTTGGTGAGAGGAACCGCAACTCCCCCTAAAGCCACTGCGCCGGCCACGATCGCTCCGAACACAATGGCGGGAGTTTTACGCATCATCCCGGGGGGGTTTGGGGAAATGCCGGATGATCAAGGCCGCCACCGCCGCCACATCGTCAGGATCGAGCAGCGGGACGGAGGTTTCCACCGGCTTGTTAGAGATCACGGCCAGCAGACCGTCCTGCGAAACCGGCACCTCGCCGATCTGATCGCGCACGACCACGATCTTCGGATACCCTTCGCTCCGCCAGCCTTCGGCCAAGATCAAGTCATAGGAGGAATCGAGATACCGCTCGCGCACATCTTCGACGTTCATGTGGTCCGACACGTCGGCAAACATCGCCAGGCTGCTCTTCGAGATGATCACGACACTGCTTGCCCCGGCCTGCTTGTGCCGCCAGCTGTCCTTCCCCTCCGTGTCCAGATCGAACCCATGGCCGGCATGTTTGACGGTCGCCACTTTATACCCCGCCCGCACCAACTCGGGAATGACACGCTCGATCAGCGTGGTCTTGCCGCTGTTGGATCGGCCGACAAAAGACAGAATGGGCACGGACATGGCAATGTTCCTTTCGCGGCTCAACAGCAAGAGGGACGGTGGGCTGCGGAGGAGATTGGAGCAGCCTGCTCCAGCCATACCGACCCGCTGAGAAGCTGCACAGTCACTCGATCGCCCGGATTGACGCGATCCACTTCGACCGGAATATCGATCAGACAGTTGGCCTTGACCATGGAGGTCAGAATTCCCGATCCCTGATCGCCGGTCGTCCGGACCTTGAACACTCCGTCTTCACGCCACAATACCCCGCGAAGAAAATGGCGACGATCGGTCCGTTTGGAAAACTTCTCCTGGAACACTGCCTCCAGCAGTGGACGCCCGTATCCTCGTGCTCCAGACAGTTTCAGCATGGCCGGACGAACGAGTTGCTCGAAGGTCACCATCGAGGACACAGGATTACCGGGAAGCCCGAACGCCAATTTCCCCTGAATCTTTCCGAAAGCCAGCGGCTGCCCTGGCCGGATGGCCAACTTCCAGAAATTCATCTCGGCACCCAGGTCCCGAAACACCGCTTTGGTAAAGTCGTAGTCACCCATCGACACGCCGCCGGACAATACGAGGATGTCGGCGTTCAATCCGTGTGAAATCTTCTCTTTCAGTGCAGCAGGCGTGTCCCGTGCAATCCCGAGCAAGATTGGCACGCCACCGGCTTCTTGCACCGCCGCGGCAATGCCGTAACTATTGGAATTGATAATTTTCTCTTCGCTGAACCGCTCGTCAAGGTCGGCAAGTTCATCGCCGGTCGACAAAATTGCGACTCGCGGCCGCTGGTAAACCAGCACAAAGGATTTCGCCAGGATGGCCAGCATTCCCGCTTCGCCGGAACGAATTTGCGTCCCCTTCGGGATGATGCAGTCGCCCTTTTTCACATCCTCGCCCTGCGGGCGGACGTTCGAACCGCGCGGTTCCGCCTTAAAGACACGCACGGAGTCCGGCGTATGCTCGGTATCTTCGACCTTGATCACGGTATCGGCGCCTTTTGGAATCGGCGCCCCGGTCATGATTCGAATCGCTTGCCCTTTTCCCACGGACTTGCTGGGCATCTTTCCGGCCGGCACATCTTCGATGACCGTCAACGTGACCGGCTTGGCAATCGCATGCTCCTGAGCTATGTCCTCTGCTCTTACTGCAAAACCATCCATCGCGGAATTGTCCCACGGCGGATTTGACCGTTCTGCAATGATATCTTCCCCGAGCACGCGGCCGAGGGCGTCTAGAATCGAGACCTTCTCAAGCCCCAATGACGACGTCGCATCCAGCACAATACGCTGGGCCTCATGAAGCGGTGTCAATCCGGATGTCGCGTCAGCAGCCTTCACAGATCACCGTCCCATCAATGTTGTTGGCGCGGCGCCAGCTTGATGAGCGATCCGCTCTTCTTGCAGAACGCTTCCACCTGGTTGGCAATATCATGGTAGGCCTGAGCGGTCGCCGAGTCGGAGTTGAACAAAGCGAAGGGCTCACCCGCGTCACTCTGCGTGACCACGTCAGGATCCAGCGGAATGCGGCCCAGGAACGGCACGCCCATATCCGTGGCTGATGCTTCGCCCCCGCCTTTGCGGAAGACATTCACTTCCTTGTGGCAGTGGGGACATTCCAGCCCGCTCATGTTTTCCACGATGCCGATAATCGGCACTTCGCTGTCTTTGCAGAAGGTGACAGACTTGCGGGAATCCAGCAGGGCGACCTCTTGCGGCGTGGTAATGATCACAGCCCCGCTGACACCGCCAAGCAGATCAATGGTAGTCACCGACTCATTGCCTGTTCCGGGTGGCAAATCGATCAACAGGAAGTTGAGATCCTGCCACTCCACCCCTCCCAGCAACTGATTGATGAATTCATACTTATACGCGTCTCGCCAGATGATCGGATCATCGGAGTTTTGCAACAGGAACGACATCGAGGCAATCTTCATGTTGTAAGCCTGAAACGGAATAATGCCGCCCGATGTGCTGATCTTCAGCTTCTGTCCTTCCGCCCCGACCATCTTCGGGATATTGGGACCGTGGATATCCATGTCGCAGATCCCGACATGCCAGCCCTTGAGCGCAAGACTGACGGCGAGATTGGTCGTGCAGGTACTTTTTCCCACGCCACCCTTATTGCTCATGACGAGGACTTTATATTCGATCCGCTCCATGCGCTTGGCGACGAGCCACCGGCTGTGGCCTTCCTTGTCCTTTTGACAGGTTTCGTTTTCGTCGCAAATGGCGCAGGCCCACATATAGGTACAGGCATCTCCGCCGCTGCTGGAACCGGGCTGTGAAATGACATTTAACTCGCGTGGCATTCTAGACTCCTCGTGAAACGTACATCATGCTGCGGAAGGCAAATGTAGTCATTCGCCGTATTGCTCACTCGTTCCCACTCTCACCCTCGTCGGCCACCGGTCGGTACGCCGACATATTCATTGTCTCCTCCGCCGGACGGGAGTGGCGGACCCGCTTTCCCGACGCCGGGTCCCGCAGCGACAACCGCAGGCACCAGCGCTTCCGCCGCCGCTTCAGGCTTCTTCTTGTTGAAGATGCCTGCGCTCACGATCCCGACCTCGTAAAAAATGTACATGGGCAATGCCATGAGGCATTGATTGAACGGATCCGGCGTCGGGGTAAGAATCGCGGCGAAGATAAAGGCTGCAAGGAAGGCCCACTTGCGATAACGCTTCAGCAGTGGGGCATCCACCCAGCCAAGTTTGGCCAGTAGGGTAATCACCAAGGGCACTTCAAAGATGAGCCCGAAGACCAGCAGAAACCACAGCGCGAATCCGACGTATTGCGCAATCGAGAGTTGCGGAATAAATCCGGCATTGACGCCGTACGAAATTAAAAAATTCAAGGCGAACGGAAGGACGAAGAAAAATGAGAACAACAAACCAAGGTAGAAGGCCAGGGTGCTGAGGATCACAAACGGACCGACGAATCTCCGTTCCTGCGCGTGCAGCCCCGGCACCACAAAATGCCAGAACTCCACGAGGATGTAGGGCGTCCCCAGGACCAGGGCAAACAAGCCCGCAACCTTCACGTTTTGCCAGAGGGCTTCGGCTGGTGCGAGAAAGACGAAGGGGACAGTGGGAAGATCCGTCGGAACCCAGGACAGGGATCCGGGCACGAACATATTCTGGAGCGGGATCCGGATCCACTTCACCAGCGTGTCGGCATAGAAAAAGGTGCCGACGAAAATGATCGCCGTGACAATGACCGCACGGGTCAGCCGGACCTGGAGCTCGACCAAGTGCTCCATGACCGGCATTTTTTTATCTTCAAGCGGCTTAAAGACCGTATCTTGCAGCCACTCTTGAAACTTGAACCCGTCAGCCATTCACAATCGCTTTCAGCAGGAGGCTTTCAGCCATCAGCCGGAATTGGCCTGATAGCTGAAAGCTGTCCGCTGGTTGCTGTCTATTTCGGGTTGACGGCTACGAACAGATTGTTCCCCTGCCGACTCAGCAAGAGCACGACCATTTCGTCTTTTTTCACCTTGGCAGACGCCTTGTGGTAATCATCGAGGCTCTTGACCACCTCGTGATTGACCTCCTGGATGACGTCGCCACGCTGCAATCCAGCCGATTCGGCGGGGCTGCCCGCCTCAACGGAACTCACCACCACTCCGCTGGTCTTGGCCGGAATGTTCAGCTGGCTCTGCATGGCTGCATCCAGCATCTGCACACGCAATGCCGCCAGGACATTGTCGGGCGGCTTCACCGTCTCGGAAGGAGCCGCAGCGGGAGCCGGCTCACGCTTCGCAAGCACTTCATCCGACGGTCGCTCCGCAACCTTGACCTTCAAGACCTGCTCCTTGCCTTCGCGCAGGATCTTGATGTCGGCGTCCTTGCCCACGCCCATGCGGGCAACCAGGTTCCGCAACTGACTGACGCTCTGCACCTCTTTGCCATTGAAGGAAATGACCACATCCCCACGACGCATGCCGGCCGTGTGGGAGGGACCATTCTCGTTCACGTCACTGATCAGAACCCCTTTGCGCTGATCCGGCAACTTGAAGGACTTTGCCAACGCCGGAGTAATTTCCTGAATGGCGACACCCATCCACCCGCGCACCACCTTGCCGGTCTTCGTCAAACTCTCGACGATATCCGTCGCAATGCTGCTGGGAATGGCGAACCCAATTCCTTCCGACCCGCCCGTGCGGGAGAAGATGGCCGTGTTGATGCCGATCAACTTACCTTGCATGTTGACCAACGCACCGCCTGAATTGCCGGGATTGATGGCCGCATCAGTCTGAATGAAGTCTTCGTAATCGGCGATCCCGACATTCCCTCGACCCAGG
>VOPR01000041.1 GCA_009594995.1 Nitrospira sp. | reverse complement strand
GGGTGCCACGTTCGAGAAAGGCGACGAGCGTGCCCAGGTGATCGGACAGGAAGCGGTCATCGTCATCGAGATAGGCGACGTAGGTCCCGGTGGCATGGCGAAGGCCGGTGTTGCGCGCCCCTGCCAGTCCCCGGTTGCGGTCATGATTCACAAGCGTCGTTCGTCCGGCACGGTTCATCTCAGCGACAACGGATTCGACCGGAGTCGTGCCGTCATTGACCACGATCACTTCGAAATCCTGGTACTGCTGAGAGTTGAGACTCTCCAAGGCCATGCGCAAACGGTCCGGTCGATTATGGGTCGGCACAATCACCGACACCATCGGTCGTCGTGTAAACGGCACCGGGTGCGTCCCCGTCGCCGCCGTGCGACGGCAGGCCCAGACCTGATAAATGGGCATGAGTGTCTTGGTTCGATAGTCATGGGCGGTGGCCGCCGGGAAATACCGGAGGGAAGGCACTTCGATCGGAATGCGTTCCAGCCCCAAATGATGAAAGCCACCGTCGGCCAATAGTTGGCCCAGCTGCTGCTCCGTCACCCAATCCTCAACGGGCTGATTGGGCGGAGCGATGCGTCGCCATTCTTCCCACACATCCCCGCGCGGAGTCGTCAGAATGAGATAGCCTTCACTGGTGAGGAGCTGCGCCAGTTGGCTGACGAACCCCGGCTTCTCTGGATGGGGGACATGTTCAATGACTTCTGAACAGAGCACGATATCGAACGGCATGAAGTCCGGCCTGGCCAACACCGTCTCGGGTGTGCCCGCCTCGAACCGAATGTGGGGAAACATCCGACGCGCATGCTCGACCACGCCGGCCACCGGCTCGATGCCTTCACAGGTCCCATAGACTGTCGCCAGATTCGTCAGCCATCCCCGGCCACAACCCACATCGAGAATCCGTAGCGTGCGCCCAGGAGTCTCGCGCCGCGTCTGTCGCACGACATGTTCAAGGAACGACGCAATCTTCGACCAGCGCGCCGCTTCATCGGCGTTCGGTTCGGGTGTCGACCAAGCCGGTTTGTTCACGAACAGGTCTACATAAAAGGCATTCTGATCCATAGACACCTTGGCTGATGGGTGGGAAATCGGGTCTGCCGTCGGCAACCCTGTGGCGGACGGCGAGGATTGAGCTGCAGGCGCCGGAACCGTGGTCTGGGCTGCGGATGGGGAGTTTGCCTGTTCCGACAAGCCATAGTCCGGAGTCTGTCCGGTGCGAATCCACTCCAAGGTTCCCTGAAGGCGTCGTTCGGCTGTGTGATACCGTTTGATCTTGCCCTGCGCCCGCTGAGCCAGGGACTCGGCCAATGCGCGATCATGCAGAATCCGGTCGATCTGCCCGGCAAGGGCTTCAGGCGCATCCTGGGGGAACAGCAGGATGTCTTTCTCCGGTTCGAAGAGTCCCCTGTTCTTCGGATGCCCGGGAATGTCCCAGGAGATCACCGGTCGACCGGCCGCCATGGCTTCGATGACCCGTCCGCCATAAAATTTGGCGAGGCTCGGCAGGTTCACGATAGCCGGCCATTGAGCCAGGTGCCCCATCCACTCGTTGAATTCGGCGAGGCGGATCTGTTGCAAGGATTGGGCATATTCCCGGATAGCCTCGTCGGTGACTGCATGGCCTTCTGCCAGGTATTGGGCCGCGACTTGCTGCAACTGATCGAACAACTGCTGATTGTTCGTAGGAGGCTGAGCCCCTTTCGCGTATTGCAGACGCCTGCTCAGTGATGGCTCACTCACCCAATGCTGCCGCCGCCCATACGGCGTTCCATGGAAGACAGCCTGTGGCTGGGTCGGAGCGCCGGCGGGAGTAACGATGAACCGTTCCGGAACCATCGGCGGCCACCAGAGCACGTTGGCGAATCCACGCGTCCGGAGCTCGGCGGCATCCTGCTCGTCCGGCGCCAGCACATGGGTCAAATAGGGAAGTTGCGCTTCCAAGTGTGCGGCACGACCTTTCAACTGTGGCGCCCAGGAATAGTCGTCCGCATCGTAGCGAAGCGACTCCATGAGGACCCCGACTCGCACCGGCGCCAATTGAGCGACCCATTCCAGCGTAGCCTGGTCGAGAGGCGTATGGATGAGCCAGAGCCATACCTGATCGAAGTGCTGACCGGCCAGGGCCTTCCTGGCATGGTAGACCCATGACGCAGGCGTGGAGCAGGCGTTCTCGGCGATTGCCGGCACGGTGACACACTCGACGCCGTTCGCCCGCAAACCTTCCTGCACACCGAAAGCTGCGCTATAGGTCCAAGGGCGTGCGGTGGCCCAGGTTTGGAAATCCAATTGAATCAACAGGGCTCGTTGCCGAGGAGCGGCGACAGAAGCTCTGGAAACTGCCGAAGCAGTCCGGACCTGTTCGCCGCGTTCCGCTCCCCTGGGCACAGCCACACTCGCCGGTCGGCTTCGTTGTTCCCGCCAGCGTTGAAACTCCTGATCCACCGTGGGGTCCCGGCGAATGAGATGAGCGGGAATACGATCCTCAGAACAGCGCGCCGGTGACATGTCGAAGCGTTCCCAACCAGTGCCGCGTTTTCTCACCGCCCAGCACCCTGCCACTTGGGACACTTCACCGAAGAGTTCCCCCACGGCCAACGTGACGCCGGGATGATATTCGTGCCCCGATCGCGGATCGCGAATGTAGTCCGACTCGATCTGAGTGCGGGCATAGGCCTGGTCGATTTCGAATGATTGACGTTCCAGATCGTCACCGCACAAGACGCCCCCATCCTTGATCAGGCCCCCGGCCGCCTGAATATCCGCCAGCACTGCCGCATAGGAGTGGTCGCCGTCGACAAAGACGAGATCGAAATAGTTCCGCGGAAGGGCCGGCAACATGGCTGTGGCGGCCCCTCTAAGCGGAAGGACCAGCCCCGCATGGCCGGCAGTGGTGATGTTATGCAGAAACAACTCGTAGATCGTATCGTTGGCCAAGGCGTCGGACATCTCACGGTACACGGCCGCGTCCGGCCGCTTCTTCACATCGAAATACGGCTTCCAGGGATCCACACAGACGACACGGCCGTCGGCTCGATGATGCCGGGTCAACGCCTCGGCCCACGTAATAGCCGATCCCCCGGCCCATGATCCCACCTCAAGAATATGAAACGGACCTGCACCTTGCCGGGAGGCCTCCAGCCGCACCAGTTCCTGCATCACTACGTGGCGAAGCGGGAGTCCTTGCGATGCCCACATCACCCGACCGAAATAGGGACGCAGCTGTTCGCGGCAGAATTGGTAGTACTCAACGTCCAGCGGAGTCACTCGGTTTGTCTCACGTGCACCTTGCGACATATCAGTCCCCTTACGGCTGTGACCGATCGTTCCGGCGAACGACGTCCGGGTATTCCGGGTTCATCCAGCCCTCAGCCGGTTCGATAACCATGTTGGCTCGAAATTCTTCACGAGGCAGATAGGGATACATATCCTCGATGGGCGTCTTCCATCCGAAGATCCTGGGCTCGTAGGTGTGGAATTCATGCATGTCCACATCGCAGACCACCGGCCCGTCGAATTGCAGTACCTCTTCAATCTTCGCATCCATCTCGGCATGGTTGTGGATGGCCACCGTCTTGATTCCGTAGGCCTGCACGATCTTCAGAAAATCGGGAGGGTTGTAGCCCTTCGGCCCGCAGGCCTCCGCGCGGCCCTGAAAATTGGTCTCCTGGTAGGCCTTGGTGATTCCGTAAATGTGATTATTGAGAATGAAGGTTTTAACTTTGACGCCGTAATTGATGAAGGTCTGCAGTTCCTGAGGATTCATGTTGAAGCCCCCGTCCCCGATGGTGCAGACCACTTGACGGCTTGGCGCGGCAAACCAGGCACCCATCGCTCCGGCAAACGAGAATCCCATGGGAGAGTTGCCGTTGTTCGTGAGATTCCGCTGCCCGTATTTGGTTTCAAAGGCATGGTTGCTGACGACGATATTGCCGCCGCAATCCCCGACGAGAATATCCGTGGCACCCATCTTTTCGGAAAGGCGACGCATGAATGCATAGGGGTGCACCCGCTCACGCTGGGCGAAAAATTCAGGCCGGACGGGATCGTACTGGCGTTTCCATTCCATCACCCGTTCTGTCCAGCCCGAATAGTCCGGCAATGGTTTGCTCCGCCGATCGAGGGCGATCAACAGGCGCTGAGTGAACACCTTGGCGTCGCAGAGAATGTTCACATCGAAAGGAACCTGCTGAAACTTCCGTTGCACCATGGCCGGATCGATTTCCACCAGGAACTTCTTGGCCTGGCGCGCAAAGCTTTGGACATTGCCGCCGGTAATGCGGCCGGAGATACGGCTGCCGATCGACAGCAGCAAGTCACTGTTTTGAATTCCGAAGTTCCGGCCGGCTCCCCCGTACGTGCCGACCCGGCCGCCGTAGTTTTCATAGTCCGAGCTGATCACGTCCAAGGCATTCCAGGTCGGAAAACAGGGCACGTTCAACCGCCGTCCCAAGGCGCGCACGTCATCCTGGGCATCCGCGAGGCGGACGCCGCCGCCGACGAGAATGACCGGTCGTTCAGCATGTTGGAGCTCGGTGATAAACCGGGAGATCTGCTCATCGACCACCGTGAGGTCGAAACTCACGGCGGCCGGGGGCTCGAAGCCGATGAGCTTCTTGGCATCGATCATCGTCTTTTGGACATCGAGGGGAATATCCAACAGTACCGGTCCCGGCCGTCCTTCCTGGCAAAGCCACAGCGCTTTCTCCAGCTCATACCGAACATCTTCGGGCTTCAGAATCATTTTCGCGTACTTCGTGACCGGAGCCGCCATGGCGACGATGTCGGTCTCCTGGAATCCGATCTGGCGAATGGCAGGATCGGGCCGGAGGAACCGGGAATTGATCTGGCCGGTCATAAAGACGCAGGGCACGGAGTCATAAAAGCAGTTGCCCATCGCCGTGAGAAGATTCATCCCGCCCGGTCCGCTGGTGGCGATGGCTACACCGGGCACGCCCTTCACTTTTGCATAGGCCTCGGCTGCAAACCCGCCGGCCTGCTCGTGCATGACGGCGACGTATTCCGTGGCGGCGGTGCGTGTAAACGCATCGATCAGGTCGCCGTTGGCGGCGCCGTAGACCACGAACATCTTGTCGATTCCGCGCTCCGCCAATGTATGAATGATGAAGTCTGCAACCTTGATCATGACCGCTCCTTTCCCCTCTCTGTCGCTACGCAACTGCATCGGTGACCACATCGTGATGACGACGGCGGACCTGGTGCCGGCACATGCCCTCTGCATGGGTGGCGACCTGCGCTCCGAATGTCTGCCGGAGCATGCCGAGATAGTCCGGATGGGTGAAATACTCCATGAATGCGCGATCCCGGAATGCCAACACCTGTGTGGCCGTGAGGCTGTCGGTCGGCAAGGGAGAGCACTCGTAAGCATGTTGCGAATAACCGATCCATCCGGGGCCGCCTTCATCATCCGGCAGCGTCCAGTGCTTCTGCTTCGCCAGGTCATACAGCGGCGAGCCGGGGTAGGCCATGGCACAGTAAAAGTTGGCCCATTCCGTATTCAGCGTGAGGGCCAAGTCCAAGGTCGCGCGCATACTCTCCATCGTGTCGTCCGGTAGGCCGAAGATATAGTTGGCCGCTACATGAATGCCGTACGAGCGGATCTTGTCGACCGTCGCCACAATGTCCCGTTCGACGAAGCGGCCCTTTTCGACGCCGTCGCGGACATGCTGGCTTCCGGATTCGATGCCGAGCCCCAGCCAGGTAAATCCCGCCCGCGCGAGTTTCGCCAACACTTCGTCCTGGACCGTGTCCACCCGGGCGTAGGCCCAGATATTGAGCCGGTATCCTCGTTCGATGATGCGATCGCAAATGCCGATCACATGCCGCCGATTCAGCACAAACATTTCATCGGGGATTTTGATATTGGTGACGCCATAGTCCCGGACCAGCCGGTCGATCTGCGCAATGACATTGTCCGGGCTCCAGGTCCGTAACATGGGAGTCCCGAAGGGTGAATTGATACAACAGAACGAACAGGTGAAGGGACAGCCCAGACTCGTCTGCAACGACGCGTACGGAGCCCGCGCCTCAAGATTGCCGAAGCAATGCCAGTTGTGGGCGCGATAGCGGGTCATGTCGAGGAGATCCCAGGCCTGCCCCGGCACCTCGCAATCCAGATTCGTCAGCAGTTGCGCCGGCGCATTGCCGACCGGCACACCCTTCTCCATGTGCCATAAGCCGGGAACTTCGCGAAGCGAATGTTGCGGTGCACGTAAGGCAATCACCAGACCGAGAATCGTGGCAGGACCTTCTCCCTGGCAGACATAGGTATAGGGCTCTTCCAGCAGGGTGCGCTTCGGCAGGGCCGACGGGTGAGTCCCCATCACGAGCGTGGGAATATCGGCCAGCGCAGTCAGGATTTCGCACACCTTCCGGCCGGCCGGCATACATTGTGTGGAGGCGGACGGTTGTTGCCCATAGATCACGAAGACCGCGAGTCTCGGCGCAATGGCGGCGATCCGATCCGCCGTCTGCTGGTGGTTCAACCCCTCTGCCTCGGCATCCAGAATGGCCACGGAGCAGCTGTGTTGTCGCAGGAAGGTCGCGATCAAACCAGACCAGACCGGCGGTTCGATGGCGGCGAAGTCCCGGCTCAACTCCTGATACACCTGTACCCGACTAGGCGGGGTGATCAGCAACACGTCAAGCGGCTTGGACACGGCAACCTCCCAGTTGTTGCGCAAAGGCGATCGTACGCGACAGGCCTTCGTGCACATCCTCTTCCTGCCCGCACACGGCTATGCGAATGAACGACGCGTAGGCTTCGCCGAAACTACGGCCTGGGGTGACCGCCGTATGGTGATCGTCCAGTAGTCGCCGGCAAAAGGTCATATCGTCGAGCCCGGTGCGCGCGATATCGACAAACAGATAAAACCCTGACTCCGGCTTGTGGCAATGCAGGATGCCGGAGCGGTTGATGCGGTCGTGGCAGGATCCGATGAGGCGGGAGCCGCGTGATCGAACCTCGTTCGCATAGGTATCGAGTACCTTCATACCGGCCAAGCAACCCAGTTGAGTAAACAGGGGAAGACAGGAATAGAGGGTGGAATTGGAGAGCGCGAGTTTTGCCGCCACCGCCTCATGGGCGAAGGCATATCCGGTTCGAAACCCTGGGATCGAGCACACCTTTGAAAAGGACGACATCGCTACGACGTATCCGGCTCGCGCCGAGGCGAGGGTCACGAACGAACCATCGAAGGTCAGATCGGCGTACGTTTCATCGCTTAACAGCCAGATGCCCGTCTCTTCACAGCGTGCCGCAAGCGCGCGCAGAATCGTCGAATCGTAGAGGGCCCCCGTGGGGTTGTTGGCGTTGTTGACGACAATCGCCCTTGGTCCGGCAGCCAGCGCGTCATCGATGGCCTGTCGGGTCAGGTGAAATCCGTCGCGCTCAGAAAGCGGCACCGGCCTGACCTGAAGTCCCTGATGCGTCGCAGCGGCCCAGTAGGAGGGAAATGCCGGCGTGAACAGCACCACGCGATCGCCGGGATTGCAAGTGATGTCCAGAAACTGATGAATCAGGAGATTCGCAGGGCTGATCACGACCTGGGAGTCGGTCAGCGCCTCGCCCGTCAACGAGGTGTATCGAGCCGCCAACGCGGCTCGTAATTCCTTCACACCGGCCATCGGCGCATATCCCAGCTGTTTCTCGCGGAGCGCCTGCACGGTGCCGTCGACGATTTCACCCGGCGGAGCCATGCGGGGATTGCCGAGTTCCAGATGATAGATGCGATACCCCTGCCGCTCCAGGGCTTGAGCCCGATCCATGACCCGGAACATCTCCTGCCCGATCAGGCGTTCACCTCGCGATGAAAATGCCAATCGGCGCGTTGTCTGTGAACCCGGGACTGTCCGATGAGCCATTACACCAACGATCCTTGTTCCTGATGCATGGATGTGACCGGAAAATGAATTGACGGGTCTTTCCAGACCTCGCGAAAATGCGCGAGGCGCTCGGGGGTGCCGATGTCGTACAGCGCGCTGGCTGTGACAAATCCATAGAACGGTTCGGTGACCAGCTGCGGAAGTAACTCGCGCTCCAGTGACCAGGAACGACTGTTCGGAAACAGCGCCTCGACGGTACGATCGAACAGATAGATGCCGGCATTGTGATAGCCCGTCGTTCTGGTGCGCGGCTTCTCCACCATGGACAGGACGCGGTCGTCCTCCCCTAACGTGACGGCTCCGGTATCTTCCCGTGAGTCGGCTTGGGTGACCGCGATCGTCGCGCGGGCGCGTTTACGGGTATGGAACCGCAGGAGTCGCTCCGGATCGAGCTCACAGAGGGAGTCTCCGTTCAGCACCAAAAATGGATTGCTGCGAACGAGCTTCATCGCTTGCGCGACCGCTCCGCCCGTTCCCAGCGGAGCGGGGTCGCGGACGAACAGGGTTTCATACCCGCCTCGATGGCGGCCAAACCAGTCCTCGATCATGTCGCCCTTGTATCCGGTGCTGAAAATAAACCGACGCGCGCCATGGCGCAGAAAATGTTCGACGAGACATGCCACAAACGGGCGGCCATGAATCTCCGTCATCGATTTCGGGCGATCCGCCACGACAGATTGCAGGCGTGTACCGAGCCCCCCGCACAGAATGACCACATCGCAATCCGCAAACCGGCCCATCTTCACGCTGCCTTTCCGAGTAACGCGGCCTTCAGTTGGGAGGCCGTATCAGCCGAGTTGTGAGCCCACACGTCGTCGAGCATGAGATGATCTTCCTGATAAAACACGATCTGTGTACCCAGGCCTTCAAACTTAAACGGAACCTGCAACAATCCGGGCAGAGCGCTGCGAATCCGCTCATGGTCCTCCGGCTTGGCAAACAGGAGCATGAACCCTCCGCCTCCGGCGCCCAGCAACTTTCCGCCCAGTGCGCCGGCCGCCCTGGCCGCCGTGTAAATCTCGTCGATGGCCGGAGTGGTGATCCGTGACGTCAAGCGGCGTTTGAGCATCCAGCCTTCGTGCAGCAGGGTTCCAAACGCAGCTAGGTCGCCGCCGCCGGTGAGGATCGTGATGCCCTCTTCGACCATTTCCAGCATGGCAAACAGTTCGGCTTTGCGTTGACTCGTGCGATCGATCTGCTCGCGAGCCACCTCCGACGCAATCCGCGAAAACCCTGTGAAGTAGAGTTGCAAGTGGCTCTGAAAGGCGGCAAGCCGGTCGGGTTGCATGATGATCGGGGTATGCCCGATCTCTCCGTTCTGAAAGAACGTCGCTTTGCAGAGACTGCCATGCGCCGCGAGCACTTGATCCTGGCAACCGACGGCTTCGCCAAGCACGTTCTGCTCGACATGGATGGCCGCTTGGGCCAGCTGATCTTTGCTGGGCATGATGTGTTGAAGGGCATAAAGGGTGTGGAGCAGGCCTACCGTGAACGACGAGCTCGAGCCTAAGCCGGTTCGCGCAGGCAGATCCCCGTCGTGGTGAATCTCCAGGCCGTCGTTGATGTTGAGATACTTCAGGACTCCGCGAACGGCGGGATGTTCGATCTCTTCATTGTTTTTCACCAGCTCGATACGCGAATAGGCAATGCGCGACCGGTGTTCGAAGAACGGCGGCAGGCGGCGGCAGCTGATGTAACAATACTTGTCGATGGTCGTGGCGAGGACGGCTCCGCCATGTTCACGGAACCACACGGGATAATCGGTGCCGCCACCGAAGAAGGACATTCGGAACGGTGTTCGACTGATAATCATCGATGCCCTCCCCGTCCATCCGCTCTCGAATCAGACATTGGCATACTGACCGGCTTTGATGATCGTGTAACACTTCATCAATTCACGAATGCCGCGT
>VOPR01000007.1 GCA_009594995.1 Nitrospira sp. | reverse complement strand
TTCGCCAAGCTACCCGACCAGGTCTTTGCCCGAGGATTTGTCCGGTCGTATGCGCGATCGCTGGGCCTGGATGAGGAAGACGCCATCCATCGATTTGTGCAATCCGCCGGGGCTTTTTACGAAAAGCAGGGGGAACGGGAACGGCTGCGACAGCGACAGGTCGAGGAAGAGCGCCGTCGTAAGGCCAATCGCAAAGCAGTGGGTATTGCGATTGCCGTTGCCATCGCGACGCTGGTTTTTCTGTTGAGTCGTGAACAGACCTCTACACTGGTGCGACGCTCCGCGTCGGACGCGCCGACGGTCAGTAAGAAGAGTGCCCCGTTTGCCAAAGATACACGGGAGCCGGCTTCCCGACCGGCGGTAGAACTTCCCCCCCCCATTGCTCCACCCGCAAAGCCGGTAGAGCCGGCGGCAGCGCTCGCCAAACCTGCGCAGGAGAAAGCGGCGGTCCCGATCGCCCCGGCCCCGGTTGCTGTGCCCAAAGCACCGATCCAGCCGGAAATGGTTGCCTCCCAGCCCTCCGCGTCCATGGGATCTGACGGCCCCCTGGCCGGGTTATCGGTGGATGGTCCAGTTGGGGCGGATGGTCCGTTGGTTCTGGATCTCGCCGCCACTGAGTTGAGTTGGATTGTGGTTCAAGTCGATTCAGGCAGCCCCCAGGAGGCGTTACTGCGTCCCGGTGAGAAAGCTCAGTGGAAGGCGCAGGACCAGTTTACGGTCACGCTGGGTAATGCCGGTGGCGTCCGCGCCGAATTGAACGGCAAGCCGCAAAAGCCGTTCGGCCCAAGCGGGAAGGTCGTGCGGGATGTGGTCATCAAGCGCTGATCTCGTTATTAGTTCCGCATCCGGCTGGAGCGTAGTTGTGTGAGTCCTGCCCCGCATTCCGTTCCCATCTCGTGATTCTCTGGTCATCGTGATACCTGGCGCCTTCCGACTCGTACTCGAATGAGGCGGGTAGGGGACTTCTGGGGCGCAAAGGTGTCACGGCTGGAAGAAGGTACGTAGGCACCTTCCAGGCGCAACCTCCGGAATTGCAGGGATTCCAGCCACTTTTTTCGCCTCTGAAGCTGGCACGCCCCTTGAGTATCCAGGTAGTCGGCATGGGTGAAACCGACGGAGCCTGGGCAGGCCATTCGCTTGACAAGACAGAAAACGCGTTGCTATAGTTCGCCTGTTTTGTCGGCCTTGTTGTGATTTTTTTGACCATGCTGATTCGGACTGAGGGTCGTTGTTCACGCGGTGGGTTCAACACAAAGGAGGAGTTCTGATGGGGTATTTTTCTAAGTTTGTTGGAGTGTGTGCGGCTGTCACCTTGTTGTCTGTGACGGTGGTGGGCGCAGAGGAAAAGGATCCGCTGAAGCCCCGTGTTGCGCCGGATCAAATGGCGGACGCCAAGGCGATGAAGAACCCGGTTGCTTCGACCCCGGAGAGCATTGCCAAGGGCAAGGCACTGTACGAGGGCAAGGGCACCTGCTTCAATTGCCATGGTAAGGAGGGCAAGGGCGACGGTCCTGCCGGCGCGATCTTGAATCCGAGCCCGCGCAACTTCACCAACTGCAAGTTCCACAAGAAGCGGAAAGACGGCGAATTGTTCTGGGTGATCAAGAACGGCAGCCCGGGCACCGGCATGGTCTCGTTGGTCCCTGCGGCAATCACCGAAGAAGAAGCCTGGACGATCATCAACTATGAGCGCAGCTTCTGCAAGGGTGGAGACGAATAGTCACGACTTCCAGCCGTTAGGCTGAATCGTGGGGGCGGCGAGGGTATCCTCGCCGCCCCTTTTCTTTTGGTAGTGATTTCCGTTTCAGGTAGACGAATCGTGCGCACGGAGGCAGGCGGGACAGGAGGACATCTTCCCTCTGGCCTATGTCTCCGCAAGAAGCGTTACTGTGTCAGAAGGGAGCCGGTCCGGTCTCAGGGCTGATCGGCCGCAGGGATCGTGGGTGGTTTCGTAAGCACGGTGTCAAGGCTCTTATCCGGGACGCGCAGTACCGGCAGAATCTGTGGTTGTTGTTCCTGCTTGAAGGTGCTGCGAGCGGCTGCCGGCACCTTACGATTGACGTAGGCCGATACCTCCCCGATGGTAACCTCGCCGTTTCGATTCACATCCGCTTCGCCTCGGAGTCCTCGCAAGAGGTAGTAGGTGAACAATCCATGATGCAGCGTGTCCGATTCCAGGCTCTTTCCGAATCCCGTGGCCGAAATCATGTGAACAACCGACCCTGTCGCTCCCCATTTCGGAGGCGCGGCTTTTGTGCGTGCCTCCGACCCGTTCTTGAGCACGGTGCCGTCAAACACGAAGAGGACTTGCTTCGCCTTCAGTCTTCCCAAGGCTGTTTCCAGATCCTTAAGCGGATAGAGGCGGGTAGCTGAGCCCGTTGAACCGTCATAGGGAATCAGGAAGATTTCTCCGGACGGTGCCACGATGGCCTGCCCGGCGAAATAGACCATGACCATCGAGTCTTTGGTAATTTTTGAGGGGAGCCAATCGAGCAGGGCTTCCTCAATGTCTGGCCGTAGGGCACTCCAGTCCCGTAAGAGTCGGACATTGTTTTGCGGTAATCCCCCCAGCGTCTGGAAGTAGGTCGCGACGGTTTCGGCGTCGAGGGTGGCATACTTACGCGCGCCGATCTCCTGTTCACGGTAGCTGCTGAGTCCGATGGCAAGGAGATAGTCTCCGGGGCGTTGAATCCCGGTTGCGCCGGCAGGAATGTGATCCACATCGTCGGTATGGGCGTCGGGAGTCTGGACGGACGCCTGGAGTGTCTGAGGCGGAGAGATCTGTTGTCCGGTTCCGCTGATCAGTGTGACCTGAAACTGTGCCTGTTGCGGGGGCAGTGATTGCGGTAGGGTGGCGATGAATTCCAGAGACTTGGACCCGCCGGGCGCGATGGTGCCCGTAGGCAGTGTCGTGGCCGGGAATTGGGCGATCAGCGCGGGCGGACCAGTCAGCCGAACGGCCATGTCCTGTGCGGCCTGCGAGGCGGTATTGACGACATCGACTCGGACGCGGATGCGCTCGCCACCTTCCAGGATGAGGTTGCCGTTTTCATCCAATAGCGTGGCTTTAAAGAGCAGAGAGGGCGACGTGGCGACCGCGGGCGCAGTCGCAGCGGCAGCCGCTTTGGCGGCTGTGTCGGCCGGCGCGATGCTTGATCCTGCAGCCGCTGCGGGCGTGGCTGGGGCGAGAAGCACGCGGGCCTCCTGCATGAACTGAGTGGCCAGCATGGTAGCGGTATCTTGCAAGAGCGGGTCGACAATGTAATCGCAACGCTGCTGAGTCAATTCAAGTTGCAAGCGCTCTTTCCGCGTGGCTTGTAGCGGCCGCTCTCCGAGTGGTGCGCCCGAGGCGTCCAAGAACTCCACAAGCGCATCCAAGCTGAGCTCAGCGGGGGCGCGATCGTAGAGCGCGTCGGATTGAAGCTTGAAGCGAGGGTCCAGCAGACGTACGCGGATGGTCACATCCGGTTTTGCCCCGGCGGCCTGACTGCCTGGAATGACGACCGAGCGAAACGTTTGATGGGCAGCTTGGATGAGAGTGTCCTCAACCGTCGGGCCGATCGAGAACGGGTGAATCCGGCTGCAATTGTCGAGATATTCCGTCTTGGCTTTGGCCATTGATGGGTCAAGATCCATCTGAGCGGTAAGAGGGATAGGAGGGCCGAGGTCGGGGAGAGCCTGTCGGGAAAAGCGAGACTTGATTGTATCGCAACCGGCGGAAGCCAGCAGGTGGATGAGAAGCATTCCAACAATGAGTGAACGGTGCGTCTTCAAGCCGGGGCCTCCTCTACGGCAGATTTCGAAGGGGAACGGTACAGGAATGAAGAGGGCATTGCAACCAAGCGCCTTGCCGGCTTGCGACCCTCATGGGGCTCGGTTATCCTACCGCCGCGCATCTACCACATCGCACAACAAAAGGGGCGTTGATACATCGTGCTGGTCCTCGGGTTGTCCAATATGCGAGACGCGGCGGCCGCGCTTGTCTGCGACGGTCGAATTATCGCGGGTGCAGAGGAAGAGCGATTTGTCCGCCGGAAACATGTAACGGCCCTGCCGGTCCACGCGATTCGGTATTGCCTGCAAGAAGCCGGTATCGCGCTGCGCGACGTCGACGCGATCGCCGTGCCCTGGAAGTATTGGCAGGTCGGGCGGCGCTTACGGCTCGCCTTGACCTCGATGATGCGCTCCGCACAATTGTTCCGCGTGAAGGGGACGCGTTCACTTGAGCGCGCGCGTCAGGAGTGGATGGAACTGTTCCGGCTTCAGCAGGAACTGACGGGGCGCGTGGAGGCGGGAGCCGTTCGTCCGGTGTTTCTTGACCATCATCTGTGTCATGCGGCCAGTTCGTTTCTCGTGTCTCCGTTCGAACGGGCGGCGATTCTGGTTGTTGATGGGGCGTCAGAGGCGGACACCACATTGATGGGTGTGGGTGAAGGCAATCAGATCACTGTGCTGGACCGCACCCCGCTGCCCCATTCACTTGGACAGTTTTATGCAGCGATGACCGCGTTTCTAGGTTTTCGTCCGGATCAGGATGAATACATCGTGATGGGCCT
The DNA here is from genome assembly GCA_009594995.1 of Nitrospira sp. Lineage (GTDB taxonomy): Bacteria > Nitrospirota > Nitrospiria > Nitrospirales > Nitrospiraceae > Nitrospira_A. The sequence continues at coordinate 5,484 of VOPR01000007.1, read as the reverse complement.
GGCCTCTTCCGGAGAGCCAACATTCGCTTCCGTCTTGCGTCGGGACATTCTGCGGCTGCTTCCCGGTGGACGGTTTGAATTGAACACCCGCCTCCTGGATTTTCATCTCGCCAGAGCCGGCTATTTCGTCGAGGAATTCGTCCGTTTGTTTGGCCCCGCCCGGGGTGCGTCCGATGACATCACACAACGACACCGTGATCTCGCCGCCAGTGCTCAATTGGTTTTGGAAGAGGTTCTGCTCGGGATGGGACGGCATCTACGTGCGCTTACCCGGGCTGAGTCGCTCTGTGTGGCGGGCGGGGTAGCGTATAACTGCGTCGCCAACGGTCGATTGCGGGCCGAGCTCGGGTTCAACGATGTCTATGTGCCGCCCGCGGCGGGAGATTCCGGGGCGGCGCTCGGGGCTGCCTTGTGGTGGACGGCCAAGCGCGCACCGGAGGTGCGGAAATGGTGTCTGCCGGATGCGTATCTGGGACCGCAGTTCGACGAGGCCGCCTGCCGGGCCGCATTGCAGGAGGCGGGATTGGTGGCCGAGTTCCTGCCGGATGCGCATCTGTACGAGCGGGTGGCATCGGAATTGGCGCTCGGCCGGTTGGTGTTCTGGTATCAGGGGCGCATGGAATGGGGGCCTCGCGCACTCGGGAACCGCAGCCTGCTCGCGGATCCCCGGCGAGAAGACATGCGGGAATTGATCAATAGCAAAGTGAAATGCCGGGAAGCTTTTCGGCCCTTTGCGCCTGCGGTATTGGCCGATCAGGTCCACACGTTTTTTGACGTCCCGGCCCCGTCGCCATTCATGCAGTTTACCGTGCCTGTGAAGGCGTCCGCGAAAGGACTACTGCCGGCCGTGACGCATGTCGATGGCACGGCGCGTGTGCAAACGGTGACTCGTGACGCCAATCCTCGATTCTACGAGTTGCTGGAAACGTTTGGCAGACTGACCGGCGTCCCGGTTCTCTTGAACACGTCCTTCAACGTGCAGGAACCGATCGTGTGCACCCCCGGGGAAGCGGTGCGTTGCTTCCAGCGCACCCAGGTTGAATGGTTGGTCCTCGGCAATCTCCTCGTGGGCCGTCCGGGGCAAACCTCGCAGCAGCATCATGAATGCTGAGCCGGTTCATTCCCCAGCGATCTCTCCCCAATCTGCCGGTGGTCTCTTGCTCGACTGCCTGCTGGTCACGTTTATCCTGAACCTCGTACTGCAGCCCTTGGTGGAACCGGACCTGGGATGGCATCTCCGGGCCGGACTGGATTTGATCGCGCAGGGGTGGCATCTGCCGGATACCGACCCCTATTCACATACCATGTCGGATTGGCATTGGGTGGAGCATGCTTGGTTGACCGATGGTGGGCTGGGGTTGATCTATCGAGGGCTGGGGCCGTTCGGCGGGCTGGGACTGATCGTATTCTTTGGCATAGTGACGGCGTTGGCCTGGTGGACCGCGGCAGGACTGGCACCGGTGCATCGGACATATCGGCTGGCCGCTTTGGTCGCGAGTCTTTGGGTGGCGCTGCCGTTTCTTGGTGCCCGGACGCAGTTACTCAGTCTCCTGGGCGTAGCCTTGTTGCTGAGGATTTGGAGCCGAATTCAGCAAGGACAACGACAGTGGATCTGGGCACTCCCACCACTATTTCTTTTGTGGGCGAATTTGCACGGTGGGTTCACGGCAGGGCTTTTTCTGGCCGCGGTGCTGTGGTTGTCCTCATTTCTCATGAAAGTCTGCGTCACCTGGCAGCTGTGTCAGGTGCCACGTGATGAACCGGTGCTCAGCTGGGATGATCTTCGTCGCTGCGCTGTTGCGATGGGACTGGCCGCGTTAGTGACCTGCGTGAATCCGTACGGGTGGGGTCTCTATGTCGAAATTTATGAGTCTCTGACCGACCGTTTAATGATCGACACATTGCGGGAGTGGCAGCCGGTATCGTTCCAGGGATGGGCCGGTCGTGCCTACGGGATCTACCTGCTGGGGCTCACCGGTCTGGTGGCCGGATGGTATCGGCGGGTGGAACCGGTCCGGTGGGCAATGCTGCTGCTCATGCTGGGATTGTCACTCCTGCACTGGCGCAATGTCACATTGTTTTTGATCGTCAGCCTTCCTCTGGCGGCAGAGGTGTCTGCGTTGTCAGTGGCCTCCTGCCTCCGGCGGGTGCCGGTTCTGAAGAGCCATGCTGCGGGTGCCGTGGTTGGGCTGGCCATGATGGCGGGGGCAGCGCTCTACGCTCTGGGAACCGAGCACCTCGAACATGTCTGGCAATCAGGCCGCACTCCCGATCTCTATTTTGAACGGACGGAGTACCCCATTGAAGCGGTGCGATGGATTCGAGGTCATCGCGAGGAGCTCGGCACGAGGCTGTATAACGATTATGGCTACGGCGGCTTTCTTCTATGGCAACTTCCCGGCGAACGCATTTTCATCGACGGACGAATGCCGGCCTGGAGAATCAAGGATCGGCTGATTTTTCAAGACTACGTCGCACTGAATCGGGAGGACTCTCCCCAGTTAATGGTGTTGGATCGATATGGCGTGGATTGGGCTTTGATCCAGCGCGGTAGCCCTCTCGCGGTGGCATTGGAGGCACATCAGGGGTGGACGACAGTGTACGCCGATAACAAGGTGGTGATTGTGCGTCGTCGGTAGTGCGCCGCCGAAGATCCAGTCGATTAGAAATGGGTAGGTTCGATCGCGGCCAAAGCCGGTTCGACTGCATTGGGCGCAGGGCGGCAGCGGGGGAGATACAGTCCTTGCGCGTCACGCTTCCGGATGGCCACGAGTTCTCGCAGCATGATGGATCCGTCCCGCCAGGGGCGGACTTTCGAGCCCGGCTGGTCCGTCCAATTGATGGGGACTTCTGCGATCCGATAGTTGCGTTGTCGGGCGATGTGCAGCAGTTCCAGGTCGAAGGCATATCCGTCGACGCAGGATACCGAAAACAGGTCTTGGGCCACGGCCTGCCGGAATAGCTTGAACCCGCATTGGGTGTCGGCAATGGGCTGTGCGCTCAGATGTCGCACAAGATTGTTGAAGAGGCTTCCCAAGGCGCTCCGATGCCACCGTGCTTGAACAGTGAAGGCCGGGTTTTTGGACGCCAGAGCCCGTGAGCCGATCGCGAGGTCTGCACCGGCGGCGAGAGCCGCCTCCAGGCGCTCCAATTCGTCGATGGGTGTCGCTCCGTCCGCATCCGCAAACAATTGTACGGATCCACGCGCTGCTTGCATGCCGCGTCGAACAGCCGCCCCTTTGCCCATGTTGCAGGTCAATTGAATCAGTCGGACATGGGGACAGTCGTGCGCCGCCTTTTCTACCGCCTGAGCGGTCTGGTCCTGGCTGCCATCGTCCACCACAAGAATTTCATAGGATTGCCCGCGTTGGTCCAAGTAAGAGACCACGCGTTGTAAAAACAGCGGGAGGCGCCGCGCCTCATTGTAGGCAGGGATGATGACCGAAAGATAAGGCGTTTGAGTCGAGCCCGGTGTCACGTTGGGACAGCCCCTTGTGGGAGTGTGACGCGACCGATCCGTCCTCACGACGAACGGTGCACCACGGTAGCTGAGCGACGATCGAAATGCAAGCAATGCTTGGCGGGTCTTGACAGGGGGATGGGGGGGGAGTGATCGTATTCTCACGCACCGACGATGTCCAAGGCGTAAGCCGGCCGTGGAGGGTGTCATGAGGCGAAACAGCAGCGGGTCTGTTGCTCTCGTCGCAATGCTGTTACTGACAGGGTGTCTGGTCAGCTCTCCCCCAAGCCGCCTACATCATTACGTGGCCTCTGCGGCGACCGGTGAGCCGGCCATTCCGGCATTGCCCGCATCACGTCCCGTGCGGGCGGCCCTGGTCTTGTTGGCGGATAGGTCGGCTCCGGATTCCGCACCTGTATTGCCGGAAGAAGCCCAAGCGCGACTGGCAGAGACGCTTGCGGCGCAGATCAATCAGGGTTTCCCCATCACCATTGAGCGGGTGGTGAATCTCGGGGAGGCTTCGGACGGAGCGCCGCTCAATTGGATCGAGATCGCAAGGCAGCAGGGTGCGGAATATCTCCTGGTCACGGTCCTGTCGAGCACCGAGCAGGAATATCCGGTATCCCTGTTTCTGGGGTGGACGACCCATCGGCAACCCGGGTTCCGTCGCGATAACTGGTCCCTGGCCGAAGCGGCTTTGATTGACGGTCGAACAGGGGAACTGCTGCTTCACGCAGAGGGGCGGGCCATGGCCACGTTGGACAGTCCCACGGCACCCGGGATTTCGCAATGGTATCCCGTCATCTATTTGCGGCCGCAAGATCTGGAGCGACGCATCTGGACGCCGACCTATGAAGGGGCACCTCTGACGCTGCGGGTGGCTTCAATGGATCAAGCCGCCAAACGATTGGCGGGGAATCTGCAGCGCGCATGGGTCGATCAGCGGGATCTTGAGCTGGCCTCGTCTGCAAGGCCCTAAGTGCAGGTGAGGGGTCGGCGGTGTCCGATGCGGTGGTGTTGAGAGGGAGTCCGGTCCTGCTTTTTCCTCTTTGAAGGCGATTCTGTGATTAGTGTAGAATGAAACGTTCAACGATAGCGCGGAGGATGGTCCCTCAATTTCAGGTCTCCAGAGGAGTACACATGGCGTATCGACATCAGCGCGGGAAAGTGCTGTCCGTACTCGCAGCGACCACTATGGTTGCTGCTACGTTCTTGTCCGGCGGATTACCGGCCGGCAATCAAGCCGAGGCGGCTGGTGTGCCCCCGGCATTTGCTCAAGGATTTTCGGAAATCGTTAAGGCGGTCACGCCGGCGGTTGTGAACATTGCTGTCACCGGCGGTGGAGAAGGCCGTCGAGAAGGCCGTCGTCAATTGCCTCCAGGCGGCCCGTTCGGCGGTCCGCCTCCCGGCCCTGGTGGTCCCGGCGGTCCTGGTGACGAGCCTCCTGGCATGGAACCACCCGGTGGTCCCGGTGGTCCCGGTGGCCCTCCCGGCGGTGGTCCCCATCGTCCGGAGCAAAGCGCGGGTTCCGGTGTGATTCTTGACCCCAACGGCTACATTGTGACCAACAACCACGTGGTCGAAGGGGCCACGCAAATCACCGTGACGCTGTCGGATCGTCGTGAGTTCCCCGCCAAGATTATCGGAACCGATCCCAAGACTGATTTGGCCATCATCAAGATCGAAGCAAAAGATCTCAGCTCGATGAAGTGGGCCGATTACGACGAGCTGCAGGTGGGCGATGTGGTGCTTGCGGTCGGCAGCCCGTTCGGGCTCAGTTCAACCGTCACCCTCGGGATCATCAGCGCCCTGGGGCGAGGGAATGTCGGGATCGCCGATTACGAAGACTTCATTCAGACTGATGCGGCCATCAATCCCGGCAATTCAGGCGGTGCGCTGGTCAACATGCAAGGCAAGTTGATCGGCATCAACACGGCCATCTTCTCCCGCACGGGCGGGTCGGAAGGAATCGGGTTCGCCATTCCCAGCAGCATTGCGACGGATATCGTCGAGAGTTTGACGAA
>VOPR01000075.1 GCA_009594995.1 Nitrospira sp. | reverse complement strand
CTGCTCCTAATCTTCATTGTCCTATTCACGTTGTCCGCCTGCACCGGAGCCCGCGGCCTGAACCGTCAGCTTCTGCAGGAATCGTTTCACGACCATCCCGAGGTGGTCACGGACCGCGATGTCGCATCCACCATGGCTTTGCAGGCGCAGTTACCTTCGCCCTATCGCCTGGCCGTGTTTTTCAAACACGAAGATTTTCCAAACCGCCCGGCGCTGCAACGGGTGGACTGGGTCAGTGCGGACGCCGACCGCGTGCAGCGGGCGCTCGCGCCCGTACAGGAAGAGGGCATTCTTCAGCAGAGTTTCCTGCTGGCGAACTCCACGGTCCAAGGGACCACATTCCGCGACATTCGCCTGGCCGCCGCCCGCTACAACGCCGATGCCATCCTCGTCATCGACGGAGCCTCTGCCGTCGAGCGATATAACAACGGTCATGCCGCCTGGTACGCCACCGGCATCGGCGCCTACTTCGCCCACGGCACCGAAAGCCATGCATTGTTCATGATGGAAGGGACCTTGTGGGATGTCCGCACCGGCTATCTGTACGGCACGCAAACAGCGGAAGGGGAAACGACCCTCGTCGGCCCGGCGCCATCGCTTGAGGACAGGACCGCAGTGGCCGAAGCCAAGGACGTGGCACTTGAACGGTTCAGCAAAGAACTCGCCGAAATGCTCCGGCTCTTGAGGGAGAAGCAGAGAGCGATGAAGTAAGACTTCTACCGCTCCTTATTCCGATTGTGGCCCGGATGTTTTCTGCGCATCGTCGCGAGGCAGTTGAAGCCGAAGCCCGCCGCGGAACTTGGTCTCTCGGGCGCTCAACATGGCTGTCGGGCGAGGCCGCAGTGAGCGAGAGGCTGAGGCGTTCCCGGCAGTACGTCGAAGGCTTGAGCGAAGCGAGAACGAAGCCCGAAGCCATTTTCAGTGCCCGGTCACGGAGAGTCGAAGGTCCAGAGAATGCCCAGCAATACCAGATGCTGATTCGGCGTCAGGCTCAGCACACCAGGCTGGATCTCCCCACGCCTGAAGAATCCCCCGCCCGCCCCGGTCGATTCGTCCCATCGATGTTCAAGCCGCAGCGTCGTGTTGGTCCACTTGTAGGGGATTCGATATTCGATCGTTGAGGTCACGGCCTTGACGAATTGCTCCGAACCGGTCCAACGGCCGTTCCGGTCCCAATAGAACTCCGGCCGGACCGCCAGAGCCCAAGGTCCGGTCACATGCCATCGCGCGACCACATTGCCTCCCATCACAAATGCCCTGGGATTTCCGGGACGATCGGCGATGTTTTCGGTCCCGATATCATAGGAAGCCGCGAATGTCAGGTTCTCCCCTTTCCATTCGACGATGTGATTCGCGTAGAAGCGCCAGAATTGCAGTGCCGTGTTGGTCTGATCCGGCCCCCCGTAGACCGTCTGGGTCAGGGTGAGTTGCGGAGTCGCTTTGTAGGCCCACTGCCCCCCATAACTCGGTTGGTCGTTCGGATGCGACAGGTGATAGTATCCGTTAACGATAAACCCCGCGACCGTCAGCTTGTCGGTGACCGGATATTTCGCATTGACGCCGAACATCATGTAGGGCGTGTTGTCGGCAATCCATGACCGGGTGTAGTTCACATTGTCCTTGGCATAGAGCGATTCGTAGCCGATGAGGCTATTAAAAAGCCCGGCGGTGATCGTGAGCCCCTTCCCGACCGGAGCCAGATAGGACACATTCGCACGATGGATGTGCCGAAGCGTATCGGCCCCGCCGACTTCACGCTCACCCTGTAAAAACGCAAAGCGTTCGGAGTCGTAGCCGCCTTGCACACCGAGTTCCATGCCCCAACGCGATGATTCAGTCGCGTCTTTCCGAACATAGGCCAGGGCCATATTGGGAGCAAACTCATTGTGCCGCGCCGCCGTCGCACGATTCCGCCAGAGGTGATTCTCTGGAAAGTTTGGATTCACGACGTAGCCGACATCAAGGTAGGCCCCGTAATGCCAGAGGTCAGTGCCGGTTGCCGGAATCGGATCGGGTGCGATGCTGATTTCACCGGCATGCGCCGGTACGACCAACGTACAGAGGAGAAGTACCCACCAGAGTCGGCGCAAAAAACCGGCAGGAGCAGTCTCCATGGCTGAGCCGACATCGTTATGCAACAGCAAAGCAGGTTTCATCTGACACTCATCGCTCCACCTTCTCACGGCATAGACATTAGGTGATGTCGCATCAAAACAGGATTAAAAGCGAACATGGAGGCGTAAAGAATCTGTAAAAGTCCGTTGGAGCTCTCATTCTGTTCGGAGACGATATCCGACACCCAATTCCGTCACTAAATGGCGCGGCTGAGCGGGATCGGCTTCGATCTTATTCCTCAATTGACGCATATACACACGCAAATAGTGTCCCTCGTCTACATGAAGGGGACCCCACACTTCTTTGAGCAACTGACGATGCGTCACCACCTTCCCGGCATACCGCACGAGCGTCGTCAGCAACTTGTATTCAATCGGCGTGAGGTGGATCTCCGCCCCCGAGACAAACACTTGTCTTCGCCCTAAATCGACGGTCACATCGCCGAACGTACAGCTCGCGTCCACCCCGTCTCCAACCGGGCGAGTCGCATGCCTAAGAGCCGCGCGCATGCGGGCCAGCAATTCATCCACGCCAAACGGTTTCGTGACGTAGTCATCGGCACCAAGATCGAAGGCTTGCACCTTGACCTGTTCCTGGTCTCGTGCGGAAAGCACGATGATCGGCATGTTCGACCAGGCGCGGATTTTCTCAATCACTGCGGTGCCGTTCATATCGGGAAGACCGAGATCGAGCAGAATAATGTCGGGATTGCGAGCGGAGGCCTGCGCCAGTCCATCCGCGCCGGTGGTCGCTTCGTACAGCCGATAGCCATGAGCCGGCAAAGTTGAGCGAAGGAACCGCCTGATCTCCGCCTCATCTTCGATGAGCAGCACGGTCACGTCATGGCTCCGCGTCGATGACATGTGCAAACAGATCCTAGGTGACTGCGCGGTCATGCCCGTTCTGTTCCGGTTCGACCGTCGGCTGATTGTGCTCTGTCGGAAGCGTGAAGCAGAAGCTCGATCCGCCGCCGGAGCGGGCTTCCACCCAAATGCGCCCGCCATGGGATTCGATAATCCCTCGGCAAATCGTCAGTCCCAGCCCGACGCCACCTTCCCGATCGGGATGGAGTTGATAAAACTTTTCGAAGATCCTCCGCTCTTCCCCTCGCGGAATACCGGGCCCTCGATCCGCGACTTCCGTCACGATCATCCCTTCCTTCACCGAGGCCGTCACATCGATGGGGGAGGCCGGAGGAGAATATTTCGCAGCATTTTCCAATAAATTGATCAGCACTTGTTCGATCAAGACGCCATCCACGAGCACCAGAGGGAGACTGTCCGGGAACGTTGTCGACACCGGATGTGTAGCGATGCGCGATTTCACTCGAGCCAACGCCGTACCGACCACTTCCTCCAGCGCATGCCATTCCTTTCGCAGCTGCATGGCACCCGCCTCCAATTTGGTCATATCGAGAAGGTTCTTCAGCAACCGATCCAGACGACCAGCCTCATCGCTGATGGACCGGACCAGTTCGTGTTGACTCTCAATCGACAGGGGCCGGGTCGTGTTCAGTATCGCGCTGCTCGCTCCGACAATCGTGGCAAGCGGCGTCCTGAGATCATGGGACACTGAGCTCAGCACAGCGTTTCGCATGCGCTCCGTTTCAGTCTGCACGTGGGCTTCTTGTGTTTCTTCCGCCAGGCGCGCACGTTCCAACGCCAACGCCATCTGATTCGCAAAGGTCTCGAGAAGATGTAGCTGCTCCGGAGCCAGTAATTCGGCGGGTCGCGACGATCGCACCGCCAGGACACCAACCGCCCCATGAGATCCTAACAATGGCAGATAGAGCGAATCCGATCCGGAAAGGGTATTCGTGCCATGACCAGCAGATTCTTTATGGTCGAAGACCCATTGCGAGATGCCGGCTTCTTTCGGATCGAGGTCAAAGTGGAGCGCATCGCCTCGATGGAGATGCACCCGCCCGTCTCGATCGGGCAGAAACACCGCCACCTGGCAATGGAACACGTCGTGGATATGACGGGACGCGACAGAAGCCAGCTTGTTCACTTCACGCTGAGTGATCAATTCTCTACTCATGGCGTAGAGCGCGGCAGTTCGTTGTTCACGAATCAAGGCCGACTCGGCCTGCCGGCTCTTGTGAGACGCAAGCCCGCTGGTCAGCAGCGCGACCACGAGCATGACCGCAAATGTCAGCAGATATTGCACATCGGAAACGGCGAATGAATAGTAAGGGGGAATGAAAAAGAAATCGAAGGCCGCGACGCTCATCAATGACGCCAGCGCCGAAGGACCTCGTCCCCATCTGGTGGCAATGACCACCACCCCGAACAGATACACCATAATCAGATTGGCCTGCCCGAAGTATGGAGCCATCACCCCACTCAGCGCCGTGCAGGCCATCACCAACGCCGAGGCGTAGCCGTAGTTCCGGCGCTCACTGGTCCGTTGAAGTAATCCGGTCACGAGAGGTTGACCGGTCCCCGCTTCACCGGTCATGACGTAGATATCGATATCTCCGCTCCCGCGAACGAGGTCGTCCACCACCGAACCGAACAGCCATTCCTTCCAGCGCGAGCGCAATGGTTTTCCGACAATGATTTTAGTGACATTGCGGCTCCGGGCATACGCCAACAGCTGCGCACTCACGTCATCCCCGGTCAACGTCACTGTCTCTGCGCCCATACGCTCGGCCAACCGCAGGGTGTCGACACCTTGGCTCCGCTCCTGCTCAGTCAACCGCAGATGTATGGACGTTTCCACATAGACCGCGATCCACCTGGCATGGAGGCCCGTAGCCATCTTTCTGGCCGCGCGAACCAACATCGGCCCGCGGGATTTTAGATTCACGCAGACCAGGATGGTTTCCGCTGCCGGCCAGGTGCCGACGACCGCATGGTCCCGGCGATACACTTCCATTTGTTGATCGACTCGCTCAGCCGTCCGACGCAGAGCCATCTCACGCAACGCGATCAAGTTGCCTTTCCGAAAGAAGTGTTTGATGGCATGCTGCGCCTGGTCCGGCAGATAGACCTTGCCGTCCTTGAGCCGTTGCAGGAGATCGTCCGGGGGAAGATCCACCAATTCGACGTCGTCAGCTTGTTCGAGAATGGAATCCGGCACGGTTTCGCTCACGCGAATACCGGTAATTTGGGCCACGGCGTCATTGAGGCCTTCGATATGCTGCACGTTGACGGTAGTATAGACGTGGATACCGGCCTGCAGGAGTTCCCTCACATCCTGCCACCGCTTGGGATGCCTGGACCCAGGGGCATTCGTATGCGCCAGTTCATCCATTAGCAAAAGCTGCGGCCGGCGCGACAGGGCTGCGTCCAGATCGAAATCACGGAGCCTGGAGCCTCCATATACCACTTCCCGGGATGGAAGAACCGGCAACCCCTGAACCAGGGCTTCCGTTTCGGCCCGGCCGTGAGTCTCAACCCACCCGATCATCACATCGATGCCGTCGCGTTGCTGCTCATGTGCCGCTTGCAACATGGCATAGGTCTTCCCAACCCCTGCAGTCGCGCCGAAAAACACCTTCAACTTGCCGCGCACCTGTTCGGCCTCTTCAGCCTGCACGCGCCTCAGCAAGGCATCGGGGTCCGGACGCTGGTTCTCCATGGCACTCCTGACAAAGGAATCTGATGATGGATGCGAGATGACACAAGATTGGCAGAGCGAATTCTAAAAGACAGACGTAAAAGCGTCAACGAGGAGGGTCGGTCGCATCCAATGCAAGGTTCAACGCCAGCACATTGACCCGGCGTTCACCAAGCATCCCCAGCTGACGTCCTTCGGTATGCTGACTCACCAACGTCCGGACGAATGCTTCCTCCCTCCCCCGTGCACGAGCAACCCGGCGTACTTGGTATTCGGCCGAAGCGGGGCTGATATGTGGGTCGAGACCGCTACCTGAGGCGGTCACGAGATCGACCGGAACCGGTGTGTCATTGCCGGGATCCGCGGCTTTCAACGCAGCCACCCTCATTTTGACCGTCTCTATCAGCGCGGGATTGGTAGGGCCCAGATTCGAACCGGATGAGGCCGCCGCATTGTAGGGGAAGGGAGCGGTCGCGGAAGGGCGTCCCCAGAAATACTTGGGATCGTCGAAGGGTTGGCCGATCAGCGTAGAACCGATCGGCTTGCCGTCTTTAGAGATCAGACTCCCATTGGCCTGATGGGGGAACAGCAGCTGCGCGATTGCTGTCACGGCCAGCGGATAGGCCACGCCGGTCAGGATCGTCAGAATGAAAAACATCATCAGCGCGGATCGAAGTTGAACGACCATTGTGATCTCCTCAGACCAATCCCAGGGCGACCAGGACCAGGTCTATCAGCTTTATTCCAATGAACGGGGCAACGATCCCTCCCAGTCCGTACACCAGCACATTGCGGCGCAGCAGCAAGGAGGCTTCGATCGGCCGGAACTTGACTCCCCGAAGCGCGAGCGGAATCAGCGCGATGATGACCAGGGCGTTGAAAATCACGGCCGACAGTACGGCGCTTTCCGGCGTCGCCAGTCCCATGACATTCAACGCGCCCAGGGCCGGATAGGTGCCGGCAAACGCCGCCGGAATGATCGCAAAATACTTCGCGATATCGTTAGCGATACTGAAGGTCGTGAGCGCGCCGCGCGTCATGAGTAGCTGTTTGCCGATTTCGACGATCTCGATCAATTTGGTGGGATTGGAGTCCAGATCGACGAGATTGCCCGCTTCTTTGGCGGCCTGGGTGCCGGTATTCATGGCCACGGCCACATCCGCCTGCGCCAACGCCGGCGCGTCATTGGTGCCGTCGCCCGTCATGGCCACGAGTCGGCCTCCTGCCTGAAGATCACGGATGAGTTTCAATTTCGCTTCGGGAGTGGCCTGTGCGAGAAAATCGTCCACGCCGGCCTCTGCGGCGATCGCGGCAGCCGTTTTTTGGTTGTCGCCCGTAATCATCATCGTTTTGATGCCCATGCGGCGCAATTCGGCAAACCGTTCCTTGATGCCCCCCTTGACCACGTCTTTCAAATGGATCACCCCAAGTACCGACTTGCCTTCGGCCACGACCAGAGGAGTGCCACCTTGCGTGGCAATCGTCTCGACCGCATTTCGCACGGCCGGCGGAAACGCCCCCCCGAGTTGGGTCACGTAGTCTTCAATGGCTTCCGCCGCACCCTTCCTGATCTGTCGACCGTCAAAGTCGACGCCGCTCATTCGCGTGTGCGCCGTGAACGGCAGGAAGGTGGCCCCCATCGCATGGATGTCGCGCCCTCTGAGTCCATAGCGCTCCTTCGCCAGAATCACGATGCTACGGCCCTCAGGCGTTTCATCCGCAAGGGATGCCAATTGGGCCGCATCGGCGACAGATCTTTCCTGCACTCCTTCGGCTGAAATAAATGCGGTGGCTTGCCGGTTCCCCAGCGTAATCGTCCCCGTTTTGTCGAGGAGCAGCACATCCACATCACCGGCCGCTTCGACGGCTTTCCCCGACATGGCGATCACGTTCGCCTGGATCATGCGGTCCATACCCGCGATGCCGATCGCGGATAAGAGCGCGCCGATCGTCGTCGGTATGAGGCAGACCAGCAGGGCCACCAGGACCGTCACCGTGATGGGCACCCCCTCTCCCATGGCATGCGCGGAGTAGAGAGAAAACGGCAGCACGGTCACGGTCGCCAGCAAGAAGACGACGGTGAGAGCTGACAACAGAATAGTGAGTGCGATTTCATTCGGTGTCTTCTGGCGCCTGGCGCCCTCAACCATGGCGATCATTCGGTCGAGGAAGGTTTCACCGGCGCTGGCGGTGATCCGCACCACGAGCCAATCGGACAGCACCCGCGTGCCGCCGGTGACGGCGCTCCGGTCACCGGACTCACGAATCACCGGCGCGCTCTCGCCTGTAATCGCACTTTCGTTGACGGATGCAATCCCCTCGATCACATCTCCATCGCTGGGAATGTCATCGCCCGCCTCCACCAGTACGATGTCGCCTTTTTTGAGAAAACTGGCCGGAACGAGGCAATAGACCTCGCCGGGTTTGCCGATGGCGGCGGGCACCGCCAGATAGTCTTCTCCGGAAGTCGGTTTTCCAAATCGCTTGGCAGTCAATTCTGTCCGAGCCCTCCGGAGAGAATCGGCTTGAGCCTTGCCTCTCCCTTCGGCGATCGCTTCGGAAAAGTTGGCGAAGAGCACGGTGAACCAGAGCCACAGCGAGATGGCGAGGATGAACCAGGTCGGCGCCTCCCCTGTCCCGAACAATGCCTGGAGGAACAGGAGCGACGTGAAGAGGCTCCCCACGAAGACGACGAACATGACCGGATTGCGGACCTGAACGCGAGGATCGAGCTTTCGCAGCGCATCCAGCATGGCCTGGCGAACAAGCGGCGGATCGAAGAGCGGTCTGGCTTTCGTCGATGTCGTCACGTGACTCCCTCCGCTCATTCGGGCTAACGGGCAACCATCAGTAGATGTTCCGCCACCGGCCCCAACGCCAGGGCCGGAACGAAGGTCAGGGCACCGAACATGATCACCACCCCGACCAGCAATCCCACAAAGAGCGGCCGGTGAGTCGGAAGCGTACCCGGGCCGGCCGGCACGATCGTTTTACGCGCCAGCGATCCGGCGAGTGCCAGTGTCGGGATCGCCAACAAAAATCTGGAGACCAGCATCGCCAGAGCACCGGTCAGGTTGTAGAACGGCGTATTGGCGTTCAATCCCCCGAAGGCGCTGCCGTTGTTGTTACCCTGAGACGTATAGGCATAGAGAATTTCGCTGAAACCATGCGCGCCGGGATTGAGAATGGACGACGTGCCGGACTCCGTCACGACCGCCACTGCCGTGAACCCGAGGACGATGATGGGCATGATGAGGATCAGCAGGGATGCCATCTTCATTTCATACGTTTCGATCTTTTTCCCCAGATACTCCGGGGTCCGGCCTACCATCAGGCCGGCAATGAACACCGCGATGATCGCGAAGACCAGCATGCCGTAGAGGCCAGAGCCGACCCCTCCCAAAATCACTTCGCCGAATTGCATCATGAACAGCGGCACCAACCCGCCAAGTGGCGTGAATGAATCGTGCATGGCATTCACCGCTCCGGTGGATGTGGCCGTCGTCACGGTGGCAAAGAGCGCCGAACGGGCGACCCCGAAACGAACTTCCTTCCCTTCCATGTTGCCGCCGGATTGCGCACTCCCGGCGGTCTGCTCGACGCCCAGCATAGCCAGGCGCGGATTTCCTGCCGACTCCGCCCAGTAGGCCACCAGAACGAAGAGGGCCAGCACGCTCAGCATCGCAGCGAGAATCGCCCAGCCCTGCCTGGTGTCGCCAACCATTGTTCCGAACGTGTAGGTCAGAGCAGCGGCAATCACGGTTTCAGCCAGGATCAGCATGAAATCGGTCAGCGGCGTCGGGTTTTCATAGGGATGAGCGGCATTGGCATTAAAAAATCCGCCACCGTTTGTTCCGAGGTGCTTGATGGCCACTTGTGACGCAACCGGACCGACGGCCAAGGCTTGCTCAGTCCCTGCTGTTGATTCGGTCTTGGCAGCGCCCTTCTCGTCCAACACCGGCTGCCCCATGGCATCGACTATCGGCTTCTCATAGGTCACGGACTGAAGAAGCGTGGTGTGATGAGAAGACCCGAAGGTCTGGACCGTCCCTTGCGAGACGAGAAGCAGCGCGAGAACGGCTGACAGCGGTAGTAAGATGTACAGCGTGCTGCGGGTCAGATCGACCCAGAAATTGCCGATGGTGGCTGCCGTTTGAGCGGTTAACCCGCGAATGAGGGCGACCAGGATGGCCATGCCCGTGGCGGCAGAGACGAAGTTTTGGACTGTCAGGCCGAGCATTTGCGTGAGATAACTGAGCATCGACTCACCGGCATAGGCCTGCCAGTTCGTATTCGTGATGAAGCTCGAAGCGGTGTTGAAGGCGAGGTCGGGAGCCACCGCCCCGAAACCAGCCGGGTTCAGCGGCAGATATCCCTGCAGTCGCTGCAACGCATAGAGCGCGACCAACCCCGTGACATTGAACAACAACATGGCCACGGCATAGGTCTTCCAATCCATCTCCTCGGTTGCACGCACGCCGCAGACACGATAAATCAGGCGTTCGAAGGGTCCCATCACCCGGTCCATTCCGCAGGCTTGGCCCGTATAGACGCGTGCCATGTACCAACCCAGCGGCTTGACCAACGCTACCAGGACGAAAAAGAAGAGTCCGATTTGAGCCAACCCGTTGACAGTCATCAGAACCACTCCGCCTTCAGCAGCGCGATCATGAGGTACGCCAACAACCCCAGTGACAACACTGCACCGAGCGCGTACATCGCATTCATGACCACACCCCCCTAGAGCAGGATTCCGAGAAAGCCCGCCAGCTTCGTTCTCGCATCATTCAGACCCTCAACGTACCCCAAGGGTACGCCTCGGACCTTCATTCGCTGGGGCCTTGCTGGACAGCCTTTTTGAGCATCCTGCGGTGATGCTGTTCTATTAGACTGCCCCTCCGGAGCAATAAATTTCACGTGTGACAACAAAGTTTTCCCGTAGGCCGCTAGAGACGGTCCAACGCCGAGATGAGCCAGCCGGATAACAGAAAAAATACCGCGGCGATCGTCAGGTAGATGAGGTCCATGTACATGCTCCTTACCGGGACGTAAAACTTAGTGTGGCGCGCTTCGCCCGAAACACCTATCCAAGCGGTCGCCAACCGGCCACATCTCTTCACGCCTCTTCTCTTCCACTCCATACTCAAGGTAACGCGCAGAAAGTAAAAACGGTGTAAAAAGGCTAAGAAAATGGATTTCCTGAAAAGATCTTCCCGGACAGCTGTTCACGCAATTGGGGCGGATCGCTTCAGATGACGGAAGAGTCGAAACACATCCACTCGCGAGGGCGGCGCTGAAGAAGGGATGTAGGCGAACGTGTGACCGTCTATTGAGCAGGTCGAAAAGATGTGTTGGATGAACGGGAGAGGCGTGACTGTCTCCGGGCGCTACTGATCTGAATCCGCCTTATTTTTACGTAACGCTCCCAGCACCGCCAGGATCTCGGCCGGGCGTGGGGGGCAACCGGAGATACGCACATCGACGGGGATATGCCGATCCACCGGCCCCGTCACCGCATAACTCCCTTTGAACAGGCCGCAATTCACCGCACAGTCTCCTAACGCGATGACGATCTTGGGGTCGGCCGTCGCTTTGTAGACGTCCTTCAACGCCCGCTCCATATTGACGGTCACCGGCCCCGTGACGACCAGCGCATCGGC
>VOPR01000053.1 GCA_009594995.1 Nitrospira sp. | reverse complement strand
ATCTTGTTGTCGATGGTGAACGGAACAAATGACTCAAGTCCGTTGCCATCCCAGTCGAGCATGACCAGAGGCGCGTCACTTGAAAATACTCCCAGCCCCCTGTGTTTGTTACTACCAACCCACAATGAACCCTTCGCCCAAGTCTTGTATGCACTGTCTATGGACCCTTCCGGCTTTTCGCATTCTTGGACAATGTAGATGTCGGCATTGAGAGAGAGAAGCTGTGGAAGCTTTTTGCGAAGGGCGCCATTGCAATTCCAGCTGACAATTCTCATGAGGTGAACAAATAGAGTGGCTCAAGCGTTGATATGTGCGTGAACTCGCCTGCATTTATCAGCGATAGCCGTCCGAAATTACAGAATGTCCTACGGCTTGTCCACCTCATTTCTGGATCAGTCAAGACGATCACAACCGGCCCTCGGGGTCGGTATAGCTCAGGGATCCACTGGTGCTTCAGAAAAGACAGGCTTCAGCCGATAAAGATAGCCGGGGCCCCCTGTGCAGGGCGCACGCGCAACGCGCACCAAGGAGGATCGTCTATCATGGCATCGGCGCAAGAACTCGTCCAATCCTGCTCAAACGTCTTTACCCTCCCTGAGATCTACTATCGAGTTCGCGACGTCGTAGACAACCCGGACTCGACCATGGAAGACCTGGCAAAGGTCCTCAAGATGGACCCCGCGATTTCCGCCCGCGTCCTGAAGATTGTAAACAGCCCGTTGTATGGAGTTCCCAAGCAGGTAGACACGGTGACCCGCGCGGTGAACCTGCTCGGGATGCAAGCGATCCGCGATCTGGTAACGGCCACAACCATCGGCCGCAGCTTTAGCGGCATGACGGTGCAGATCATGGATCTGTCGGCCTATTGGCGCAAGAGCGTGCTCTGCGCCCTGATGGCCGGCAAGATCGCCAAGGCCTGTGGGATCGATGACAGCGAACGGTTCTTTATCGAGGGCCTGCTGCGAGATATCGGGCACCTGGTGTTGTATCAAACTATCCCGGAGCGCGCGCAATCGGCGCTCATCGAAGCCGGCAACTTTGGCAGCCCGCTTGCCGAAGTCGAGCAGTCCAACTTCGGGTGTGATTTTACGGAAGTGGGCGCGGAACTGATTCATTCCTGGGGGATGCCGCCCCAAATCGAGCAGGCCATCCGGCACCAGCTCTGTCCGGATGAGGCGGGCGATTACGCGCTCCATGCGTCGATCGTGCACCTCGCCGGTGTGGTTGCGGACCATAACGAATTGCATCCGGCCGTGGCTCCGCAAGAGGTGTCGTTTCATGAAGCCGCATTGCAGTCGACCCGGTTCAACGTCAGTGAGCGGCCGGCCTTGTTGAACGAGGCGCAGGAGCAACTGCAGGAGACGGTGAAACTGTTCAGCCCCGTCGCGATGGCCGCCTGACGTTAGGCAGCGTCCTGATCTCTCCGCCGGCGATGCGCCCGATGTCCGAGGCAACTCGCCGGCGGAGACCCCCTCTGTTTGTGATGTTCCCCTCCATCTCGTCGATTTCCCGCTGACCGTGCCCTTCACGTCTGCGCCCACACCCAGGGCGCCTATTTCCTGTGCGATCGTTCCTGTCCCAGTGGTGACTACAGACAAGCCCCGGTTCTCCATTCAGAATGGCCAGGGACCGACAGGATTTGTCGTGCGGCGAGTATTCCCTCGTGTGACGACAAGGACACAAGGAGCAGGGACTCATGTCGATTGATCATTCAGGAACCACTATCCCCGGTGGCGTTGTGCCGGGCGCCATGCGTTCACTGTGGCGTCAATCGGGCAGGAATTCCCTGGGCCGGCTCTGGCTGATGTGTGCGTCGATGTTACTTCTGGCGCTCCTTCCCGGCACATCGGTTGCGAGCGATAAATGGCATCCAGGCATTTACGTCAAAATTGAAGATTGGCAATTACGCTCACCAGCGCAGATGGAGACGATTTACGAGGAGCTAAGAAGCACCCCTCAGCTGCGCGGCATGAAAGTAATCCTGTTGTGGGGGCGATATGAATCCCGGGATAGTCGAACCGGTACCAGCCGGTATGACTTTAGTCAGATCGATCAGATCCTGGCCCGGCTGGCCGCATTGGAAAACAAGCATCTCATCGTCGCGCTGGCATGGCGCGAGTTCAAACGAGAGAGGGGCGCATCGGAAATCCTGCCGAACGACCTGCAGGCGGGACGGGCCTGGAATGCCGATCCAAACCGGGCTCACACCCAGTACGACTATCTATGGGCCTATCGGATGAGCAATCAGCCCGGCAAGTACGCGTACAATCTTAAGTTGTGGCATCCGACGATTCTCCGTCGATTGGATGCCTTCCTGGCCGCCCTGGCCGCGCACATCGATCGGCACCCGAACCTGACACAGATCTCCACGACCGAATCCGCGATCGGTGAGCCCGTGACCTCCTTCGCGGAGGAGGGGGGAAGTGCGCAACGGCAGTACGATGGCCAACTTGCAGTGATTCGCGCGATGAAGAAATACTTTGTGCAGAGTGGCGTGGTGCCGGATTTGAACTACAGCCGGGAACATGTCGCTGGGATGGTGCCGATTCTGCAGGCCGAAGGCATCGGGCTCGGGAGTTCGAACAGTAACAAGAGCAAGGGGCTCATCGCGCAGCCGCCCTCAGGTGCACCGGGAGTGCTCACGTACTACCCGCGATTGAGTGGCACCGTGATTCTGGCGCCTGAGATTCAGGGCGATGATTATCGAAGTACTTACGGTCACGACACACCCCCTGACCATCCACGGTACGAGTCGATCTACCTGCGGGTGCGTGATGGCCTCAGGGCCAACTATACCGTCATGCAGCGGAACAATCCCTATTGGTTGGGTGATGCCTCCACGCCAAGCATGTTGAAGTTCATTCAAACCTATCCTGCCATCGTCAACGACAGCACGGGGGCGGGCGGATTGAATCACGTCAAGCCGAAGTCCGTCCGATGACTCTCCACCAGTGGAACGGGGAGCCTTTCCCACCTAGTTGATGGTACCTCCATAACCTCAAGCATTGATTGAATCATCATTCAAATCGCCTCTCCACCATAGTCTTTTGGTCATTCTAGTCTGAACATTGCGCGGGAGTCCTTGCGGCCCGCGACGATTCCCAGTCCAAGCCTGAATCGGGCGGGTACCGGATCACTCTCCGCATGAGGTTTAACTATCACTTGAGGTATGTTCTGTCGCATCGGCGTGCCCGTCTCGACCGGCTCCGCTTGACCGGCGCCACGAAGGCGCGTACACAAGCACCCTAACCAGGAGGGACCTATGCCACCCAAAAGGAAAGTGCCACGGCAGTCGGGCCGCAATCGGTCGGTCGGACAGAAACGGAAGGGCGCAGCCACGAAAAGCGGTGAGGCCGGGATGACCCGCCGGTTACAAGATCTCGTGGAACGGATCGACGTGGTGTTGCCGGAAGTCGCCGCACGGGTGGCGGCATTGGAGCACCTCCTACTGGAACTGAAAATCTGCACGCAGGAAGATTTGCGTAGCGCGCGGGAGTTCGTGCGCATTCAAGAGGCGTAAACGGCGGTGCGTTCCCGAAAAGAGAGCGCCCATGCCTGCGACGCCTCACATTGAAAAACATTTCACCGCCACCGCGACTGTCCGCGATATCGTCATCGGCATGGCCGACGGGTTGACGGTGCCCTTCGCGCTGGCGGCCGGATTGTCGGGCGCGGTAGCCTCATCCGGTCTGGTGGTCACAGCGGGACTGGCCGAGATCGCAGCCGGCTCGATTGCCATGGGGTTGGGCGGGTATCTCGCGGCGAAGACGGATCTGGAACATTACGCGTCTGAGCGCTTGCGGGAGTTGCGGGAGACGCAACATATCCCTGAGCGGGAGGCCGAGGAAGTGTCCGAGATTTTTCGAGGCTATGGGTTGCGGGATGAACAGATCGCTCCGTTGATCGAAACACTCCAGGCCAATCCGACACAGTGGGTCGATTTCATGATGCGGTTCGAGCTGGGGCTCGAAGAGCCGGATCCCACACGCGCGCGTATCAGCGCCTGGACGATTGCGCTGTCCTATGTCGTCGGTGGGCTCATTCCGCTGGTGCCCTACATGGTGTTCGCCGATATCCAGACCGCGCTCTGGTGGTCGGTGGCGTCGACTCCCGTGGCTTTGTTTGTGTTCGGCTACGTCAAGAGCGGGTATACCGGCGTGCCGCCTTGGCGCGGCGGGTTCCAAACCGTGCTGGTCGGCGGTCTTGCCGCGGCGGCGGCTTTCGGGATTGCCCGCCTGCTTGGGTGAGGCGTCGCGCGTTTACTTTCCTTCCTCCGCCTCGTTAGACTGCCGCCATGACTCCTGAACAACCGTCTTCTGCTATTTCTGCTGAGCCGCTTTCAACCGATCCGGTCGATCGCGTGATCGCCTATCACGTTCGAACCAAACACCATTTCAATCGGTATGCGAGGTCGCTGGGGTACCTGGATTGGGCGAATCAGCCCAATCCCTTTCGGCGATTCGACGGAGCCGAGTTGGTCCGGTTGCCGTTGCTCAAGCCGGAGGATGAACCGCGGTCGCCGTCCTACCAGGCCATCTATCACCCAGGTGCCGTTTCTCCGCAGGCGGTGACCATCCGTACCATCTCACGGTTCTTCGAACTGGCCCTCGGGCTGTCGGCCTGGAAGAAGGCCGGGGAGTCGGAGTGGGCCCTGCGGAACAATCCGTCGTCCGGCAATCTCCATCCGACAGAAGGCTATGTCCTGCTGTCGTCGGCCGAAGGGCTCAACCTGAAGCCGGGGCTCTATCACTACGCACCGAGAGAACATGGGCTGGAATTACGCGCGGACTGTTCTCCCGCCGCCATCTCGAGTCTATTGGCGCCCTTTCCGTCAGGAGCGTTTCTGTTCGGTCTTACCTCTGTCCATTGGCGGGAAGCCTGGAAGTACGGCGAGCGGGCGTTTCGCTACTGCAACCACGATGTCGGTCACGCGATCGGGTCGGCGCGTATTGCGGCGGCGACGCTCGGGTGGAAGATGGCGCTCTTGGATGGAGTCGATCAGAATCAGATCGCGAGAGTATTGGGCACTCATCGCGTAGACGATTTTAGCGGCGTAGAGCCGGAACATCCCGATTGCCTTGCGGTGATCTGGCCGGGTGAAGCCGAGGTGAGTGCCTCGTCACATTCATCGCGCGAGCCTCAGGGGCTGCCGTTGTTTCTGGACGAGGCGGCTGTCAGCGGTGTGGCTGCGGGGCCATGGCATGGGAAGGCCAATGAGCTGAGTCGCGAACATGGGGTGCATTGGGATGTCATCGACCAGGTGGCAGAGGCCTCCTGGAAGACCAGCCTGGAACACCCGACGGTTCTGCTTGGCGCGGCGCCCATTGTCCAAGCCGGGACGCTTCACGCGTCACGAACGACGTACGATGCCGGCGCGATCATCAGGCAACGCCGCAGCGCCGTCTCCTTCGATGGCCGCACCGCTATTTCAGCCGCCACATTCTTTCACATCCTGCAGCGGGTGATGCCTCGCGTGGAGCGACCGCAAGTGCAGCGGCCCACGCCGTGGGATGCCTTACCCTGGGATCCGGCGATTCACCTCATGCTGTTCGTGCATCGCGTCGAAGGGCTGGAGGCGGGGTTGTATATTCTGGCGCGTGACCCGAACAAGCTGCCGTTTCTGCAGCAGTCGATGAATCCTGAATTGGAATGGACCCCGGCGCCCGGTTGTCCGGAAGAGCTTCCCCTGTTCTGGCTGTTGCAGGGCAACGCGCAACGTCTCGCGGCGCAAGTCAGTTGCCAACAGGCGATTGCCGGGGACAGCGCCTTCTCGCTCGGGATGCTGGCGGAATTCGAAGGCCGCTTGCGGCAGGGCGGGGCTTGGTGGTATCCACGCCTATTCTGGGAAACGGGACTGCTCGGGCAGGTGCTCTATTTGGAAGCGGAGGCCGCGGGGGTGCGGGGCACGGGGATCGGTTGTTTTTTCGACGACCCGGTGCATGAGGTCGTCGGCATCAAGGAACTATCCATCCAGTCGCTGTATCATTTTACGATCGGTGGACCGGTGGACGACCAGCGGCTCATGACGCTTCCTCCCTATCATCACCTCCGGCATGAGTGATCGTGCAGGACCTGCGTTGAACGAGAGACGAACGACGAGAGACGAGGAACGAGCTCACTATGTTTAAGATCAAGAAGAAGATCGAGAAGCCGAAACCACCGATTTTGTATAACGTGATCGAAGACTACTCGGAGTTCGATGCACCGGGTAACGTGACGGCCTGCGCGATGACGTTGCCGGAAAATCTGGCCGCGCATGCGAAAATTCTGGCCGAAAGTTACGATGTGCCGTTGGACCAAATGACGCAGTTGCTGGCGGAGGGCGGTGTCTATGTCTATCCCCAAGTGGGCGGATTACTGACGCGCGGATTGTTTGCCTGCCGGATCGATGCGAGCGGCGCCACGCCGAAACAGACCTGGGTGCTCGACCTGATGCAGTTTGCCGAGGCGGAGCAATGGGCCCGGTCGCGTGCGGTGCCGCTGATTGAGGCGGCGACCGAGGTGTTCTATCGAACGCTTCCGCAGGAACTAAAGGACAAGCTGGCGAAAAAGAATCTCGGCCTCGATTACCGGACCCTCGACCGCGCGGTGGCGAAGGGCGGAGATATTAAGTTCATCGACTTCCGCAAAGACTGGTCGCCTCATTTCAAGCGGCTCTGCATCATGCCGGATGGACGTCTCGTGGAGACGGGCGGGTTGGAGGAGTTTGCGCAGCTGCACCAGATTACGGTGCCGCAGGCGAAGAAACTCGTGGAGGAGGGCGGCACTATGGATGTCGCCGGCGGGGAAGTGCTGGCCTGTCAGATCGTGAACGGCCAGCCGGCCGTGGCCCGTTTCAGCGCGAAGAACTACACCAAGGCCAAAGAATTGGCGGCGAGCAAAGGCCTGCATATTCTGGATGCCTTGAGCGAAGTGGCCTATAACGATTCGGTGATGATGCGAACGTTGCAGCGGAAGGACTTGGGGGGACGGATTTAAGCCGTATCACGCATCAGAATTCCGTTGGCACGGCCGGTCAACCATGTCCGCTGTGGTTTGTTTGGAACAGAGGACCTGTGAGCCATGAAGCAAAGGATGCTCATCTGTGCTGTGACTCTACTGCTCGCCGGTTGTGCAGGGCCCAAGCCGATTCTCTACCCCAACGATCACTATCGACAGGTCGGCGCCGATGCGGCCGAATCCGACATCAAAGACTGCATGACCCTGGCCGAGCAAGCCGGGGCTTCTCCCAGCGAAGGGAAAACCGCGCAGGTCGCCACCGGCACGGTGGCGGGCGGGGCGATCGGATCGGCCGCCGGTGCGGTGGGCGGAGCGATTCTGGGACATCCGGGGCGTGGGGCCATGGTCGGCGCAGCCAGCGGTGCGACGGCTGGGTTTTTGCGCGGGTTGTTCAAACGCTCGCCGCCGAGCGGGGCGTTTACCAACTATGTGGATCGGTGTCTGCGTGAGCGCGGGTATGATCCGACCGGCTGGCAGTAACGTTACGTCGCTGGTTCCATCACTTCCGCCGCTTTCTTCCTGAGATACATCTCTCCCACTCGCATGCCGATATAGGCGCCGAGGACGTTATCCAGCAGGTCCAGCAGCGACGTGCTGCGATTGTGACAATAGACCTGGTAGTACTCGATGCCGAAGGAGAGGATGAAGGCCATCAACATGAGGCGGCCAGGGGAGAATGGCTTGCCATCCAACCCGCGCAGGGTATAGAGCAGGCCGAACGGGACGAAGAGGATGATGTTGGCCACCGCATCGATGCCGAGATCCAACAGCACGGACGGCGAGCTCAATTGGTCCGGCGTGGGCACCCAGCGAATGTACTGCCAATGCGCATGGCCGACGAAGTTATGCAGAGGAAGAATGCCGACAAGTAGGATCAGTATGCTCCAGGCACACCAGAGAAGTCTTGCGCGAGTGGGAGTTAGAAACACGCGAACCTGGCTGTGGGGGTCTGCTGCACGCTGGATTCTTGCAGAAGCAGCGGCAGGGTTTCCAGTAGTTTTTCCAGGGAGCGACGAGTGCGTCAGGTGAGCCGGCGGATTACCAGGGCGCGAGGTTACTTCTGGGCCAGTTCTGCTTCCACGGCCTTCAGCATTTCCTTCAGATCGAACGGCTTTTCAAACGTCCGGTGGGCGCCGAACAACCGCGCAATATCCAGAAAGTTCCGGTCTCCCTGAGCACCGGTCATGGCGATGATTTTCGTGTCCATATACTCGCGGGTCAGCTGCAGCGTGGCTTCCAGTCCATCAACTTCCGGCATCAACAGGTCCATGATCAGTAAATCGGCTTTATGCTTCTGATAGAGGTCCAACGCTTCGCGTCCATCCTTGGCCTCGACAACCTTATGGCCTGATCGCTCCAGGACCTCACGCAGGAGGCCGCGGATGGAAGGTTCGTCGTCGATCACCATGATGGTCGCCATAACTACTCCTCAGGAAAATAAGCCGGTTAGAGATTTCGGTTGAGCGGCGCTGCGCAGGACCCTGGCTTGCGCGCAGACACTTCGCTTCGTAGAGGAAGCTTACCGCCGGGATGAAAGTCTGTCCAGAAAAGAGTCGGAAACAACCCGCTGCGGATTCGAACCTCGCTCTCCTCGCCCTGATCGGCCAATAGGTTACGAGCCGGACTCGGTGACTCCTGCCTCTCCGGCCCCGGGCCGCGGCTCTGTGGTCTCACCGCGCACAAAGTAGGGATAGAGCGCGGGAATAACCAGCAATGTCAGGGCCGTCGATGTCAGAAGGCCGCCGATGACCACCGTGGCTAGCGGGCGTTGGACCTCCGCCCCCATGCTGGTGGCCAAGGCCATGGGGAGAAATCCCAGGCTTGCGACGAGAGCAGTCATGAGTACCGGCCTCAGGCGATCCATGGCCCCCTGCACAACCGCCTCGCCGGTCGAGGCGCCGTCCGCTTCCAGCCGGCGGATATGGCTCACCAAGACGACCGCGTTGAGGACCGCAATGCCGAAGAGGGCGATAAAGCCAATGATGGCCGAGATGCTCAGCGGCAAGCCGCGGAGCCACAGGGCCAGGATGCCGCCGGACAAGGCCAGCGGCACATTGAGAAAGATCAGCAGGGCCGGCCGCATCGCGCCGAAGATCACCGACAACATGCCGAGGATCAGCAGCAGTGTGACCGGCACGACCATGGTTAACCGGCGAGCAGCCTCCTGCAGGTGTTCGAATTGCCCGCCCCAGCTGACTTCGTAACCGGCGGGGAGTGTAATGGCCCGGGCGACGGCCTGTTGGGCGTCAGCTACGAACCTGCCCAGGTCCCGCCCCCGAATATTGCACTCCACCACGATGCGTCGTTGCACATGCTCCCGGCTGACCTGCGCCGGGCCGGAATCCACGGTAATACTCGTCACGCGTGAGAGCGGCACCAGTTCGCCGTGCATGGTCGGGATCAGCAGCCGGCCCAGCGACGCCGGATCCTGTGACACCCGGTCTGCCAACCGCACGACCAGCTCGAATCGACGGGAGCCCTGCACGACGGTGCCGACGACCGTTCCCACCCGGGTCGATTGAATGAGCGTGAGCACTTCGTCGGCGGTGAGCCCGTACCGGGCGATTTCTGCGCGATCGACGATGACACGGAGCAGCGGTAACCCCGCGACCTGTTCGACCTTGACGTCTGCCGCGCCTGGCACGCCTTGAAGCGCGCGAGCTGCGCGTTCGGCCTGCTGTTTGAGGATATCCAGATCGGGGCCGAAAATCTTTACGGCCAGATCCGATCGTACGCCGGCGATCAACTCGTTGAACCGCATTTCGATCGGCTGGGTAAATCCGAGGCCGACACCGGGCACCTGTTCCTCGATGCGCCGCTTCATGGCCTCGATCAAGGCGTTGCGGTTGTCGGCCGTGACCCAGTCGCGTTGCGGTTTGAGAATGACGAAGACGTCCGACATCTCGACCCCCATCACATCCGTCGCCACTTCGGGGCTGCCGGTGCGGGTGACGACTTGGGTGACTTCGGGAAAGCGGCGGAGTACCCGCTCGATCTCGAGTGCAGTGGCCACTGATTCAGTCAGCGAGATACTGGGCAACCGCCACACTTGCACGGCGAGGTCACCTTCTTCCAGTCGCGGCACAAACTCGACGCCGAGTCTCGTGGCGGCCCCCAGGCTGATGGCAAACAGACCCACCGCGAGCGTCACCGGCCAGACCGGCCGTGCGACCGCTCCCCTGACCCAAGGGGCGTAGAAGCCTCTGAGTGTGCGAATGACCCGGGTTTCCTCCTGATCGCTCCCGGTCCGTACAAACCAGAACGACAGCAGCGGCGTGACGGTGATCGCAAGGAGCAGGGAACCGGCCAGGGCCATGATCACGGTGAACGCCATGGGACGGAACATCTTGCCCTCGATGCCGGTGAGCGCGAGGATCGGCACATACACCAGAATGATGATGCTCACGGCCAGGGTCATGGGACGCAGGACTTCCCGTCCGGCGGCCAACACGGTCGCGAGTCGCTCCTCCTGAGTGCGTGCCGGCTTGTCCGCCAGTCGGCGCAGGATGTTGTCGATCATGACCACGGAGCCATCGACCAAGAGGCCGAAGTCGATGGCGCCCAGGCTCATCAAATTGCCCGAGAGCCCGGCCTGCATCATGCCGGTGAAGGCGATCAGCATGGCGAGCGGGATGGCCGAGGCGACGATCAGTCCGGCTCGCAGGTCGCCGAGAAAGAGAAACAGTACGGCGATGACGAGCAGCCCGCCTTCAAGCAGGTTGTTGCGCACGGTCGTCATGACCTTGGAGACAAAAATCGTGCGATCGTAGTAGGGTTCGATGGTGACGCCGGAGGGCAGGGTTGCCTGGATTTCCTGCACGCGCGCCTTCACGCGAGTCACGACCTGTTGCGCGTTTTCACCCGCGAGCATCTGCACCATTCCGATGACCGTCTCGCCCTCGCCCATGGCGGTAGCGGCGCCGATCCGGAGGCCAGACCCTTCTTTCACCTCGGCCAGGTCGGCAATGTAGACCGGTACGCCGCCCGATCCGTGGGCCACGACGATCCGGGACAGGTCGCTCACCTGCGTGGCGAGCGCTTCCCCTCGAATGAGCAGTTGCTCGCGCTGATGTTCGATGTAGCCGCCGCCGGCGATGGCATTGTTCCGTTGTAGCGCGTCGAAGATCTGTTTCATGGTCAACTTGAAGGAGAGCAGTTTCGACGGATCCACGATCACGTGGAACTGTTGCGGCTCGCCTCCCCAGATATTGACCTCGACCACACCGGGCACGGCGCGCAACTTCATCCCGATGTCCCACTGCAACAGCGTTCTCAGGGCCATGGGGCTGTAGCCCGGGCCTTTGACCGTGAATTGATACACTTCGCCCAGCCCGGTGGTCAGCGGGCCCATGACCGGTCGCCCATACTCGGCGGGGATGCGTTCCATGGCCTGCGCCAGCCGTTCGGTCACGAACTGTCTGGCCCGATAGATGTCGGTGTGGTCGTCGAAGATCGCCGTCACGGCGGAGAGTCCGTAGCGCGACACGGAGCGCAGCTCCCGCAAGGCCGGCAAGCCATTCAAGGACGCCTCGATGGGGAACGTCACGAACTGTTCGACTTCCACCGGACCCAAGGCCGGAGCGCGGGTGAGCACTTGCACCTGCACCGGTGTGAGGTCGGGGACGGCGTCGATGGTGAGGTTCGTGAAAGACCAGATGCCTGTGGCCATGACGACGGCGATCGCCACCAGGGTAAAAAATCGATAGCGGAGTGAAAATGTCAGCAGGTGGTCCATGGGGTCCTCAGTCGCCCGATCCGATCTGTTCTTTCAGCAGCACGTTTTTCAGATCGAAGACTCCTTCCGTCACGACCGGGGTGCCTTCCTTCACGCCTGCTCGAATTTCGACCCAGCCGCCGCTTTCACGTCCCGCGTCAATCGGTGCGAACGTGTATCCGTCTTGGCTTTCGAGGAAAACCCCTCGCGTCTTATCGATGGTGGTCAGAGCC
>VOPR01000067.1 GCA_009594995.1 Nitrospira sp. | reverse complement strand
GTATAGAGCAGAAACAGAATGATCACCAGACTCAGCGGTACGATCATCGTCAGGCGTTTCTGCTCCGCCGTGAGCTGATCGTACTGGCCCGCCCATTCGATCCGGTAACGCTCAGGGAGCGACACGGACTGCGCCATCTTGATCTGCGCTTCTTTCACCGTGCTCTCCAGGTCGCGCTCGCGCACGCTGAACTTGATGGGAATATACCGTTCATTGTTCTCCCGATAGATGATGAACGCGCCGGTCTGGGTTCTGATGGTCGCCACCTGCTTCAGAGGAATTCGCGCGCCATCCGGCGTATTGACCAGAATGTTCCCGATCGTTTCCGCATCCCGCCTGAACTCCGGCAGAAACCGAACCACCAGATCGAACAGCCGTTCCCCTTCGAACACCTGCGTTACCGCCTGTCCGCCCACCGCCGCCTGGACGACGGCATTGACATCGGAGACGCGCAACCCATAGCGGGCGCTGGCTTCGCGATCCACTTGAATCAGCAGGTTGGGTTGGCCCACGAGCCGGAAGATGCCCAGATCCTTGACCCCGTGCACACCTTTCATGACCGACTCGATTTCTCCGGCCTTCGCCTCCATCGTTTTCAGATCGGTGCCGAACAGCTTGATGGAGTTTTCGCCCTTCACGCCCGACATGGCTTCCTCGACGTTGTCCTGAATGACCTGAGAGAAGTTGAAGATGATGCCGGGAATGACCTTAAGCCGTTCTTCGATTTCCTCTACCAGTTGATCCTTGGTGAGGCCGGGCCGCCAATCCTTGTGCGGCTTGAGGTTCGCGAGAAACTCCGCATTAAAAAAGCTGGTGGGATCGGTCCCGTCATCGGGCCTGCCAAGCTGAGACACGATCGTGATCACTTCCGGCGATTTCCTGAACATCTGCCGGATGTCTCCGGTCAACCGGGCCGCCTCGTCGAAAGAAATATCCACCGGCATCGTCGCGCGCACCCAGAGGTTGCCTTCCTCCAGCGCCGGCATGAATTCCCCGCCGATAAACTGCAGCGCTCCGAATGCCGCCACCAGAAGTAGCAGCGCTGCCCCGATGACTTTCATGTTATGACCCAAGGCCCATCGCAATACCGCCAGGT
The DNA here is from genome assembly GCA_009594995.1 of Nitrospira sp. Lineage (GTDB taxonomy): Bacteria > Nitrospirota > Nitrospiria > Nitrospirales > Nitrospiraceae > Nitrospira_A. The sequence continues at coordinate 11,477 of VOPR01000067.1, read as the reverse complement.
AGCTCCGGCGAATGGCGCTGACGAACCGCGTGTCCTGTTCCGTGACCACACCGTTTAACAGCAGCGAGCAGAGGACAGGCGCCAGGGTGAACGCCATGAGCAGCGCTCCGAACAAAGCGAATCCGTAGGTGATCGACATCGGCGCAAAAATTTTCCCCGGCACCCCCGTCATCGTAAAGAGCGGGATGAAGGCGACCACGATGATGGCGGTGGAGAAGAAAATCGGCTGCCCCACCTGGCGAGCGGCGCGCACAATCTGCTGCGGCACAGTCAGCCCCAGGCGGCGATCATGTCCGAGATGGAAGAAAATGCTTTCCACCATGACCAGGGTCGCATCGACGATGATGCCGAAATCGATGGCACCGAGAGAAATCAGATTGGCGGACTGGCCGATCAACACCATCATCGTGAAGGTGAAGAGCAGGGACATCGGAATCGTCAACGCCACAATCAACGAGGCGCGCAAATGCCCGAGAAACACGAAGAGAATGATAAACACCAGGACCATGCCGCTGATGAGAATATCGGTGACCGTTTCCACCGTGGTGTGGATCAAGGCCGTCCGGTCGTAGAAGGTCTTGATTTTCACCCCCTCGGGCAATTTCCACTTGTTCAACTCTTCAACTTTTTCCCGCACCCGCTCCAATACGGAGAGTGCCTTGTACCCGCGCTGCAGCAGAATCACGCCTTCGACGACGTCGTCGTTGTCATCGATGCCGACCTTGCCCAGGCGCACGCGGTGGCCGACCGAGACAGTTCCCAGCGTTTTGACGAAAATCGGGGTCCCTTCTTTCTCGGCGACCATGACGTTTTCGATATCGGCCAGCCCGTTGATCAGCCCCAAGCCCCGGATGTTGTAGTTCTGCGCGCCCACGGTGAGGTAGTTGCCGCCGACATTGGCGTTGCTGTTGGTCAAGGCTTCCATGACCTGCGCGAGGCTGACCTGGTAGCTGATGAGTTTTCCGGGATCGATATCGACGTGATACTCCTGAGTCGTGCCCCCGAAGGCTGTCACATCGATAATGCCCGGCACCCGCCTGAACTCGCGTCGCAGTTGCCAGTCCTGAATGGTCTTCAGGTCGGTGAGACTCGCCTTCCCATCCCCTTCCAGTTGATACCGATAGATTTCGGCAATCGCCCACCAAGGCGACAGCGCCGGTTGGACGTTTTGAGGCAGACTGAGGGTGGACAGGCGATTGACGACTTCCTGACGGTCAAAGAAGTACTGCGTGTTGAAATCAAAATAGACTTTGATATCGCTCAACCCGAAAATCGACAGCGACCGGATGTCGGTGAGACCCGGCATGCCGTTCAACGCGACTTCAATGGGGATGGTGATTTGCCGTTCGATTTCTTCCGCCGACCAGCCCGGGAACTGGGTGATCACCTCCACCATGGGGGGGGAGGGATCCGGATAGGCGACGATGTCGAGTTGCTGGAAGGCGTAGAGCCCGCCGAAGAGGAGACTGAATCCGAGCGCACAGATGAGAAACCGCTGTACCAGAGATAGTTCGACTATTCGAACCATCATGCCGCCAACGGCCTTTGTCCACCGCGACCGCCTGCGATCGCCGGCCTGAGCATCACTTGACCTCTTGCCCCTTCACGAGGACCGCGCCCTTGATGACGATCCGCTGGCCCGAGGTTAATCCCTCCAGGATGCGAACCTGCCCGCTGGAGACATTAGAGACCACCACTTCGTGTTTCACGTAGCGATCATCCCCCTCCACGACGTAGACGAAATGCTTGCCGTCGATCTCAACGACAGCTTCCTTGGGAATGGTCAGAAACGGCGTTGCGTCCCCGATATCCAACTTCAGCCGGGCGAACATTTCCGGTTTGAGCCGCTGATCCCGGTTGTCGACCCAGGCGCGAACCTTGATGGTGCGGGTGTTCGGATCCACGACGTCGCCGATAGACGCCACCACGGATGCAAAATCAGTCCCAGGATAGGCTTCCACATTGATATGGCCCACCTGACTCACCTTGACCAGCGCCAGATCCCGCTCGTAGACATCCGCCACCACCTGCAGCCGATCCAAATCCGCCACCGTGAACAATACCTGTCCGGCATCGCCGCCGACGGACTGACCGGGAGTCACGGCCCGCTCCACTACGGTTCCTGTCAAAGGACTCTTCATCTCAAAGCGCGAGGTGATCCGCTGTTGAGCGAGCGGCTTCTCCAACTCGGAGGCGGGAATGCGCAGGGACAGCAACCGTTCCTTCGCCCGCCGGAATTCAGCCCGTGCCTTGATCAAATCGTTTTCGGCCTGTTTGAGGTCCTTCAAAGCCAAGGCCTTGGTGGCATAGAGTTCCTTGGCCAGTTCCTGCGCCCGCGTGGAATATTCCAACTCCGAGGCTTCCTTCACGAACTCGGAGTAGGCTGCGGTGATATCCGAACTGTCGATTATCATGAGCGTCGCGCCTGCATCGACCCGGTCCCCCAGCTTCGCCCGGACCTCCACCACCCGTCCTTGCAACGGAGATGAAATTTTCGAGTAGCGATCTTCTCCATACGCGACCTTGCCGACCAGCACCAATTCCGGCTGCACGGGTTTGAAATCCACGACCGCCGTTTCGATTTGACCAGTGGGGTGCGAGACAGGCTGCGCGGCAGCTTGTTCCGAGGATGCGGGTGAGGGGGAAGACGCAGGTTCCTGTTTTTGACTGCAGGCGCACAATGAAAGGAGGACGGTCAACCCGATGACCGGTATCCCGCCTGAGGTCATGACGTAATCTCCTGCCCGACCGAACTTTCCAGTTGAAACAGGTTTCGCTGATAGGAGAACAGCGCCTCGATGAAGTTCTGCTGGATCGTGCGAGACGTACGCGCGGCATCAAGGAGATCCAGGATGGTGGCGCCTCCCCGTTCATACGCGCGCTCGACGATCGTGAAGGTCGAACGGGCATCTTCCAACACCCCCGCCAGATAGGCCTCCACCAACCGGCGGCTCTGCAGGAGGTTGTGATAGGCCACATCCACTTGATTCTCCACCTGGTTGACCGTACGGTCGAGTTCGGCCTGGGCGGACTGCACTCCGACTTCGGCCTGGACGATACCGCCCTGATTACGATTGAAGAGCGGCAAAGGCACGCCGAGATTCAAAATGCCCATCTGTTGGTTGTCCGGTCCACGCGAGCCTTGCACGGAATACCCGGCACCGATCGTCACATCCGGAATCCGGAAGGCCTTGGCCAGCTTTAGATCGGCTTCACGCTGTGAGACGGCTGCGCGCCTGCTCCTGATATCCGGACGTACCTCCAGGGCCACGGAGCGAAGTTTTCCCATATCAGGATCAACCCGCCGATAGTCCATCTCCGTCGTCAATTCCAACTTCGTGGCAGGCGAGAGCCGCAGTAGCTGCCGCAAATCGGCCCTGGCCGACTCCCCTTCCTGAATTGATTCGATCACCTGGGATTGGAAGTCCACCACCTGCAGCCGGATCCGGATGAGGTCAACTTCGGCGATGTAGCCCTTCTTAAACCGGATGGTATTGACGTCCAGAATGCGCGCGAAGCGATCCCGGTTTTCCTCCGCCAATGCCAGGCGACGCTGCGCCACCAGGACGCGATAGTAGGCATCCTTGATGGTGAACCCCAGCTGCCGGACGGCATCTTCAAAATCCGCTTCCGCCGACTGCACCCCGAAGCCGGCGCTTTCGATGCGATAGCCGCGCTTGCCGGCCAATTCAAATAATTGCTGCACCTGCAGCGTGAGGGCGCCGGTTTTTGCCAGCGTATTGCCTTGAGTAAATGACGCCACGTTTCCGACCTGTCCCACTGGATTGGGAAAGAGCCGCGCCGTAATCTGTTGTCCCTTGCTGGATTCAATGCCGTACTTGGCAATGAGCAGGTCCAAATTCTGTTTGAGGAAGAGAGCCATTGCCTCGGACAGATTCAGACGAACGACGGGCGGGGCGAAGGAACCGGATTGAGTCTGGGCTTGAGATGGAGGGACAGGCACGTCTGCCGCCTGCGCCCCTCCGCCATTGATCAGCCACATACCGAGCAAGGCGATTACCGGCCAGGCGCGGCACAGTTGCGCCAATGCTCGGATGCGACCCGTGAAACCGTCTCTGTACTGGAGCATGTCGTCACACATTGCGAGGGATTATCGAACAGCCGAGGACAGGGTCTGCATTATACTGATTCTTACAGCCATTTCAAACAAGGTTGCGTCGCCATCTCATTGCATCTTCAGTTCTGTCCACGCCCGGTCGTACAGTCGGATCCCCTTGCCCACATCCCGCATCCATTCCAGCCGACCCAGCTGGTCGAGAGGGGGATACACCGCTGGATTTTCTCTGGTCGAGGCGCTGACCAGTTCACGCGCCGACTTGGAAGCGGAGGCAAAACGAAGGCGTTCCGATGTGCGTGCCGCCACGGCAGGCTCCATCAAATAGTTGATGAACCGCATGGCGAGTTGTTTCTGTGGCGCAGTTTTCAGCACTACGAGACAGTCGGCCCAAAGAGTGGCCCCCTCCTTCGGCACCACATAACGGATGGACGGTCGTTCGGCCATCGCGCGGGCAACCGGCCCTCCCCACCCATGCGCCAAAACAACTTCGCCGGAGGCCAACAGCTGGTCGTAGTGATCGCTCGTATACGTCTTCACCAAGGGCTTCTGTCGTAACAGCTGTTCCTTGGCCGCCTCGATCGCCTGCGGGTCCGTGCTGTTCATCGACTGTCCCATCGACCGCAAGACTGCTCCGAACACTTCCCGCTGATCGTTCAACATGCTGATACGGCCTTTATACCGTGTATCCCAAAGGATCGACCAACTGTCCGGCGGCGTCGGAATCACGGCGGAATCATACCCGATCCCGACCGTCCCCCAGAGATACGGAACGGAATAGTGGCGATCGGGGTCAAACGGCAAGTTTTGCAAATGCGGCTCCAACTGCGAGGCGTTGGACAATGCTGCCTGATCCAATTCGCTGAGCAGCCCCTGCTGGATCATGATGGCCACCATGAAATCAGAGGGCACCGCCACGTCATATCCGGTTGCTCCGCTCTGCAATTTCGCCAGCAACTCCTCGTTGCTGCTGAAGATATCGATCGCCACCTTCACCCGCTCGCGACGTTCAAACTCCTGGATGATCTCCGGCCCCACATAGTCGGACCAGGTGAAGTAGTGCAAGACGGGCCTGGTTTCGGCAGGGTGCTCGCCGGAGCCCTGCCCGCAAGCCGATAGCCCCCCGGCAAGCCCGAGCACGCACAGACACCACAGAGCCATTTCTCGAATATCACGTCCCACTCACACCTCGCGGCGTTGCAGGTGAAGGGAGAGGGCAACACACATCATCGAGACCACCAGCAGCAATGCGGAGAGCGCGTTGATCTCCGGCGTCACGCCGGATTTGATCATCGAATAGACCTTCAGTGGCAGGGTTGTCGCGCCGGGGCCGGCCGTGAAAAACGTCACCAGAAAATCATCGAGCGAGACCGTAAAGGCCACCAGCACCGCGCCCCAGATGGCGGGCCGTAACAATGGCAGCGTCACGTACCGGAATACCTGCCAGGAATCCGCGCCCAGGTCGGCCGCCGCTTCCCGTAACAGCGGATCGAGTTTCCGCAGGCGCGTGCGGATCATGATCGTCACGAGCGGGATATTGAAGACAATGTGCCCGAGAATCACCGTGGTGAGACCGAGCGGCATCTTGACCATCACAAAAAACAACATCAGCGCCACACCCATCATCACTTCGGGAATCACGAGCGGGAGTACCAGACCGCCTTCGAGGATCTGCTGCCGGCGATGGGGCATACCCTCCATGCCGAGCGCCAACAGCCCACCCAGACAGGTGGCTCCGACGGTGGACACCAGGGCAATCAGGAGGCTGTTCGCCGTCGCGGTGAGCAGGGCCTCGTCGTGCATGAGCGCCGCATACCACTTGAGCGTCGTCCCCCGCCAAGCCATCGACAGGTGAGCGGAGTTAAACGAGTAGAGCACCAGCACGAAAATCGGCCCGTAGAGAAACAGCATGGCCAGAAGACTGATGGTATTCAGCCCGAACCAACGCCGCGTCATCGCCCCTCCAATGGGCCATCCGCCCGGGCGGCATGACGGTAATACACAACCACCGCCGCCATGACGATCGCCATCAGCACGAACGACACCGCCGAGCCCAACGGCCAGTCGCGCACCACCAGATATTCGTGCTGAATCAGATTGCCGATCATCATACTGCGCGCCCCGCCCAGAAGATCCGGCGTGATGAACGAGCCGATCGACGGAATGAATACCAGGATACAGCCGCCGATGATGCCCGGCATCGTGAGAGGGACCACCACCCGCGTGAATACCGCCCAACGCGACGCATAGAGGTCCCAGGCCGCCTCGATCAGAACAGGATCCAACCGTTCCACCGCCACATAGAGCGGTAACACCATGAAGGGAAGGTAGCCATACACCAGTCCGATGACGACCGCCGTCGGCGTATAGAGCAATTCGAGCGGCTTCGCCACCAGGCCGAGAGACAGCAACAGATTGTTGATCAGACCGTCGTGCCGCAGCAGGATCATCCAGGCGTAGGTCCGCACGAGAAAGTTGGTCCAGAACGGCAGCATGACAAGGAGCAGCAGGATCGGTTGCCAGCGGGTTGGGCTGCGCGCAATCACATAGGCCAGCGGAAAACCCAACACGAAACAGATGAGCGTCGTGAGCGCGGCATACCAGAACGACTGACCGAGAATCTTGCCGTACAGCGGATGCAGCAGATCGAGATAGTTGGCAGAGGTCCACTCCCACACGATGCCGCCATAGGTTCCGCGCGAGGCAAAGCTGATGGCAAACACCAGGACGAGCGGAACCAGAAAGAACACAGTCATCCAGAACAGACCGGGAGCAGCCAGCCAGCAGGAACGGCAGGCGGCTCGAACAGGCGTGGGCGCGGGAGAGCGGTCTTCAGCCGGCATGGTCACTCGAAAAACAGTCGCCCGTCAGATAGGGCCCACTGGACAAATACGCGGTCTCCCGGCGCACCGGACAGTGACGATGTACCGGTCGTCCTGACTTCCCACACACTCCCACGGCCGATCCGTACCAGATATTTCGTATCGCTGCCGGCGAACAGCGTTTTCTCGATCAAGCCGGGCAGCACTGGATCGGATGTTATCGGTCGTTCATGCGACATCCGGATCTGTTCCGGCCGCAGCGACAACGTGGCAGGACCACCAACCGGCGGCTTGGAATTCGTTCGGACCGGAATGCCGGGCAGTTCGCCATCAGCCGGCTGAAAGAGCCGATCCTCCCCTGACGCATCACGTAACTGCCCCGGCAATTCATTCGACACCCCGAGAAAGCGCGAGACAAAAAGGTTGCAGGGTTGTGCATAGACTTCGCGCGGCGTGCCGACCTGCCACATGCGGCCCTGGTGCATTACGGCGATGCGATCCGACATCATCATCGCCTCTTCCTGGTGATGCGTGACGCAGACACAGGTCAACCCCGCCTGCTCCTGAATGGATTTCAGCTCGACCTGCATCGCCTGGCGCAGCTGCTGATCCAGCGCGGCCAGCGGTTCATCGAGCAGGATCACAGCCGGCTTGTTGACCAACGCACGGGCCAGGGCAACACGTTGCTGCTCTCCGCCGGACAATTGAGATGGCATCCGCGCTTCCTTGCCGAGCAGCTTGACCATCGTCAACGCCTGGCCTACCTGCTCGGCAATGGACTCAGCCGCAACCCGCCGCATCCTCAATCCGAAGGCCACGTTTTCAAACACCGTGAGATGGGGAAAGAGTGCGTAGGACTGAAACACGAGATTCACGGGCCGGCGATTGGGCGGCACGCCGAGCATTGAGCGGCCGTCGATCAGTACCTCGCCTTCATCCGGATGTTCGAAGCCGGCCAGCATGCGCAGCACCGATGTTTTTCCGGCGCCACTGGGACCGAGAATGGAAAAAAATTCACCCCGCCGTACCTGAAAACTGACACGATCCACGGCTGCGACCGCCCCATGGCGGCGCACGATGCCTCGGATGTCGATCGTCGGAGGCGTCGGGGGAAGAGACTGTTCGGAAGCGCTGACGGGGGAAGTGGAAAAGATGGCCATCGAGGGCTGGATTTAGACCACCGCGTCGAGGGTCACGGCTCAATGCTCCAAATCGACTTTGGAACTGACGTCGCGCAGGTGCTTGCGCACGCGTACGCGATGTTCATGTTTCCGTAACAGTTCACGGCGAATCACATCACGATCCTCCGCCACGATTCGCACGAGCCGGTCGTTGTCCTCGGCGTGGTTCCGCACGAGCTCGGAGAGGCGCTGCACTTGCCGCTCCAATCGCTCCAGCCGCCAGACCATTTCCATCATCGGATTGGCAGGCTCGATCGCTGGCTTGATGACCGCCGGACGGGCATTCTGTTTCTTCATGTCCGCTCCTTCTCTTGAGCCCGACCGGATGTCGGGAACACACGTTGAATCGTAGTATCATCCGAGTCGGAGTTGAAGTCAATCATTCTGCGTCCTTTCTATTCATCCCTCGTCCTGCTACAATCGGCCCGTCTATGGCTAAGATCTTCACGATGGTGCTGGCCGGCGGAAAGGGCGAACGCCTCCACCCCCTCACCGACCAGCGCGCGAAACCGGCGGTCCCCTTCGGCGGAAAATATCGCATCATCGATTTCACGCTGAGCAACTGCCTGAATTCCGGCCTCCGGCAGATGGCCGTCCTGATCCAGTACAAATCCCATTCTCTCGATCGCCACATCCGCACGGGCTGGAATATTCTCAACCCGGAACTCGGCGAATACATCGTCTCGGTTCCGCCGCAGCAACGCATCAGCGAGGAATGGTATCGCGGCACCGCCGATGCGGTGTATCAGAACCTTTTCCTGCTCGACAATGATCACCCCGAGTTCCTGCTCGTCCTGGCCGGTGATCACATCTACAAGATGAACTACGCCGACATGTACAACCTGATGATCGAGAAACAAGCCGATGCGATCGTGGGTGCGATTGAAACGCCGGTGGCGGATGCCAACCGGTTCGGCGTCATCGGCGTAGATGATGATCGTCGGATCCTGAGCTTCGACGAAAAACCCGAGAAGCCGATGCATATTCCCGGCGACCCGACCCAGGCCTTTGTCTCGATGGGCATCTATCTCTTCCGGACGGATGTCGTGCGGGAACAACTGATCCGGGACGCCAAGGAAGGCACCAAGCACGATTTCGGCAAGAACATCATTCCGCGAATGATCAAGGAATGCCGGGTCTACGCCTTCAAATTCCAGGATGAGAACAAGAAAGCCGTGAAGTACTGGCGCGACATCGGTACCCTCGACGCCTACTGGGAAGCCAATATGGACCTGGTGTCGGTCGACCCGCAGTTCAACCTTTACGACCAGCATTGGCCGATCCGCACCTATCAGGGACAATTTCCTCCCGCCAAGTTCGTCTTTGCCCAGGACTTCCAGGGCGGACGCATGGGCGTGGCGCTGGATTCCATCGTCTGCGGCGGCTGCATCATTTCCGGCGGCCGTGTGCAGAACTCGGTGCTCTCCCCGCACGTACGCGTCCATGATCATGCCGACGTGCGCGAATCCGTCGTGATGGAAAACGTCGTCATCGGCGAACATGCCCGCATCCGGCGCGCGATTATCGACAAGGATGTCGTCATCCCGCCCAAAACCGTGATCGGCTTCGACCCGGTCGCGGATCGTCAACGATTCAAAGTCACCGATTCGGGATTGGTGGTCATCTCAAAGGGAATGAAACTGCATGCCGCCGTCGATCCATCCGGTTGATCTGGTCGCGACCCTCCGCCAACGAAATCTCACTCCTGCGATCATTTTTCTCACCTCGAGACGGGCCTGCGACGAAGCGATGCAATCGTTCGAGCGCAGCCAGGTAACCCTGCCCAAAACGCAACAGGAACAGATCGCCCGCGTGTTGACGCAGGTGACCGAGCAATTTCCCAGCATCGCTGAACACCCGCTGATCGACACGGTCCAACGCATCGGCGTGGCCGCGCACCATGCGGGACATCTGCCGTCCTGGAAGATCGCGGTCGAAGAGTTGATGCGCACCGGGTCCTTAGACGCGGTGTTCGCCACGACGACGCTTGCGGCAGGTGTCGATTTTCCCGCCCGTACCGTCGTGGTGACGCAGTCCAGCATCCGCAAGGCGCGCGATTTCACCGATCTCACCGCGAGTGAAATTCAGCAACTGGCCGGCCGCGCAGGCCGCCGCGGGAAGGATTTGGTCGGCTTCGCCGTCATCACCCCGTCGCCCTATATCGATCTCACCGTCCTGACCAAGGGGCTCACGGGGCAGCCGGAAGCGATCCATAGTCAATTCGTGATCAGCTACCCTATGGTGTTGAACCTGCTCAAAGCGCACCCGCGCGAACAGATTCAATCCATCCTGGCCAAGAGCTTCGCCCAATTTCAGTTGAACCAGCGCACGGCCGTGCTCGAAACCAAACTCGATAGCCTGCGCGCCGAAATGGAGCCCTTCGGCCCTCGTGTCTGCTCGGACTGGATTACGCAGTGGCAGGTGTTCGAACAGGCGCGGAAACGCAAGAAGCCCCGGAGCCCGTTCACGAGGCAGGAATCGCCCGATGTCGCAGCGCGCCTCCACTTCCTGACGCCCGGACGCGTCGTGGGTCTCACCCGCGGACGCGGCATCATCCTGCGCCAATACCGGAGCAAAGGCCAACATGCGCCGATGGTCACGTTGCTGCGGGAAGGCGGCTCCCTCAATGAATGCCCTGCGTCGATCGTGACTCAGGTTTTCGATCGCACCTTCGATTGTGAAGAAACATCTGCCTATCCCTGGTGTACGCCGCAGACACTGGACCAACTGACGCACCATCTGACAGATCTTCCGCCGAGGCTTCCGATCCTCCCGATCCTGACGCATCAGAATGAAGAAACTCCGATCGACAGTTCCATCATTCAAACATTGGGTGACTTTGCCTGCCCGACCTGTCCCTCGCGCCAGGCCTGTCAGCGTGACTTCCCGCGCGCCTCACGGGTGCGCCAGGAGATCCAGCGGCACATCAAATCGATTCAAGCTCTCCAGACCAGCCTGTGGCACCGATTCCAAGAACGCATCGACGTGCTGGAACGATTCGGCTATCTCAACGCCAACGCGCAGCTCACCGCCGACGGCGAATGGGCCCGGCTGATTCGCATCGATCACTCTCTTCTGATTACCGAATTGATTCGGGCCGAAGCCTTCGGCGCCATCGACCCGCCTCTGCTGGCAGCCGTCATGGCCAGCATCGCCCATGACGACGATCGTCCCGGTTCATTTCCTCGCGGCAGCACCGGACTGGTCACGCTCCTGTTTCAGGTCCGCAAATTGGCGGAAAGTCTGACTCCCCACGAGTCGCCGCCGATGCTGCGCGCCGACGTCGCGGCGCTGACCGAGCGCTGGGTTGCGGATCAGAGCCTCACCTGGATCGGACTGGCCCGGCTGACCACGATGGCCGAAGGCGACATGTTCCGGTTGTTCGCGCGCACCATCGAA
>VOPR01000059.1 GCA_009594995.1 Nitrospira sp. | reverse complement strand
TGGATGGCATCTTCCTCATCCAGGCCCAGCGATCGCGCATACGACCGGACAAATCCTCGGGCAAAGACCTGGTCGGGTAACTTGGCGAAATTTCCTTCTTCGAGCGCTTTGACAAAGTCCGTGCGGATGCGAGTCTTCGAGGCGACCTCATCGACTGTCAGGCCTTTCGTCTCGCGAACCTGTCGAAAAAATTCACCCACTGATTCCATGATATCCGCCTATGGTTTGAGCTTACCGAGAAGTTCCTGCGCGGCAGCCGCCTGCTCACCGCCCTTGTCCAGGGTCGACACTTTCGAGAGGGCCTCACGCGCGCGCACATCGAATCCAAGCTTGTGGTACACACGCGCCAGTTCCAATTGCAGCATCGCAGGCGGCACGTTGGGCGGCGTGACGGTCGTCGCGTCCTCCAGGACTTCCATCGCCTCTTGCAGATCGCCCTCGTGCATCAACGCCTTCCCCAAGTGAAACCGGGCGAGGTCCGGCGTCGGATACAAGGGATTGCTGAGGGCTTGGCGATAGGCCGCGATGGCTTCTTTCCAACGGTCTTGATTGGCCAGGACCTGGCCGAGATAGGTATTCGCCTCGGCATAATCCCCGTCGATGCGAATCGCCTCACGGAAGGATTCTTCAGCCAACTTGAATCGCCCTTGTGACGAGTAGATATGTCCCAGCCCGTAATGCGCTTCCTTATTGTCAGGATTCAGCTTCACGGCCTTTTGGAACGACACGTACGCCTGTTGCTGATCGGAACTCAGCCGGGCAACCCCTTCCTGGTAAAACCCCTTCGACTTGCGCAGGTTCTCTTCATTGGCGCACCCGCTCAAGACCGAGAGTCCCAGTAACAGTGCTATGCAGCAGGAGACCAGCGCGCCGCCGACCCTGCCCGTCACCCGGTTCTGATTTCGATCAGTGACCATCATGCCCCGATGTCCTCAAAATGAGTGAGCCGCTTGAACTCTTTGAAACGTGCCTCAATCTCTTTGTAATCTAGGATCCTCAATCGGTCAAGGCTAAAGGCTTCTACTGTAAATGAGGCCATCACGCTGCCGAAGATGATCGCCTGCCGCATCGCCTCGGTCGACCGGTTACCAGTGGCTGCCAGATAGCCCAGGAAGCCTCCTGCAAACGTATCACCCGCGCCGGTGGGATCGCGCACGTCATCCAGCGGGAACGCCGGCGCGCCGAACACCTGCTTGTCATTGAACATCAACACGCCATATTCGCCGCGCTTGACGATGAGATGCTTCGGGCCGCGCGCGAGAATTTTTTTGGCAACCTTGACCAAGTTGGTATCCTCACCCAACGCTCGCGCTTCGCCGTCGTTGATGATGAGAATGTCGATGTGCTTGAGCACATTCCACAGCGCGTCACGTTTGCCGTTGATCCAAAAGTTCATCGTGTCGCAGGCGACCAAGGCCGGCCGCTTCACCTGCTGCAACACATCGAGCTGCAAATTCGGATCGATATTGCCCAGAAAGAGCACATCCGGCGAGCTGTACTGAGCAGGGATCTTCGGGCGGAAGGTCTCAAAGACGTTCAACCGGGTATCGAGTGTTTGGGCTTCGTTCAACTGATGCGAGTAGGCCCCCTTCCAACGGAAGGTCGCGCCGGGCCGCCGCTCCAATCCCGCCAGGTCGATCTTCCGACTCTTGAGAAACGCCACATGTTGCTCCGGAAAATCATCACCGACGACCGCGATGAGGTCGACGGAGGTGAAATAACTGGCCGCCGTCGAAAAATACGTCGCCGATCCCCCGAGTACTTCAGTGACTTCACCGAAGGGCGTCTTCACGGTGTCCAGCGCCACTGATCCCACTACCAGCAATTTACCCATGCCTCACCGTTTTCCTTTCCGCGTCCGCACATAGGGACCGATCAAGAGGTTCAACCGACGTTTCGCCGAAGCAGACATATGATCCGGGGCGGTCACAATGGCGTTTTGCAGCGCCTGCCGACAGGCACAGGCCCGGTCGGGCACTAGTGTGGGCACCACCGTTTTCAACAATTGCTTGGCCAGCGCCACATTCTTGTGCAGCGTAGCCAGAATCGCCTCGACTGTGACCGCCTCTTCCGTCTCATGCCAGCAGTCATAGTCCGTCGCCAACGCGACCGTGGCATAACACAGCTCGGCCTCGCGCGCGAGTTTTGCCTCCGGCATATTCGTCATGCCGATGACATCCACGCCCCATTGGCGATATAAGCGTGACTCCGCCTTGGTGGAGAACTGTGGGCCTTCCATGCAGACATACGTGCCGCCGCGTTGCAACGTCGCGCCCACGGAACGTCCCGCCTGCTCCAGCGCATCGGCCACCGACGAGCAGACCGGTTCGCCGAATCCGACATGGGCCACAATGCCCTCATCAAAAAACGTCGACACCCGGCGCTTGGTGAGATCGATGAACTGGTCCGGCAACACGACATCGCCCGGCCGAATGGATTCCTTCATGCTGCCGACGGCGCTCACCGAAATCACTTGCGTGACCCCGAGCGACTTCAACGCATAGATATTCGCGCGATAGTTGATACTGCCGGGATTGACCCGGTGTCCCCGCCCATGCCTCGACAGAAAGGCGACTCGAACGCCCCCGAGCACCCCAGTAATCACAGCATCCGATGGAGCACCGAACGGCGTGCGAACTCGCACCTCGCGAACCCGCTCGAGGCCTTCGATGTTATACAACCCGCTCCCGCCGATGATGCCAATAGCGGCCGGCGCGGTTTTCTTCGATTTCGTCATGAGGTTGATTCCGTTTCCCTGGTGAGCGACGCGGGCACAACCGCCGCACGCCGATGATCTAGATCCTGCACAAATGTATGAATCGCCTCCAGCAGACGCCCGGCTACGTCCTCCGGTCTGTCCCGCTCGTCGAGCGACCACCAGCGCAAACCGGGCTCCTTCCGGAACCAGGTCAGCTGGCGCTTTGCAAAATGTCTGGTATCACGTTTCAGCAGACGAAGCGCCTCAGCCCGGTCATAGTCACCGGCCAAATATCCCGCGACCTGCTGGTAGCCTAACCCTTTCATCGCACCCGACTCCCGCCGGTATCCTTTGGCCAGAAGCCGTTCGGTTTCCTCGACCACGCCTCGTGCAAACATCGCCTCCACCCGCTCATCGATGCGCCGATAGAGCTGCGCGCGATCACGATTCAGCCCGATCATCAGCACGGAAAACGGTTGCTCGGCAAACCGATGTTGCTGCTGCATATCCGACAGGCGCCGTCCCGACAGATGATACACTTCGAGCGCCCGCACAATTTTCACCTCATCATGCGGATGCAGCCGCGCCGCCAGTTCGGGGTCGATCCGCGTCAACTCCTGGTGCAGGAAATACCTCCCCTGTGCCTGGGCTTTCTGCAGCAAGGAATCGCGAAACGCCTGATCAGCCCGGGGGGCATCACACAGACCATGAATCAGTGTACGAACGTACAGTCCGGTGCCACCAACGATCAGCGGCAGCCGTCGCTCGCCATACAATCGTTCGATTTCCCGCAATGCCAGGCGGCGATATTGCCCGGCATTAAACAACTCATCAGGATCAACCAGATCGATGAGACGATGCGGCACACCGTGCCGTTGCTCCGGCGCAGGCTTATCGGTGGCAATGTCCATCCCGCGATAGACCTGGCGTGAATCCGCTGTCAGCAGATCCGTATCCAACGCCTGGGCCAGCCGAAGCCCGATCTCGCTTTTCCCCACGGCAGTCGGCCCGACCAGCAGCAGCAACGGACGAGATGCCACGACTGATTCAGTGAGCCGGACCATGCGTCTGCACTCTCTTCCTAGGCGCGATCGAACAGACGAGCCAGTTCGTCACCCGACAGCCGGAAGGCCACCCGCCGGCCGTGCGGACAGGTCATGATCAGTCCCTCTGCGACCCAATCCTGCACCAGTTGCTTGATCTCGGGAAGCGCCATCGCCCGGCCCGCCCGAACCGCCCCGTGGCAGGCCAACGACGCCAGGATTGGCTTCACCTTCGTTTCGAGTGAGGAAATCGAATCCCACTGTTCGAGGTCGTCAATCAGATCCTGCACCAAGGCGGCTAAGTCAGGATGTCCCAACATGACCGGTAGACTACGGATCAGAAACGACGAGGGCCCGAATGGTTCGATGATCAAACCCAGCCGTTCCAATTCCGGTAGATGACGCTGCAGGATGAGCGCTTGTTGAAGCGGGAGTTCCAAGGGCTCCGGCAACAGGAGCGGCTGTGACGGCAAATTGCTTCCCTGCCAGGCTCGCCAGAGTCGCTCGAACAACACCCGTTCATGCGCGGTATGTTGATCGACCACCTGCAGCTCATTTCCCACTTGCGCGATCAGAAACGTACGGTTCATTTGCCCGAGGGGAACAATATCCAGGGACTCACTCGCCGCATACGGAGAACCTCCCTCTCCAACAAACGAGGTCTGGCTTGCGGCTGATTCGGATAGTTCTAGAGGGACATGCACCCCGGCCATCGATTCATACGGCGCACGAGCAGGTTCAGTATCCCCGCGTTGGACAGAAGAAGGGATTGATGGAACCTGTCCGGCCACCTGCGCATGAACGGACCCGGCCATCGACGCTTCAACGTGCGCGCGACCAAGGGCATGGCGAACGGCAGACCGCACCAACTGATGGATCTGTTCGGTATCGGCGAATCGGACCTCTCGTTTGGTGGGATGCACATTGACGTCGACCCGTTGAGGCTCGACATCCAGAAAGAGCACAAACAACGGCGCATGGCCTTTGGCTAAAAACGAGCTGTAGCCATCAATGACGGCATGTTGCACGGTGCTGTTCTTAATCGGCCGACGATTGACGAATAACTCCTGCGGTGTCCGGCCGACACGAGCCCGGACCGGATCGATGATGAACCCTTTCAAGGACAGGCCGTCTCGCTCGACATCGACGGCCAGCGCCCGCTCGCCAAAAGCGGCGCGATATACCTGCAGCACCCGATCGCGTGGTGAGGACACGGCGGGAAGCGCAAACACTTCGTATCCGTTGTGCACCAGCCGGAAATGCACCTGCGGCCAGGCCAACCCGGCCTGCTGCACCACATGACTGATGTGGGAAAACTCGGTGGTAGTAGATTTGAGGAACTTTCGACGGGCGGGCGTATTGAAGAAGAGTTCCGACACCTCGATCGACGTGCCCGGGATCGCCGCGGCATCCTCCACGCGGGTGATGGTCCCCCCTGTGAGCCAGAGCTGCGTGCCCACCTGATCGTTGCGGGCCACGGTCATCAGACGGACTTTCGACACGGCCGCAATGCTCGGAAGGGCCTCCCCGCGAAACCCCATCGTCCGAATGGCGCCGAGTTGCTGATCCGACTGCAATTTGCTCGTGGCATGCCGTTCAAAGGCCAGGGTAGCATCGCGGCGGGACATCCCTTCACCGTCGTCGCTGACACGAATCAGCCCGAGGCCCCCGTCTTTGATCTCGACGGTAATCGTACTGCTGCCGGCGTCCAGGCTGTTCTCGACTAATTCCTTCACCACCGCAGCCGGGCGTTCTACCACCTCCCCTGCCGCAATGCGACCGATGACATCGCCCGGAAGGACCTGGATCTTTCCCACGCTACTCGCTATGTCCATGGGAAGAAGCGCCCCCTGAGGGTTGAACGGAGGATGATTCAGCGGAGAGAGCACAGGACAGAGACCACAGGGTCATCGAATTTCGGCCATCTTCGTCTTGGCAAGCTTGGCTTCATCCGATGTGGAATATTCCTCGATAACCCGCTTCAGATACTTGCGAGACTTTGCGGTGTCTCCGGTCTCGGCCGCCGACAACCCCAGCTTGAACAAGGCCGCAGGCACCTTCTCATTTCCCGCATACTCATTGACGACATGCTCGAAAGACTGCATCGCCCGGATGTAATCCTTCTGCCCGTAGTACGCTTCCCCCAGCCAATAGTGCGCATTCGGAGTCAACGAGGTCGAGGGAAAATCCTTGATGAAATGCTGGAACCCGCTCACCGCCAGATCGAATTTCCCGTTGAGATAATCGTTGTACGCCAGGTTGAATGCCGAGGTGGGCGTGATCGAAGGCACACCGGGCATAAGCGCGGGAGGCTCGATCGGTCCCGATGGTTTTGAAACGCGGGCCTGACGGCTGGCTTCGGCAAGCGCGAGGTCCGATCGGATGGAGGCAGCTTGGGCCAGTTGCGTCTCCTCTATTTTTGCCAGACGCCCTTCAAGTTTCTGAAGCCGGGCTAACGCGTCGTCCAGACGCAGCTTCCCGCCCTCCGGCTCACGCACCCGTTCAAGCGATTCCAAGCGGCGTTGCATCGCCTCAAATCGCTTTTGTTCCTGGTCCTGCGTCCGGGTGATGAGGGACACCTGATCCCGAATCTCCAAGAAATCGGCATGCTTGGCACAACCCGCGACCACCAGCCCGCAGGCCAGTCCGGCCCCCACCTGGAGCGCCCTTGTCAATCGGAGCTTCATCGTCAGTGCGACTCCTTTAGCTGATTCAGTTTGTCCATGGCCTTATTGGCTTCCGGTGACCTGGGGTACAGGTCGATCACTTGTTTGAGGGCCGAGGCCGCTTTTTTCCGATCCTTCAGTGCCAGATAGGCATACCCCTTTTTGAGGAGCGCGGCCGGAACTTTTTCGCTGGCAGGGTGATTCAGCTGCACCTGATCGTAGGCATCGATAGCGCGCGAATAATCCTTTTTTCCGTAGTACGATTCACCCAACCAAAAGCGGGCGTTCGGGGCCAGATCCGAATGGGGATGCTGTACGAGAAACTCCGCAAATCCCTGACGAGCTCCGTCCAAATCGCCGTCTTTGAAACGAGTCAGCGTCCGTTCGTAGGACTCTCGATCCGCCATGAGCGCGGCGCTCCGATTCTCCGAGCGAGAGGCTGAGCCAGCGGATGGCATAGGCGAAGGCGCGACCTCCGGCGCGGGCGCGGGCACTGGTGCCGGTGCTGCCTGCGGAAGCGGAGCGGCTTCAGCGATAGCCGGAGCCGATTCGGTCCGCTGCGACGCGTTCGTGCGCAAGGTGGACAAATGCTGTTCCACTTGCTTCAGGAATGCATGCTGATTTTCGAGATTCTTGTCGAGCGTCTGAATTTGCGCCTGCACGTGCGTGAGTTCGCGGGTCGTGTCATCGAGACGCCGCTCATGGTCATCTTCGCGGGAGACGAATTTGCCGCCAGCATTTTCCAGCGCCTTCGCCACGGAAGCCACGCTCCGATTGACCTCATTGAAGTGGTCCGCCGTGACTTTATTATCCGCATCGATTTTCCCGGCCAGCGCGTCGGTCCGTTTGCTCAACGCCGCCGTATCTTGATCCAACGTAGCGGCCAGATGTTTCACCGTTTGATCCTGCTGCACCACCCGTTCCCCGAGGCTGCCCAGCGCCTGCTTGAAATCGACCAACGCCTGGTTGAACTTCGTGATCTGGTCTGCCAGGACCTTATTCTGAGCATCGAGTTGCGCGACGTTTTGAGACCGGGTCTCCAACCCGTGCAACAACTTCTGCTGCTCATCCAGACGAGAATCGACTTTTTGTGCGAGCCCCGTCGTGGTCTTCTGCATCGCGTCCAGCACGTTTTTCTGAATCGCATCGATGTGAGTGGTCACTTGATCCAGACGAGCCGTCACCGCCGAGAGTTCAGCCCGGCTGCGATCCCGCTCGCCCTTGAGCATGGCATCCTGATCCACCAACTGCTTTTCGACCCAGCCCAAGCGCTTGCCTTCTTCGATCGACCGCTTCTCGGCCTCTCCGATACGCCGCTCAAACTTCGATTCCTGAGAGGCCAGTTTGGCCAGCAGGTCATCCTGCCGCGCATCCAAACTTTGCGCGCGGTGGAGGGCCTTATCGACGTCGCCGCGCAGGGACGGAATGTCCTGCTCGCGCAGCGAAACGATTTCCTGATTTTGGCGGGCCCTGTTCTGGGCCTGCTCTTCCGTCTGTTGCTTGATGCGACGTTGGAGCTCCCGTTCGGTCTGCTTGAGGTCAGCCTGTTGCGCGACACAACCAGACAACAGGGCACACCCGGTTACGACCAGCGCCAGAACAGCCAATCGTGCCGGTTCGGCATGGCCGCCGGTCGGCACGAGGCTCGCTTTTAACGGTTTGTTCGCCATCTCACTCCGATGAGGCCATCCACTGTCCATGACAGGTCTCCCTTGACCGGCGTCTGTTCCGGAGAATCATGTCACATCATCCATGATTGGAACAGTTATTTCGACCGGACCACCACATGCCCGCGACGATTCTGTTGGTAGCAGCTTTCATTGCGCTCGTTGCAGAACGGCCGCTCTTTTCCGTACGACACCACCGACAAGCGGTTGGCGCCCACGCCGAGTTCGACCAGATAGTTCCGCACAGCCTTGGCTCGCTTTTCACCCAGCACCAGGTTGTAGGCCAGGGTGCCGCGCTCGTCACAATGGCCTTCGATCTTCACCAACGCCGCGCCATTCGCCTTGATCCACTGGGCATCCTGCGTCAGCGACTGCCGGCCATCTTCCGTAATCGTCCAGCTGTCATACCCGAAAAACACATCGCGCAATCCCGCCTCCGCGGACGCCGCCTGCTCCTTGGCCTGCTCGCGACGAAT
The DNA here is from genome assembly GCA_009594995.1 of Nitrospira sp. GTDB lineage: Bacteria > Nitrospirota > Nitrospiria > Nitrospirales > Nitrospiraceae > Nitrospira_A. Next base: position 4,271 of record VOPR01000059.1, on the reverse strand, counting down.
TTCTTCGATCTGGCGCGCCGTGCTTTCCGAAGGTTCCACCTTGGCCAACATCGTGCCACCGCCACCGAGTCGCTCCTCTGACGGAGCCTTGCCGCCGGAGACGGAATCGAATCCACGCAAGCCGCCGGTCTCAGGATCTTCCGGCTTGCTCGAGAGGGACAAATCCGGGAAGGTCGCACTGGGCGCATCCAACGCGCCGGTTGAGGGAAGCGGCGCCGGAGCAGGCCCGCCCGACTTCGCCATACCGCGCTCGGTCGATTGCGCATCACCACCGGATTGAATCGACTTCTTTGAACAACCTGCCTGAATGACCAACAGCATCCCGACTACCATGGTCAGGCCCATTGTCGCTACCCGTATCCTCATATCGTGACTCCTCATCGCTGGTGAATGGTTAAACGGTTAATATGTCAGTAAACCCTGTCAATCAAGTGCTGCTCAATCCTAGAGTGCCGGGGACCAGGACGGCGAACTGTTGTGCGTCCCGCCGAACGTGATGCGTTCCAGATTTTTCCCGTCCGTATCCACCATATAGATGTGGCTCTTTCCATCAACGGTCGAACTAAAGGTCAGATGCCGGCCATCGGGAGACCAGGACGGGGAGTCATCGATCCCGGGGCCTGTCGTCACCTGCACCCGCTTCTGACCGTCAGGCGACACGATGCACAACTTATAGAGTCGCTGTGCGGTTCGGCAGACATAGGCAATCCAGTTTCCACGCGGCGACCAAGCCGGGGCGGCATTATAATCCCCCTCGTAGGTCAGGCGGCGCACGTTCGAGCCGTCGGCGCTCATGACGAACACCTGGGGAGCCCCTCCACGATCGGACGTAAACGCTATTTCCCGTCCGGTCGGAGACCAGGTCGGCGACAAATCCCCGCCCTGATTGACCGTCAGACGCTGGGGCGTCTTGGTGCGGGTGTCCAGTTTATAGATCTCGGAATTGCCGTCCTGGCTGCTGGCAAAGGCCAGAAAGTTTCCGTCCGGCGACAAGGCCGGTGTGATGTTCAATCCCGGCATCGTGACCAGGGTCCAGCGTTTGCCGGTTGCCAGTTCGAGGATGTCGATGTCTTGAGTATTCCGGCTCCGGTAGGCCGTAAACACAATGAAGCGGCGATCAGGCGACCACCGGGGCATCAAATTCAGAAAGCCGTCCGCCGTGATCTGCTTCGGCTCATACCCATCATAGTCCATCACGAACAATTCGCGCGCATTCCCATGCTCCGCGACATACACGATCTTCGTTCTGGCGATACCCGGCTCTCCCGTATAACGGAAGACCAATTCATCGGCGAATCGATGCGCCATCAGCCGAACCACCGACGTGGAGCCGACATAGCGCTTGCCACCGACAACTTCATCGCTTCCGCTATCATAGACGAAACCGTCCATGAGCAATTCGCTGTCCTTGCTGCCGTTCTTCTGCCCGGACTTGCCCCACACGAGCACAGACACGCCGTTCTCAGCGGCCTGCTTAAAGATCGCCTTGTCGGTCGTGGTCACTTCGCGGGTTTTCACGCCAATCCCGGGCAAGTCCACGAGCGAAAACACCAGCGACCGTTGGAGGTCGGCCTTCAGCACTTCCTCCAGGCGTCCACCGAGCCAGTCCGGCCCGCCGCCGTTCTGAAACCCGAATACGCCGATGGGAATCTTTTGGAAGTCCGGCCGAGTCGCTTCAAGAAAGACGTCCGTTGCGCGCGAATCCAGAATCCCGAGAACTCCGGCACCAACCATGACACACAGCGCGATCATAAGCCCGATGATCAAACGATTCATCCTGCAGCCTCGCCTACGGCAAAAGTAAAATGCGCATCAAAATAGGAATCCGTCAGGTCCGGCGGAAACGGCGGCAACGGAATCGCGCTCTGTACCGCGCGCTGCGCAGCCATGTCGTAATAATCGTTGCCGGAAGACTGCTCGATGATCACACTTCCCACGCGGCCATCCCGCTCCAATCGAAACCTCACCGTCACCGTCAGCACCTTGCCTGAGAGGTCGACCGGTGGCGCCGTCCAAAACGAGCTGATGCGCGCCTGAACCCGGGCCAAATACGGGTTGGATCCCGAGACGCCCGGCACCCGCAGCATTGGGGTGGGTTTGGTGCGCGGAATGCTGGCCGTCACCGGAGGAGCCGCCGCATAAGGCTGCGGCTCGCGAAACATCGGCTTCACCTCCCGTACCGGCTCGGATGTTTTGACTGGCGGGGGCGCCTGAAGCTTCTTGAGATCCTGCAACTCGCGATCGAGATCGCTGGTCATTTCCTCCGACAGCGATGCGCGTTTCGGCGGTGCGACATTCGGCTTTGGAGGCTCTTGTGGAACAGCGACCTGCGGAGCGGCCATGTCCGGCACATTCAGCTTCTTGAGCATGGCATCCAGGTCTGATCGCTCAGGCGCGCCCAATTTCGGCTGGGCGGTTTTTTTGACCTCGGCCGGCTTCATGGGTGCGAGGTCCCCATACTTCGGCGCGTCTGTCGGCAACTCCACATCCTTCATCACATCTCGAAGCACATCCGCCCTGTTGGTGACAGGGGCAGACGACGGAGATTTTGCCGCCTGCGGAATCGGTTGCGGAGCCGCCAACACAGGAGCCTGCAATTTGGGCGCGGGCACGGGAGCAGGAGCCGGAGGTGCGGGCTTCGCGACCGGAGCCGCTTGAGCCGGCGCTGGGGTCGGAGCCGGCGGCGGGGTCTGCACCGGTTTGGGCGGCACAGGAATCGGAGCCGACTGTACCGGTTTGGGCGCGGGACGGGGAACCGGCTTTTCGACCTTCTCGACCTTGGGCTCGGGCTTGGCCTCCATAGGCGGCAGGGTCACGAGCGAGACTTCGACGGCCGATAAGGGCCGTTCCGTTTTCTTAAAGAACTTGGCACCCATAATCACGGACAGGAGGCACAGGTGCAGGAGCAGGGACACCACCACCGTCTTGCGCAGACGGTCACCTCCGGCCTCACCCATATCTCCGATTAGGGACAGCGCGGTATGTCTTGGCAGGGCTTGGAACGTCATGACTTGCGATACGACCGTGCGGCGCGCGAGTCGCGGCGCCGCTACTTCTTGCGTGGCTGCGCGGGAGTCGCGACCGACTCACTCACGTGCTCGGCACCCGTGGGCTCCGTCACCATCCCAAGCTTTTCAATGCCGGCTTTCTTGACACTATCCATCACCTGCACGACGATGCCGTACGGCACATCCCGGTCGGCGCGAAGATACAGCGACACATCCGGACTTTGATCTTTGAGCGCCCGGAGCTTTCGCTCCAGCTGCACCACACTCACCGCGTCCTTATCCAAATACAATCGCTGATCGCGCTCAATGGACAAAACCGCTCTCGCTTCGGGCTTAATCGTATTGCTGGCGGATTTGGGGAGATTGATATCCATTCCACGATACAGCATGGGCGCCGTCACCATGAAAATGACGAGCAACACCAACACCACGTCCACCAGCGGGATCACATTGATTTCTGCCATGAAGCGGCGGTGACGGGTTTCCGATGTCATTACTGAACCCCGACCGGCGTTTGCTTCAAGCGAGTCTGCAACGACCGCATGGCCTCAACGGTAAAGGACTCAATCCGGAACACGGTCTTGCGAATGCGCGTCAGGTAATAGTTGTAGAAAATTACCGCGGGAATGGCGGTAAACAAGCCGGCGGCCGTTGCGACCAACGCCTCCGACACGCCCGGCGCCACAGCGGCAATACTCGCGGTGCCTTGCATCCCGATCTCGCGGAATGAATCGATGATGCCCAACACTGTTCCCAGCAAGCCGATGAACGGCGTGATATTTCCCGTAGTGGCCAGCACAGGCAGATAGGATTCCAAATGGGACACCTGGTTCTGCACCAGATAGGAGACGGTCTTGTCCATGTACTGAGCATCGAAGGCAGGCGCCGGCTCTTTCGATCCGCCGGCCCCATAGGGCGTGCTCACCACACCGTCGCCCGACACCGTCACGACACGATCCATGATGCCTTGGAACACACGCGCACTCGGGCTGCCTTCCGCGCGTTTCGACTGGCGATACAATTCATCAAGATCGCGAATCTTCGTGAACGCGTTGAAGAACCGCTGGTCTTCGCGATCAGCCGCCTTGAAGGTCCGCCATTTGTACAGAATCACGCCCCAGGAGAGAATCGAGGCGACAAAGAGAAGCAGGAGCACGATCTTCGACACTGCTCCCAGCGAGCCCACCAACCCCATTACGCCTGACTGGAACATGAGCCTAGACCTTTCCCTTCACATGGCGTCGCATGAAAACGGTAGCATGG
>VOPR01000034.1 GCA_009594995.1 Nitrospira sp. | reverse complement strand
ATACCAATCTGGATTTCTGGAGTCAAGCCTTGAAAAGATCTTTTTAATATCGCAGAGTAATTCTTATGAAAAATTGGCTCAGCTTGAAACGACGAACGCTCTTAAAACTCACTGGAATTGCGGCTACCGCCGGCCTCACTGGTGGCTGCGATGGGGTCGGATCTTTTTTCGGCCGCATGTTCGCGGTGCCCGCTCGCGATACCAATTACTTCACCGAAAACAAAAAATTCTACGTCGTAAACTATTCGGACTCGCCATTTAACGTTTCTCGGGACCTTCGCCAAGACGAATGGCGGCTATCGGTGAAGGGCGAAGTAAAGAAACCGCTGTCCCTGGGCTGGCGCGAGCTGTTGAATCGCACCAATTTCGAACAGGTCTCCACCCTGATGTGTATCGATACATTACCCGGCGGAGACAGCCTCGGCAATGCACGCTGGCGCGGGATTTCACTGAAAAAGCTCCTGCAGGAAGCAGAAGTTGACGAGGACACGACACGCGATATCGTATTTCGCGGTGCCGACGCCTATGACGACAGCATTCCGCTGGCTCGTGCCATGCAAGACGATGTCATGCTGGCCTTCCTGATGAACGGCGAGAAATTACCGAAGGAGCACGGGTTTCCATTGCGCCTGCTGGTTCCCGGGCTGTATGGCATCAAAAACGTGAAGTGGATCGTGGAAATCGAGGCGTACGCCGGAGATTACAAAGGCTATTGGCAGCGCAAAGGCTGGACGGACGATGCCACGATCAAGACGTTCTCCCGCATCGATTCACCCGGCCACTACCAGACTCTACGCGGCCCCGAGCAACGATTTCGCGGCATTGCCTTTGGCGGGCCAAACTCCATCAGCAGAGTCGAAATCAGCACGGACGCAGGGAGAACCTGGGATTCCTGCGAAATTGAAACGCCCATGTCACCCTATTCCTGGGTGATCTGGAACTACTCCTGGCGGCCTCAGAAGCGCGGAAAATACCAGGTTGCTGTTCGTGCGGTGGACAGCAAAGGACAGCCGCAGATTGCTGAATTGATCCGCCCCCAGCCGGCGGGATCCAGTGGCCTACACACGATCATTGCGGATGTGGAAAGTGTGTAGTTTCGCGCCGGGATACCGTCCCCTCGCCTACAGTTTCCCGAGCGACCAACCTCTCCTCATCACGTAAACGATAGTCCAAGCCCAGGCCGACCATAAAAAGAGCTGTCTGTCAGGAAACCGGCCCGCCCGAACATCAAAGGCGGGTCGCAAAGATCATAGCTAAGCAGATGTGTGCCGAACGCGCCCTCCTGCGCCATCACAATCGTGCGATATCGATTCACCACAGCCAGAGCGGCTCTCGTAAGAATGCTCGTCTCGCCTACCTGCGCACCGACAATAAGTGAAACACCTAATTCAGCGGCACTCTCAGCAACGGCCAGTGCACGCATCAGCCCGCCCATCTTCGAGATACGAATATTCACGATCCACCGAGACGAGTCATCCTGAATGAATGCGAATTGATCAGTTCGCAGGAAACTCTCATCCAGAATAATTTGTAGGCCGCACTGCTTAGACAACGCACGACATCCCTCATAATCACCGACCTGCAGCGGTTCCTCCAGCGCTTGGAATCGACCGTTCAAGCGCTGAAAATACTCGGCCGCGTCGTCTACACGTTGCCAGTGATTGTTGGCATCGAGGCGCAGGCGATATTCCGGCTTGGCCGCAGCCGTGAATGCCGCAAGGCGCTCACAGTCTGCTGAAAAATCCCCGTTCATCTTGATTTTGAAATCCGTCATGCCTAAGGACAGATACTGATGCAACTGTTTCTCGAACGAGGAAAATCGCTCGGCACCTAACACAGCTGAGTATTGAAAGGACCCGGACAGCGCGTCTCCGCCGAGCAGCACTTCAATGGGCTGCTCCAGCTCTTTCCCCAAGAGATCAAGACACGCAAGCTCGACGGCACACCAAGCAGCCGCGTTGCGATCGATCGCATCGGCGTGCCCAGCCACCCAGGCCTGGAGCTCATCGACCGTGGTCAGCCGTAACCAATCGGCCCGGTAGCGGGAGAAAAACTCCAGGGCACTCACTACGGTTTCCCCCGTGACATAGGAGCGCGGGCAGCCCTCCCCCATCCCCACCAGGCCGCGCGCAGATTCAGCGCGGACGAGCACCGCTTCGGTGGTTGTCCGTGCAGCCGCCGCATGCGTAAAGGTCTGGCGGAACGGAATCTCCAACGCTGTCATGGTCAAATTACGAATCCGCATCACGCAATGATGCTCCCATATCTCTCGAAATCAAATGTACACTCATGGGCATATTGCAATCGGATGAGCTTAAATTGAGCCTCACGCTGCCCGCGACTGACGCAATGTTGTCGATAAGCCTCTCCCGTACCAGGCCGCAACTGCAGCACGCGAACCGGCTGTAATCGCCCGCTCGCACGCTTCGCCTTGAATTCAATGTTCAGATCACCCAGTCGCGTCTCCAGCGCAACCTGCACATCAACCGTGGTGGCCCCCTGCTCCAGACACAGGGTGTAACGACACGTTTCGACGCAGGCCAGCATGACAAAAAAATCGGACACGATCCCACGACTCTTGAGCACCTGTTCCACCGCTTCGATGACCTGATGCTCGTAGAGCTTTTCTCCGGTGATGTTAGTGACGCCCTTTCCCTTTTGAACAAACCGAAGCGTGGGCGTTTGGTTGAACCGCCCCGTGACTTCAACAAAATCGTTCATCGCATACCGGTACAGACCATTCGAGGTCGTGACAATCACGGAGTACTTGCGCCCCGCCTCAAGCTGATGGAGCAAGACCGGCTCACGTCCCGGCACGTCACCACTGACATCAACAAACTCGAACAGGTTCTCATGTAGAGTCGGCACGCATCGGTTGCTCAACACATCCACATTCACTGTCCCCAAACATTCGCTGGAGAGATAGCCCATTTCAATGATGCGAGTCTGTGCTGGCAGGAGCGATCGCAGTTGGGGAAGCAGCACGGCACAGTTCCCCCCCGTCCACGTGACCACGGCCTGCAAGTCCGGCCAGAGCGTGGCACAATCGAGACGGGCTGCCTGCCCGACCAAGGTCCGGAGCCACGACAAGCGTTCAGGACGCACAGGACATTGCGCGGCTTGCAGCAAGACATCTCCCGGGCCCTTGCCGGCCAGCGCCTCCAGCAAGGCTGAATACTCGGAACGAATGACATCCAGCACCTTGAGAATCGTCGAGGGATTGGGCGTGGCTATTACGGAAAGGGACGAATCAGCCAGAGCTCTGGCTGCGATGGTGAAGTAGCGCTGGCGATAATCGCCGTCAGCTGGAGGACCGTCAGGAAAGAGACTTTTTTCCCTAATCACCGTCGGCAGGCAATCGAATAACAACCCGGACATCGAACCAAACGGTGTGCCGCCCGGCAAATGGCCTTCGATGGTTTGCCCGCTGATCACCAACACAGTCCCCTGATAGATCGTCGGCACGCCCTGCCATTGCGCATACGCGAATAAGCGCTGGTAGCGTCGCATCGCATCGACCGTCTCACTGAGAATCGGAATGTATTTTGGCGCTCCCGTTGTTCCGCTGGTTTGGGCAAACAGAATGGGCCGGCTTGCAGTTAGGATCGGCTTCTGCGTCTGTTCTTGAGCTTCGATACCTGCCCGCAGTTCTTCATACGTACAGACAGGAACCTCGCAGGCAAACTCTTCATACGTCCTGAGCGACGCAAAGCGATGGGTGGTGCCAAACTCCGTCCCGGTGTGCCTTTCAATAATGTTCCGAAGCACCGCTCGCTGAGCCGCCTCCGGCTGTTCAGTCTTCGCAAGAAAGGGCTTCCAGTCACGAAACCTGGCAAGCGCCATGGAGAGTTGAAGCGGAAGGTCCGTGAAGCGATTGGACATGTCCGACTTACACCCCGTGCTTATCAAGGCCGGGGGTGAAGGGGGCGGTCATTTGTGCCACGAAGCCCTCCGGGTAAGATCGATTCACCAAACCAAGCGTGCCGACAGCTCGTCCAGGCGGAAAATATCGAGTCCCGAACACGACATCCCAGACAATCAAATGATTCCCATAATTGTGATTCGACTCCTCCTTGCACATGGAATGGTGCCAACGATGCAATTCCGGCCCGCTCACGACGGAGTTCAGCCACCCCAACCGCACGTCCACGTTGGAATGTTGAAAGAACCCGTTCACGGCATACCAGACAAAATACGCGCTCAACACGTCTTCTTGAACGCCGAGCGCGATGAACGGCAGCGCATCGAACACAAATTGCAGACTCTTGTCGAGCGGATGAAACCGGCCCACGTTGAGCGTATAAAGCCGTTGGGGCGCGTGGTGCACTGCGTGAAACCGCCAGAGTGGCTCCCACTCATGACTGATACGATGCAGCCAATACCGCATCCCGTCGACGATCAGCACCATCAACACCGTCTGGGCCAGGACAGGCCAATCCTTGGGCCACCAGAAGGCCATCCGCCACCCCTGCCCGCTGAACCATTCAAACAGGAGAATCGCCGACGTGAAGGCCAACACTTTGGGAAGCATGACGTGCACGAGGGCCAGATACGTCGAGTCCTGAATGACCTCAGCCCGTGACGGCCGCCACTCAAGGCGATAGGGCATCACACCCTCCAGCACCATGACGAGCAGCGTGCCGAGTGTGACAGGTACATAGGTTGCCAAGAACACTCCTACCCCCATCCTGATCAGCAGCATATTGCCGAATACGCAGGCAAGTAGGACGACGGGGTAGGTCCCGTACCGCAGGAGCGCCATCAGAGAGATCCTTTCGCCTCGAGAACGCCTGAATGGCCCTCCTCGGCTCTATGGAAGGAGCCCCAGACCAGTACAAACGCTGCTAATACGAGATGGAAGAGGGTTGGCACGGTGGCGCCAAACCAAAAATGGGCCGGCGCGATGGTCAGCCCGACCAGCAAGCGAATCGCCATGGCAATGAAGTAGATCCATCCCACCACCACCAGACGCTTCCCCATCTTGGAAGAGCGACCCACACGACCGGACAGCACGCCCCGCACAACATGTGTACAGACGGCAAGAATCACCACCTGGAACGCAACGAGAGCTGGATAGGGAAGGGCTCCGCTCTGCCACGTTTCAAAGGGAGGCAGAAAGGACACCGGCGCGAGCGCCTGAATAAGCTGCGCCACCACGCGAAAGAGAAACAGGAGCAAGAGTCCTGACAACAAAATGCCATGAGGGGATTGCGCTGCGCTGGCAGACGAGCGGGAATCAGGCATAGCTCCCCTATTCTATGTCGCAGCCAGGTGCAGACAAGAAAAAAGGGGATTCGTAAGGAGTCAACGGGTGGTTACAAAGAGGAGAGGCGAATAAGACTCGCGGAAACGTTTACATCAACGGCAGCGCGCAGAAAACCCGCATACCATTTTCTACCGGCTCCCCGCATCCGCGCGGACACCGGCGAAGGTTGTCGCAAACAATTCCACCATGGCACGCACGCCTTTTCGGACCGCATCAGAGACTTCATCCTTTGGGCCATACCCGAGAATCGCCTGATTCCACAAACTCCCGGGCATCTTTTGCGCCGTATACGAACCCGCATTGCAATCCACGTGGTAGGCGGCAATATACTGATCGCCCACCGTCCACACCTCGCACGTAAAAAAGCCGAGTTGATTGAGACGCTCGGGAGCGTCAGTAGAGACGCCACTCGACACCTCAAGGGCGATTCCCGGCACCTTGTTGAGCAGAGTGACTCGCGTGACATCGGTCAATTCGGCACCGCTGATCCCAAGCTTCTCGGCCGTTCCCTGTGTTTGCACTTCGACCACCACAAACCTCTTGATGTGCCGCATATCCACGACAGGAACGGAGTCCGGATTGGCGGCCAGCACAGGCACTGCGGGTAAGAGCTCGAGACCAAGCAGGAGTAGAACGGACAATGTGCCCATCACAATCGCGCGTTCCCACATGATCATTCCCCCTATCTGCCAGAGCGATTCAACGACCCGACTGCGCATTCGCCTCGCCTGGTATACCTCAGCTGGAGGTTCCATATCCAGTTGAAGATGCAAGGAAGCGAGAAAATCACCTGCGTATCTTCACGCAGCATGTGTCAGAATTTTCCGAGAGCCTGCAGGAGGCACCTAGGGGCATCAGAGATCGGACGATTAGAATCGTTACTAACCGAAGCCGTACGATGCCTCGCCTACTAGGTGATACCGATAGGAGACAGCTACTCCACGGCCCGATCGAGAAGGATTCCGACCCCATCAAGCCGGCCAGCTAATTCCTCCGATAATCCATGGCGTTCCCGTAACAACTGCGGCGCATTGTACGAAAGCCACACACGGCCGGACGAATCTTCCCAGGCCAAGGCCTTCATCGGTAGATCGATCGCCACGGTCGGCGAGGCCAGCATCAGCGCCGTGCCGCCCTTGGGGTTGCCGAAGATCAACAACTCGGTGGGCGGCATGTCTAAACCAACCTGCTTTGCCTCCTGTGCATGGTTGATGCGAGCAAACAATTTCATGCCTTTTCCGGTGACCGCCTGCTCGATCCGATCGATGGTCTCGGACACAGAATACCGACTCGGTTTGATGATGAGGTTGTCGCCGGCATGCGAGGCCGGAATCAGAGCCACCAGCCCTACGAACAGACCGCACAAACCAAACATTCTTCGATCACAGGGTGTCATAGCCTCTTTCTCCCTCATCCCTCACGATGGTGCGCGCGTCGGCAGTGCCTGGGCATTCACTGTTGAGATCGCCCTGGCAGGAGGCGTCCATATCTTAAGCCGAATGGAAGATATCGGCCACTTCCTGCTTGGTGAGGTCCCGCCACTGCCCCGGATGAAGATCGCCTAGTGTGATCGGGCCAATCGCAATCCGTACCAGTCGCAAGGTCGGATGACCGACCGCCGCAGTCATCCGTCGCACCTGCCGGTTCATCCCCTCACGTAAGGTGAGTTCCAGCCAGGCCGTGGGTACCTGCTTTCGAAATCGAATGGGGACCGGCCGATCAGGCAAATGAGGCGGCTCGGCCAGCAGGCGCGCCTGTGCGGGCCGCGTAAGCGTCCCTCCGAGGACCACGCCGGTCCGAAGGCGCTCCAACGCCGTCGCATCGGGAACACGCTCAACTTGCACAAGGTAAGTCTTGGGAAGCAAATGCCGGGGGTCGGTGATGTGATGCGCCAACGTACCATCCGCGGTCAACAGCAGCAGTCCTTCGCTGTCTCGATCTAATCGTCCAGCCGCATAGACCCCGGGAACATCGATGTACCCGCTCAGCGTCGGGCGCCCGTCGGGATCGGTAAAACAGGGCAGCACATCATAGGGTTTGTAGAACGCTAGGGTGCGAAGGACAGGGCGCACGGTCATCGCCATGGGGTACTCTGCAGGGCATCACGTACCGTCATGCCGCGAGCGGCTGCACAGATCGCGCAGAATGAAGCAGACATGGGTCCGAAGATTGAATGGTGACGAAGAGACCGGACACTGTGTAACGATTAGTCGAGTCGCCTGAAGCGGGCAGCATATTCCTCGGGAGGAATCGGGGTGCTGAAAAATGCGGATTTGCTCTGGTTGATGATGCGGGTTTTGACCAGCAGGCTTCCGTCCCCTTCCACGGTCAACTCCTGCGCGAATTCAGAGATATTCCGGAGCGGTTCCTCGGCCACGCCGCCTTCCGCGCGAGTCCGGTGAATCCGGATCCGGTTGTGGTCACACACCACGCGATCTTCCGGCTGCAGATCCAATTGGTGCGCGGTGATGGCCCCATCATATCGATTGACCAACTCCAGCGTGTCGTCATGCACCAACTCGACCCGCACCGACTCCTGCGCAAGATCCGCAGGCGCGGCCACTCCCAACATGGCATTCAGAGTGAGCTTGTTCTCGCGGTTCCGATAAAAATTCATTGAACCGGGCAGGGCTTCACCTTGCAGTTCATACATTCCGCCGATCTTTGGACATTCCGGCCAAGCCAGGCTCGGCTTCAAGGTCGGCGGCAGTGGCGTACCCGGGGCCTGCTGACACCCGGGAAGACTAAACAACCCGATCAGCGCCAATGAACACAGCCACGCCCGGGACGTGTCATGACGATGATCTCTGGTGAGAGGCGACAACATTCTTGAAGTCTAACGAAGCGGTCCCGAGCCTGTCTAGTCAGAAGATGCGGGAAATGAGACTGTACCGAAATGTCCAATTGCATGTGTCAATCTGAGACGCCATGCCTCCCCACCACCACTGCTTTCCTGACATTCCCCAGCTGCAGTGGACGATGCGGCAGGCGAAGTGCCCGGCGAGTCTTGCTCAACTGGGCTAAATGTGGTTCCATCGGTTGGCCCTATCTTCTTATCACCAGACGACTGTCAGCCCTGACGCTCAACGAAGGAGTCCAACCATGCGATGGGAAGGCCAGCGGGAGAGTCAGAACATTGAAGATCGTCGCGGAATGGGTGCTGCCCGGTCCGGCGCGGGCATCGGGTTGGGGGGCCTCGTCCTGGTCCTGGCCGTAAGCTTTCTGACAGGGACCAACCCGCTCACCCTGCTCAACCTCCTTACCGGCGTCCAGGAAATCACTGCTCCGTCTGAGCCAGACCGTCCAGGACCGACCGGCGCACCGAGCGACAGCCTGGGCAAATTCGCCTCCGTGGTACTGGCAGACACGGAAGATACCTGGCGGGCCCTCCTTCCGCGAATGGGCAGCGCTTACGAAGACCCGCAGCTGGTGCTCTTCACAGGCGCCGTGCGATCCGCATGCGGCACGGCCTCATCCGCCGTGGGCCCCTTCTATTGCCCCGGCGATCACAAGGTCTATCTGGATCTCTCGTTTTTTCAGGAGATGGCACAGCGGCTGGGCGCGCCGGGTGACTTCGCCCAGGCCTATGTCATTGCGCACGAGATCGGGCACCACGTCCAGAATCTTCTCGGCATCGCCGACAAGGTCACCCGGCTCCAACAACGCGGGTCAACCGCCGAGCGCAATGCGCTGTCGGTCCGCATGGAGCTGCAGGCCGATTGTTTTGCAGGCGTGTGGGGGTACCATGCCCGGCGCAATCGGAATCTCATTGAGGCCGGTGATTTCGAGGAAGGCCTCCACGCCGCTGCGGCCATCGGCGACGATCGACTTCAGAACATGGGACAGGGCCATGTGCAACCGGAGAGCTGGACGCACGGCTCATCGGAGCAACGGGTCACGTGGTTGCGACGCGGCCTGCAATCCGGCGATCCCAATGCCTGCGACACCTTTGCCAATAGCCGGTCATAAAATAATGCGGTGCAGGTGGCGCACGACCTCCAGCCGGAGATTCGCGCGCTGCAACGGAGCGTCCTTATTGCGTGTATAAGCCGCTTCCACCAACAGCTCCAGCACATCGAGCAACCCGACCTCTATTCGTTCACCCAACGTAAATCGCCGCACTCGTGGAAATTTGTCGAGCTGCGGAACCAGCCACAGAAGCAGCTCATGGCACGATTGCACGGCTTGAGGAATGCTGGCAGCCATCAGCCATCCACACAATCATTCAAGAAATCATGTAAGAAATCGGAAACTCCTCGGCACCAGAGGCAAAGGGTCACAGCACAAAGCGCACAGGGTTAGGGGGTGTCCTGGGCAAGACGGAAACCGATGCCGGTGTTGTACCGGCTGTCGGCGTAGTTCCAGTGCCGGTACGAAGCACGCATGTACACCGGAAAGTCGCTCCAGGAACCGCCGCGGATCACACGCTGGCCGCACTCTCCACCAGACTGAGCTGTACGCCCCTCGAACCTACTTGGTGGTGCTTCACCCAAAGGCAGGAAAGAACCGTCGGCTTCACCCCATGATGATCCATCCGTCGGCGCACCGGTGTAGTTGTCATACCAACAATCCTCGACCCATTCGAACGCATTCCCGCTCATGTGATACAGGCCGATCCTGTTGGGCGTCTTTTCACCCACTAGGGCCGTGCGATCTGCTCGGAACACCGCATACTGGTCTAATTCTTCCTCCTTGGATGTGCCGGCCCAGATGTCATCGTTGTTCTTGGCTATGCTTCGCGCTGCATATTCCCACTCCGATTCCGTCGGAAGTCGATAGCTCTTGCCGGTCGCTTGGGAAAGCCACTTGGCATAGGCCTTCGCATCGTCCCACGACACGTTGATGACCGGCCGGCGGCCACGCCCCCATCCCTGATCATGGGGCAACGGCAGCCGCTCCGTCGCAAGGGCGAAGCGGTCGTATTCGTCGAAGGTCACCTCAAATTTCCCAATCGCAAACGGTTTGATCGTCACCTCATGCACGGGCTTCTCGCCTGCGCTCCCTCGACCATGGGTATCGCCTTGGCGAAACGTCCCGCCGGCCACTGGCTGCATGTCCGGGACCACATGAATGCTCGTCATCTTGGAAGCTACTCGCAGAATTGCCTGTTCGACCGTCAAGCCTTGCTGCCCTTCCTTCCATAACCAGGTGCCGATCCCTCCCAATGAAACGATCACCATCCCGATCACGCCCATTTGTAGCCATCGCGCGCGGCGGCTGGCACGGAGGTACTCCTTCATCTCTTGCGTGAGAGTGACTCCTGTTCGGCAAAAATCTCGGTATTCCCGGCCGGATGCCAATCCATCGAACCACGGCCTGTCCGTCTCAACCCACTTCCGGGCGCGTCGCTCCAGGAGCGTCCGGTCCATGAGCTGCTTCTTGTTCTTCGTGACATAATCCTTCAACGAGGGCCAGGCCTCGAAGAGTCTTTCATGGCTGATCGACACCGTGGCGCGTGGTCCCTCGCCTTCTGTACGCAGCAACCGTGCCCCCACCAGCACGTTGACCAACTCGTTCATCTCCTGTCGAACCTCTCGGCGCAGCGGGTGACGGCGAGTGGGCAAACCTTCGGTGTTCATGATAACCAGGGACTCAAAGAGCTTGGTCAGCAGGACGTTTGCCTTGGCTCCTTGCGTGCGATCGAGATCGGCTTCCACCTGGGCAGCGTGCTGCGCGATCGCGCCGGCGACCCCCTTCATCTGCTTATACACATCTTCGCTCAATTCATGATTCGACCGCCCCTTGAAAAGCTCATCGAGCACGAAGGCGAGGAGCGGCAAGTTACTCTGATCCGGCGTGGCGGCGTCATCCACCTTCGTCAGGGTCTCGTGGACGAGACGGCGGACCAAGTGGTCGCTGATGCTCAGACCGGCACAGCGGGCTGGCTTCGCGATCAGATCGGACAGCAGGAAGGGTTCGATCGGGCCCAGGGGATAGTGACCAGGACCGCGCAAGACCCGCAGCATCTCCGGATGGGCATGGCAATGGTGTAAATGGTCGCTGCGGATGGTCGCCAGGACCCACAAGTGGCCGTCCTCCGCTGCCTGATAGAGGGCCTGCAGGAACTTCCTGGATTCAGCAGGACTGTGAGTCGTAAATAATTCCTCCATTTGATCCAGAAACAGCACCAACGCATGGCGATCGGTGCCCTCTGACAGAATCTTACGGACGTACCGACTGAGACGATCCGGCGACTGAATGAGTTCATTCGCAACCACGTCAGGTTTCAGTCCGGCCTGAGTGGCAAAGGGATTCAAGACCCCCATGAGCGCGCTGAATGGATCGTGACCTTGGCTAGGCAACAACCGGAGACATAGCGCTTGTGTGCTGTCGGTCAGGCCGGATTGTTCGATGCGCGGCAATACTCCCGCATCGATCACGGACGACTTGCCCGCGCCGGAGTCCCCGCTCACGATGATGAACCGCCCCTCCGGCAGTCGCATGCGATCCAGGATCTCCCGCACCTCTGCGTCCCGTCCGAAGAAAACGGGGGCGTACTTGCGCGTGAAATGCAGCAACCCTGGATAGGGGGAGCCCTGCTTCTCGATATCCCAGGTGACAGCCGACGGGGCTGGTTCTTTGGCACCCAGTGATTCCGGTTTGTTCGCCAGATGATTCGCGACCGCGGCGAGCACAAGGGCGGCGAGTTCATGCGGTTGAGAAAACGGGCTGGCCAGCTTCTCCGTGAGCAAGTACTGGCGTAACGCCGTGATGCGTTCGCCTTTGTCCGCCGACGTGCGCGCGTCATCGAACAGGCGGGGCCAGGAGGTGTGCTCATCCACCACAAACGTCAAACAGGGCTTCTTGAGCGCGAGTGCATGTCTGAATTCCAACTCGGTGATCGACAAGTTGTCGGGGTTGTTGTGGTGCGAAGGGGGGAGATAGCCATAGCGAAAGGCGAACAACCCGACATACAGATTGGCCCGCTCCACATCCTTGAGGCATTTGTCGACGGGCCGCTGGTCCGTCGCGACATAGTCCTCCATCGCGATGACGTCATATCCGCTTTTACGCAGCGCCTCGAACACGACGCGACGATAGTCTTTTAGATCTTCATAGGTAGAGGACAGGTAGATGGTCGTCGTCGCCATGGCGTAGACGTTGATGGGTGAATGTCGTGTGGCGACAGACTACGTGTTAGGTATGATCCTGTCAACTGGGGCAGGAGGAGAAATACCAGTATTTACAGGGTTCTACGAGGTGTTCGCGCGCGACGCGGCGCTCGAAGCAGGAAACACTCTGCAGGCCGATTGTTTTGCAGGCGTGTGGGGGGTACCATGCCCAGCGCAATCGGAATCTCATTGAGGCCGGTGATTTCGAGGAAGGCCTCCACGCCGCTGCGGCCATCGGCGACGATCGGCTTCAGCACATGGGACAGGGCCATGTGCAACCGGAGAGCTGGACGCACGGCTCATCGGAGCAACGGGTCACGTGGTTGCGACGCGGCCTGCAATCCGGCGATCCCAATGTCTGCGACACCTTTGCCGGCGGACGCTCTTAACCCTCAACGTTCCCGGGAATGACGACCATGAGCCTCTTCGACCTGTTTACCACCAAGCCCTCCGATGATGCGCCGGCTACCTTAATCAGCGACCCGCCATGGAAAGCCAAAACAGTCATGGCCGCCGGCATGGCAACACTGGCCGGCACGGCAGGCTGGATTTCCGATATGGCCTCTCCCGCGGTGGCACGATTCGGCGGCAGTTATATTGCAGGATTTTTTATCGGCTGGGCGTTTCGTCGTTTCGTCAAACTGGTGGTGGTGATGGGAGCGCTGGCCATTGCCGGCATTGCATTGTTAAAAAATGCAGGCTGGTGGACGACCGACTGGAACGCGCTCGAACGGCAGGTAAGTCACAACCTCACGGCGCTCCAACATGGCGCCGAAGGCGTGAAACACTTCTTGACCGGTTACCTGCCGTCGGCCGGTGCAGCCGCAGCCGGAACGTTCTTGGGATTCAGAAAAAAGTAGCCTGGAGGAAGTTAGAACCCGATGCTGATGCCGCCGCCGCTGTGGCTGCCCCCACCGCCGAACCCGACGCCACCGAACACGTTCCACCAGGGCCCTGGCGAACGGCGATCATCCACCCGCCTGGCATCCCAGCGATGGAGATGTTTGACGTCCAGCGTGGGAAAGCGATAGTCGGCCTCATCCATTTTTTCGACCGACGCCCCCGTGATCTCCCCGACGATCGTGACCCTCGTTCCTTCGGCAATGGTTGCCGGATCGAGAAACTCCTTCTGGAGCGCGAGGAACCGGCCTTTGGATTCCATCCGGTCGGTCACCGGTTCCTGGTCGTCATCCAAAGGAAGCTGCAACACTTCCAGCTGTGTACCGCCCTTCAATGCCTTCGCCTTCAAAATTTCACCGCCCACGGCGATGACTTTTCCTCGATAGGTGTCGGGTGACTCCACGATTTGACTGAACGTCACCGTCTTATCGACCTGCGGTTCCAGCGACTCCGGGATCACCGACGTCGCGCAACCGGAGACCACAACCGCAATCCCGACCATCAGACACTGGAGTATTTTCATCATTTGATCAGTATAGCCCAGCTCAACCCCTGATACCATCGCGCATCGTCACAACCACATTTCATCCGGCCCCGGCGCTAGTTTATACTGCTCAGAGCTGACGGCATCCACACGAAAGGAAAAGTCTGTATGTCACGCTCCCCACTCCACTCCTCACAGCAGCTTGTGCGTTATGCAGTTCTGACGATCGCCGCCATTTCGTTCCTGGCAGGCCTCTTCGCCACCCGGGCCGCAGCCTTTGATGCGACGGCTCTGGATCAGGCCAAACTGGCTACCATCGGCGTCCTGGAAGATACGCAGGACCAGCGCACCCCGGACAAACCGGGGAAAATTCTGGTGCGTGGCACAGGCTTTCACCTGCGCGACGGCTACATTGTCACCGCCCGCCATGCGGCCGAAAAGCAGGATGTCACCACCGGCACCGTCATTCAGAAACAGATCCACATTCTAACGACCGACCTCCATGAAATTCCGGCCGATCTCGTCGGCGACAGCGCGTTCATGGACGTCGTCGTCTATCGCGTCGCCGAAGCGCATCGCGCCAAGTTGCGCGCCACGGTCCCGTTTGCCCCCGGCGATGTGCAGCCGGGCCAGGACGTCTTCACCGTGGGGTATCCCATGGGCTGGGGCCCGACCATGTCCTTCGGACACCTCGGCAATACCAACACGTTCCTCC
>VOPR01000065.1 GCA_009594995.1 Nitrospira sp. | reverse complement strand
CTCGACGAACTCGATGCACTCGGCAAGGCACGCGGGGTCGGCCCGATGGCGCATGAGGAGCGCGAGCAAACCTTGAATCAGTTGCTGGTGGAGATGGATGGATTCGACTCCCGCGTCGGCGTCATCCTCGTGGCCGCCACCAACCGCCCTGAAATCCTGGATCCTGCCCTGCTGCGAGCCGGTCGCTTCGATCGCCAGGTGCTCGTAGACCGGCCGGACAAGATCGGACGCCTCGCCATCTTGAAGGTTCACGCGCGCACCATTACCCTCGCCAACCAGACGGACCTCGAAACGATCGCCGCCATGACACCCGGCTTCGTCGGCGCCGATCTGGCCAATCTGCTGAATGAAGCGGCGCTGCTCGCCGTCCGTCGAAACAAAGACACCGTGAGCCTGGCGGAGTTACAGGAAGCCGTGGAGCGGGTCATCGGCGGGCTCGAAAAGAAAAATCGCGTGCTGAATAAAATGGAGCGGGCCCGGGTCGCCCATCACGAGGTTGGCCATGCGTTAGTCGCGATGTCCATCCCGGGCGGCGATGCCGTGCATAAAATCTCCATCATCCCGCGAGGAATCGCCGCACTCGGCTACACCATGCAGCTGCCGACCGAAGATCGATTTCTCATGACCATGTCCGAACTGAAGAATCGAATTGCCATCCTCCTGGGCGGCCGCGCGGCAGAAGAAGTCATTTACGGTGAAGTCTCCACCGGCGCGCAGGACGATCTGCGCAAGGCCACCGACATTGCCAAAAGCATGGTCAAGGCCTATGGCATGAGCGAGAAGCTGGGTCAGGTGAGCCTGGAGCGAGACCGGCAATCGCTGTTTCTTCAGACCGGTCCTTCACAGACACCGGGTGACTACAGCGAGGAGACGTCGCGAGAGATCGATTGCGAAGTCCGCCTTCTAATCGATGAACAGTATGAACGGGCCCGCGACCTCATCAAAACACAGGAAGCCATCCTACGGAACGCCGCCACGGTGCTCCTCGAAAAAGAAACGATTACGGGAGAAGAACTCAAAACTCTCGCCGCATCGCACTGACGTCGCGCACTCGCAATCTTCCCCCCGGCAGCCCTACAAGCTCCAACAATCCCGCACGGCGCGCTTCGCAAAGACGCCGCGAGACCGTGCAACAGCTTGCCCTCCTCTGCCTCTCGTGAGACACTCAATAGGATGGTACCTCACACCTACCATGAACTCCGTTCTCGCCTGAGATTTGCGCTCGCCCTCAACGCCGTCATCATCGTGGCAGAATTTGTCGGGGGCTTCCTCACGAACAGCATCGGCTTGATCGGAGACGCGGGGCACAATCTCGTCGATCAAGGCTCCCTGTTCCTGGCGCTGTACGCGCATGTGCTGACAGCGAGACCGGCCACCGATAGCCGGACCTTCGGGTATCACCGGGCTGGGATCGTGGCGGCTTTTCTCAACTCCTTCATCCTACTGCTGACCGCTGCCGGAATTACGATCATGAGCGCCCAGCGTCTCATGACGCCGGTGCCGATTCCGGGCGGATGGGTGATGCTGGTCGCCCTGGTGAGTTTTGTCGCCAACCTGTCGATTGCGCTGTTGCTGCAACATGGCGCAAAGGACGACCTCAACATTCGCAGCGCGTTCTGGCACATGCTGGGGGATGCGTGGGTGTCGCTGGGCGTCGTCGTCAGCGGAGGAATCATCATGCTGACCGGCTGGTCGATCCTCGATCCGCTGGTGAGCCTTTTCGTCGTCATCGCGATCGTCAGGGGCGCCTGGCCGCTCTTCAAAGAATCACTGGAGGTCCTGCTGGAGTCCACCCCGCCCGGCGTCAGCCCGGCGCTGGTCGCCGCGACCATTGAATCCATCCCCGGCGTGAAGAACGTCCACGACCTGCACATCTGGGCCGTGGAACCGCGCCTCATCATGATGACCACGCACGTGCAGGTGGACGGAGACGACCAGGCCCTGACCAGCGGCCTCCTTCATACGATACGAAACCGGGTGACCAGCGAATTCAAGATCAAGCACCTGACCATCCAACTTGAAACAGAATGTTGCCACCCGGATGCCGTGCACTGCGACCTGTCCAAACTCCACGACCAGCATTCCCATCCCGAGTTTCTGCACAGCCACCATTAGCTAGTCAGGCGATAATCACTCGCCGGTCACTCGGAATCGCCATCCCCTGCCCCGAAGAGCGTACTTTCTACGAGACCTCCCCCATTTTCCCCAACGCCCGAGCCAAATTGATTCGTGCGGCATTCAAACGATACAACGCATCGATCGCATTGTCCCTTGACCGAGCAAGGGAAAACAGGGCGTTGGTGAGTTCGAGGTTGCTGGAAGAACTCAGGATACTGAATCGTTCACGCGCCAATTCTTGCTCCGAAGCCGCCGCCTCCAATCCACGCCTGGCGATCTCAACTTGTTCCCTCGCCGAAGCGAGCGTCATCAGCGCCTCGCGCACTTCTAGTGTCACTCGGTTTTGAACGACCGCCAGCTTGAACAACTCCTGCTGAGCCAAACTGCGCGACTCGCTGATTCGTCCCTCTCGTTGCCCGCCGTCGAAAATGGGAACCGACAGCATCAGCGCCATACTGTAGGTATCCGCGGTATTGTGCATGCGATTGCCAATCAGGCCATAGTCTCCCTGAGCCACAAGCGACGGCAAGCGCTCGTCGGTTGTAGAGCGCAAGGTGAGATCCGCCGCTTTGATCCGCTGCTTTGAAGCCTTGACCTCTGCCCGTTCCTGCATCGCCTCGATCAGGGCCTCCTGGAGCACCGGCACGTGAGGCACCGATGCTTTCAACTCATCGGTTAATACCAATCGGATGTCGAATTGTATGCCCAAAGCGTTGATCAATCCCAATTTGAAGCGCTCAACTTCACTTCGAGCCAGTGTCAGATGTTGCCGCTCATTCTCTAGTTGCGCTTCTGCGCGAGCCGTATCCAAGCCGGTACCCATTCCACCCCCACGCCGACTCCGAACGAACGCCGCCAACTCCTGCAAGAGCTTTACATTCGCTTCACGGGCATCGACCGTCGCCTGCGCCCGCAGGACCTCCATGTACAAAAGACCGACTTCGCCCATCGCATCGTTCTTGGCCGTGTCGGATTCCAGTTCAGCTACCTTTAAGGCTTCACGCGAGGCACGCCAGCGGTCGATCAGGCTTAGGCTGAAGAGACTCTGCGTCGCACTCACCCGAGCATCAAAAATTGAAAACGGGCTGGTGACATGCGGTGTCAGTCCGACAGTGCCGAGAAAAAATGTTTGGCGCGACTGCCGAACATTACTGGAGAGATTTGGCAACAGAGCCCCCAACTGAGTGAATGCCGCAGCCTTGGCCTGCTCAACTCGTTCCTTAAACAGTTGGACGGTAGGACTATTGCCCATCGCCGCGTCCATCGCATCCTTCAGGCTCAGGCGCAGCTCAGGCAGCGGTGTCACCGCGTCAATTCCGGCCGCCGGAGCATCCGGCTGGGCGCCGTAGCACAAGCCTGTCGTGAACAGAATCCCCAGAAATACAATCGCAGAAGGAATGCGATCAATCATGTCGCTCACCATTTCCTTTCATTTGGCCCCCTGCCTCGGCCAGTAGGGCTTCAATCGCATCAGACACTCTGGCATCTCTGCTTCAGGTGGAAAGTAGGGCGTTGGGAAGGAAGGAGGCGCGCTCCCGCTACGGTGTATGAAAGCGCACCGTACAGGGCAATCCTGCCGGGATATGGTAATCGGGGTTGGGGAGGTGAAGGCGAACCCCAAACGTTCCATTGGCCGTATCGATCACTCGATTCACCGTCTCAACCGTGGCCACATAGGAGGTGGACGGTGCGGAATCCGGCGTCACATCAGCAACCATCCCCGGTCCAATCTTGTCGAGCCAAGCGAGCGGGGCAAACACCTCCACGCGTAGCGGATGAAGTTGCGCAATCTTCAACACAGGAGACTGCCGAACCAACTCTCCCGGCGCGAGATAACGCTCCGCCACCAGCCCGGCAATCGGACTGCGTATAGTTCGTAGCGCTAACTCAGCGACAGCGCGTTGGTACTCGAGTCGCGCCAGTTCATGCTCCTCTTTCGCTTCCAGCGCTGCTGCCTCAGCCACCCGGAATTCAGTTTCAGCCTCATCCAGTTCATTGTGCGCAATGGCGGAGTTTTTCCGAAGATCTCGTGCCCGCTCGACTTTACGCGCGCCGTACTCCATCCGCACTTGAGTCCTCTTCAGCGCCGATTCGAGTTCAGACTTTGCCTTGGCGACGGCCACAGTAGCCCGCTCCCGACTCGATTCCAGCACAGCCAGCACCTGTCCCGCACCGACCAGATCTCCTTGATCCACCGTCACGGACTCGATCAGCCCTTCGACAGGGGTACCGACAGCAACCACCTGAGAGGGCTTGATCAGGCAAGACAATTCGCTCCTGGCACCCATGTCCGCGCTAGCGGGCAGTGCCGTCAGGACGACCAGAATGAGACCTGCTGTGACACGTACGGGTAAGGAACACATCCGGCGCCTACTTGTTGAACCGCACGGTGCACTTGAGCCCAGCCGGCAGCTTGAAGTCCGGATTGGGCAACTCCAAGCGGACACCGAATGTACCGCTGGCGGCGTCGACGACCTTGTCGACCACCGTCACTTTGGCGGGAAACTCGCCTTTGATCGGTTCCTCCGGCTTCACCATCGCAGACATGCCCACGGTGACTTTCCCGAGCAGCCCCACCGGCGCATAGACCTCCACTCGCAAGGGATCAATCTGCGCAAGTTTGAGAATACGTTCCTGCTTGGGAAACTCCCCCGGATGCATATACCGCTCGACCACCACACCGTTGATCGGGCTTTTCATCGTGCGGAGCGCAATCTCGGCCGTGGTTCGATTCAGTTCCAAGTCAGCCAAGCGCCGGTTGCTCAACTCGGCATGAGCATGGGCCACCGCGCCGGTCGCGCGCTCGACGCTGGTATCGAGTGTCGCCAGCACCTGGCCCTCCTTGACGACATCACCACGATCGACAGTGATGCTTTCAAGCACACCAGCAACGGGCGAGGTCATGGTGATAGTCTGGTATGGTTGGATCAGGCAGGTAAGGTCACCGGCCGAGGCAGGCATCGCGCTCATCGTCAACGCAAGCACAAAACCAACAGCACAATACAATCCTCGCATCACACACTCCCTCACAGCCGGTTTTCCGCGTGACAAACCCTCAGCCAGAACGTCGCCATCACTTGCTGCCTGTGAGGGTTGCCCCACGGGACCCCTTCGTCGGACATATGTCACCCCATATCCTATACTGATCGCTCGCCCATCAAGACGCGGTGTCTATTCCGACCGCCCGGCGAACGCCAGGGTGGATTCCAACTGATCGTCGATCTTCAATACGGCCGCCCGCATCCGAGCATGCAGACGCTCCGCGCGGCGCTGCGCCTGGCGCACCACTCGCAAGGCCGGCCAGTGCCATCCCAGTCGAAGCGCCTGTCGCGCAAGCCCTCGGCCGATTCGACCCGCATGAGCCACCACGAGATCATCTTCCAATGAGACCAGGGTTTGACAGGATCCGGGATCACCTTGCCGGGCGCAGCGACCGAACAATTGCCGGTCGATGCGGCCGGCATCGTGACGTTCGGTCGCGATGACGTGCAATCCTCCCCGATCGGCCACCCCGACGCCAAGGTGAATATCCGTACCACGGCCGGCCATGTTGGTGGCGACAGTAATCCGTCCTGGCTCTCCGGCCTCTGCAATGATGTCCGCCTCTTCCCGATTCTGCCTCGCATTCAGCACGCGATGGGGCAACCCCGCCTTGAGCAGCAAGAGGCTGAGACGTTCCGAGGCAGCCACCGACCTCGTGCCGATCAAGACCGGGCGTCCTTGGGCATACTGAGCTGCCACCGCTTCGACCACCGCCTGCCACCGCGCATCAGCTTCAACAAACACACGATCCCCCGCGCCACAGCGCAGGACCTGCCGATGCGTTGGAATGGTCGCGACCCCCAAACGATAGACAGACCAGAACTCCCCGGCCACTTCCCTCGCCGTTCCAGTCATTCCGGCGAGCCGGAGATAGCGGCGGAAGAACCGCTGATAGCTGATACGTGCGAGCGTTTCCTGCCGGTCACTCAGCGGGCAATCTTCCTTGACCTCAATCATCTGGTGCAGCCCCCGTTCCCAGGATCGGTCGGCCATCACACGTCCGGTATACTCATCGACGATCTGGATCGTTGCATCATGAACGACATAGTGGGTGTCCCGGTCGAACAGATAAAGAGCCGACAGTGCATGTTCGATCAGATGTTCGCGGCGTCCCCGGCCCCGCCACACCCCGCCCAGCGAGCTGGTGAGCTCCGCTGTACGACCGATGCCGGCTTCCGTCAATCGAACCCGGCGCGCGTGACGATCAATCGTGACCTCCGACCCGCAGCGGAGTCGTCGTGCCACATCGAGCGCTTGCTCATACACCGTACGTTCGTCCGCATCGTTTCCTCGACCGGCGATGATCAGGGGCGTCCGCGCCTCATCCACCAACACACTGTCCGCTTCGTCGACAATGGCATAGTACAGTCCGCGTAGCAGCAACCCGTCGCCGGAAAAAGCACCCGCTGCCACGCGGTGCAGGCGGCGGTGGATCGGATTGGATGGCCGACCGGCCGTCAAGCGATCCTTCAGGTAATCGAAGACCAGTTCCTTATTCGTGCAGTACGTCACATCACACGCATAGGCAGCGCGGCGGGCATCCGGTGCGAGCCCGTGCACGATGACGCCGACCGATAGACCCAGAGCCCGATAGACCGGCCCCATCAACTCCGCGTCCCGCGTCGCAAGATAGTCGTTCACCGTCACGATATGCACGGGCAACCCTGCCAAGGCAGCGGTGCAGGCCGGCAGCGTCGCAGTAAGCGTTTTCCCTTCACCCGTCTGCATTTCGGCGACCAGCCCCTGGAGCAACGCATATCCCCCGGCAACCTGCACATCAAAATGCCGCTGCCCCAGCAGCCGTGCGGCAGTTTCCCGAACCAGCGCAAAGGATTCCGCAACGAGCGCATCGGTGAGTCCGTCCCTGGCCAGTGCAGCGCGGAGTAACTGGGCTGCAGGTTGCAAGTCGGTGTCCTTCAGTCGTTCATACGCCATCGCAAGGCCCGCCACTCGATCGACGATGTCGTGGGTGGAAAAGCAGACATTCCGCCAGTGGCGCAAAAGCGGCCCGGCCGACCGTTGCGCAAGGGTATCGAGCCAGGGGAGCGTCGGAATCGCCCGTTCAGGGTAGGCCGCGCCCTGAATCTGCTCTGGAAAGACGGGACTAAACATTGAATCGCGTCAAGAACAGTTGCCGCACCTGCCGATACCACTGCGTCGATAACGGTGTCCACCCATGACTGAAGCGAACGTACACGCGTTCGCCTGCATGGACCAGCTCCGACTCGTTGGGCACCCGTAGATCCACATGAAACAAGCGCTGAACGGTCTTCAAGCCTTGCGAATCCGTCGGATCGACGGCCACCGCCCCGCCCCCCTCCGTTCCCAGCGCGGCATGCGGAAGGTTCTGTATTGCAGCCGGCACCAACCGCACCATGGAGGCTCGATACATATCCTCCAGACGTTCGGCCAGCCGAACCTGCACCTCTCCCAGCTGAGTCCTTACGAGATCGATATCCGCTTGGGGTACCACCGCTCGCACCATCAGTCGTCGTCGATCGACGATATGCGCGAGCACCTCGCCTTGCTTGACGAACCGCCCCGGCAGATCCTGCGGTGCCGGCAGGACGAACTGCCCCGCCACACGGCTTCGAATCACCAACTCATCGAGCCGACGCTGGATCTGCGCCAGATAGTTCCGCGCGTACGCACGTTCTTCTTCGATAATCGCGGCCTTCACCAGATCGACCGGGCGCTGCTCCGCATACCGAGCCGTCAGCTCGTTCACGCGCGCCGCCCAGACGCGCGCATCAGCAGCCAAGCGCGGATGGTCCGCGACAAACAGCACGTCGCCGGGTTGAACCAGGCTATCCGGTTTTGCGACGACTCTTGTGATGAACCCATCGGTCCCGGCATGCACGACCGACTCGTCCGGTACCCAAACCACCCCTTCAGCCATCGTATGGTACGGTGCCGGCAGGGCGCACAGCCCGAACGCGACTGCGGCAAGCAGTGCGGCGGTCACGCCCAGCGCACGAAGCCGAACCGGACGCAACCCGGGACTGGCAAGGAGGGACGACAGCCCCTTCACCGCCGGCACAATCAACATCCCGATGGCCGTCACCGCGGCGAAGGCCAGCCCCAGCAACGGCCAAAGCTCACCGAGAAAGAGCAAGATGGCCACTGTGACCATCAGCCGATAGAGCATGGAGGCAGCGCCATAGCCGAGAAACCACGCACGCTCTCCCACCGTCGCGTCGGGACGGCTCACCTCGCGTTCTCCGAACACATACCGTTCGCACAAGTACCGCCAATAGGCCGTGGCTCGTCCTCGCAGATTGGGAATGTCGAGCCAGTCCATCAGCATGTAGTAGCCGTCGAAGCGCAGTAACGGGTTGAGGTTAAAGACCACGGTGCTGACGCCCGCGATGAATACCGTGTTGTACGCCAGCAGACGAATCAACCCCGGCTCCGCGTTGATCCAGAGAATGAGCGCAACCGAGGCCAACATCGCCTCGACCATCATGCCTGCTGCGCCGACAAGCAGCCGGTGCCATCGGTCGCGAAAGGCCCAGGCCGCGGACGCTTCGCAATAGGGGACGGGCGTCAGGACCAGAACCATCACACCGATTTCATGAACTTCGCCCCCGAGCGCCTTTGTCATGAACCCATGGCCGAGTTCATGCAGCAGCTTAATAACCGGAAACAGGAACCACAGCACGAGCAGCGAGTGGGGACTGGTCAGTTGTCCCACCGCGTCATGCGTCAAGTCAGGCCAATGAAGCGCCCCAAGCACCAGCCCGCTTCCGACCAGAGCGAACCAAAGCAGCAGACCGACCCAGCCGGCAAAAGGCTGCACCAGCGGCGACAACAAAGTAAGGAACCGATCCGGATCGCCCAGGGGAATTCGCCAGGAAAAGAGGTTCGAGAGCCGACTGAGGCGCTGTCGCTGGGCCAGACGATCGGCCCGATCGCTCAACTCGCCGGTATCCGGCAGAACATCGCAGACGATCAGATCCGCGGCATGCAGCTGACCCAGCAAACGGATGACGTCGTCCTGGCTTGGCGCGTCATCCCCCAGTGTGGCCGTCGCAGCCTCCCACATCTCACGAACGGATCGGCGGCCGTCCATCAGCCCGATCAGTTGATAGGCCGCAGGGGAAAACCGATGGAATCGATCGGAGGCCCGATCGTGAAGGACATACCACGTTTGCCCGCGATACTGGTGGCGGGCCAAGAGCACGTGACTCCGCAGCCGCGGCTTCACCCGCTCGACGCGATACCATGAGGCGCTGAAAAATTCACCGGCCATGACCCGCTATCTACTCCAATCAGTCAGCAATTAATATTCCCGGCGCAAGTGAACGCAGGGACGTGTCGGCGGGGACTCAAACAGGTCGTCGACAAGGCCGCAGGAAGCGTAGGCGCCGAGACGTACGAGGTCGGTACGTCGAGGCACATGCGCGACCGAGAACGAAGTGGATGGCCTGTTTCAGGCGCCGTCACGGCAGCCAGGCCCAGAGTTTCAATCGTACCCAATCCACCACCTCATGCGTCCAAATCCAGACGAGCGAGCGAGCGTTCACCGCGATCTTGCCGACTCCTTCCATGGCAGGCCGGAGCCGCTCCGAAGGGGGCTTTGCGAACGAGGCCTCGACACGAAAATAGTTGCGCCCCTCCTTTGCCGTCGACACAGGGGTGAGTTGCATCACCGTGAAGGGCATCTCCTCCTCCGGCAAGGACGAAAGCAGTAACGTGCCGGTCTGGCCGATCTTCACCGCTGCGATATCGCGATCGTCCACCTGCAATACCAGCCGATAGCCGTCCAACGGCGCCACTTCAAAGAGCACCTGACCTTCTTCAATGGGAGTGCCCAAACGCTGGCTCCAATCGCCGGTCACGACCACGCCAGCAAAGGGCGCCGTGATTTTAGTACGGCTCAGTTTGTCGGAGGCCAACGCCAGCTGCGCCTCCGCCTGAGCTAATTCCGCCGCCTTAATTTCAACCTTCGCGGCATCCCGATCTGCCATCACCTGCCGATATTCCTTGGCCAGTTGGTCCCGCTGACTCTGCCACCGCAAACGTTCAAGCTTCAGATCGTGATCCTGCAATGTCGCCAGGATCTGCCCTGCCTGCACGACATCGCCCGCCCGAATAGGCGCCGTTTCCAGATACCCCTGAAAGGGCGCGACCGCCGCCTGTTGCACGGACCCCTCGAGCACCGTTTTGGCCGTCACCCGATAGAGCCCGGTGGCAAGAAACAAAAATGCCATAAGCCCGGCCAGTCCCAGCACAGCCAACTTGAACCCGACATGCCGTGATCCGACCAACTTGGCGACTTGCCCACGCAAGGCTTCCCAAGCCTTGCCCCCGAGCCAACGCGCATCGCGCCGTTTCAGGTCAAGGATCGGGCCCAGCACCGCGGCCAGCGCCTCCAGCACATCCAGCGTCCCGCGGTCAAACGACTGCTCCGCTCCGCGTTCCAAGGTGAGTACGCCGACCACACGGCCGTCATCCGTGAGCGGGACGGAACAGAGGGCGACCGAGTTGAATTGGCGCGCCAGTTCATCGTGAGCCCGTCGAATCTGCGTGGGAGTCGTTGGAAGCGGAGGGACGACTACGGTCTGCCGCTGATCGAAGGCTTCCTCCATTGCCCCGGCGATGGCGCCGACCAGCGTGGTCTTCCGAGTGAAGGTAGCGCTGTGAGAAAGAGCCGTGACCTCAACGCGCCCGTTCGTCACGATGCCGAAGCTGACCCGATCGCACTGGAGGCGGGTTGCGGTCTCCGTGACGAACGAACGGGTGGCCGCCTCATAGGTCTTCGACCCGACGGCCGACGAGAGCAGCTCAAGCAGCAGTTGCAGCCGCTCCGCCGTCTGCGCCTTGGCGGTCAGCGAGGCCAATACCTCAGCTGGCAGAACCGTCTGCAGAAGCGCGCGGCCTTCCTGCCTCGAATCGTCCGTGGGTTCGGAATCCTGTCGCATCATAAACCAATCCCCCATCCGGGCCATGACAGGCCGTCAGGACACCGAGCACACGACAACTATGTTCAGGCAGCGCCGCCCTGCCCATCGCCGGCTGTCGCCGGCTTGCTTGATGCGGGTCCTACTCCGAGATCCAGCACGCCGAACTGTCCTTCGTATTGCTGCACCACCGCCCCAAGCAGCAAGGCCAGTCGCTTGGCGGCAAAGGGACTGAGGATGATCCGGTTGGTCACCTGCACACGCATATCCGGTTGTCCCTGCTCCCAGAATTGATTCAGCCCGAAGTTCAGCACAAGCTCTTCCTTCGTGCTGCCGACATGACAGGTGTTCGCATAGGAGGTTGTGGCACGGCTGCCGTCGAGGTGAATGCGCCGCTGGTCGGATTGGGACGCCGCCTGTTCGGTACCGTTCGTAGCTGAACTCATGTGGTGCTCCTCGTTCAAGGAAACCGGGTTATCCCACCGTGATCGTCACCGTGGCAACATTGGAATCGAGGTTGCCGTCGTTGCCTTGTAGGTAAAGCTGTCGATGCCGGTGAACCCGCTATTCGGTGTGTAGCTGAACGTGCCATTGGGATTGAACGCCAACGTGCCGTTGGATGGACTGCTGACCAGGATCGCCGTGAGCGCGCTGCCTTCCGAATCACTATCGTTGGCGAGGACGTTGGAGGTCCCATCGAGCTTCATCAGTTCGCGTCCGACGCCGCTAGTGGTGCCCGTGAAAAACAACGTACCGTTCACACTCGTGAGGCCCTGCGGTTGTGACCCGATCATAACCGTCACGGTCCCCGCTACTGTACCATTACTCCTCCACTGGTCGTTGCCGGTGCCGCCCGCGCTGAAGAAGGCCGTTCCATTCACGTCCGTCAGGAACGGACCTAGGTTGGCGAGGCCCGGCAACGCCAAGCCTCCCGGAGCCAGTTCGATGGTGCCGGCTTCAGTGCCGTCGCTGCGCCAGAGAGTTAAGGCCCCCCCTGTTCGTGGCCCTCGGGAAAAGAGCGTGCCGCCTGCATTCGTGAGGTCGGTGAGCGTGGAAGACCCGGCACCCGGGCTGATGTCTTTGACCAAGACCGTGCCCGCCGCCGTCCCGTCGCTCTTCCAGAGTTCAACACCATTCACCCCATCGGTGGCTGTTCTAATCCCCTGCTGGGGCCTGCTACGTGATATCATCAAGAGTTGGAACCGTTCGCCAACTGCATCACCTGCTTAGGGCCTATGCCACCACCATCAGCTCCAAGAATCCTGGATCAGTGTCGTCTAGAGACAAGGTTGGCGGAAGCAGAAGGTTCTCAAAACTATTTGTTCGGCTATCAAATGTCATGAACCGGTAACGATCGTCGATCGTGAGGGGTCCGGTGACAACAACCGATAAACTCCCATTGAGCGCAGCCACACGGTCAATATCTAAGCGACCAAAGTCGCTCAAACTTCCTAGAGTTGTACTCAGACTGCTTCCTTGCTCCTCCGCATAGTCCCCGGCCCGCATGTGACCCGTCCCAAGGTTGAGCATGCCAAGATTCAGCAGTGTTCCTTGCACGTTCATATCTCCATCCTGCAGCCAGATGCCGGCACCTGAACTGTTCGCGATCGTCACGTCTCCACTGACCTCGATCACGCCGCGAGTACTGAGTGCCATTTCCTGTCCGGCAAACACTCTCCCTTCATTGTAGAGGGAGCCGTTAAGGACCATCGTGAGATTGTTCCAGACTTCAATCGTTCCAGTTGGACGATTGAACAATGGGGTTGTATCGGTGATCGTAAAGGTAACCACGGGATTCAATCCGGGCTGAAGAACTCTTATTGCACCACTATTCTCAAAATTGGCAAAACTCAGAAAGGAACCGTTCTGTGCTTCGATACTGCCTTCATTGGAGAAGAAACCGGTTCCGTTGAGTACGCCTCCTACATCTGAAGGCCCAGTTTTTCCG
This sequence comes from Nitrospira sp., assembly GCA_009594995.1. GTDB lineage: Bacteria > Nitrospirota > Nitrospiria > Nitrospirales > Nitrospiraceae > Nitrospira_A. Next base: position 1,848 of record VOPR01000065.1, on the reverse strand, counting down.
GTCACCTGAATGTGACCAATATTGCGAACATTAATTGTATTCAGACTGCCGTTTCCAACCACGCCTGTATTCCCCATGAGCACAATTCCACCATCGGCCGAGCCGATTGCCCCTAGTTCGCTGACGAGGCTGATGTTAGCCCCCAAAATCACCGAGGCTCCTGGCGAAGTGATGCTCCCGCCTCCTCTGAGCGATATCGCTCCACTTGTGCCTCCTATCGTTTGTGAACCAGAGGCTGGTGTGCTTGCGATCACCTGGCCGCCGTCAATAGTCAATTCCACTCCGCTGACGGCACTTGTCCCATTCAAAGTCAACCCATTCACAATCGTAAGCTGCGCTCCAGGAGCCACATACACGTTAATGACCGAATTGCTATCCTCAAACGTGACGGCATCAAGGGTACCGGATCCAACGACCTCCATCACTCGGCCGTTGACGCCGGTTCCCATCACAGTGGAATTCCTGAGCGTGCCGCCAGCGAGAGACAAGAGTGCCCCGTTCATCTGAATCGGTTCAGTCACCGTCAAGGTGCCGCCGGTGAGATTGAACTGATGCTCAGACCGCAAACTCTTAACCTGCGTTGTTCCGGTGCTGTGCGTGATGACATAGGCCCCCGCCAAGTCAATGAAGACATCGTCGGCAGCCGTCGGGACAGCGCCGGTGCTCCAATTTGACGCTACATTCCAGTCCCCGCCGGCGGTGTTGATCCAATGCACCCTCGTCACGACCGACTGAACCACAACTTCCAGATCGGCGGGGTCCGCCGTGTCAAGGGTGAGGCCCGGCGGAAGACTGGTCGTAGCAAAGCTGCCTGAGCGGCTGCCGTTGGTCATGAATTGAAAGCGCGCCCCATCGCTCGGCACAAACCCATTCAGCAATATCGCTCCCAGTCCACCGGCTAGTGAGACGGAGCCACCCAACGCCAGCCGTCCAAAGGTCGTCGGCCCGCTGATCTCAATCTGCAATTGGCCCAATGGAGCCGTCTGTACATAGTTGCCGGGGCCGTTGACCTCGGTTCCGGCTTGTACCACCACCGTGCCTCGATTCTCCAATGTCCGCTCTAACCCGACCGGATTGGTACTCGCTATCTCGAGCGTCCGTCCCACATCCACGATCGTGCGGCCGCTGCCGCTCATCGTCCCACCGAGCCACCGGTGTTGCGTGCCCGCGAGCACCACATCGCCCGTCCCCGTCAGAGTCCCCTGCCCGAACAACAGCAACGCCCCGCGGATTTGAGTCGTGCCATTGAACTGCACCACATCACTGGTCCCCGGGAACAGTTGCGGCTCGCCCACGATTTGAGGTACCCCCCCTACTCGTACCTGGGAAATCTCCGTCACGCCGTCAAAAACAGCCGCGGAGCCGCGATACTGAACCAATGTGGTTAAGTTGGTGGCTCCTGTCACGGTGGCCTGGGCATTCTCCAAAAGTCCTAAGGCGTCACCTTGCAATTGCCCCGTGCGGAATGTCACCCGACGGATGTCAAGTGCATGCACCGTGGTAAGCCCCTCCACCACCAACGTTCCTCCTGCTGAACTGGTCAGTTCAAGTGGCCCTGCCGTCGCCGTCAGTCTGGAAATTGCAGTGGTGTTTCCTATTAACTCAATTACTGTGTCTCCACCCGCGATCACCACATCATCGCCCACCCCCGGTGTGCGTCCGAGATCCCAATTGCCGGCCGTGCTCCACAGCCCATCGCCTGCCGCCCCCGTCCAGGTAATAGTGTCCGCCACCGGGGTCACATCGATCCTTACCGTGGCAACATTCGAGAAGAGCCCTCCGTCCCGGGCCCGGTAGGTGAAACTGTCGCTGCCGCTGAATGCACTTGATGCTCTGTAGGTGAAGCTG
>VOPR01000089.1 GCA_009594995.1 Nitrospira sp. | reverse complement strand
CCCATAAGTTACGTGAGGTTATCTGGCCTGTCAAGGATTATGTGCGCCCACTGGAGGTAAAAACGCCTCAGCGACCGGCTAGCAGCAATTTATACTCGATGCTGTCCGCCAGCGCCTGCCAGCTGGCTTCCATAATGTTTTCGGATACACCCACCGTGCCCCACTTGTCCTTGTGATCTCCCGATTCGATCAAGACCCGCACCTTCGATTCTGTGCCCTTGTCGGCAGACAGCACACGAACCTTATAGTCGAGCAACTTCACGTCACGAAGCTGCGGGTAAAACTTCTCCAGCGCTTTACGCAACGCATGGTCGAGCGCGTTCACCGGTCCGGCACCCACCGCCGCCGTGTGTTCGACCACATCACCGACTTGCACCATTACCGTCGCTTCAGACAAGAGCAGCCCATGCTCTTGTTTTTTCTCGACGATCACCCTAAACCCCAAGAGCTGGAAGGAGGGGCGATGGCTCCCCATGGCTTTGCGCATCAACAATTCAAAGGATCCTTCGGCGCCTTCGAATTGATAGCCCTGACTTTCTCGCTCCTTGAGCGTTTCAACCAGCTCCTGCAACTTCGCATGATTCTTGGTCAACGAAATGCCGTAGGCCTCGACCTTTTCCATCAATCCGCTGCGACCGGCATAATCCGAAACCAGGATCCGACGACGATTTCCGACCTCAGCCGGATCAATATGTTCGTAGGTGGCGGCATTTTTGAGCACCGCATGAATATGCACACCGCCCTTGTGCGCAAACGCCGCATCCCCGACATAGGGTTGCCGCTTATTGGGCATCAGGTTGGCGATTTCCGTCACAAACCCCGACACATCCTTCAGGCGGGTGAGTTTGTCTCCGAGAGCGGGCCGCTGCATCTTCAACTGCAAGTTGGGAATGATGGAGCAAAGATTCGCATTGCCGCATCGCTCGCCGATTCCATTAATCGTGCCCTGGACTTGCAAAATCCCCGACTCTACCGCCACCAGCGAATTGGCCACGGCCATTTCGCTGTCATTGTGCGCATGGATTCCTAACGGCACGGGGCACTCCTGCTTTACCACCCGGCAAATTTCACGGATCTCCCACGGCATCGTCCCGCCGTTCGTATCGCACAGAATGACCCGCTCGGCGCCGCCGGCAATCGCCCGACGGATCGTCTGCAGCGCATAGTCGGGATTGGCTTTGTACCCGTCGAAAAAGTGTTCAGCGTCGTAGAACACACGCCGATCCTTTGATCGCAAGTAGTGAATAGAATCTTCGATGAGTTCCAAATTCTTGGCGAGTGCAATCCCCAGCGCGTCGGTCACCTGAAACGACCAACTCTTGCCGAAAAGCGTAATGGTCGGCGTGCCCGAATCCAGGAGTGCCTGAAGGTTTTTATCTTTGCGAACCGGGTTGCTGGCCTTGCGCGTTGAGCCGAACGCTACAATGGTCGCGTTTTTGAAGGGAATGGTCTTGATTGCCCGAAAAAACTCAATGTCTTTAGGATTGGCTCCCGGCCATCCGCCCTCAATGAAATGCACGCCGAGCTCATCGAGCTGTTGCGCGACGCGAAGCTTATCTTCGACGGAGAAACTTACGTCTTCCGCCTGAGCGCCATCACGTAACGTCGTATCATAAATCTCCAGCACGGACGCCTGCGCGGAAGTGAGCGTCGGCACCGCAACCGATTCCGGGGCGCGAGACCGACGTGATGCTGTCTTGCGAGATTTCATGAGAGTGAGAGTAACAAGGCCATCCCCGGCCTGTCGAGGTGCCTGTCAGGCCGGCGAACGTATTTCCTACTGGTGATCAACCCAGCGCAGGGGCCGACACGCGATCTAGACCGAACGCCGTGTGGAGCGTGCGCATGGCCAATTCCAAATACTTTTCTTCGATGACGCAGGAGATTTTGATTTCCGATGTGCTGATCATCATGATGTTCACGCCCTCGCGCGACAGCACCTCGAACATTTTCGCCGCCACGCCGGAGTGCGACCGCATACCCACCCCGATCAGCGACACTTTGGCGATGGATTCGGTCACCGCAACCGACCGGGCACCGATCTCCTGGGACAAACGCTGGACGAGATCAACGGCGTTACGCAGATCCGGCTTCGGCACCGTGAATGAAATGTCGGTCATGGATGCCTGACTGACGTTTTGGATGATCATATCCACCACGATATTGGCATTCGCCACAGAGCCGAACACTCGCGCGGCGATACCCGGGCGATCCGGCACGCCGACAATCGTAATCTTGGCTTGATTGCGGTCACCCGTCACACCCGACACCATGACCCCTTCCATATCGGCATCTTCACGTGTCACGAGCGTTCCCTTTCCTTCCTTGAAGCTTGAATTGACTTCGACCGGAACGGAATACTTCGCTGCAAATTCAACCGAGCGGCTCTGCAGCACCTTGGCGCCGAGGCTTGCCATTTCCAGCATCTCTTCATAGGAAATCTTATCGAGGCGGCGCGCAGCCGGCACGATATTCGGATCGGCCGTATACACCCCGTCGACGTCTGTATAGATAATGCACCGATCAGCCTTGAGCGCTGCGGCCAACGCCACAGCCGTCAAATCGGACCCGCCCCGTCCCAGCGTCGTGACATCCGAGCTGGCGTTAATCCCCTGAAAGCCTGCAACAACAGGAATGACCCCTCCAGCGAGTGCTTCTTTGATACGTTCAGCTGTGACACGGGAAATTCTCGCTTTGGTATGCGCGCTGTCAGTATGAATGCCGACCTGCCGCCCCGTGAAGGAACGGGCGTTCACGCCTCTTCCCCGAAGCTCCATGGCTAACAAGGCAATGGTCACTCGCTCTCCAGTTGAGAGCAACATGTCCAATTCACGCTCATCCGGGGAACTCGTCGCCTCGTGCGCCAGCTTGAGCAGCCGATCTGTTTCTCCGCTCATCGCCGACAGCACCACGACGACCTGATGCCCATCTTTCTGCGCACGCTCGACCCGCTCGGCCACGCGATGAATCCGCTCAATGTTTCCGACCGAGGTACCGCCGTATTTCTGAACGATCAGTGCCACAAATCTCAGGCTCCCCGCGGAAATAGCCGCATCATCAGTTTGGTAGCGTCGCGAGGCGCAGTCCCGGCAATATTCTTATCCTGTTCGTGAAACCGCGTCGTAGAACCAGCCTGTGGCTGGGCTGCGCCGTCACACAGCGCGTACAAAATCGGAGGCGCTGAGCCGTCCCTCTTTGCCAGACCGGGATCACACACCACCAGCAACCTATAGGCCGGATACTTGGCCAAGGCTGCGAGAACCGGCCCGACCACCTGGGCATCGAAGCGTTCGATGGCCTGAACCTTGTCGCGCACATTGGTGGCATGCAACACATCATCCGACAACCCGGCATGAAGATAGACGAAATCTTTCTTCGCCAGCTCCTGGACGACCGCGTTCACACAACCGGCGAATTTGTCCGATTCTTCGCCACTATCGGGCGGCAGCTCGGACGCATCTAATCCAGCGCAGAGGCCGACACCACGATGCATGTCACTGGATGAAACGACCGCACCGGTCATCTGGTACCGTTCCGGCAAAGGCGGCCACAAGGGAGCTCGTCCCTGCCCCCACAACCAGAGGCAGTTGGCCGGCTTGAGCCCTTCTTGTTCACGCTCTTCATTGACCGGATGATCGCGGAGAATAAAAAACGAGGCGTCCATGATTTTCCGCAACACATCAGCGCCATCGCCGCTCGGCAAGCCTTCGGCGATCGATTGTCCGACGAGCTGCTGAGGATCCACGCAGGTCGCGCGCGATTTTCCTCCCACCCACACCATGAGGTGCCGATGACCGGACCCAGGATAAAATTGAATACTCTCCGACCCCAGCTGTTCGTTGACCGCTTCAACCAACTCCCTGGCCTGGTCCGTCTCAATGAGCCCGGCGGTCGCATCTTCCATGATCACATGCGATCCCAGCTTCTTGATGTCGGCTGCTCGATCCTTGCTTCCGGAGGCGGACTCCCCACGCACGGTCACCATGGTGCAACGGAACACCACGTCCTGCTCGCCCACCGTCACCCCAAGGCCAGCCGCCTCCAGGGGACCCGGGCCGGGATAATATTTCTTGGGATCGTATCCAAGGACGGCAACACTGGTGACATCACTGCCCACGGTACCCGCGTCGGAAGGAAGGCTTAAGAGCCCTACTTCCCCGCGTTGAGCAATCTGGTCAAGATAGGGAGTCTTCGCCGCCTGAAGCGGCGTGCTCCCACCGAGTTCCGGACACGCAAGGTCTGCCATCCCGTCGGCATGCAGGATCAAATATTTCATGCAATGTTCCTGAGGTAATCAGACATGAAGGAGGCGGGCCACATCATCGCGGGTGGCTTTCACCGTTTGAGGCTGACGTGAAATACCGATCGCCGTATCGGCATCCTTCAAACCGTGCCCGGTCAATGTACACACGACCGTAGCACCTTCCTTTAATTGTCCGGCTTGGCTCAACTTAATCACACCGGCAACTGATGTGGCAGAAGCCGGTTCACAAAAGACGCCTTCTTCTCTCGCCACCAAGGCATAGGCATGCAAGATTTCTTCATCCGTGACCATATCGATCGCGCCCGACGATTCCTTCACGGCCGTGAGGGCGGACTGCCAGCTCGCCGGATTGCCGATCCGGATCGCTGTGGCCACAGTCTGCGGCTCTTCCACCACGTGGCCCAGCACAATCGGCGCCGCTCCGGCCGCCTGAAATCCCATCATCCGAGGCAAGCGAGTCGTTTGATTGGCGGCCCGATATTCCCGGTAGCCGTTCCAATAGGCGGTGATATTACCCGCATTCCCTACAGGAAGTACATGGACGGTGGGGGCATCCCCGAGATCGTCGCAAATCTCCATTGCCGCTGTCTTTTGGCCTTCGATCCGGAAAGGGTTCAGCGAGTTCACCAATTCGACCGGATACGTGGCAGATAGCTCCTTGACGATCGTCAAGGCCTGGTCAAAATTCCCTTCAACCTGAATGACGGTGGCCTGGTGCATCATGGCTTGCGACAACTTGCCGAGGGCGATTTTCCCGGCCGGAATGAGCACGTACACGGCAATTCCTGCCCGGGCGCCATAGGCAGCAGCCGACGCGGAGGTATTGCCGGTGGAAGCACAAATAACTGCTCGTGCGCCTCCCTCGACCGCCTTGGAAATGGCCATGGTCATCCCGCGGTCCTTGAAGGAGCCCGTCGGATTCATTCCCTCATACTTGAGATAGAGATCCACACCCGGGGCGATTTTCTTCGCCAGCCGCGCCGCGCGGATCAAGGGCGTGTTGCCCTCCCCCAGCGTGATGACCGGCGTCTGAGCCGTCACCGGCAGAAACTTTCGGTACTCTTCGATAATGCCACGCCAGCGAGTCATAACGATCTCTTCAACCACCCTCTCAAGATAGAGCGGCCCTTCATTCGTCCCGCCCCTCAACCCTGATTAGCGTCGTAGGCTCAGAGATGTAGGGCATCGGATTGATTTCACGAAGCGCGTTTTGAATATCCCGCTCCTTCGCCATATGCGTCATGATGACGACCGGCACGGTCTGGCCTTCCTTGCGCCCTTGCTGCAATACCGAGGAAATGCTGATGCCATGATGACCCAACACGCCTGCAATCTGCGACAATACGCCCGGCCGGTCAAGGACCATGAATCGGATGTAATACAAGGAGGTGATTTCCTCCATCGGCCGCATCCGCAAGGGCCGCCGCTGGTCCGGCTGAAACGAAGCAGGCGGAACGCGACCCGTGGCATCCTTAAGGAGGTCACGCGCAATGGACATGACATCACTCGCCACGGCGCTACCCGTCGGCATCGATCCCGCGCCACGGCCATAGAGCACCACGTCCTCTACCGCATCGCCGACCAACTGAATCGCGTTGTACACCCCATCTACTTTGGCGATCTGGGATGCGGATGGAACCATGGTCGGATGCACACGCGCCTCGATCTCTCCGTCGGAATACTTCGCGATCGCCAGCAGCTTGATGGTAAACCCAAACTCCTTGGCATAGGCGATATCGAGCGGCGTAAGCCCCGTGATTCCCTCGGTGTAGATCTCTTTGAAATTGACGGGCGTCCCGTAGGCCAGACTGACCATGATCGTCAACTTGTGTGCCGAATCAATACCCGCGACATCGAACGTAGGGTCGGCCTCGGCATACCCTGCTTGCTTGGCCTCCTCCAGCACCACATCGAACCGCTGGCCTTCGCTGGTCATTCGGCTGAGAATGTAATTGGAGGTCCCGTTGATGATGCCATAGATAGATTGGATATTGTTCGCGGCCAACCCCTCCGTCAAGGCGCGGATGACGGGAATTCCACCCCCGACGCTCGCCTCAAATCCAAGGTCGACTCCCTGCCGGGAGGCGGCGGCGAAAATCTCTTCCCCATGCACGGCCAGGAGAGCCTTATTGGCCGTCACCACGTGCTTGCCCCGCTGTACCGCATCCAGAATCACGCGCTTGGCGAGGTCATATCCGCCCATCAGCTCAATGACAATATCCACGCGCGGGTCCGCCAACACCTGCTGAATATCCGTCGTCAGCACTCCGGGCGGAATGGCAATGCCTCGATCGCGCGTGATGTCCAAGTCCGCAATGCGAACCAGCTTGATCGGCACGCCCACCCGGCGCCGAATCAGTTCGGCATTCTCGATCAGCACGCGAGCCACGCCGGTGCCGACCGTTCCGAACCCGATTAACCCGACCCCTATTTCAGTTTTCATGGTTCCTGATCGTCCAGATTCAGCACCTTCCGGATTCCGCGAAGCGCCTGCCGGGTGCGATGCTCATTTTCCACCAATGCGAAGCGAACGAATTCATCCCCGCCTTCTCCGAACCCGATACCCGGCGACACCGCGACCTTGGCTTCCCGCAGAAGCAACTTCGAAAACTCCAGCGACCCCATGTGCCGGAACGGATCCGGAATACGGGCCCACACGAACATGGTTGCCCGCGGCAACGCCACCGGCCAGCCGATACGATTCAGCCCGTTGACGAGAACATTCCGGCGGTTCTGATACCGTTGCACGACATCCTTGACGCAGTCCTGCGGTCCGTTCAACGCCACCGTACTGGCAATCTGAATCGGCTGGAAAATGCCATAGTCGAGATAACTCTTGAGCTTCGCGAGCGCGCCGACCACTTCACGGTTGCCGACACAAAATCCGACTCTCCACCCGGGCATGTTGTAGGCTTTGGAGAGCGTGTAAAATTCGACGCCCACATCCTTCGCTTCCGGCACCTGCAGGAAGCTCGGCGCCTTATAGCCGTCAAACGCAATATCCGCATAGGCCAGATCGTGGATCACGATGACATCGTGTTCCTTGGCAAACGCGACGATCTTCTTGAAAAACTCAAGATCGACCACAGCGGTCGTGGGATTGTGCGGAAAATTGATCACCAGAATGCGTGGACGCGGCAGCGTCTGGCGATACACGCGCAACAGGTCGTCAAAGAAATCGCTGTCCTGTCGCAGTTCAATCCCGCGCACTTCGCCGCCCGCAATAATGAAACTGTACATGTGGATGGGGTAGGTCGGCGTCGGCGTCAACACCACGTCGCCCGGCCCGATCGTGGCCAGCGCCAGATGCGCGATTCCCTCCTTGGACCCGATCGTGACGATCGCTTCGGTCTCGGGATCCAGATCCACATCGTAGTTCCGTTTATACCAACCGGTAATGGCGTGGCGCAGTTTGGTGATACCGCGTGAGGCCGAATAACGGTGGTTTTTGGCCTTCTTGGAGGCCTCGATCAGTTTGTCGACAATATGAGGCGGCGTGGGCTGATCCGGGTTGCCCATACCGAAATCGATGATGTCTTCGCCCCGTTGACGCGCCTCAAGCTTCAGGGTTTGTACTTGGGCAAATACGTATGGAGGAAGCCGTTTAATGCGGTAAAAACCGTCGCTGATCGACATGTATTTGTCAGACTCCTACAGGCGGGTCCTCTGCTGAACTGGTTCAGTCGCCATGCCTCTGAAAGGGGCGTATTTTAATGGAGGCCTCAAAGTGAGTCAATTTCACTAGAATTCTGGGGAATTGTGGCTTGCGGCTCCGGCATGAGCATGCGCGGAGCACAACGGCACACTGAGAGGAGCCTCCTTGCTCCGCCCCACCTTCTTCTGTTAATAATGCCTCAGGAACAACAGAATTGTCTATGAATTTCGACCAGTTCCGAAATCTTTCTCCGGCGTTAGTCATAAAAATTGCGGAGGCGTAATGGCTCGACTGGGCGTGAATATCGATCATGTGGCGACACTCAGACAGGCGCGCGGCGGCACCGACCCCGATCCCTTGACCGCCGCGATCCTGGTCGAATTAGCCGGCGCTGACGGCCTGGTCGTGCACCTGCGGGAAGATCGGCGGCATATCCAAGACCGCGATCTCACGATGTTGCGAGAAATTGTCCGCACCAAATTGGATCTGGAAATGGCCGCCGATGACGCGATGGCCAAAATCGCCCTCAGCGTGAAGCCCGACCTGGTCACGCTGGTTCCCGAACGGCGGCAGGAACTGACCACGGAAGGCGGCTTGGATGTCGCCAACCACCGCGACCGGATCCAGAAAATCGTCGATCTGCTCAGGGATGGAGGCATCCCCACAAGCCTGTTCATCGAACCAAGCCTCGATCAGATCAAAGCTGCGCACAAAATCGGGGCGGCCTATGTGGAGTTGCATACCGGCCGATACTCCAACGCCAAACGGTCCAAGGAAGAAGACGAGGAGTTTGAAGCCATTACCCAGGCAGCCAAACTGGCCTACAAACTCGGCCTTGGGGTGAATGCAGGCCATGGCCTGAACTACAAAAACGTCAAACGACTGGCCAAGCTGCCGGAAATCGTCGAATTCAATATTGGCCACAGCATTATCGCCCGATCCGTCATGGTCGGACTCGTGCAGGCTGTTCGCGAAATGAAGGAATTGCTCACCTAACCTGGACAAGCCCGCGGCAACGACAATTCACCTCATCGACTGACGCCGATCAGGGAACCGAATCACACCATGATACCGATCGTGACCGCCGAACAAATGCGCGCACTCGACCATCGGACGATCACGGAGGCCCACGTGCCGTCCTTGGTTCTGATGGAACGAGCCGGCGCAGGTGTCGTGGCCCAGCTTGAAGCGCGATACGGACCAGTTGCCGGGAAGTCGGTCCTGGTCCTCTGTGGCAAGGGGAATAACGGCGGAGACGGTTTCGTCATCGCCCGGCTGCTGCGGCGAAAAAAAGCCAAGGTCCATGTCCTCTCGTTGGCCCCGGCCAATGACCTCAGCCGCGATGCGAAAACGATGTACCAGCGTTTCCAACGAGCGGCAGGGCCATCGGCCACCACTCGGCCGACCGACGCGGCGGCCCTCCAACAGCGGCTGGCGGCATGCAATATTATCGTCGATGCGATTCTAGGGACCGGGCTCTCCACCCCAGTCACCGGTCTGTATCGTGATGCGATTGAGGCGGTGAACACCGCTTGTTGTCCGACCGTGGCCGTCGACGTTCCATCAGGCCTCCATGCCGACACAGGAGCGGTGCTGGGTGCCGCCGTGTGCGCGGACCTCACCGTGACATTCGGATTACCGAAAGCGGGGCTGTATTGCGGCGCCGGCATTGATTGCGCGGGCACGGTCCGGCTCGTCGATATCGGGATACCGCCTTCGTTTGTCGACGCCATCGGCAGCCGGCTGCTGCTCTTGACCGGCACCGCCGCCCACGCCGCACTGCCCCTGCGACGCCCTTCCTCACACAAAGGAACATATGGTCATCTCGGCATTATTGCCGGCTCAGTCGGCAAGACAGGCGCTGCGGCCATGGCGGCCATGGCCGCGCTTCGCATCGGAACCGGCTTGGTCACGGCCGCAGTCCCCTCCAGCGTGAATGACATCCTGGAAGCCAAACTCCTCGAAGCCATGACTCTGCCAATGCCGGAGACAAAGGCCCGGACCTTCGCGCGTACCGGCTTGGATCGCCTGCTTGCCTTCACCGGCTCGCGGGATGCCGTCGCCATCGGTCCCGGCCTGACGACGCATCCGGAGACGGTCGATTTGGTGCAAGAATTCGTGAAGCGAATCGACAAGCCCTGCGTGCTCGATGCTGATGCGCTCAATGCCCTGGCAGGCAAAGCTTCCCTGCTGACGGAATGCACGCGACCGCCGATTATCACGCCCCACCCGGGAGAAATGGCCAGGTTGGAGGCAGAGGCCACCACCCAATCCGTGAATGACGATCGCCTCGGCACGGCCACGCGCTTTGCACGCGAACGCGGCGTCTTCGTGATTCTCAAGGGAGCCCGGACAGTGATCGCCCGACCAGACGGGATGGCAGCCATCTGTCCGACCGGTAACCCGGGAATGGCTACTGCCGGAACCGGCGATGTGTTAACCGGCATGGTCGGCGGGTTACTCGCGCAAGGCTTGGCCCCATGGGACGCCGCTTGCACCGCCACTTACTTTCACGGCCTGGCCGGCGATCTCGCCGCGCAAGAATGCGGCCAGGCCGGCATGATTGCACGCGATCTGATTCGGCACATCCCCCATGCCCTCGCGCCGACCACGCAAGCCTAAGACGTCACCTTCGCCCGCCTCATCTGCCCGAGAGAAGAGCGCGGCGCCTGTGGCTGCCGCCAAGCCATGGCGGACGGTGCTTCGCTCTCCGCAACAGACCCATCGCTTGGGTCAATGCCTGGGCACCCTGCTCCAGGGAGGCGATGTCCTGGCCCTGTTCGGTGAACTGGGAACCGGCAAAACTTCACTGGTTCGAGGTATCGCCGACGGACTCGGCGCCGAACCCTCCGCCGTGAGCAGTCCAACATTTACGTTGATCCACGAATACCGGGGGCGTCTTCCGCTGATCCATACGGATCTGTACCGTCTCACCGCCGCCCAACTTGACGATACCGGCCTCGGTGACTACTTAGACGGCCACACTGTCACCGCCATCGAATGGGCCGACCGATGGGGAGAAGGTCTTCCACCCGACCGGCTTGAAATCCACCTTACACACCACCCCCCGGCTGCACGGCGCGCGATGCTCACGGCCAAGGGGCCATCGTCTTCCCGCCTGCTCATTGCGCTTCGCGCTCACATGGTGTCGTCTCGTCCCACTAGAGTGGTTCGACAAACCCGTGTACAATTACCCCGGCCAAGGAGGGCCTCTCATTGATCCGATTGATCTTGGTGGGAACGCTGCTGCTACTTGCGCTGTCGTTTTTCCTGCAGAATCAGGAACAGGAAGTCACCCTACGGTATTTTTTCGGGCTTCGATCCGCATCGATCCTGATCTATAAGCCGATTTTGGCCGCCTTCGGGGTCGGTCTGTTGGTGTCGGGCATTCTGCTGTTTCCTGCCTGGGTTCGTGGACGCATTGAATTGCGGCGAAAAACCAAGGCACTGCAAGAAGCCGAAGTGGATCTGGAGCGTCTGCGTCAGGCCCTCGATAAAGCCGCTCGCCGTGTAGGAACATCTTCGGACATCCCCGCTGAGGGAGAGCCTGCCGATGGCTGACACCGACGGCACCCCCTTGATGCGGCAGTATCGCGACATCAAGCAAGCCTACCGCGATGCCATTCTGTTTTTCCGGGTCGGCGATTTCTATGAAATGTTTCAGGAAGACGCGATCGAAGCGTCCAAGCTCCTCTCCATCGCGCTGACATCCCGAGATAAGTCCAGTGAGACCCCGATTCCGCTCTGCGGTGTCCCCTATCATGCGGCGACAAACTACATTGCAAAGTTACTCCGCGCTGGGCGAACAGTCGCGCTCTGCGAACAAGTGGAAGATCCGAAACTCGCCAAGGGCCTGGTACGCCGGGAGGTCGTCCGGCTCTACACCCCCGGCACGCTGATCGATAGCGAATTTCTTCCCTCCACAGAATCCAATGTGCTGGCGGCCGTCGCCTCCCGCTTCCGCACCGTTGGTCCGGATCGCAAAGAGTATTCATTCGGCCTCGCGACGATTGAGGTTTCAACCGGAGAATACTGGCTCTGCGAATTTCACGGCCCACTGGCGCAGGCTGCCCTGCTGGACGAACTCGCGCGTCTCGACCCCAAAGAGTTGCTTTACGCCGAGGGCTCTACAACGGAGGAGCAACCCTGGATAAACGAGGTGACCGGGCCTCGATGCTGCGCACAACCGACGACCTGGTTTGAGCTGGAGACAGGTCGCACGAGACTCCAGGAGCATTTCCACGTCCATTCCCTGGAAGCTTTCGGCTGCCATACGCTCACCCTGGGCATCCAGGCCGGAGCGGCCGTCCTGCGTTATGTGCGGGAGACACAACCATCGGCCTCGCTTGACCACATCCGGCAGGTGCGGGTCAGACATCCGCATGACGCCATGCACTTGGATAGCGTCACCATCCGCAATTTGGAACTCGTCAAGCCGGCCGGTCGCACGGATGAATCATCGAGCCACTCGACCTACACCCTCCTGGGCGTCTTAGATCGCACCGTCACCGCCATGGGCAGCCGATTGCTCCGTGAGTGGCTGCTCCGGCCGCTAGTAACCTGTGCGCCGATCAACGCGCGCCTCACCGCCGTCGATGAGCTCAAGCAACAGATCGATACGCGAGTTCGCCTGCGAACGGCGTTACGAACCGTCCAAGATATTTCACGACTGTGCAGCCGAATGTCCCTGGGAGTCGCCAACCCACGGGACGTGCTGGCTCTGAAACTATCATTGTCCTCCCTCCCGGCCATTCAAACAGAACTGTCCGGACTCCAGGCTTCGCTCCTCGTCGATCTCGCCGTGTCCTGGGACAATGCTGAAGACCTGTACGAGCTGATTGAACAAGCTATCGTGGTTGAAGCCCCGGTCTCAGTTCGCGATGGGGGCATCTTGAAGGACGGGTATCACCCGGATGTGGACGAACTCCGCAAGGCGAGTCGCGAAGGAAAAGGCTGGATTGCCGGTCTGGAAGCGAAGGAACGCGCCAGGACGGGAGTCGAGTCGCTCAAAATTCGATACAACCAGGTCTTCGGCTACTACATCGAACTCACGAAAGCCAATCTGGGTAAGGTGCCGCCTGACTATATTCGAAAGCAAACGTTGGTGAATGCCGAACGGTTTATGACCGCCGAGCTGAAGGAACTCGAGGAACGCGTCACCGGAGCCGATGCAAAACTCACCGCGCTGGAGCAGGAGCTTTTCGAACAGCTCAGAACGCGCCTGGCCACTGAAACGGCGCGGCTCCAGGAGGTCAGCCGCCGGTTGGCAATCCTCGATGTACTGGCCGCTTTGTCAGAAACAGCCGCATTAAATCGATACGTACGGCCAACGGTTGATACCGGTGATGGCCTTCATATCGTTCAAGGCCGGCATCCTGTCGTCGAACGCCTTGATCTCTCTGGTGGCTTCATCCCCAACGACACGCACTTGGACTTGAAAAGCAGCCGCCTGCATATTCTTACCGGCCCTAATATGGCGGGAAAAAGCACCTACCTTCGGCAGGTCGCCCTCATAACCTTAATGGCACAAATGGGAAGTTTTGTACCCGCCACCGAAGCCAGGATCGGGCTGGTAGATCGTATCTTTACGCGTGTGGGAGCGTCCGACAATCTCGCCGGCGGGCAAAGCACTTTCATGGTTGAGATGACGGAATCAGCCCACATCCTCAACTGTGCGACAGCACGCAGCCTGATCCTGCTAGATGAAATCGGCAGAGGGACAAGCACATATGACGGATTGAGCATTGCCTGGGCGATCGCGGAATATATCCAGGACCCTCAGCGGCTCGGCGCGCGGACGTTATTCGCGACCCATTACCACGAAATGACGCAGCTCGAAGGACTGCGGGAGGGCATCAGCAATTATTGCGTGGCCGTACAAGAGCGCAATGGCAAAGTGTTATTCTTGCGCAAAATCATCCCGGGAGGAGCTGACCGTAGCTATGGAATCCATGTCGCCCAATTGGCAGGGCTTCCCGATGGCGTAATACATCGAGCCAAAGCGGTCCTGGCCCAATTGGAATCTACGACCTCGTCTTCACGCCCCATCCTTGAGACTCAGCAGGCGCTACAATTTGATTCAACCCTGCCGACGCCACATCCCATGCTGGAGGAAGTTCGGCAAATGGATCTCTTCTCCATGACACCTCTGGACGCCCTCAATCGGCTCGCAGCCTTGCAACAACGACTACTGAACGAGTAACGGCCCTCCCAGAACATTTCCCAATACAACTTTCGCGAAACCACAAACAAAAAGGCGGCACCCCTTTCGGAGTGCCGCCTTCTCGCTTCAGGCAAATAGCCTGTTACAACTTAGTGCTTTCCGCTGCCTTGATTGTACTTGGCAGTCCAAGGAATCAGGTTGGCAAGCGGCTTGCCATCAGGCAACAGCACATCATACTGCAGAGGCAAATTGGCTCCATCCGGAGTCTTCGGGGATGTGTTCAGCAAGGTCTTTGCGGCGTGGCAAGGAGCATCCACTTCCGTCTTGCCTTCACATTCCTTCAAGCGAAGGGCCGAAATGCTCTTCGGCTTACCCATTTCACCCGCATTGTCATTGAGCTTCTTCACGGAGGTGATCACCCGGTGATTCTGCTCGGTTTCCTGAGCGACGAACTCAACCAGCGTGGTCGGAGAACCAGGGGGAACTTCTTTTGCCGCCGCCGGTCCGGAGTGCGGACGGGCCATCGACTTCAGCTGCTCCCACACATTCTTGTCGGCCGGATAGAACTTGAGGTTCTTTCCCGGATGGACTCGCTGCCACCACAATCCGCTCTCAGCATTGCCGCCGAACACCGCGATGTTGAGCCACACGGCCTCATCGTACGGATCCAGAATGATTACTCGGCCCTGCAACGTGGTGGGCTTGCTCAGATCTCCCCACTCAAATCTCTCTTGGAACGCCTCGATGGCCAGCGCAGTGGAGGCAAAACTTACCACCAAAGCT
>VOPR01000077.1 GCA_009594995.1 Nitrospira sp. | reverse complement strand
CGCGCTGCTCACTCCACAGAGGTTGCAGATATGGATCAGGTCACGCTCATCGGGTTGCTGGCAGGCACCCTCACCACCATTGCCTTCATTCCTCAACTGCAGCAGACCTGGCGCACCCGTTCCGCCCAGGATGTGTCGCTGGGGATGTTACTCACGTTCGTCACCGGAGTCTTTCTCTGGCTGATCTATGGGATCATGCTCGGCGCCTTGCCCATTATTCTGGCCAATCTTGTGACCCTGGTCCTGACGCTGGCCATTCTTATTCTGAAGCTGCGGTATCGCTCGTAGAATTGCGCCGTGCAGCATGCGACCGGCGTCGCGAGGGGTGACTCGCTCGGGCTGCTCCAGTCGGTCAAGTTTCACCTTGACAAGATTGTCCGTTCTCTCCTAGAGTTTGCATCGTATTGACACACCTTGGGTCAAGGGAAGAGGGTGAAAAACCCTCGCGGTCCCGCCGCTGTAAATGGGGACGAAACCCGCAGGCGCCACTGTTCACTTCGGTGAGCGGGAAGGCGCGGGGAGTAGGATGAACCATGAGCCAGAAGACCTGCCCAGGGAGAGACCCTTTATTCCCTCGTGGGCTGGGGAATAGGCGAGGATGATATTGCGGGTGCAATCCTCAGGGTTCCATATTGGCCCTGGGGATTTTTTTATTTGCGCGCCGTTCGAATCAGTTACCGTCGTCGGTTCGCAGCCGGATTTATTGGAGCGCTCTGGTATGTCCTGCTGCCCTGCCTTCTATTCGCGCTTGCAGATTCCCAGGGAGAGGACACGGTGATGAAACGCCGCCAGCAGGGCATTCTGACCGGCATGCCGTTCATGGCCAATATTACCCCGCGCACGTTCATCGACGATGCGGGACGAAAGCTCTATGTCGCCAAGGCTCCTACGCGCGTCGTCTCGCTGGCGCCGAGTATTACCGAGATGCTGTTCGCACTCGGGTTGGATGAGCAGGTTGTCGGGGTCACGGATTTTTGCAATTACCCGGCCGCTGCCGCCGCGAAACCAAAAGTCGGATATAGCAATCCCAATCTTGAATCACTGATCGCCCTGCGGCCCGAACTGATCGTTGCGCCGCTGGAGTTTCATCGCGCCAATGTGCTGGCCAAGCTAGAGGAACTGAAGATTCCGGTCCTCTTGCTGGAAGCTACGTCGCTGGAACAGGTGTTTGCGCACATTCATACGTTGGGACGAATCTTTGACCGGTCGACGGCCGCCCATGCAATGACTGCGGCTATGCGCAATCAGATGGCGGAGATCAGCCGTCGAACGGAGCACCTCCCGCGCACGCGAGTGTTGTACGTCATCAATAGCCAGCCGCTCATCACGGTGGGACCGGGCAGTTACATCCATCAGATGATCGGACTGGCGGGAGGACTCAATATCGCTTCCGAAGCGGCAGCGCCCTATCCGCGCCTGACGATGGAAACGGTCTTGAAGGAAGATCCTGAAATTCTGATCTTTCCGCGCGGGTCGGTGGAGACGGTGCCGCGAAAAGAACAGGAAGCCTGGCGACGCTGGACCACGCTGACGGCCGTGCAGCAGAACCGCCTTCGCGAAGTGTCGGCGGATGCGCTCAATCGTCCCGGCCCGCGTGTCATGGAGGGGTTGGAAGCACTTGCCAGGGTGATTCATCCTGAGGCCTTCCTGTCCGAATCGGCGCCGGTACAGCCATGATGCCTTCGGCCGGTCACTCCACGTCACCTGCCCCCGCATTGACTTCCCCATCGCCGACCATCGCGCAGACCAATGCTCAAGTCAGTGAATATGACTGCCCGTTTCAAGGCGCGATCCTGACGCCTTCGCGCTGGTGTGCGGTCATGGGGACGCTCTCGATCCTCGCGCTGCTCCTGGCGATGGTGTGTTTACAGCTCGGGACTCAGTACATCGGCTTGGGCAAGATCCTCGCGCTGTTGTCGTCATCCGTCTTTGGTCCTGCAAGCGACAACGAAGCGCTCCGAACGACCGGTGTCATTCTGCTGCAGGTGCGTCTGCCGCGTGTGTTTCTAGGATTCCTCGTGGGAAGCTGTCTCGCCTCTGTTGGTGTTGCACTGCAGGCGCTGCTCAGAAATCCGCTGGCCGATCCGTATGTGCTGGGAGTATCGAGCGGCGCGGCGCTGGGTGTGGCCATTGCCGTTCTGTTCGGCATCGGCACCACCATCCTCGCCCTGTCGTTGTTGCCGGTGTGCGGATTTGCAGGCGGCCTCGTGGCGCTGCTGGTGATCTATCGCATGGCGGCGACCTCTGATCGCCTGCCGATCCATTCCGTGCTATTGGCGGGTGTCATTTTAAATGCCATTTTCTCCGCCTTGATCATGTTCATCACCTCGATCATGGAGCCGAACCGGTCCTTCGGCATGATGGCCTGGCTCATGGGGTCTCTCACCGCGCCGGCTTATCCGGTGCTGGTCGCGCTCTCAGCCTACCTGCTGCTCGGTCTTGTACTGCTGTTGAAACAAGTACGGGTGCTTAACGTGCTGGCCCTTGGGGAAGAGCCGGCTCGGTCATTGGGGATCAATACGGAAGGCGCCAAACGCTTTATTTTTCTCTTGTCGGCGCTGATGACCGGGGCTGTCGTGTCCTTCAGCGGCATGATCGGGTTTATCGGCATGATCATTCCGCATGCGGTGCGCCTGGTGCTAGGCGCTGATCATCGATTGCTGTTACCGGCTTCAGCACTGGTCGGGGGCATGTTCTTGATGGTGGCCGATACCATTGCCCGCACGGCATTTGTGCCATCGGAAGTCCCGGTCGGGGTGATCACCGCGTTGGCCGGTGGCCCTTTCTTTGTGTATCTGCTGGTCTGGAGAAAGGATCGGCTGGCATGACCAGGGCTAGCGCGCAGAGTGTCATCGTTGCTCCCGCAGGGAATGCAGAGGGGAATGCTGCCTGTGCGTATGAGGTGCGGGGACTGCACTTTCGTTACGGCAAACCCAGCGTTCAGCATGCCCGATGGGTACTCGAGGATGTGACGTTGCAGGTCGAGGCGGGTGAAATTCTCGGCATTGTCGGTCCCAATGGATCAGGCAAGACCTCGTTGATCAAATTGTTGGCGAAGCTCACATCCCCCCAACAAGGGGACATCACATTGTTCGGCCGCAATCTGGCCGGTCTTTCTCAGCAGGAGACGGCTCACACCGTCGCCTTTGTGCCGCAGGAAAGCGCACAGATGTTTCCCTTCACCGTGGCGGAGACTGTCTTGATGGGACGATTTCCCCATCGGCACCGGTCACGCTGGACCCTCGGTTTCGGGTGGGAGGATCGCGACGACCGTTTGGCGGCGGCACACGCGATGGCCACGATGGACATCACCCACCTGGCGTCGCGTGCGGTGACGGACCTCTCCGGCGGGGAGCGTCAGCGAACCATGATTGCGCGTGCGTTGGCCCAATCGCCCCGGGTCTTGCTGCTGGATGAGCCGACGGCCTTTCTCGATCTTCAGCATCAACTGGGGATTTGTTCCGTGCTGCGACGGCTTCGAGAGGAGCGGGGTTTGACGGTGGTGATCGTGTCGCACGATCTCAATCTCGCCAGCCAATATTGTGACCGGGTCGCGATGCTGAAAGAAGGCCGGGTTTGCGCACTCGGGGCTCCGTCGAACGTGATGACGGTGGATCTGCTGCGCGAGGTCTATGGATGCGAGGTGTTGATCGACGCGCACCCTGAGTCCGGGCTGCCGCGCATCACGTTGCCACGGCAGTGTCTGCCGCGTCACGAGTAAGGCATTCGATCGTTGCGGGAGGGGTTCGCGCCCGGCCCACCCGTGAAAAGAACAGGGCGCGAGATCAACCAGGGAGAGAAGTGTCAGGAAGACGCCGTCAGCGTCGGGGAAGATGGTGCAAAACCATCACGGTGCCGCCACTGTAAGCGGGGAGTGATCCTGCATGATGCCACTGTGTGCCTAGCACATGGGAAGGCGCAGGGAAACAAAGATCCGCAAGTCAGGAGACCCAACTGACGGCTGTTACAACTGAACCCTTCGAGCGAAAGGGAACGTCAGGATGTTGCGTATTGCCAGGGAATGGTCTGTCTATTGTGCGGTGCTGTTGATCGCGAGTATCCCACCGATCTGGACGGCCTCTGCGTCGGCCGAGGAACCGGTTGAGCCTGAACCGGTCGTGCAGGCTGAGGAGGTCGTCGTCTCGGCCACCAAAACGCCGGTGCCGGTCAGTCATGTCACCAGTGCGGTCGACGTGATCACCGCGCAAGATATGAAAAAACAAAATATCCGACATGTGGCCGATGCGCTTCGATTGGCGCAGGGACTCGCCGTATTCTCGAGTGGAGGACCGGGGACGGAGGTCAATGCACGGATTCGTGGAGCCAATTCAAGCCAGACGTTGGTCTTGATCGACGGGGCCATTATGAACAGCGGCACCCTGGGCAGTTACGACTTTGCCAACCTGACCACGGACAACATCGAACGGGTTGAGATTCTGCGCGGCGCGCAAAGCATGTTGTGGGGATCGGATGCGATGGGCGGCGTCATCAATATCGTCACCAAGCGAGGGCAGGGGCCCTTCTCCGCGACAGGTTTTATGGAATATGGATCGTTTGCCTCTCTGCGCGAAGGCGGCACGGTGTCAGGGAAACAGGGCATCGTTGATTACAGCCTCTCGCTGTCGCGCTGGGACACCTCCAGCTTTTCGGCGGTCAACTATCGTCGAGGTGCCACCGAGCGTGACTCTTATCGAAACTGGCAGGGATCCGGACGCATCGGGGTGGACCTTCCTCACGACGGACGTCTCGATTTCAACATGCGCTGGATGAACTCCGATACGCAGCTCGACAGTGTCTCGGCGACGTTTCCTTCCGATGTGTATGGCTCGAAAATGCGGAGCCAGCAGTATGTGTTCAGCGGGAGCTATGAGCAGCCGATCACGGGTTGGTGGTCGCAGAAGCTCACGCTCGCGCGATCGCAGGAAGCGTCGCTGTTCCTGCCCGGCACGTTGCAGCGGAGTCTTCTTGACGGCACCTTCAGCACGCCGTTCGGAAGTCCCAATGAAACGCGTGTCATCGCCAATCGCCTGGAGTGGCAGCACAATTTCCAAATTACGAAGCTGCTGTTGCTCAGCGCCGGCTATCAATTTCGCGAACAACAGGGAGAGAATGATACCGGCTTGATCAACAGTATCCTGAGTTCTCATGCCGGTTTTGCGCAGGCGCAATTCAACCTGTGGGACCGGGTCTTTGCCACGGCAGGCGTCAGGCACGACAGTTACAATGTCTTCGGTGATGCCACTACCTATCGCCTCACCGGCGGGTACTATCATACGGAAACCGACACCAAGCTGCGTGCCAGTTATTCCACCGGATTCCGGGCGCCCAGCATGAATGAACTCTTCTTTCCCAATTTCGGCAATCCCAACCTGGGCCCGGAAAAAAGCCAGAGCATGGATGTGGGGATCGACCAGTATTTTCTGTCGAAGCAGTTGAAGGTGACCGGAGGATTTTTCTGGAACCATTACCGCAACCTCATCATTACGACGTTTGATCCGACTTTTTGCGCTCCGTTCAGTACCTTTGGCTTCTGTCCGCAGCAACTGGGAGAGGCATCCACGAAGGGATGGGAGGCCGGACTGTCCTACACCTATTCCAGCGACCGGCAGTTCTTGAAGGGTATGGTGGTGCAGGCTCAGTATACGAATACCCTCACGCGCGATTTGGAGGCTCACACCCGATTGCCACGCTGGCCGACCGACCAGTGGAGCGCCTCGGTGAGTTATCAGCCGATCGATCCGCTGTGGATTACCGTGATCGGTCGATACGTCGGATCCCGCTTTAACACGACCGGTGAGCAGCAGAATCTGCGCGCCTTCGATGTTTGGTCCTTGGCGGTGACCTACGATGTGACGAAACGCATGCAGGCATATCTCCGGGCGGAAAATTTGTTCAATGAGAAGTACGAAGAAATTGCCAGCGCCGGCACGCCGATCCGTTCTATCTTCGGCGGCGTACGGGTTACATTTGGCGGCAAGTCATGAGCCAATGATGAGAGTCGTGGCCTGATGCATCGTCCGCGTCTGGTCATCGCCGGCACCCACAGTGGCGCCGGCAAAACTACGGTCAGTCTTGCGCTCATGGCGGCCTTGAAGGCAAGGGGGCGTCTGGTTCAGCCGTTCAAGGCCGGGCCGGACTTCATCGATCCCGGCCATCATCAGGTTGTCACCGGACGGCCTTCGCGAAATCTGGATGGTTGGATGTTGGGGCAGAGCGCCAATCGTGCCATCTTCGCGCGCGCCTCGGCCGATGCGGACCTGTCGATCATTGAAGGCATGATGGGGTTGTTTGACGGCAGCTCAGCGGTGCATGAGCAGGGCAGCACGGCGGAACTGGCGAAGCAGCTCAACGCGCCCGTGCTGCTGGTCATCGACGGGAGCGCCATGGCGCGATCGGCTTCGGCCATGGCCCAGGGATATGCGAAGTTTGATCCGGCTCTCACCGTGAGGGGGGTCTTGTTCAATCGAGTGCGAAGCGAAGGCCACTACCGGTTACTCAAGGAGGCGGTAGAGGCTGATACGGATCTCGCGGTGGTGGGGTATTTCCGGCCTGATGCCGCGGTCACGATCCCGGACCGGCACCTCGGTCTGAGGACCGCCACCGAACAGGGGCAGAGTGATCTCTATGATCGGTTGGCGCAGTCCGCCGCGGAGACCATCGATCTAGACCTGGTGGAAACGCTCGCTCGATCAGCTGGAGAATTGTGTGCTGAGGATCTGTCCGAGCCTGGCGTGACAGGACAGGAGCGGCTGATCCGTGTCGGTGTTGCCCATGATGCGGCGTTTTGTTTTTATTACCAGGACAATCTGGAATTACTCGCGGCGGCCGGAGCCGACATGGTGAATTTTTCACCGCTGCGTGATACGAAGCTGCCGAATGTTGATGTGCTCTATTTGGGTGGTGGCTATCCTGAGCTCTACGGAGAAACTCTGGAGGCCAACGTAAGCATGCGAAGGGCTGTGAAGGCGTTCAGTGAACAGGGCGGAACCATATACGCCGAATGCGGCGGGCTGATGTATTTGACAGAAGCTATTCGTGACGGTGAAGGCAAGCGGCACGAGATGGTCGGCGTTTTTCCTGCTGAGGCGATCATGCGCAAGGCCGGCATGACTCTGGGGTATCGGACCGTTGAAACGGTACGGCCTTGTCTTCTTGGACCGTCCGGCACGACGTTGCGTGGGCATGAGTTTCACTATTCTATCTTGGAACCGAAGGGTGATCTGCAGTACTCCTGTCGATTATTGGATGCGGCCGGCAAACCGGTCGGGGACGACGGGTTGACGAGTGGGAATGTACTCGCGCTCTACAGTCACCAGCATTTCGGCAGCCGTCCGGACGTCGTGGCGAATCTGCTCAATGCTGTGCCACCAGAGCGCGCTCATCAGGCTGTGAAGGACACATGACATGACGGACCAGGACGACCATACAGCCAGGATGCAGCGACTAAAGGCATCGGTGGATCGGCGAATCGAGGCCGCTCAAGATGAAAAAGGTCTGCTGATTGTCTACACCGGTGCGGGGAAAGGCAAAACTACGGCTGCGCTCGGCATGGCGCTGCGTTGTCTCGGGCATGGGATGAAGGTGGCGGTCGTGCAGTTCATCAAAGGCGCCATTGATACGGCTGAGGAGCGGATGCTGAAGTCTTTCGGTGATCGCGTGACGTTTCTCCGGATGGGCGAAGGGTATACCTGGGAGACGCAGGATCGTGAGCGGGATACGAGCCATGCGCAAGCGGCCTGGGCCAAGGCCTGCGAGTTCATGCGTGATCCATCCTATGCGATGGTGATCCTGGACGAGTTCAATATTGCCTTGCACCAGGGCTATGTGTCCGTGACGGCCGTGCTGCCGTATGTGCAGCAGCGGCCGGTGATGCAACATGTGGTCATCACCGGCAGAGGAGCGCCGGCTGAATTGGTCGAGGCCGCAGACCTGGTGACGGAAATGAAGCAGGTGAAACATCCGTTTCGAAAAGGGATCAAGGCGCAGCCGGGGGTGGAGTTTTGAGAGGACCGGTACGCAAAACCTGCGAGCATTGCCGACAATCATTTGAGTGTGTTGGGTATCAATGCTGGTGCGGAAAGATTGGGATTACCGAAGCACAAATGGATTGGATTGCGGCGCGTTATCAAGATTGCCTCTGCCCCGCCTGTTTGCAGCAGGTGGCGGATGGCACGCTTGGACCAACGGTGGCGCCACAGGAGAATCACGGAACATAGACTGTCGGGAGTAGGCCCCTTATTGTGATCGGTAGGAGCTGCTGGCCGCGAGTGAAAGGACAATCGGATGCGAATTACCAAGGTGTATACCAGAACCGGAGATGCGGGCCAAACGAGGCTCGCCGGAGGGCAGCAGGTGTGGAAGGACTGTGTGCGGGTTGAAGCGTATGGCACGGTCGATGAACTCAACGCCTCCATAGGACTCGTGCGGGCATTGAATGCCGAAGTTGCCGCGAAGACTGCTGCCACCACGCAACTTGAAGAGGATCTGCGTTGGGTGCAGAACAAATTGTTCGATGTCGGAAGCATTCTGGCCACGGCGCCGGGCCAAACGTTTCCCAACATGCCGACGGTGACGACCCAGGATGTCACCAAGCTTGAGCAGATTATCGACCGCTGCCAGGAAGAGCTCGCGCCGTTGAAAGAATTCATCCTGCCCGGCGGAGGGAAGGTGTCCGCAACGCTTCATCAGGCGCGAACGATCTGCCGTCGTGCTGAACGAATCTGTATCCGGTTGAGCCGCGACGAACCGGTGGCGGCCGAGCTGAATAAGTACTTGAATCGGTTGAGCGATGCGCTGTTCGTCTGGGCGCGGTGGGTCTCGAAAACGCAGGGAGAGCCGGAGTTTCTCTGGCAACGCGAGTCCGCGTCGCCCGCCGAGTGAGCCGATGAAGAAGGTCTCGAAGACAAGATCCCGCCTCATTCTTGTGCTCGGCGGAGCCGCGTCAGGGAAAAGTCAGGCGGCCTTGGAGCGCGCCGGTAACAAGGCTCCGAAGGCGTTTGTTGCGACGGGGCAGGCGCTGGACGGTGAGATGAAAGCGCGGATTGCGCGGCATCGAGAAACCCGTTCCGCTGAGTGGGTGACTGCCGAGGTGCCCCGTGACTTGGCGTCCTGGTTTCGGTCGGACGGACAGGGCTATCGCACGATCGTCGTGGATTGTCTCACGCTCTGGCTCAGCAACGTCTGCGGGCGCCGCATTGCGGGCGTGGACATGAGTGCGCGGGTGGACGAGGTGCTGCAGGCGATTCGCCGCACACCGGCGCGGGTGGTCCTGGTGAGCAACGAGCTGGGGTTTGGCCTGGTACCGACCAGTCGCAGCGCGCGTGCCTTCCGTGATGTCGCCGGACGGGTGAATCAGCAGATTGCTGCAGCAGCCGACGAGGTCTATTTTGTCATCAGCGGTCAACCGCTCAGGCTCAAATGAATGGGAGACATGCCAATGACGCTCGATGACGCCGTACGGCGCATTCAACCGGTCGATCGTGAAATTGCGACGCAGGCTCAGGCTCGGCTTGACCGGCTCACCAAACCACTTGGCAGTCTGGGGCGGCTGGAGGAGACTGCCGTTCGATATGCCGTAATAACGGGCGAGGTGAAGCCCAACGTGCCGCGTGGAGTCGTCTTCACCTTTGCCGCCGACCATGGCGTGGCGACCGAAGGAGTGAGCGCCTATCCCCGTGAAGTGACGCCACAAATGGTGCTGAACTTCCTGCGTGGCGGCGCCGGCGTGAATGTGCTGGCGCGACATACAGGAGTCGAGGTTCGGGTTGTTGATATCGGTGTGGCGTATGACTTCGGATCAGTACCGGGGCTCCTTCACAAGAAGGTGATGCCGGGGACGAACAATCTCCTGGTGGAACCGGCCATGAGTCGGGAGCAAGCCAGGCAGGCCTTGCAGGTCGGGGTTGAACTGGCAACAGAAGCTGCGCGGGAGGGTATCGGCTTGATCGGGACGGGTGAGATGGGTATCGGGAACACGACGCCGAGTGCGGCGATCACAGCGGTGATGACCGGCCGGCCTGTGGCTGAAGTGACGGGGCGTGGAACCGGGATCGACGAAGCAGGCCATGCCCACAAGGTCGCCGTCATTACGCAGGCACTCGACCGGCATCGACCGAACCGGGCTGATGCCATGGATGTGCTCGCGAAGGTGGGCGGTTTGGAAATAGCCGGGCTAGCGGGGCTCATCCTCGGTTCGGCGGCCGCGCGGATCCCTGTGGTGTTGGATGGGTTTATTGCCGGCGCGGCGGCGTTGATTGCGGTCGGCGTGCAGCCGTTGTGTCGTGACTACCTGATTGCCTCGCATCGATCGGTGGAGCGGGGACATCAGGCTATTCTGGATCATCTCGGCCTCAAGCCGCTGCTCGACCTGGATCTCAGGCTGGGTGAAGGGACGGGGGCTTGCCTGGGGATGGGCCTTGTGCAGGCCTCAATCAAGATCCTCACCGAGATGGCCACGTTCGATGAGGCCGGGGTATCGGAACGTGACTGAAATCGCCGCCATGACTAGACCGTTTGTCTTCGCCTGGCATTTTCTGACGGCGATTCCGATCAGCCGGACTCACCACGAGCCGTCGTCTGCGGAATTGGCCACGTCGATGGCCTGGTACTCCACGGTCGGACTTCTGATCGGCGGATTTCTCGCGGCGGCTGACCAGGGCTTACTCTTGTTTCTGGCGGCCGAAGTGGTGAACGTCCTGCTGATCGTGCTGCTGGTGCTCATGACGCGCGGATTGCATCAAGACGGGCTCGCGGACACGTTGGATGGACTGGCGGGGGGGCGGACGGCAGCGGATCGGCTACGCATCATGCGCGATCCGAGTGTCGGGGCACTGGGCGCAACCGGACTCTTTCTCTCGTTGCTGCTGCGGTATGCCGGATTGCTCGCCTTGCCTCAACCGCTGCGGCTACCAGTGCTGGTGTGCATGCCGGCGCTGGGTCGCTGGGCCATGGTGAGCGTGGCATGGGCCTCTCCCTATGCGAGGAGCGAAGGCGGATTGGCAGCGGCCTTTCTGACTCATCTCTCCTGGCACCATGTGTTGCTCTCAAGCCTCGTATTAGTCTCCGCGCTGACAATCGGAGTGGGCGCTGTTGCAGCCTGTGCGACGATCGGGATGGGAATCGTGTTGGTCCTGTTGGTGCGGCAGGGATGCCGGATCTGGTTCGGGGGCGTGACGGGGGACTTGCTCGGCGCCACCAATGAAGTGATTGAAATTCTCTTCCTCCTGCTGATTCCCGCCTTGGTGATGACACGATGACCGGCGTCGAGTTGTTGTTGGCCGCAGTGTTGGATGTTACGGCGGGGGATCCCCGCTGGCTGCCCCATCCGGTGAAGGGGATGGGGGCTGTTATTGCCTGGGTCGATCATCACATCAGAAGCTTTTGTCACAGCAATCACGCGCTTCAGATAGTCGGGATTGTGTTAGCACTGGGATTGCCCGCTGCTGTGTATGCCGCTGCGACCTGGGTCATTGCCCAAGCCGCAGAGATTGCCTCTTGGCTCGGACAGGCAGTCGGTATTGGATTGGCCTACACGACCTTGGCGGGGCGCGATCTCTTCGAGCATGTGGAGGTGGTGCGCCAGGCATTGACTGCCGGCAATCTGGCGAAAGCCCGTGAGGCCGTCGGCAGGATCGTAGGCCGTGACAGCGCGGCGCTGACGGAGCCTGAGGTGGCGCGCGCCACCATAGAGACCATTGCAGAAAGTACGTCCGACGGAATCATTGCGCCGCTGGTCTACCTTTCCTTGGGCGGGGCGCCGCTTGCGTTGGCATACAAGGCGGTGAATACCCTGGACTCGATGATCGGCCATTTGGATGCCCGCTATGAGTATTTCGGGTGGGCCTCCGCCCGACTCGATGATGCGATGAATTGGGTGCCGGCGCGATTGACGGGTGGGTTCATCGCGCTGGCGGCCGGGTTGTCGACCGGTCAATGGCATCGTATCCATGAGAGTTGGTACATGTTGCACCGGGACGGCGATAAACACCCGAGTCCGAACAGTGGAAGACCGGAAGCAGCCATGGCCGGCGCGTTAGGCGTGCAACTCGGGGGACGGAACTATTACGACGGCGTTCCTCATGATGCGGCATTGATCGGAGACGACATTACCGACCTCACTCCCGAGCACATCAGCCTGGCCTCCCGCATCATGATCGTCACCTCCGGGTTGGGGCTGTTCTTTGCCCTGCTCTCATTGTGGGTGTCATGACGCGGGCATCCCACGGCGGCGATGTGTATGCGGCGGCCCGTGAATTGGGGCGAGGGCTCAATCGCCTTCTGGATTTCAGTGCGAGCATCAATCCCCTGGGTCCCTCTGCTGCTGCAGTGCGGACGATCAGTCGCGCGGAAGAGTGGCTCCCTCACTATCCGGATCCTGCCTGTTGGGATCTGCGGCAGGCGCTGGCGGCGTTTTGGCAGCGTTCGCCGGGATCGTTTCTGGTCGGCAATGGCTCGACTGAACTGATACATCTCCTTCCCGCAGCATTGCAGATCAGGCATCTGTTGGTGGTCGGTCCGACATTTTCAGAATATGCGGCGGCGATGACGCGTTCCGGCGGAGAAGTCAGCATGGTCATGGCCGAACGAGCGGATGGCTACCGGCCTCCGCTGGAGCAGGTGATTGCCGCTCAGGAACAATTTGAGAAGCGGGGCAATAACGGCCTTCCCGTTGATGCGGTCCTGCTGTGTAATCCCAATAGTCCGACCGGCAAAGCCTGCGATGCAGTCGCCGTGAGAAAGTTGGCTCGCCAGGCGAGTCGTCGCGGGCTCTGGTGTGTCGTGGATGAGACGTTCGCCGAATATTGCGAGCATGTCTCGCTATTATCGGAGGATCTTCCGCCGCGAACGATTGTGCTGCGCAGCTTCACGAAGTTTTATGGCTTGCCGGGACTTCGTGTGGGCTACGCCGTGGCACATCCGAAAGTGGTTGAACGGATCGCGGCTGACCAGCCTCCCTGGTCGGTCAACATGCTGGCCCAGCGGGCTGCCGTGGCGGCCTTGCATGATGCGCGGCACACGCGGAAGAGTCTGCGCTTCATGGAGCGAGAGCGGGGACGGTTGCTCACTGGATTGGAGAAGTTGGCCGGTTGTGTGGTGTTTTCTTCTGCAGCGAATTTTATTCTCCTGGAATTGCCGGCCGGACAGAAGGCCAAGAGGGTGGCATCCGTGCTTCGACGGGAAGGGATTCTGATTCGCGATTGTTCGCAGGTGCCGGGATTGAACGATCGTTCCATCCGGGTGGCAGTTCGGGCGCAGGCTGAGAATAATCGCCTGCTTCAGGCCTTGTCTAGGATCACGAGGACCGGTCGTTCATGAGAGAAGAGAGTCAAAATGCGTTTTCGACGCAGTATCGTGTGGCCGGGCAGACGCTTATCGTTGATCTGGGACGCCGCATGCGTGTGCTGTCCTCAGCCCCGCGAGGAGGAGGCCTTCGCACCACTCGCTATATTCTGAACCATCAAGTTCCTGCCAACCCTGTCATGCGAGGCAGTCGTGAAAATTGGGAGCATCCGTCTCATTACCTTCGACGCATTGCCGGGAGGCTCGGGGTCGAGCCGGACTGCGTGGGGCTCATGACAGCGGTTCCCATGACGCAGTTGGTCGCCCATCGAGAGGAACGAGACGGAATGTGGGTGGAGGGTTTTGCTACAGTCGGGGTGACCAATGCTGTGCGAGCAGGGGAGCCTCCTCGACGTGCGGATGTCCCGGCCGGCGTCGCCACGGCCGGCACGATCAATCTCATATTGGTCACGAACGCCTGTCTGGCCGTTCCTGCCCTGGTTGGGGCAATACAGGTGGCGACGGAGAGCAAGACCGGATCGCTGCGTGATCATGCGGTGCCCAGTTGGACCGGTCATCCCGGCGCAACCGGAACAGGAACGGATGCGGTGGTTGTTGCCTCGGCCTTGCGAGGAGATGGACCCTGGCATGCGTACGCGGGCACCCATACCGATGTCGGTTCAATGATCGGGCGTGTGGTCGCGGAATGTCTTCAGCAAGGCCTAAAGCTGGCGACTCGCTGGGCAGACGCACATTGCACTTAGAGATCCTTGACGTTGTATGCAGCATCCACCCCGTGCCAAAGCCATCGCCATTCTCGGGACCGGTTCCGACGTCGGAAAAAGCATGGTCACGTCCGGGCTCTGTCGGCTCTTGCATCGGGCCGGTATTCGCGTTGCTCCTTTCAAGGCGCAGAATATGTCTCTGAACTCCTTCGTCACCCCGGAGGGCGGGGAGATCGGGCGTGCGCAGGCGTTGCAAGCTGAGGCCTGTGGAATTCCTCCGCATGTGGATATGAATCCCATTCTTCTGAAGCCGGAATCCGACGCCCGGTCACAAGTGGTCGTGCAGGGACGGGTCTTTGCGACCCTGGATGCACGGGCGTATTTCACACAGGGACGGGACTCTGCATTGTTGTGCGCGGTGCGAGAGAGCTATGAGCGACTGGCCGCACAGTACGAGGTGATCGTCATCGAAGGTGCCGGCAGCGCCGCGGAAGTGAACTTGCGCGATCGCGATCTGGTGAATTGGACCACGGTTGAACTGGCGGATGCCCGGGTGGTGCTGGTCGGCGATATCGATCGTGGAGGGGTGTTCGCTCAGATAGTCGGCACGCTCCACCTGATTGCGCCGGAGGAACGGGCCCGCGTGTGCGGGATTGTGATCAATAAATTTCGCGGAGATCTGGCGTTGTTTGCCGATGGGGTGCGCTTTCTCACCGAACGGACCGGGATTCCGGTCCTCGGGGTGTTGCCATATCTTCGCGATCTCGCACTGGATCAGGAAGACAGCCTCGACGTGGATATCCGGCGCCAAGTCCTGTTTGCCGCTGATCGCGTCAACATTGCCGTGCTGCTCCTCCCGCACATGAGCAACTTTACCGATTTCAACATGCTGATCGAAGAGCAAGACGTGGCGTTGCGATATGTGGCGACCCCTGAGGAGCTGGCCGGGGCCGATGTTGTGCTGATTCCCGGTTCCAAGACGACTCTGGCAGATCTGGCGTATCTGCGCGCCAAAGGGTTTGAGGCTGCATTACATGACCATGTGCAGCGGCGGGGGGAATTGGTCGGTATCTGCGGGGGGTACCAGATGTTGGGCCGGAGGATCGCCGATCCTGATGGT
The DNA here is from genome assembly GCA_009594995.1 of Nitrospira sp. Taxonomy (GTDB): domain Bacteria; phylum Nitrospirota; class Nitrospiria; order Nitrospirales; family Nitrospiraceae; genus Nitrospira_A. The sequence continues at coordinate 1,920 of VOPR01000077.1, read as the reverse complement.
GTGGAAACCGGTGGTCAGGGAAACGGCCTCGGCTTCTTGCAGGTCACCACCGTTCTGGCGCGGGATAAAGTGACTGAACAGGTAGAGGCCTGTGCCCTGCACCTGGAGGGACAGGCAATGCTGCTGATAAGCGGCTATCTGATTCACATGGGAAGAACGGAGCGTGGCGGGCATCGACCCTGTTTCCAGCTTCAAAATGACCGGCAACTTCTGCAAGCCCCTCACAACGAGTCAGGGTTGGATGATGAGGCTGCGGATGGTGCCGTGCGAGATGACGGATTGGTCTGGGGCACCTATATCCATGGTCTGTTTGATCAACCGCAGTTTCGTCGAGCCTGGCTGAACCGGCTGCGCGGCCGCAAGGGACTGCCGGCGGTAGACGTTGCGCTGTCGCAGCGCGTCAACGAGAAACGCCGGGATGCAATGGACCGCTGGGCTGATCATGTCGAACAGCACCTTGATCTCGAGCCAATCAAGGCATTGCTCCGTTAGAAGTTAGTGCTTCGTTCACTCCTATCCATCCACCATCACCCCCTCACGTGATTTTGACACTCCAGCCGTCAAGCGACCAAACTTTGGCGCTTCGATCGAATTCTTGAACAATTGAGTACTCTGGGTCGCCCGCCTGACCATAGTGGGTATAGTTGATCGCCCACATCTATTCATTCGCAAAATCGCCGACTTCATTCATTCGCTCCTGTCCCGATTCAAAATCCTAAGTAATTGTTTTGTTTGGCACCAAACGTGCACAAGCCAGTCCGGGGCTATAGGGGGCTGACGGGGACTCCCTATCCCGAAAACATTGTCAATGTGTGATTTTGCGCTATCTTTGACAAAGGATTTGCGGATTTAGAGGAATCGATTGCGGCAGCAGTGAGTGGAGATTGGCAGGAGGAGGGGGCATGGCAAATCATTTCTTCAGCACAATCATGGCGGCTGCACTGACGGTGGCCTGTGTGGGCGTGGCTGTTCCCGCGTCGGCAAATACCGAAGTGGAAACGGCTGAATTGCTCATCAAGTTGCTGCAAGTGGGCCGCGGAGTCTTGTCTGAAAATCAGGCGACGATCAATGACGCCAGCAAGGGCGACAAAGGATTTACCGGCGACTATGTCGCCAATCAGGTAATCGACCGGTTCCGCAAGGCGACCAAGATCGACTTGAGCCGTCCCGCCACGGTTCCGCAGGCGCCCCTGTTTCTTGCCATGGTGGAATCGGAGAAGGAAGTGATCGACGAGGCGCAACCCGTGATCAACAAGCAGGGTGTCGGGTTTAAAGGCATCATTCCCGCCGTGTTCGCCCGCAAGTCTGGAGAACGGTTCTATCGCAAGACCGGGATTCGCGTGAAATTGACCGGCATGGACTACCGCTTTCCGGGCAATCGGCCGGACGACTTTGAATCGGAAGTGCTGAGGATTTTTGCCGACTCGCGCCATCCCAAAGGACAGCCGTATAGCAAGGCCACCATGTTGGACGGCAGGCCGGTGCTGCGCATGATGGATCCGGAATACGCCGCGACCACCTGTCTCAGCTGTCATGGCAATCCGAAAGGCGAGCGTGATGTCACGGGCGCCAAGAAAGAGGGATGGCATGAAGGGGACCTGGCCGGCGCCATCAGTATTGTCATTCCAATGAAATAGGCACCACCACGGATCAACACCGTGGATTTCGCACACACTTAGCCGGTTCGAAGGGGGGATGGATTCATGAGCAAGATCGTTGTGGTCGATGATTCGTACGCCGAATTGCAGTTGATCGAAGGCTATCTCAAGTCCGCCAACCATACGGTTGTGTCGTATCCCAACACCGACAAGCTTGAAGACAAATTGGCCCTCGATAAGCCGGATCTGATCGTGTTGGACGTGGTCATGCCCGGGCGTAACGGATTTCAGGCCTGCCGTGATCTGAAGAGCGATGACCGGT
>VOPR01000054.1 GCA_009594995.1 Nitrospira sp. | reverse complement strand
AATTGAAATTCTCGGGCTGATCGGGGCGAGCACGACATTTATCCGTGTGCCGTATCTGCTGGAGGGTGCCGCACTCGGGTTGTGCGGGAGCGCCCTTTCGCTGGTGATCTTAAAAGCCGGCTTCGAGTTGTTCCGCCATCAAATCCATTCTGCTACCCGATTCCTGGGCGTCGATGCGCTATTGACGTTCTTTTCGTTCGACATGTGCGTGGTGCTCATGCTGGTGGGCCTCTTTCTGGGTTGTGCCGGGAGCTTTCTCTCGTTGTTACGGTTCGGAGAGGGTCGGGCATGAGGTGGATTCAATCGGGATGCCTCCTGCTGAGTCTCCACACAGCGTTGTTGATGGTTCCGGTCTCGGCCGGCGCCGAGCGTAAGGACTCGTACACCGATAAGATCGAGCAGGAAAAGAAAACGCTGGAGAAATTGCGCGGCACCATTGTTGAGAAGCGGAAGAAGGCGGACGAGGCCGAAAAGAAACGCGAGTCGGTGCTGCAGGGGCTGCAGTCGCTGGACGAGCGGTTGGTGCGGTACCGGCAGGAACATCAGGACGTCGTCAAGAAACTCAAAAAGAAGGATTTGGAAATCGAACAGATGGGCGTGCAGCTGAGCCGGTTGTCCGAACGTATTGACGAACGGCAGGATGCGATTGCCGCCCGATTGCGCGTCCAATATGTCGAAGGGCGATTCTGGCATCTGAAGACCCTGCTTGCCGCCAGCTCATCCGGGGACTTTCAACGCCGGTTCCGGTATCTCTCTGCGGTGACACAGCGCGAGTATGAGATCATGGAGACCTACCGCAGGGACGCCGAACGGATTGCCGAGGTGGAACGAAGCCGGGAGGAAGCGCGCCAGGGCATTATGGCCTATAAGCTGAGCACCGAGGAAAAGTTGGCTCAGATTCAGGGGCTTAAGAAGCAAAAACGTGTCTATCTTGCGAAGATTACGCAGGAAAAGGAGTCGCACGATCGGGCCGTGGAAGAACTGGAGCGTTCTGCGACCAGGGTCGACAGTTTGTTGAAAGAATTGGAGACCAGGCGGCGGGCGGCACTGGCGAATCGACCGCCATCTGCCGCGGGAGGGCTCCGGGCGTTACGGGGGACCCTCTTGTGGCCGACCGACGGGCAGGTGGTGTCCTACTTTGGCCGGCAGAAGCACCCCACCTTCAATACCTACATTCAGCGAAAAGGGATTGAGATTCGCGCGGCGGAAGGGAGTAATATACGGTCGGTGCTTGCCGGCCAGGTAGTCTATGCAGACTGGTTGAAAGGCTACGGACTCGTTATAATCATGGATCATGCCAACGGGGTGTTTTCGCTCTACGCCCACGCGTCTAAAATTCTGACGGCCGTCGGCGCCCGGATTGAAGCCGGGGAAGCGATCGGTGAAACAGGTGACACTGGCATGACAGGTGAGAATACGCTCTATTTTGAGCTGCGCGAGGGGGCGGAACCGGTGGACCCCTTGGTGTGGCTGTCAAAGCGGTAGGCCTCGGGAAGGAAGGAACCCACGTTATGGAACAGCGGCGGAGCCGACGGTGGTTATATCTTTTGCTGATGGTGACGGTAGCCCTGGGAATCGGCATTGTGCTGGAGAAGGGGTTGGAGCGGACCGGTCACGCGTCAGAAACGTATGAAGAACTGCGGACCTTCTCCGAGGTATTGACGCAGGTCCAAAAACATTATGTGGACGATACCAAGGTCAAAGACCTCGTGCAGGGCGCGATTCGCGGCATGCTGTCGACCCTGGATCCGCATTCGGCCTATATGACGCCTGAGATGTACAAAGAGATGCAGGTGGAGACGAAAGGCGAGTTTGGCGGAGTGGGCATTCAGATCGGTGTGAAAGAAAACCGGTTGGCCGTCATCTCCCCGATCGAAGGGACGCCGGCGCATCGAGCCGGAATCAAGGCGGGCGACTTCATTACCAAGGTGAACGACGAGCCGACCAAAGACTTGACCTTGATGGATGCGGTGCAGAAAATGCGCGGTCCTAAAGGCACCAAGGTAAACCTGACCATTCAGCGGGACGGCACCGCCGATCCGTTGGCGTTTTCGCTGGTGCGCGACACGATTAAGATCGAAAGCGTCAAGTTCAAGGTCCTCGACAACACCATTGGGTATGTACGGCTGACGCAATTCCAGGAAGCCACGGGACGGGACCTGGGCCGGGCATTGAAGCAATTCAAGGAGCAGAAGGTACAGGGTACCATCCTGGACTTGCGGAATAATCCCGGAGGTCTGTTGACCGCGGCGGTCGATGTATCCGAACAGTTTGTCGGGAACGGGAAACTAATTGTCTACACGAAGGGCCGCGAGGGCAAAAAGGACGAGTGGTTCTCCAAGACCAAGGAGACGTTGGAAGATTCCCCGATGATCATTCTGGTCAATGAAGGGTCGGCCAGCGCATCTGAAATTGTTGCCGGTGCGTTGCAGGATTGGGGACGCGCGGTGATCGTCGGGACCACCTCGTTCGGCAAGGGATCTGTGCAAACGATTCTGCCGTTGGGCGATGGGTCAGGTCTGCGGCTCACCACCGCCAAGTACTACACGCCGAAGGGGCGTTCGATTCAGTCGACCGGGATTACGCCCGATATCGTCGTGAAACTGCAGGCGCCGGCCGTAGCGAAGGCGGGTGAAAAGGACGGCAAAGAGTCCGAGCCAAAGACAGCGAAAGCACCGGCCGCGGGCAAAGAGCCGGCCTCATCCAAACCGGCTGAAGATTCTGCGCATAAGAACGGCGCGGTGTCGTTGGGCGATGCGGGCGGGGATATCTCGGTGGAAGACGATGTTCAGCTGCAAAAGGCTGTCGAGTTGTTGAAGACCTGGAAGATCTTTAAGGAGCTTCGTCCGGCGGCGTAGGAGCTGCGGATTGGGTCTGCCGGCGGATAGCGGCCAGCAGTGTGTCTTCCGATCCTGAAAATCCTGGTTGCGTCCTCAAGAGGTGGGACGCAACCAGGGATTCAAGATCGGTCAACGTGCGAATGTTCAGCCTGAAGTATAAGTAACTCACCAGCGCATCCGAGAGGCCCGGCAACGAGCTCCATTCAGCGACTTCCTTCGGCAATGGGGTCTTGAGCTCCTCGTAGGCGCGGATGGTTCCAGTTGCGAGAAACTCTTCGATCTTTCCTGCCAAGTCCTTCCCGATTCCAGGAATCTCCTGCAATTGATGCCGTGCGGCCAGATCGGCCAGGTCTCCTGTGATGGTCAGGATCGCGTCGGCCGCGTTGCGGTACGCGCGTACCCGGTAAGGATTGGCCCGCTGGGCGGCCAAAAGATTGGCCATGGCGCGAAAGATTTGAGCGAGTTGGGTGAGACGGTCATCCATTGTGGCAAGGTGCCTCGAGCGTAATGCGCCATTGTGCGAGGAACGCATGGCAAACGGCAAGGCCTCTCCCGACCTTGGTTGACAACCGGTTTTCCCGTTTCATAGGATGATCTGACAGATTGAGGAGTGGTGGTGACGATCCAGGTCAATGGCGAATCCCGCGGAATTGGTGATGGGCACACGGTGGCGGCCTTGTTGCGCGATTTGGATATTCGCGCCGACCGGGTGGCCGTCGAATTGAACCTGGAGATTCTGGATCGGAAGGATTTCGAGACCCGCGGCCTCCGCGAGGGGGACCGGGTGGAAATATTGAGCTTCATTGGCGGCGGAGCGGAATAAGGAATGGACACGATGAATGATCGGTTAGTGATCGCCGGCAGAGAATTCCAATCGCGCCTCTGGGTCGGGACCGGCAAGTATAAAAATTTTGAGGAAACGAAAAAAGCGATCGATGCCTCCGGCGCGGATGTCGTGACGGTCGCGGTGCGTCGTGTGAATATCACGGATCGGTCCAAGGAGAATCTCCTGGACTATCTCGATCCGAAGAAATACATCATTTTGCCGAACACGGCCGGTTGCTATACGGTGGAAGATGCCGTGCGGTATGCGCGGTTAGCGCGCGCGGCCGGTGTGTCTGATCTGGTCAAACTGGAAGTGCTCGGCGACGAGAAGACTCTGTTCCCCGACACGGCTGGATTGATCGAGGCGGCGAAGATTCTCATCAAGGAAGGGTTCATTGTCCTGCCCTATACGAACGATGACCCGATCGTCGCCAAGAAGCTGGTGGACATCGGTTGTCCTGCTGTGATGCCGCTGGCCGCACCGATTGGATCTGGCCTGGGAATCCGGAATCCGTACAACCTGAAGATCATCATGGAAACCGTCAAGGTGCCGATCATCGTCGACGCAGGGGTTGGAACGGCGTCCGATGCCGCGCTTGCGATGGAGTATGGCGCGGACGCCGTGTTGATGAACACTGCCATTGCCGGTGCGCAGGATCCTCTGGCGATGGCCGAAGCTATGAAATATGCTGTCTGGGCTGGCCGCTTGGCCTACAAGGCCGGACGGATCCCGCGCAAGCTCTACGCCACCGCCAGCAGCCCAATCGAGGGCATGCTCTGAGCATTGTCCGTTGAATCGTGAGTGATGAGTCTCAAGTTCAGGATGTGAGGCTATGCGTCCATTCCGCACCAATCACTCAGGACTCACCGCGTTCCTCTGATGCCTTCCGTCGACTTTCGTCTGTACCTCGTCACTGATCGTCATCAAACCGCCGGGCGCCCGTTGGTATCGGTAGTCGAGCGTGCGGTCCGTGCCGGTGTGCGCGCAGTTCAGTTGCGCGAGCGCGATCTGCCGACCCGCGCCCTGCGCTCATTGGCGATAGACCTGCAGCGTGAAGTGCCGGATGCCCGGCTATTTATCAACGATCGAGTGGATCTGGCGCTGGCTTTGCCTGCGCAGGGAGTGCATTTGCGAGAGACCAGTCTACCCGCGGGTGTGGTGCGAGGTCTGCTGCAGCCGTCCCAGTTACTGGGACTTTCTGTGCATTCCGTCGATGGAGTGATGGCGGCTGAACAGCAAGGGGCCGATTTCGTGGTGTTGGGCCCGATCTATGACACTCCATCGAAGCGAGCCTATGGGCCGCCGATCGGATTAGGAATTCTTGAGCAGGCATCACGAAGGGTGCGGGTTCCTATTTTTGCCATCGGGGGCATCACGGTTGCCCGTGCGCGCGAGACTCGACAGGCAGGCGCATTCGGTGTTGCGGTGTTGTCGTCGATTTTGAGTGCGGAACATATCGAACAGGTCACGCAGGAATTTCTCTCCGCGATCGAGGTCGCACCATAACAGCGGGCCTCGATGCGCAGTGCATCGAGCGCGAGACCGCTCGTCGCGTCCTCGCCCGCTGGCGCTGTTGACCACCCCATAGGCGGATGATAGAATCCGAACAGTGTTGCTGACCGTCACTGACAAGGATTTTAATTGATCCGACGAGTGAGGCGATGGCCGAATCAAAAGGGAGTTCAGGCCGACTCCGGTCCTTCCGTGATTCCGTCAAACGCCTGACCCAGTCACTTTCTGACGGAGAGGGAGTCGTGACGCACAAGAACGACGAACATGCCCGCGAGGTTGAGAAACTTCGCACCCAAATCCAGTCGATGGAGGAGGAGATTCGGCGGCTCTACCAGTCACGCTACCAACTCGAACAAACGACGAAGCAGAATGAAAAGCTCGTCGCTACCCTCCAAGAAGCCAAGTCACAAATCGAAACATTACGGGCCGAAGTCGAGAAGCTGACGGCTCCGCCCTCGACCTACGGCATTTTCTCCAGCCTGGATACAGACGGGACGGGGAACGTCTACGTGTCCGGTCGCAAGATGAAGGTCAGTCTTCACCCCTCCATCAAAGCGAAAGAATTGCGCAAAGGCCAGGAAGTCATTCTCAATGAAGCCTTGAATGTCATCGCCGTGCGCGGCTTCGATGTGCAGGGCGAAGTTGTCCGGTTGAAGGATGTGTTGGAGGGGAACCGTGCCCTCGTCACCTTGCACTTCGATGAGGAGAAGGTGGCTGAACTCGGCGAACCGTTACTGAGCGAGCGCCTAAGCGTCGGCGATCACCTCTTGTATGATCCGCGGTCAGGCTGCGTTATTGAAAAACTGCCGAAGTCCGAAGCCGAGGAACTGGTGCTGGAGGAAGTGCCGGACGTGGACTATGAACACATCGGCGGACTCCAGAAGGAAATCGAGCAGGTGCGTGACGCCGTCGAACTTCCATTCCTCTATCCGCACATTTTCTCGAACTATAAGCTCAGCGCTCCGAAAGGCGTGTTGCTCTACGGCCCGCCGGGCTGCGGGAAGACATTGATCGCCAAGGCCGTGGCCAGCTCGATTGCCAAAAAACTTGGGCATCTCAAAGACAAGCAGCTGCGCAGCTACTTCCTCCATGTGAAGGGGCCTGAGCTGCTGAACAAGTATGTCGGTGAGTCGGAGCGGCAGGTGCGCGAGGTGTTCAAGAAGGCGAAAGAGCGAGCCGACGACGGGCATCCGGTGATTGTCTTTTTTGACGAAATGGATGCCTTGTTCCGCACTCGAGGCACCGGTATCTCGTCGGACATCGAATCGACCATCGTGCCGCAGTTTTTGTCCGAGATCGACGGGGTCGAACGGTTGACCAACGTCATCGTCATCGGCGCAAGCAACCGGCAGGATTTGATCGATCCGGCAGTCCTCCGTGCGGGCCGGCTCGATGTGAAGGTGAAGGTCGGTCGACCTGATGCCACGGCGGCCCGTGATATTTTTTCCAAATATGTCTCGACCGATTTGCCGTTTGCCGAAGAGGATCTGAAGCGGCATGGCGGGGATGCTCGCGCGCTGGTGGAATCCCTCATGAACATGACCGTCGATGCCATGTACGCCACAACCGACGAAAACAAATTTATCGAGGTCACCTACGCGAACGGCGAAAAGGAAGTGCTGTATTTTAAGGACTTCGCCAGCGGCGCCCTCATCGAGGGCATCGTATCGCGCGCCAAGAAATTTGCCGTCAAACGGGCCATTGCTCAAGAGGGGAGTGGTCTGCGGGCCGAGGATCTTATCCGGGCAATCCGTGAAGAGTTCAAAGAACACGAAGACTTGCCGAATACGACCAATCCCGATGATTGGGCCAAGGTCGCCGGCAAAAAAGGCGAGAAGATCGTCCATCTTCGGACCATCAGCGGCGGGCCGGCCGAGGCGCGCCAGATCGAAACGGTCAACACCGGGCACTATTTGTAGCGCGCGCGATATCCCATGAATGACACTCACTCGCACAGCCTGTCCCGTGTGATCGGCACGGAGACGGAATTCGGTATTGCCAGTCGGGATCCGAATGCCGCGGATCCCGTGGCCAACTCCATTCACGTCATCGGACATTACCCCAATCTGCCGGCGCCTCATGCGGTGTGGGACTACGAAAATGAGAACCCGTTGCTGGATGCGCGGGGGTTTGAGGTCGATGGCGAGCGGGAACGACCAGGGCCGGACTACAATCGGCAGCTGAATAAGGTGTTGGCCAATGGCGGACGCCTCTATGTCGACGGCGCGCATCCTGAGTATTCGACGCCCGAATGTACCAACGCGAGAGAAGTCGTGGCGTTTGAGCGGGTCGGTGAACGCATCGTGGCGCAGGCATTGGCCGGTATTACCAAGGCGCGTGGCCGGGATCAGTTTGTCCTCTACAAGAATAATTCGGACGGCAAGGGCAACAGTTACGGGTATCACGAGGACTATCTGGTCTCTCGTGCGGTGTCATTTGAGCGGATCACGCAGGCGCTCACGCCATTCCTGGTGACGCGGCTCATTTATGCCGGCTCGGGAAAAGTCGGTGCTGAAAACCAGACGAGTCCGGTCGATTATCAGATTTCGCAGAGGGCTGATTTCTTCGAAACCCTGGTTGATCTCAACACGATGGTCCGGCGGCCGATCATCAACACGCGCGATGAGCCTCATTCCGATGCGGTAAAATACCGGCGTCTCCATGTGATCGTCGGGGATGCCAATATGGCGGAGCTGTCGACCTACCTGAAGGTCGGGACATTGTCCATCGTGCTGGATTTGCTGGAGGCAGGGGCCGATCTTCCGCAGATTAGTCTCGCCGATCCTGTGAATGCCATCAAACAGGTGTCTCGGGATGTGTTGGTCAAGGAGAGCCTCAAGCTGACCAATGGCGGTGCGACGACCGCCATTGCGGTGCAGCGAGCATACCTCAAGGCTGCGCAGAGTTTCTATGCGTGCCACGAATTGAACCAGGTGACGAAAGACGTACTGGTGCGCTGGGAGGACGTGCTCGACCGGTTGGAACGAGACCCGCGTTCGTTGGTGCGCGAATTGGACTGGGTGGCCAAGCGGTATCTGATCGAGTCTTACATGGACCGCAAGGCCTGCGGCTGGGACGATCCGCGCGTGCGTCTGATGGATTTGCAATACCATGATGTGCGTCCGGACAAGGGCTTGTATTACACCCTCGAACGCAACCACAGGATCGAACGAGTGGTGCTGGAGCCTGAGATCGCGCGGGCGGAGTTCAATCCGCCGGTGGGAACGCGGGCCTATTTTCGGGGCCAGTGTGTGAAGAAATACCCGAATGCCGTCTACGGGGTAAGTTGGACGTCGGTGCTCTTCGATGTCGGGCAGAACAAGATCAAGAGAATTCCGTTGATGGACCCTCTGCGCGGAACCGAAGCGCTGACGGGGGAACTTCTGGCTCAAGCGGAGACGGCCGCCGCGCTGCTCGAAAAACTTTCGACCTGACTGCGACAACTGAATGAAACACAATTCTTTCCTGCCCCATCACGAAGGGTCCAGCTTCTTCGATTTCCTGACCCAACAGCATCCTGAATTGAAACCCGGCTTGAGCGAGATTGCGATGCCGCGAGCCGCAGTGCCGGTTGATCTCAGCCGTCCGGGAACCCTCCCAGTGCCCCATGGCACCACGGTTCTGGCCTTGAAATATCGGGATGGGGCGATCATTGCCGGCGACCGACGGGCCACGGAAGGATTTCAGATCGCCGACCGTCGGATTGAAAAGGTATTCCGCATCGACGAGTATTCGGCTATGGCCATTGCCGGCGCGGCAGGGCCTTGTATCGAAATGGCCAAGCTGTTTCAAACCGAGCTGGAACATTACGAAAAGCTCGAAGGTGTGCAGCTGTCCTGCGAGGGCAAAGCCAACAAGCTGGGACAGATGGTGAAGGCCAATTTGCCGATGGTGTTTCAGGGCTTGGTCGTCATGCCGCTGTATGTGGGCTACGATCTCAAGCGGAAAGAAGGTCGTATTTTTAAGTACGACATCACGGGAGGCCGTTACGAGGAGTCCGACCACCACTCCATCGGCTCCGGCGGCAAAGATGCGCGCAATACCATGCGTGAACATTACCGGACCGGTCTCGCTGAAGAAGAGGCCCTCCGCGTCGGACTACTGGCGCTCTACAATGCGGCGGATGAAGATGTGGGAACGGGGGGACCTGATTTGGTCCGCGGTATCTATCCCACGGCGAAGATCGTCAATGGGACCGGCATTACCGATGTGCCGGAAGAACGGGTCCGTGCCTTGTACGAAACCATGATCGCAGAACGAAGGAGATCCTAGTCCATGCCGTTGCCCTACTACGTCTCGCCTGAACAGATGATGCAGGATAAGGCGGAGTATGCCAAGAAAGGCATTGCCAAGGGGCGTTCCATCATTGCGCTGGAATATGTCGATGGAATTTTGCTGGCGGCGGACAATCCCAGCTCCTCCTTACATAAAGTCTCCGAGGTCTACGATCGTATCGCCTTTGCCGGGGCCGGCAAGTATAGCGAGTTTGAGCACCTCCGGAAGGCCGGCATTCGCCATGCCGACTTGACCGGCTACATGTACAGCCGCGAAGACGTCAGCGCGCGCACCCTATCGAACGCCTATTCGCAGAGCCTGGGGACGGCCTTCAGCACGGATGTAAAGCCGCTGGAAGTGGAGATTCTCGTCGTGCAGGTCGGTGTGAACGGGCAGGCGAATGAAATCTTTCGTATTTCATTCGACGGCAGCATTGTGGACGAGAAGAATCTCGCGGTCATCGGGGGGCGATCGGAAGCGGTGCAGCAATATTTGCGTGAACATGCCACTCCACAGCCGCCCACGCTCAAGGACGGGCTCAAGCGTTGTTTGGCCGCGCTGGAACAGGTCGCCACGCAGAAGATTCCTTCTGAAAACCTGGAAGTCGCCGTGCTGGATAGAAACCGTCAGGGGCGGAAATTCAGACGGTTGACCAGCGCCGACATTTCCCAACTCTTCGCGTAACTCTTCCTCTCACACATTCCCACGTATTCATTGCAGCTGCCGGTCGGGCCGGCAGGTGGTCCCTTGCGCAAGAGCCTCGAATGATTCTTCCAGTCTGTTGAAGCGTTCACCGTCAGGGTGTATCCTGACAGCAGTCGCTTTGAGGGAATGAGCACCCATGCAACAGCGAATTTTTGGCCTCGAAAACGAGTATGGCCTGATCTTTTCCCCGAACGGGAAGATTTATCTCCCGATGGAGAAGGTGCTGGGTTATATCTTCGAAGGGCTGATTCCAAACAGCTGGCCGTCCAACGCATTTCTGGTCAACGGCGCCCGATTCTATCAGGACACCGGCTGCCATCCTGAATATTCCACGCCCGAGTGCGACAACATTCTCGATCTGGTCATTCATGACAAGGCCGGCGAGCGCTTACTGGAAGCCTGTTTGCCGGCGGCGGAAGAGCGGCTGCGGGAGGAGGGCCTCTCGGGCGAGATCTATATTTTTAAGAACAATACCGATTCGCTGGGCAACACGTACGGCTGCCATGAAAATTATCTCATGCGCCGGGACGTGGATTTTTGGAAGGTGACCGAGCAACTCATTCCATTTTTCGTCACCAGGCAGATCTATTCCGGCGCGGGCAAGGTGCTGAAAGTCTCCGGCAAGCCGCAGTATTTCATCTCACAGCGTGCCCAGCACATCCATGAAAAGACGTCGTCATCCACGACGTCTTCGCGGAGCATCATCAACACGCGGGATGAGCCCCACGCCGATGCGGAAAAATATCGACGCCTCCACATCATCGTCGGCGATTCCAACATGTCGGAGTACGCGACCTATCTGAAGGTCGGTACTGCCACCTTGGTGTTGTCCATGATCGAAGCGGGGTTCTCGGTGACCGGCATGGAGCTCGAAGATCCCGTCAAGGCCATCCGGGAGATTTCCCGCGATCCCACCCTCAATAAGAAAGTGAAGCTGGATGACGGCCGGCAGATGACCGCGATCGAGATTCAGCGGGTGTATGTCAAACGTGCCACGGAATTTCTGGCCGCACAGGATCATGATCCGGTCCTGGATGATGTGCTGGATAAGTGGATTTCCGTCCTGGATCGGCTGGAAGAGGATCCGATGCAGCTGGTGCACGAGGTCGATTGGGTGATGAAAAAGCATCTCATCCAGTCGTACACGGACAAGAAAGACTGCGGCTGGGATGATCCCCGGGTGTTTCTGTTGGATTTGCAATTTCATGACGTGAAACGCACGCGGGGGCTGTATTATTTGATGGAGAATCGGGGGATGGCGGTGCGGATGGTGGAGGAGGAGGCGGTGCAGCGGGCGATGTCGGTGCCGCCCCAGACCACCCGGGCCAAAGTCCGCGGCGATTTTATTCGGTTCGCACGCGCGAAAAACCGTTCGTATACGGTAGATTGGACGTATCTGAAGTTGAACGGATATTGGGAGGAGACGATTCTCTGTATGGATCCGTTCAGTGCGGTGAACCGTCGGGTTGAAGAGCTGTTGTCGCAGGTATCCGGCTCACGATTGTATCGATGAAGCGAATTGGCGGGTTGAATCGAGTCAAGGCCATGTCGTCGTTAGATCGTTTTCTCATCATCTCGGTCGTGCTGCTCGCCAGTGTGTTTCCCGTTGAATTGTTTCCGAACACGGGTCCGGTGCCTCGCGGCGGGGATGGTCAATTCAGCGGTAAGCAGGGGCAGGTCGTGGTGGTGACAGTCCCTGACCTTAAAGACGCGACCAGCGTCAAAGGCCAATTCCTGGGTCGTACTGTGACCTTGTTCCCGAATCCTGCCGCCGGTGGAACCGGCTACATTGGATTGCTCGGTATCGATTTGCAGGATGAGCCCGGTGCCCATGAATTGACGATCGATGCGCAATTGGGGGAACGGGCCAGGCACTTTTCTTACCAGGTGCTCGTGGTGAAGGAAAAGTTTGCCGTCGAGCATCTCAAACTGCCGAAGGACAAAGTCGATCTTGACGAAAAGGCGGCCGCGCGGTGGAAGGCCGAGCAGGAACAGGTTCGCAAGGCTCTCGCGGAAGAGTCTGCCATGCGGCTCTGGCAAGCGGGATTCATCGAGCCGGTCCATGGGAAACGAACCGGAATTTTCGGCAGCGTCCGCATTATGAACGGCCAACCCAGAAACCCGCACAACGGGGAGGATATCGGCGCGCCGATGGGGACCGACGTCATGGCCAGCAATGACGGGGTCGTGCGACTCGTCGTGGATCATATTTTTTCAGGGCGAGGTATTTTTGTCGATCACGGCCTCGGGCTGTACTCGATGTACTTCCACCTGTCCGACGTGCTCGTCAACGAGGGTGATTTGGTCAGAGCCGGCCAAGTGATCGGCAAGGTCGGCGCTACCGGCAGGGCGACCGGTCCGCATCTCCACTGGGGCATGAAGGTGAACGGCGCCCGCGTGAATCCCTACGCATTGCTCGAATTGCCTTTTCCGCAGAATCCCTCCGCCGCACGGCCGATGTTGGCCGCGCCGGCGATCCCAGCCCAGACCGACTCAGCCGTCACTGCGGTCGGCAGCGACACCCGGTAGCTTTCCCGCCTCCCAGTTCCACTGCCCGCCGTCTGGATGCATGCTCACGATGTGTGTGAAGTATCTTTGCAGGTTTCCTGCTTGGCCGGAACGTCGAGGGCTGCCGCCACAGCTTTCGTCAGTGACTCGGGCGTATAGGGCTTCGGCAGGAAGGCCATCTGGGCGTCGAGGGTTTCCATAAGCATTCCATCCCGGGCTGAGTAGCCGGAGGTGAGAATGACTTTGATGTCGGGTTGCAGGGCCCGAAGGTCGCCGGCCAATTGCGCGCCGCTCATGCCAGGCATCACCATATCAGTCACCAGGAGTGCGATGTGGCGTCCCTGCTGGTGCACCATCCGCAAGGCCTCTTCGCCGGAGCGAGCGGCCAACACATGGAAGTGTTGTGCGACGAGCACGGTATGCGCCAGTCCTCGCACCATGTCATTGTCTTCGACCAGCAGAATCGTCTCGAGTCGTTCGGCCGGCACTTTGAGCGGAGACGTGGTGCGTGGTGAATCGGAATCTTCCGCCAGGCACGGCAGGTAGATCGTGAAGGTGGTGCCCTTCCCCACTTCGCTCGTAATTCCCACCGTGCCGTTGCTCTGCCTGACAATTCCATACACCGTCGACAGTCCCAGCCCCGTTCCTTTGCCCAATTCTTTCGTCGTAAAGAAGGGTTCGAAGACGTGGGCCAGGGTGTCGGCACTCATGCCGCATCCCGTGTCCCGAACGGCCAGGGTGACGTAGGGCCCGGGAGGCAGGGGGTCGGGCCAGAATGGATCAGAGTGTGAGACCATCACTTCTCCCGTTTCCAGTTCCAGCCGTCCACCCTGCGGCATGGCATCCCGAGCGTTTACGACGAGATTCATCACCACCTGTTCGATTTGGCCCGGATCCGCTTTGACTCGCCCCAAGGTAGGGTCCAAGGTCAGCACCAGATTGATGTCCTCGCCGATGACCCGTTTCATGAGCTCGACAATGTCGCTGACGCGGTCATTGAGGTTGAGTGGCTGGCGCTCGACGATCTGATGGCGCGTGAACGCCAGCAGTTGTCGGGTCAATCCCGTGGCCTTGTTCCCGGCTTCCCGGATCTGTGCGATGCCGCGTTGTGCTCGGGACGTCAGCCCCTGCTCGTCCATCAGGAGCTCGGCCCAACTATTGATGATGGTCAGCAGGTTGTTGAAGTCGTGCGCGACGCCTCCGGCCATCCGCCCCA
This sequence comes from Nitrospira sp., assembly GCA_009594995.1. Lineage (GTDB taxonomy): Bacteria > Nitrospirota > Nitrospiria > Nitrospirales > Nitrospiraceae > Nitrospira_A. Next base: position 3,233 of record VOPR01000054.1, on the reverse strand, counting down.
AGGCCTCCATTTTCTGGGCCTGTCGGAGTTGTCGTTCCAAATCCTTGCGATTGAGAAATTGACTGATCATCGCGCCTAATTCTGTAATCCGTTCCAGTCTGAAGGCGGCAGGGCGGAGCACTTCGTAGGTGAGAAACTCCATGATTCCGAGAATTTCTTTCCCTGCATGGATGGGGAAAGCGATGGCGCCATGAAGATCGACTTGCTGCGCCGCTTCACGGGCGGGAAACTTCGGCTCCTTCGAAATGTCCGGGCAGAGCACCGCCGCGTCTGTGCTCCAGGCCTGCCCCGACAATCCCATGGACTGTTGCAGCGACAGCGCGCGATAGGACTGCGCAAAGGTCTCGATAGACTCCCCTGACTGATGCCAGAGCGCATTACAATGCAACGATTTTTTTGAGGGATCGATGAGCCAGAGCGCGCCCAAGGTCCAGCCTTGAAGCTCGCACATGGCCCGCAGAATTTTGGGCACCGCCTCGCTCAGGGTCACCGACTCTTCCAGCGCAAGGCCGACGGCGAGTTGAACGGCGTGCATCGTTTCCGCCTGCCGGCGTTCGGTGATGTCGGTCTTGGCTCCGATCATCCGGTAGGGCGTGCCTTGATGGTCGCGGAGGACATAGCCATGGTCGATCACGTAGGCATAGGTGCCGTCATTTCTTCGAAAGCGATATTCCGCCGTCCACAAATGCTGCTCGGATTGAAGTCCTTGCGTCAGGCCGGCGATGACTGCGGCCCGGTCTTCGGGATGAATCTGGTCGGTCCAGGGAATTCGACCTTTCTGGAGATCCTGAGATCCGAGTCCGTAGACTGTTTGATAGGCATCGTTAAACCACGTTGTGCCGGAGGAGATGTCCCAGTCCCAGATGCCGTCCTGGGTCGCAAGACAGGTCAACTGAAACCGCTCTTCGCTTTTTCGCAAGGCCTGCTCAACCCGGTGCCTCCCCATGGCGTAACGGATCGCGCGCCGCAGGGCATCACCGGTCAGCCGGCCTTTGACAAGATAATCCTGGGCGCCGTGGAGCAGGGATTTTTCAGCGATCATCTCATTGTCGAGGCCTGTCAGCACGATGACCGCCGACTCGCGGGCCTGGTCCCGCACCCGGTCGAGTGTTTCCAGTCCCTGACTGTCCGGCAATGAAAGATCAACCAACACTGCGTCCACCGGACGTTCCGCCAGTTTCATCAGGCCGACTTCAAGGCGATCCGCCCAGTCAAGCACAATGTCGTGCGGCGAGTGGCGGCAGAGCGCGTCACGGATCAGCTCTTCATCATCCTCGTTGTCTTCGATCAGCAACACGTGCATGTGTTACCTCTTGAGGGTCGGAACTTTGGACACCAGCGTCCAGTAGAGTTCGAACTCTTTGACGACGGCAATAAAGCGGGTGAAGGTGACGGGTTTGCGAATATAGGAACAGGCGCCCTTCTCAAACGAGCGAAGGATATCTTCCTCCCGTTCACTGACGGTCAGGATTACGACCGGGATGGCCCGAAAACGAGGATCGGATTTGATTTCCTCAAGCACTTCAAGCCCGGTCTTTTTCGGCATGTTGATATCCAAGAGTACCATGCCCGGGAGCGGGCATTGACTGAACGCCCCCTCTCCTCGCAAATACGCCAATGCTTCTACCCCATCCCGCACGACCGCTACACGATTGGTCATGTTGACGGTCTCGAAAGCTTCTCGGATCAGGAGGATGTCATCCTCATTATCCTCGGCGATCAGGATATCAAACGGTCGCATGGTCATAGTTGTACCTCTTTTGCCACATGTTGGTTCACGCCAAAGGTGATGAAAAACTCCGACCCGCCTCCTGCGCGGGGAGACGCCCAGGCACGGCCCCCGTGCCGTTCCGCTACTTGCCGGACAATGGCCAGCCCTGCGCCGGTTCCTTCGATATCGCGTCCGACAGCCCGTCGGAATAATTCAAAAATCCGCTCACGCTGATCCGCGGGAACTCCTGATCCACGATCTCGCACGACCAGGCCTTGGATTTCAGCGCCGTCCTGATCCGTCTCGAAATGGGACGCAATCTCGATGTCCGGAGCCTCCCCCGGGACAACAAACTTCATGGCATTTGTGACCAGGTTGTAAATGCCTTGGATGGCCCATGTGGTGTTGACGCGAAGGTGAGGCAAGGGCGAGCACACGATGATTCTCGCCCCGCTGTCTTTGATCTGGCGCTCCAGACGCCGCAAGACTTCCTGCACGAGTTGTTCGGCGGGAATTTCGTCGACCGGTGGTTCCATACGCTGCGCGCGTGAAAGATCCAGAATGTCCGTGAGCAACCGGTCGAGCCGCTGGGTGGCCCGGACGATACGGCGGAGGAAATCCTGGCCTTTCTCATCGAGTCGGCTGGCGTATCGTTCCTGGAGCAGGACTGAAAAGCTTTCAATGGCGCGTAACGGTTCTTTCAGGTCGTGGGAAGTGACGTAGAGCAGGGTTTCGAGATCTTTGTTCTTTTTCAGGACCATCTGCTCAGCTTGGCGCCGTTCCGTGATGTCGCGGTTCGTTTCGAGCACGAGGTCGTGGCCGCCTGTTTTCACCAGGCTCCAGCGGCTTTCCACGAGCACCTCCCGTCCGTCTTTGGTGCGATGATGGATCTCGCCGGTCCAGGCGCCGTTGGTGTTCAATTCGGCGAGGATGCCGTCGATCGGGCATGGAAATGTGCTTTTCAGCAGACTATGACTGGTCCTACCGATCGCTTCAGCCCGGGTATAGCCGTACAATTGCTCGCAGCCTCGATTCCAATCCAGAATGCCACGCTCGGTATCCCAGGAGAAAATCGGCTCGTACGACAAGTCGATGAGCCGGCGCTGTTGATTCACCGTGGCCTCGGCACGCTTGCGTTCCGTGATATCGCGGGCAATCGTCGATATTGCCGCAACCTCGCCGTTCGCATCCATAATGGGCGACACGGTCAAGGACACCTGAATGGCATGTCCGTCTTTATGGATCCGCACGCTCTCGAATTGTTGGATGCGGATTCCTGCTTTGATTTGCTCAATGAGGATCGATTCTTCTGCCCGACGGTCCTGTGGCAGGATCCTGGAAATGGGTTGGCCGATAATGTCTTCACGGGAGTAGCCGAACATCAACTCGGCGCTCTTGTTCCACGACAAGATGTGTCCCGTCAGGTCTTTGCTCATGACGGCATCGGAGGACGATTCCACGATCGCGGCCAGCCTGGCCTGGACCTCCTGGACCTGTTTACGATCATGTGTGTCGGTATAGG
>VOPR01000043.1 GCA_009594995.1 Nitrospira sp. | reverse complement strand
TCTGCCTTGTAAGGGCAGCGCTCTCCCAATTGAGCTATCCGCCCGATTTTTCTCGCTCCCGGCAGATTTTTTGGATGCTATCAACTCCACAAAGCAGTGTCAACCAAGAATCATGCATTATTCTTGCAAGATTTTCTGCACGCGCAATGAGAGGCTTCCTCGGCATTCCTCGATAGCACGACGACGACTCAACGACGGGATTTGTTGCGCGGAAAACACGCAGTGTGGACTTTTTTCAACTGCGCCGCGTCCACGTGAGTATAAATTTGTGTGGTCGAGATGTCGGCATGCCCCAACATCGCCTGCACCGATCGCAAATCGGCGCCCCCTTGCAAAAGATGCGTCGCGAAGGAATGACGCAGCATGTGGGGCGAGGGAATTCTGGTGATCCCGGCCCGCTGCGCGCGCGCACGCAGCAGTTTCCAAAACGCCTGCCTGGTGAGCGGCGTGCCGCGACGACTCACGAACACGAATCGTGACGATCGCTGCTTCAGCAACGCCGGCCGGGCATGCAGTACATACGCCTGCAACTCCGCCACCGCCGGCCTCCCGATCGGCACCACCCGCTGCTTGTCACCCTTACCGGTAATGCTGAGATATCCCCCATCGAGATTGCACTGATCGATTCGCAACGAAATCAATTCCGAGACGCGCAAGCCCGCCGCGTAGAGCACTTCCACCATGGCGCGATCGCGATGATCCTCCGGCAGCGGGCGTGACGGCAGATCCAGAAGGCGCGTCACCTCCTCAAGGCTGAGCGTTTTCGGTAATCGTCGCGCGCGTGCAGTGCTGCGGAGACTCACCGTCGGATTGGCCGCGACCACGCCCTCCTGCTTCAAGAAACGGAAAAAACTCCGCACGGCCGCAAGCATTCGTGCGCGGGAAGAGGAGGCAAGGCCGGAGCGATGCAACTGTTCGAGAAACGAGGAGAGGAGCGGCGGCGACACGTCGTGAGCTGCCTGTACATGCTGATCGTGGAGGTACCGCTGAAACGTGGCGACATCCCGCTGATAAGCCAACAGCGTATTGCGCGAGAGCCCGCGCGCAATCCGTAAGTGATCCCAAAACCGTTCGACCAGGGGGTCCAGCGGAAGCGGATCGGCTCCCGCTCGTGCGTGGTCCGTTGCATCACCGCTCATCGAAAACGCCCCCGCTGGAAGGATCGGAGAACATGACTGATCGACTATAGCCAAGCCCCCCTCCGAACACAACGCAATGTCCTCGACTTACCTTGACACCCCCGCACCTGTTTCCTATAGTAGCCTCCATTGCGGCGAGAGCGTTCGCCATGCACAGGAGTCAATGGTTTCTCGATCAGTATCCCGCGCCCCGCATCTCCGCGCGTGCAGCGTCGCCCTCGCGGTGGCGTTCCTCGTAGGCTTTGCCACGCTCGGCGAGGCAGCTCCCGCGCCCAAGACTCCGGCCGCACCCCGCGCAAACCAGGCGAAACCGCCGGCCAACACCGCCCAATCCGCCTTGGACCAAGCCAAACGGTTGATCGACGCGGAGCAACCGGAAGCCGCAGCCGTCATGCTGCGACGATTCATCGAAAGCGGCCCCGCCCCCGATCTCCTTGATGACGCCTATCTCCTGATGGCCGCTGCGATGTACGGCATGAAGGAACATGCGGAGACGGTCCGTTACGTCAATCAACTGCTCGGCGAGTTTCCCACTTCGGACTTGGTCGATCGGGCCAAACTCCTGCTCGCAAAATCCCACGCCCGCGCAGGCAATCTGGATCTCGCGCTCCCGCTGCTCTCCGAAGTGCGCAGCCTGTCCGCTGATCCTGCCATCAAGCGCGATGCATTGCGTCTCACGGGCGAGTTTCAAGCGCAAAAGAAAGACTTTCTCCGGGCCATTCAAGCCTGGCTCGATGAACTGCCGCTGGATGCCGGGGACCAGGCGCACGAGACCGAGGCTCAGATTCGCGAGCTGGTCAATGACAAACTCGATGCGCAGGCGCTCGTGCGCGTACGCGATGCCTATCCGAAAACCTTTCCGGGAGACCTGGCTTCGATCAAGCTCATCGAGCTGCATACCGCAGCCGGAGAAGACCATCTGGTCGAGCGGGACTTACGCCTCTTCCTGAGCCGTTTTCCCAATCACTCCTATGCCGCAAAAGCCGCCGACCTCCAGACGACCGTGCGGACCAAATTTAAATCGCACCCCTACTCCATCGCGGCCATCTTTCCCATGTCAGGCAAGCTGGCGCCGTTCGGCACCGAGGTGTTGAACGGGATTCAACTCGCGCTGGAGCGCCAGAAAGACGGCAGCGAGACCCCGTCCATCGGCTTGATCGTCAAAGATACGGAAGCCGACCGCGCGGCCTTCCTCGATGAGCTGTCCGACGTGTTATCCGACGACCGGCCTCTGGCCGTCATCGGTCCGCTGCTCTCGAAGAACCTGCCGGTGATGGCTGAAATGGCCGAGCGCACGCGCATTCCATTGATCACGCCCAGCGCGACCGTGCCGAACCTGCGTCGGTTCGGCTCCTACGTCTTCAGTACAGCGCTCACCTATGGACATCAGGCCAAACGCGTCGCGGACTATGCCGTCAAAGACCAGCACTTCAAACGTTTTGCGATCCTCTATCCCGATACCGCCTACGGTCGCGAGCTGGCCCGCTTGTTCGCGCAAGAAATCCGGCAGCAGGACGGCGAACTCATCCTCAGCGAACCCTACAAAGAAGGCGATACCGACTTCCGCGCCGTGATCGGCAAGCTCAAAGCCGAGGATCTGAAGAAGTACGGCGTCGAGGTACAGGTCGACAACGATCCGGCCAAAACCGGAATCAGACAGGGAGCAGGCAAGAAAGGCAAACGCCTGCTCTATTCACCGGGATTCGACGCAGTCTTCATTCCGGGGCGCTCGCTGGATGTGGGACTGCTGGCGGCGCAATTGGCCTTCTACGATATCGCCGTTCCGCTCCTCGGCGCCAACGGATGGAACACCCAGGATTTCGCACGGGTGGCCGATCGCAGCGTGGAAGGCAGCGTCTTTGTCGATGGATTCTTCGCCGACAGCACCAGCCCGGTCGTGCAGGAATTCGTGGAACGATATCGCAAACGCTTTCAAGCCACGCCGTCACTCTTTGCCGCCCAGGGTTATGATGCGGCGCGGCTGGCCGTAGAAGCCATCCGGCGCGGCGCGACAAGCGGTGAAGCCGTGCGCGACTATCTGATGATGCAGCATGACCTGCCGACCTTGAGCGGCCCCAGCGGGTTCAATCCCGACGGCACCCTCAATCGCCACGTCTTTCTCATTCAAGTGAAACAAGGCAAGTTCGTCCCCCTGGACTAACTCCGCCGACGCCGATGAAAAGAACCAACGATCCAGTCAGAATTTAGTCAGTAGTGACACACCATGCAGAATGCTCAAAAAGCCCATCCAGCCAGGCCGCAGCGAAGACAGGCCCAGGCAAACCCCTCTGAGGTACGTTGAGGGTCTGGACGAAGCGAGAATGCCGCTGATGGATTGTTTCAGCATTGCGCAGAGTACAGAGGAGTGACGGCATGACGACGACACGGAAGCGGGTACTGAGCGGGATGCAGCCGAGCGGCTTGCTCCATCTCGGCAACTGGTTGGGGGCGCTGGAAAATTGGAACGCGTTGCAAGAGCAATACGACTGCTATTTCTTCGTGGCGGACTGGCACGCCCTGTCCTCCAACTACGCCGATACCAGTCGCCTGCGTGAGTATGTGCGGGAGTTGCTCATCGATTGGCTGGCGGCCGGTATCGACCCGAAGCGGGCCACCGTCTTCGTCCAGTCGCAGGTCCCGGACCACGCCATCCTCCACCTTCTCTTCTCGATGATCATTCCGGTGTCGTGGCTGGAGCGGAATCCGACCTACAAGGAGAAGCAGGAAGAGATCAAAGAGCGCGACCTCAGCACCTACGGGTTTCTCGGCTACCCGGTCCTGCAGGCGGCGGACATCCTGCTCTACAAGCCTGATTTCGTGCCGGTCGGGAAAGACCAACTCCCCCATCTGGAACTCACGCGCGAACTCGCACGCCGCTTCAATAGCCTCTACCGCACTGTGTTTCCCGAGCCGCAAGAACACCTCACGAAGTTTCCCAAGGTGCTGGGCACCGACGGTCGCAAGATGAGCAAGAGCTACGGCAATGCCATCAACCTGTCCGACACGGAACCGGTTGTCCGACAGAAACTTAAGACCATGATCACCGATCCGGCGCGCGTGCGCCGCACGGACCCGGGCAACCCGGATGTGTGCCCCGTCTATGACTTTCACAAGATTTTTTCGCCGCTGCCGGTCGTCGAACAGGTCAATCAGGATTGTCGGAAGGCAGCCATCGGCTGTATCGATTGCAAGAAGCTGGTGGCCGATCGCGTGGTGGAACGCCTCGCGCCGATGTGGGACGCACGCGCGGCACTCACACAGAATCCCGCGCGCCTGGATGAGATTGCCGAAGACGGGCGCCGCCGCGCGACAGCCGTCTCGTCTCAGACGATGGCCGAAGTGCGCGACGCGATGAAGATCTAGCCGCGCCTATCCGATTTGGGCAACTCACTTCTGGAATAAAACTCGACTCGCAGCGCGTTGATCAACCGTACGCCGCATCCGCAAGAGGATCGTTGCGTGAAATGCGGAGTTGCGTCTGGCGCCGTGCAGGCTGTTCAGAAAGGCCGTCCAGCACGGCCGAAGCGAGTGAAGAGGCGAATCGTACTCGCGCCGTACGGTGAGCCTCTGAACGAGGTGAGAACGCCGCTGGCGGCCTTTATCAACAGCCTGCTAAGCAGGCTTAGCCAGCTTGCGCCAGACATCGGTCAATTGGCGCTGAACCGGCCCGCGAATCTTTGTGATGGACAGACCGAACTCATTCGGCCGGCACCAGCGTACGGTGGCCGCATCGATGAGAATGGGGTTGGCACTATCACCGGGGAAAATGCACAGTTCCACTTCAGCCCCCACCAATACCTGAACCGGACTGATAATGCGACAGCCGCCCGGAGACAGATCCGTGAGATCTCCATCGCCGGCCAGCATCTTGCCCTTCATGGAGAAATGGCTGCGAAACTGTACGTGAACCCGCTCATGCTTGCGTTGGTTTTTCATCGTGCTGTGGCCTCCGTGCCTGTCAAAAACCCAGGCTCCTGCGCATCACCCGTACGATAGGATAGAACCAGGCAAAAGGCCAGCACTGCGTACTTCTTCGCGCGACGGCCCGAGACGGCCGGCAAATCCTCGTCAGCCGAATGGATTCGGTTCGGCAATCCCTACAGCGTTTCCTGCTTGGGCTCGTGAGACGGCGTCCCGACCGCCTCCAACATGTCTCGCCCGACGAGGATCGGCGCGTGAAAGTGAATTGCCAGGGCAATGGAATCCGATGACCGGCTATCGAACACCTTTTCCTGCCCTTGAAACGCCACGGTCAAGGCCCCGTAATACGTACCGGCTTTGAGCGTAATCACCGTCCGGACCACCCGCCCGCCGAGCGCTTCCAGAATCGTATGCATCAGATCATGCGACAGGGGCCGCGGCAGTTTTTCACCGGTCAGCGCCGCTTGAATGGAGGCGGCAACCGTATGGTCCACAAAGACGGGAATGGATTTTCCATCCGCCGAGAGCAACACCACCGGGCCATGATCGGATAACCCCACCCGCACATGGCTGATCGTGACTTGAGGGGAAGGGCTCGATTCCTCGGCGGAGACGAGAGCATCGACGGAGGAGAATCCCAGCACGAAGGAAAAGAGTGGAAACACCAACCAGCGCGATGCCGTGGCGATCATGATTCCCTCTTGTGGTTCGTATGGAGGCCCGTTCGCTAGCCGGTTGATGGCACAGGCCGCCAGTGACTAGGCGCGCACAAAAGAATTGGTCTCTCGTTCCCAGCCGATTTCGGTTTCGGCACCATGGCCGGTCACGACTGCCGTCTGCTCATCGAGGGTGTACAGCCGCTCACGGATCGACTGCTCGATCGCGTCGAAATCACCGCCCCAGAGGTCGGTGCGGCCGATGCCGCCGCGAAACAAGGTGTCCCCAGCCAGCACCAGCTTCGCCGCAGGAAAATGAAAACACATGGAGCCCGGCGTATGCCCCGGTGTGTGCAACGCGATCCCTTCCATCTCGCCGATCGTCACGCGCTCTTCATCTTTGAGCCAATAGTCAGGGGGCGGGGCAGGCACGTACGGCACACCGAACATGCGGCATTGCGTCTCCAGGAGATCCCAGAGCGGAAGATCATCAGGATGCAGGCAGAGTGACGCGCCGGTTGCTTGCTTCATCGCTCCTGACGCGAGAAAGTGATCAAAGTGCGCATGGGTATGCAGAATGCTCACCACCGTGAGTCCCATGGCGCGCACCTCCTGCAAGATACGCTCGGGAGCCCCGCCCGGATCAACCACGATCGCCCGTTTGGTGACCGGGTCTCCGATGATCGAGCAGTTACAGCCCAGTGGAGGAACCGAAAACGTTTTGCGAATCATGCCTACTCCTCACGGATACAACCCCATCTCTATCTCCAGACGCACGCGGCACAGCCTGTCCTATCGGCCGCCCGGACCACCCTGTTCGGGGCGCGCAACCCAGAGCACCTCGGTATCGTACAAACTCCAGACCTTCTGCCGGCGTACGAACCACAACAGAAACCCGGCGCCGGTGCCATCGGGACGTTGATTGGCCACATAGAGCAACGCTTGATCGGCGCGCAAGTTCAGGCCCACTCGCGAAAAGGCCAGCCGGTCGATAATGTCGGGGGCACCGCCTTCCCGCTCCACCAACCAAGCTGCAGGTATCATTGGCAGGGAGGTCTCTGCGTCCGACTCTCCTTCTCCCGCTACCAACCGATACCGCACCCCGAAACCAAAGCGAGTATCGAGCCGCGAAGGGCGCTGATTGTTTGCCACGAAGTCGCGAATGAGGTCTTGCGGTAAGCGGCCGTCGAAGACCTCCCGATCGGCAAACCAGGCCAGGGTCGGAACCTGCGGCTCATCCGGGTGGAGGTGCGGCACGGTCATCCGTTCGATCACAACCAACTTCGTCTGGGACGTCAGAAACTTTTCCTCGACCGCGAGGTCGTAGAAGGGATAGTCCCCCGTGGGCACAGCCTCCGGCAGCACAGACTGAGCCACAACAGAGACCGTTGCGACGGCCGGTTGAACCAGCACCAAACTCATGATCAAAACTGCCCCGCTCCAGTACGCCATGGCACAGAATAGCCGCTACTTTCCCCAAGGGTCAAACCGGCGGGAATGTGGATGAAGATGGACAAGGGGGGCCAAACTCTGGTACTAGTCTGACTGTTTCACCCAAACTATGATCAAGGCCTCCCAGCGATCGCTCGCCCCCCTCCTCAGCCTCGCGGTACTATCGTGGTGTGTCAGTTGCACGCCGGATGAGTCGCCGTTTCGGCAGGAAAACGAAAGCCTCCGCAAGCAACTGGCGAAACAGGAATCGCTCCTCACTTCACTGCAGGACGGCAACAAGGTCATGCAGCAACAGATCGATCTCCTCAACCAGGAATTGCGGGACGCCAAGAAACAGGCCGAGCATGCTCAGGCCGAAGCGAAGTCACTGCAAACAGAAGCCAAGGCCCTGGGAACCAAGCTCGACGCCCAGTTGGCCGAATCGAAAAAGCTCTCAGGGGAAATCCAACGCACCGCCGCGAAAGCCGCCCAAGCGACGGATAGTATCCGCGTGGAAGAAAAGGGATCGCAGGTCGAAGATCTTCCGCGCCCGCTGCCCGCAGTTGGAAAAGCCGCCGAAGAAGCCTTGGCGCGCAACGGGTACCGCGTGCGCGTCACCGTCAAAACCGATCAAAAAGCGGTCTTCGTCACCGAGCGAAAAATCTCCACTCCAACCTCATTGGAAACCGCCGGTTCCCGCAATCAGTATGTGGTCTCCCTCCAAGCCCTGCCTTCCAACGTCACGCGATTGAGCGTGAAGGCCGAATTCGAGCGGGTCGCACAGGGCGGTCGTGTCCTGGCAGTGGACGCGGAGGAAATCGCGGAAATCGAACGCCGGCTGATTGCCGAAATCGGAAAAGCCGTCGCCTCGCCGAGTAAATTGTAATGCCTGGTTGTTTGTCGTTATCGGGAATGGCCTCCATTCCACGTTATGTCAGCCTTGCGGTCCTGACCTTCGCCATCACCTGGCTCAACCCGAGCCCCTCACTAGCCGTTCGCGCCCCTACCCCGCCGCCCACCGCGGAATTGGGTAAACACCTGACCTCGATCGCCAAGCTCACGGCCAGCTCGCCGGCCATTCACATTCCCGAAGGCACGTTCCTACTGGGCAGTGTCCGGGTAGACGACGATCCGTACGGCATGGGCACACAATTCGACGATACCGAACTTCCACAGCACCGTGTGTGGCTGGATGCCTACGAGATCGATCGCGATGAAGTCAGCCTCAGCGAATATCTCGCATATCTCCAGGCGCGGAAACTTAATCCGTCCAAAGATCTCCAGCACCTGATCTGGCATGTGATTACGGTTCACTCCGTCAGCGACGAAACGTTGGCGCAGTGGCCCGCGTTGTATGTCACCTGGAAGGAAGCCGACGGCCTCTGCCGTTCTGTGGGCAAACGCCTGCCGACAGAAGCCGAATGGGAAAAGGCCGCGCGCGGGCCGGATGGAAATCGGTTCCCTTGGGGCGACTCACTGCCAGACAGTTCCCTCGCCATGTTCGGGCAGCATCACGTGCATGAAATTCCGATCCTCGCACCGGTGAGCGGCGGAGAGGCGGGCAAGAGTTACTACGGCGTTCACCACATGGCGGGCAACGTTGCCGAATGGGTCAACGACTGGTTCGGCTTCGATTATTATGCCTACATGCCGGAGCGTAACCCGCCTGGGCCGACCAGCGGCCGGTACAAGAGCCTGCGCGGCGGATCATGGAAGAGCAACCCGATCATGCTCAGGACCGCCACCCGCAGCGGCGCACCGTCCGATCAACGCTCCGCCACCGTCGGCTTCCGTTGCGCCAAATCGGTGGCAAGTTCAAGCGCGCGATAATAGGCCACGCCGCCAGAAAACTTTCTCGACAAGCACAAGTCCGCCACAGCCAGGCATTCCAGCCCGAACGGCAGGTATCCGGCGTATCCGAGCAGGGGCATCTCAAATACCTTGAACCGTTGCACAAACGGCACCGCATATTCCCATCGGGCCAAGCTATAGAAGTTCCACATTTCCCAGAACCATCCGCAGACCAACGCCGCAAGCGCCACCACCCAGAGCGTTCGCCAATCACCATGTCCCGCTTCCCTGAAGATCGTCGGCTCATCGCGAATCAACTGTTGCGCGGTGATCAAGAGAAGCGGCGCCACCCACACCAGTGAGAAGGCATAGTCGGGCCAGAGGCCGATGCAGAAGAGTCCGGCACCGGCGACACCCAGGAGACACCATCCCCACTGCCGACTCCGTGCAAAATCGATCCGCACAAACTGATCCAGGCCCGCGGACAGGCGAGGACATGTCGTCAGCAACTCGGCCGTACCAAGCACCGCCGGCAGCACTGTCGCGAATGGCAGCGTCGCGCGCACCAGATATTCCCACTCGGTCAACTCTCCTCCACCGAGGTAGTGCCAATTCTGAACGAAGCGATTTAGATATTCGAAGAACCACCAGAAGGCGGCGCTAAGCGGAAAGAGCGACAGGAAATAGCGCGGGCGATGCAACAGCATGCAATGGCCGGTGCGGCCACACGTCAGCGCGTTCACCACTACGATGTAGCCCAACCAGAGCGGAGTAAAGGTATGGGGCTGAAGTGGCTGCATCCACTCAAAGCGCGTCCAGGCCAGGAGCCACCAGCCCATCGTCCAGACGACGGCAAGCCAGCCCCACCAGGGAAAGCGGCTCAGGGACACGCGGCGCTCGTGAAACGTAATACGAACAACGTGGTTCTGAGCAGCCGCTGAGCCCGCATCAAGCGACATAGCTCGGAGCATGCGCATAACAAACGGGGCCAGCATTCCAACGATCACCGCTACCAACCCTATAAAGACCGGCCAGGAAAAAGGCTCGTGGGCAACGAACTGCGTCGTCGGTGGAAATTCGAGATAGGACGCGACGGGCTTACCAGCCAACCAGACACCGAGCAGCGGCAGCCCCGCACTGAGTGCCAGGACCCATGAGAGAATGACCCAACGGGATCTCACCTGATCGCCTCTTTTCTACCGATAGGGACGACCATCTCTACCATGACCGCACCATGAAGCAACCTACCATGACTGTACAGATCTGACACAACGCGACAGGACCGCACAATTCAACCTTCGCTTGCGGGGAGTGCTGTGGTAGGTTGGGAAGCAGGGAGCACATCCATGCGTCGATTCCTCGTTCACATGCCGGCTGTAATCATAGTCTTCGTCGCCGGCCTCCTCCTCACGCCGTCTCTTTCGCAGAGCCAGGGCGGAGGCGGCCAGGTGACCATCACACCGACTACCGACAAGGTCATTGCCTGGTCGGCCGCGGGTGGCGGAGTTGAGGAGTCACTGCAACCGGGGGAATCCGTCGTCACATCAGGCGCGCGCGGACACACAGGGTTCGTGCAGACGTCGAATCGACTGCTAGGATTTTCGTCAGGCCTGAGGCAATGGCGGGAAGTGCGGCTCGGAGTGGAGGAACAAGTCGGACGCTACCAACTGCTCCCCTTTCTGATTCTCGCCCACACCAACCAGCAGGTGCATGGATTTCAGGAAACCCGCGGGCACTGGACCAGCATTGCCCTCGGCCCGAGCGAAACGGTGTCGCAACTGCGCGGGCAGGGACATGTGGCCGTCGCCATCACGAACGAACGGGCATTGGGGTTCTCGACCTACACCGGCGGGTTCTTCGATATCGCCTGGACGCCGCAGGAACGCGTGTTATCGGTCGATGGCAGTCAGAACGGCATGGTTGTCCGAACATCCTCTCGCACCGTGATCTTCAAGTCGCAATCGAACGGATGGACCGAGGTGCGATAGCGACTCGCCACACACCTCGGCCGCAATCTTACATCCGTCCTTCGTCCAGTTCGATCGCATCGACCCAGGTAGTCGCGGGAGGCAGCGCCGTCACCGGTACGCCTCGCTTCGTGGCAATGTCCTGCAACCGACCCTGATATCGCTGCTTTGCCGCATCGTCCTTCGGGCCTCCGGTGAGAATGCCCTTCGACCACTCGGCAATCTCCTGATCGGAATGCTTACGGCCGTGAGTGGTAACCCAAGCCAGTAACGACTCATCGCTTCCACCCTCCAACACCTGCTGCTCGAAGGCCTTCGGATCGATCTGTAGAAAATCGATCAGGTACTTATCGAACCCGACGGTGATGTAGTTGTAATCCTGAATCTTGCCCGCATTGCGGAGCTTGACCTTGTCGATGAACCGCCCCAAGTGGGCAATGCCACCGAGGAGGACTTTGGGACTGCGGGGATACGTTTGTTCTATCATTGCGAAGTCCTTCATACGAGGTGGGGAAATTGTACTGATGGCTCCGGGATTTCTAGATTGAGAGATGGCACAGAAAGAAGGCGTTGCCGCCCAAATTTTACAATGCCTACTAACCAGGCTTTATTATCGATCTAGTGCACAATGAGCAGACTTGCAAAGCGAGTAGATGGTAGTCCATTCCCTCTAGGAATCTTTTGCGTGGGCCTTAAAAATAGAATTCACTAAACTGCTGCATGTAGAGGTTGCTCTTGCGAGAACCTTTATTTGCTCCCTGCATAGGTCACTCGAAGAGGGTGAAGGATAATTCAACATGTGACTTACTTCTCCCCAGACTTCCTCCATAAGCGTACGAACCTGTAATTCAAAGGTAAACTTTCGCTTACTACTCTCTTTCACCTCGTAGTGCACGCTCGTATACATTGAAGGGCTCTTCTCGGTCTTAATTCCAAGACTTGAAAAATACTCTCTCGAATCATCATCCCAAGTCTTTGCAACAGGCCCTTTAATAATTTCATATCTTTGCTCGCTAAATAGACGCTTTATGGATTCATCTATATCCTTCATCTGTCTGGTATGCATATGTAGGATCCTGAAACCGACTAGGTCATTTATTCTCTGAAACAGATTATCCTTTGAAATCGAAATGGATCGTCGCGACTTCTTGGCAAGAGTAAACTTTTCGATAAGTTTCCTGCGGAGATGCTCTGGGTCTTTTACGCGCGACTTTATAGAATGCACATGCTTTGTCAGGGCCTTTTCGCCCAAGAATAAACTACTAAGCTGTCCTGTGAACTGGGAAAATTTGTCATGATTGGCTATGTAGTGGCTAACCAGCTCATCGACCTTGCGCACCTCCGAGGCAGTTAAGTCATTCTTACTCATAGAGCTCTACAGCTATGTTGTCCTTTCAATAATCTTCTCCGCCAGATCTTTGAAAGTAGCCTTCGCATCATCTTTTAATGATGCGTTTCCGCCCCCAACCTCGTAAATAGGAACGCCTTTACTCTGCGAAACTGATGCCAGACTAGTGAAATCCCTGATCCCGCCAAACTTGTTCTGGCTAATTGAAGGATTGGCAAGACTTGGATCTATCTTTCTCAGGACTGCAATTACGTCACTCTGCACGTGCTTATCAAGCTGGGATAGAAACTGAGCATAGTCAGCAGTGACCTGCCCTCCGTACAACCTAAACTTCTGCGGCAGATATCCCAACAATTTAGGCATCCCAGGCATCAGATAAAGATCTTCCGGGGCCAAATCCGAAATGGTTTGCCACTCAGTTATCCATCGTGACAGCGTCTGACCTAGGGTCTTTAGCGCACGGATCGAAAATAAGTCACATGCTGCAGGTATTATAAAAAAGTCACAGTCCAACAGTATGACTCTGTTGAGTGGTCCTATATTGGGACCTGTATCGTAAAAGACATAATCGCACTTGGACGCCGTAGCTGTTGCATTGACCAGCGCACTCAGAGCAGTCGTACCCTTGAATCCCTTGACCTTGCGTTGAAAGCAATCGCCCCACAACGTACCCAACTCCTGCTCAAATTCAGAGAGTTGAATGTCGCCCGGGAGCACGAACAAATTAGCTCTTCTCTCGTACGGCTCAATTGCTCGAAAGTCTCCTGTTGCTTGAGCTATAGGCTTAAGTGCTGACCAAACCGTCTTCCCCTTATCAGTATCTGAGTGGTCCAACAAATCATCTACTACATTGTCTTCAATCATGTAGGACGTAAGATTACATTGGGGGTCTGAATCAACAAGGAGCACCGTCTTCCCCAGTGAGGCTAGAGTTGCAGCAGTGTTAAACGTCAGTGTTGTCTTTCCAACACCGCCCTTGTGGTTGAAGAAAGCAATTCGAGTTGATTTGTGCCGCTTTGCGGAACTCATCAGTTGCTCACATTTTCATCTGCATTGTTTTGGTCAGACTGCTTGGAGTTTTGTCGCCGTTCCTTACGTCTAGGACGAGCTAGGGACATTACATCCTTAGCTGCCTCCCTATCTGGCAAAGCTCTTACAAACCGTTCTCCAAATGCGCTAAGCTGCTTTTGTCCTTTAGAGGCAGGAACGAGGTACCCCATCTTGCTTGCATTTTCAGTAGCAAAAGCCGCATTTGAAAACTTCAATTGAGCTGCTTCAGTGTTGAGAGTGCTTAGATCTAGGGTCTTGAAGTGGGGCATATCCCTGTAATGCGCGAGATAGTAAGCTAGACAAGCAATTCTTTCGACATCAGTACGAGGCTCCTTCTCAAGCATGAACTCCTTGGGGGATATGGACCTATTCTCAGAATAGCCGCCGGCCTCTTTACTGGATCCTATTTCTACTCGATCAGAGGAGATCTTCTTGGGCGATCGTGTCGTCATTCCAAGAAATGTGATCACTGACTCGATCATTCTTTCACGACCCTCCTGGTCAAGCTGCTTTAGCGCTGACACCACCTTATTAAAGATCTCAAGGTCGTTACTGCTCAAGTCAGTATTGTCCACGCTAACTCCTTTCACGGAATCTGAAGCTCCATCTAGCACACTCTAGCCCTTGCCGCAGAAGGCTACTTTTCTCACTAGGTTCGTGTCAATACGCTGACTGAACGGATCCATACTCATCGCGAACCTCAAAGCTGAACGCGGCCTACCTCTTCGACCTCAAAAATCAAAACCTGGATTACCGCACCACGGCCTTTCTGGGCATAACTCAGACTGAGCTTGTGCAAATATTCCTATTGCGTTGTGTTGCTTTAACCGAACAATCCTGGCACGCGCTCAACCAGGTGAGACCTCCAAGTCCATTCCGAGAGGGAGTGGCCGGACCGTCCTTCACTGCGCGCATCGGACGAGCACAGTCTTATCGTGCGCGTTCTGCGAGCAAGAAGGATGGTCTGGCTGCTCCCATCCCCTTCCCAGGAAGCGTGTTGCCCGAGCAAAGGCGAGTGACCAGACCAGCCACTTCGCCTTTCATTCATGCTGATATGCAGAACAAGAGAATTGACAGGAAGGACTACGAAACTGATTTCTTCGCAGACTTGTTGGTTTGCAGATATTTATCCACGCCTGCCGCCATCTTGCGCCCTTCGGCGATGGCCCAGACGATGAGGGAGGCGCCGCGCTTGGTGTCACCGCCGGCAAACACACCGTCGAGGTTGGTCATGAAGTTGTCGTTCACGGTCACGCAGCCGCGCGCATCATAATTCACGCCGAGGCTGTCGAGGAATCCGTTTCTGACCGGGCCCGTGAAGCCCATGGCGAGCAACACGAGGTCTGCATCCAATTCAAAGTCGGTGTTCGGCATCGGCACGAACTTGCCGCCTTCGAACTTCACCCGATTGGCATGCAGCTTGGTGACATGGCCGTTGTGGCCGGTAAACTTGGTGGTGGAGACGCTCCACTGGCGATCGCAGCCTTCTTCGTGCGCATGCGACGTGCGGAGTTGCATCGGCCAGAGCGGCCAAGGCGTGGAACTCGCGCGCGTGGGAGGCGGCTCGGGCAACACTTCGAACTGATGGACTTCGCTGCACCCCTGACGATGCGCGGTGCCCACACAATCAGACCCGGTATCGCCGCCGCCGATGATGATAACCCGTTTGCCCTTGGCGGTGATCGGTTCGTCGGACACGGAAATGCCTGCCGTCCGTTTGTTCTGTTGGGTCAGATACTCCATGGCGAAATGGATGCCCTTGAGGTCCCGACCGGGAACCGGCAAGTCACGCGCCATCTCGGCGCCCATGGTCAACCCGACCGCATCGAACTGCTGGCGCAACTGCTCGCCGGTGATATCTTTTCCCACGGTGACGCCGGTCTTGAACTCGACCCCTTCGGCCTTCATCTGTTCCAGCCGCCGGTCGATCACCCACTTTTCCATTTTGAAATCGGGAATGCCGTAGCGCAGCAATCCGCCGATGCGATCAGACTTTTCGAACACGGTCACCGCATGTCCCGCTCGCGCCAGCTGTTGCGCCGCCGCCAGACCGGCCGGTCCTGAACCGATGATTGCGACGGTCTTGCCCGTTTTTCTGACCGGCATGGCCGGTTCGACCAGGCCTTCGTTGAAGCCACGGTCGATGATGTTCCATTCGAGCACACGGATCGACACGGGATCGCTGTTGATCCCCAGCACGCAGGCCCCTTCGCAGGGTGCGGGGCAGAGCCGACCGGTGAACTCAGGGAAATTATTTGTGGTGTGCAGGGCTTTGAGCGCGTCTTTCCAGCGCCCGCGGTAGACGAGATCGTTCCACTCAGGAATCAGGTTCACGACGGGACAACCGGTATTGCCCTGGCAAAAGGGCACACCGCAATCCATGCAACGGGCGCCCTGGACTTTGAGCTTGTCCTCGGCGATCGGCTCGTACATTTCTTTCCAATCGAGCACACGCAACTCGACCGGTTTCCGCTTCGGTCCCTCACGCGCGTATTTTAGAAAGCCCTTTGGATCACCCATCGCGTATTCGTCTCTCGCTTGTATTACTTGGCTACTTTTGCCGCCGCCGCTTTCCGCTCGGCCAGCACACGTTTGTAGTCGATCGGCATCACCTTCACGAACTTCGGCAGAATCGCATCCCAGCCATCCAGGATACGCTTGGCGTTCCGGCTGCCGGTATACATGAAGTGGGAGGTGATCATGTCGTGCAACAACTTCTTGTCGTCGTCGCTCGTGACCTGCTCCAACTCCACCATACCCAGGTTGCAGCGCGACTGGAATTTATCCAGCTCGTTGAGCACAAACGCCACGCCGCCGGACATACCTGCGGCGAAATTTCTGCCCGTGCGGCCCAATACCGCCACCACGCCACCGGTCATGTATTCGCAACCATGGTCGCCCGTGCCTTCAACGACAGCCCGCACGCCGCTATTCCGCACCGCGAACCGTTCCCCGGCCATACCGTAAAAATAGGCTTCGCCCTGCGTTCCACCGTACAGCGAGGTATTGCCGACGAGAATCGTTTCTTCCGGCGTATAAATCGCGTTCTTCGGGGGAAAGACGATGATCTTGCCGCCCGACAAACCCTTGCCGATGTAGTCGTTCGATTCGCCCTCCAGCGTCAGCGTAATGCCACGCGAGAGAAAGGCTCCAAACGACTGGCCGGCCGAGCCATTGAACTTGATCGTGATCGTGTCGGCAGGCAATCCATCCTGACCGTACTTCTTGGAGACCTGACTCGACAACATGGTCCCGACAGTGCGGTTCAAATTCCGGATCGGCAGTTCGAGCGTAACCTTTTGGCCACGATCAATCGCCGGTGCGCACTGTTCGATGAGCTTCCGGTCCAGAATCTCGTCAATGCCATGATCCTGCTTCTTCACGCAATACCGCGGTACTTCAGGACCGACTTCGGGCATTTTGAGCAAAGGCGTCAGGTCCAGCCCCTTGGCTTTCCAGTGGTCGACGGCCTTGTGGATCTTGAGCTTGTCTACGCGTCCAACCATCTCATTGATGGTGCGGAATCCCAACTTCGCCATGATCTGCCGCAACTCTTCGGCGATGAAGAAGAAGAAGTTGACGACATGCTCCGGCTGGCCGGTGAACTTTTTTCGCAGGACCGGGTCCTGAGTCGCAATACCAACGGGGCAGGTATTGAGGTGGCATTTCCGCATCATGATGCAGCCTTCGATGATAAGCGGCGCCGTCGCAAATCCGTACTCTTCTGCGCCCAACAGCGCGGCAATGGCCACATCGCGGCCGGTCTTCATCTGGCCGTCGGTCTCCACGCGGATACGGCCGCGCAAGTCGTTAAGCACCAGCGTCTGATGCGTTTCCGCCAATCCCAACTCCCAAGGCACGCCCGCGTACTTAATGGAGGAGAGCGGAGAAGCTCCGGTTCCGCCGGAGTCACCGCTGATCAACACCTTGTCCGCATGGGCCTTCGCCACACCGGCTGCTACTGTGCCGACTCCGACTTCGGAAACGAGCTTGACCGAGACGGCCGCATCGGAATTGGCATTCTTCAAGTCGAAGATGAGCTGCGCGAGGTCTTCGATCGAGTAAATGTCGTGATGCGGCGGCGGTGAAATGAGCTGCACGCCAGGTGTCGAATACCGCAGGCGCGCAATGTTCTCATCGACCTTATGACCAGGAAGCTGTCCGCCTTCACCCGGCTTGGCTCCCTGCGCCATCTTGATCTGCAGTTCCTTGGCGTTCACCAGGTAATGGCTCGTCACGCCGAATCGCGCCGACGCCACCTGCTTGATGTAGCTGTTGCGGGAATCCCCGTTCGGCAGCGGCGCGAATCGTTCCGGATCTTCGCCGCCCTCACCGGTGTTGCTTTTCGCACCCAGCCGGTTCATGGCGATGGCCAACGTCTCATGCGCTTCTTTGCTGATCGATCCGAACGACATGGCTCCGGTGGTAAAGCGCTTGACGATGTCCTTCGCCGGC
>VOPR01000049.1 GCA_009594995.1 Nitrospira sp. | reverse complement strand
GTTGCCAGGCGGACCGACAACGTCGGGCCGCCCGCTTCTTCACATGCCGCTCATATTGCATGGGTGCCGTGCGTGATCGCTCCGCCTGCGCGCAAGGCGGCCGTCACGAGCACTGATTCGGCGATCTCCGGGTCGGACGCGCCGTACTCTCTCGCCTTATTCGCGTGTAACTCGATGCAGTACGGACACTGCGTCGTGAAGGCCACGGCCAGCGCCATCAACTCCTTATATTTCCCGGGAATCGCGCCGGGCGCCAGCGCTGCCCGATCGAACGCCACGAACGCCTTCATCGCTTCGGGTGCGTGGGTGCCCAGATCTTTCATCTTGCCCAGATTCGTGATGTCATACAGGCTTGTCTTCTGATCGATCTCGGTTGTGGTTGCGTTCGTCATGGTGTGTCTCCTTTTTAGACCCGTTCAGGGCTTACGCTCGAATGCCGATGACTTCCAGGTATTCGCCATAGACCAACGTGCAATCCGGCCCTGCCTGATTATGCGCAGTCCAGAGCGCTTCCAAATCCTGCCGCAAGTGCACCTGCCCTTCCGCATCGAGAGACGCAAAGGCCCGATTGGTCGGTCCATAGTAAAGCCGGAAGAATTCGACGACCTCCGACGGAGGAAAGGGATAGCTGAATAGATACTGCCGTCTGGTCAAGCTGAGCGTGGATAATCCGTGACCAAGGCGTTCTCGAGCGGTGGCTTCGTTGCCCCAGAGCACCGGCGACGGCATACCCGACGGGCCAATGAATTTTGCGACGTTCTTGAACATCTGTCCCACGAACCCCTCCGCCGTCCAATTGGCCATGGCGAGGGTCCCGCCGGGCGTGCACACCCGCAACAACTCCTGCGCCACCAGATCAGGCCGCGGAGCGAACATCGCGCCGATCAGACTCACGACCACGTCGAAACGAGCCGCTTCGAATGGAAGGGCTTCGGCATCGGCGACTTCGAATCGGGCGTTTACCTTTTCCGCGCGAGCCCGGGCCTGCGCGCGTTCCACCCAATTCGCCGCGATGTCCACTCCCGTCACCTCCAGGCCATCCTTCGCGGCGATCAAGGCGAGTTGGCCGGAGCCGCAGCCCACATCCAACAAGCGACCTCCCGGCGCCAGTTGAAGGCGCTCGTAAAATTCCCGCGCGCCGCCTTCCATGTAGCGCGAAAATCGATCATAGTCCCCTGCCGTCCAAATCGTATTCAGCCGTGTCTTCAGTCCGCTTGTTTCCACTTCTGCCGTGTTCGTCATCATGGTGTCCCTCCTTGTTGTCTGTTGCGTGGCCCTTGTCCCTGGTACCGCCTGTTGTCTGGTTGCACTATAGGCCGGAGACCGTTTGGAGGCTTATCCGGACGTCTGGCTCTCTTAGCAGGACTCTGTTCAACTACATACTGTTTGTCCGAGCGTCCCGAATTCTTTGCGGGCCTCTCGGTTTCTACCAGGCCACGCGTAGGAATCCGTGACCTGGGGTGAACAGCACACTCGAGGACCTGACTGGCGCTGTGTCGGCCGGTGGACGATTATTCCTGAGGAGGTGAGACTTCTCCGGTGCGATAGACGAAGACGACGATACCAAGTAGAATGCCTTCGGTTCTTCCCATCTCTCTCCACAGGGCATTATCATCAGCCGGCCGATTCCACGCCGGCTCACAGGGGCACTCGCTGCTCCAGGGAGCTACATGCAAAAGACCCGCATCATCTGCACGATCGGCCCGGCTACGGAATCCTACGAAATGCTGCAGAAGCTCTACGATGCCGGCATGAGCATCGCGCGGCTGAACATGTCCCACGGCGACCACGAGTCCCACGCCAAAGTCATCCAGCACATCAAGACACTCAATCGGAAGGTGAAGTTTCCCATCCCGATTCTCCTGGACACGCAAGGCCCGGAGATTCGTACCGGGGATCTGTCCAACGAGCTCGATCTGCGGCAAGGCGAGATCGTGTCCGTCACCACGCGCGGACCGATGGACGTGGAAGAAAGCTCCATCCAGATCAACTATGCGGACTTACTGGAGGCGGTGAAGGTGGGCGACCGGATCACCGTGGACAATGGGCTGATCAACTTTGAGGTGCTGGAAAAGCACGAGCGTCTCATGCGGTGCCGTGTCCTGGATGGCGGGCTCTTGAAGAGCAAGCGGCACGTGAATCTCCCGGGCGTCCGCGTTAACCTCCCGGCGATCACGCAAAAAGACACCAAAGACATCCTGTTTGGCCTGGAACGGGATGTGGACTTCATTGCGCTCTCCTTCGTCCGCGAGGCCGGCGATATCCAGCAACTGAAGGCGCTCATGGGCGACAAGGTCGGGAGAGTGAAGATCGTCGCGAAGATCGAGGATCAGGAAGGGGTCAAGAATCTGGAAGCCATCATCAAAGAGTCGGACGGCATCATGGTCGCGCGTGGCGATCTGGGTGTAGAGATCAATCTGGAAGACCTGCCGAACGTTCAGCGTACGATCGTGCGGCTCTGTGCAGAATATGGGAAACGAGTGATCGTGGCGACCCATCTCCTCGAATCCATGATTCACAACCCGCATCCGACCCGCGCCGAGGTCACCGACGTGGCCAATGCGATTTACGAAGAGGCCGATGCCGTCATGTTGTCCGGGGAAACCACGGTGGGGAAATACCCGGTGCGGTGTGTCGAATTTCTCCGCCGGATTGCGCTGAAATCCGAAACGATCCCCGGCTTACAGTTTGCGAAACACTTGCGCGATGCGGGTAATAAACAGCAACTGGCAGCGGCGGCCGTGCAGCTTGCCGAGGGAGTAAAAGCCAAGGGCATCGTCGTGATCACCAGACGGGGGCTCATGGCTGATTTCGTCGCCAACTGCCGTCCGTTCGCGACGAACATCTACGCGTTCACCAACATGAGCCAACCCCGACGGACGATGATGCTCAACCGCGGCGTCTTTCCGTTCAAAATCGATTTCAGTTCAGACCCTGAAAAGACACTCCAAACGGCATTCCGGATCCTCAAGGACCGTGAACAGTTCCAGGTCGGAGACAAAGTCGTCATCATCTCCGACGTGCTGGCCCAACAACGGGTCGACTCGATTCAGATTCGGGACGTCCCCTCCGACGAACTCCCACTGGAAGCATGAGGCTCTATTCTGGAATCTCCGCCTCGACCAGTTTCGTAAGCAGGATCAGTGATTCCTGCCAGCCGAGATAGCAGGCTTCCACCGGAATCATCTCCGGGATCCCCTCTTGCACGGCGGTCATCTCCGTCCCACACGACACCTGTTTCAGCGTAATGGTCACGTGCATCTCTCCCGGCAGGTTCGGGTCGTCGAACGTGTCGGTGTAGCGGATGCGCTCGTACGGCGTGAGTTCTATGTATTTCCCGCCGAATGAATGGCTCTTTCCGGTCGTGAAATTCGTGAACGACATCTTGAAGGTGCCGCCCACCTTGGCGTCCATATGATGCACCTTTCCCGTGAACCCGTTCGGCGGCAGCCATTTCGCCATCGCGTCCGCATCGAGGAAGGCCCGATAGATGCGTTCCGGCGTTGAACGAAGCACGCGATGAAGGCGGACGGTATTAGTCGGCATGATTCCGGCTCCTTTTCTTTGAACAGGCATCCCGCGCCGGCGAGAGAACCCATAATAGACATCCGCGAAGAATGCCAGGCTCACTCCACGATGTCCAGTCAGCACCTCTGACACTCACATGAACGAATGGAAGAAGCACAGTCGGTCTGCTAGAGTACGGAGGATAGACGACCAGAATCGGGTGACCGGCTCGGTTTGAATAGCACATCACGGGCGTGCACAGTATCAACAAGCGTGTGACTCAGCAGGCCGGCCGGGTGCACGGCCCAGACAAGGATGGCATCATGAACTTTCGGTATCCTCTCACTGTTCACAGAATGACTTCACTCGCGCTGACCTGCGCCCTCGTCCTGGCCACCCTCACCGGTGCCGGCTGCCAGACCGCCTACTATGAGACGATGGAAAAACTGGGGTATCACAAACGCGATCTGATGGTCAGTGACGTCAAGAAAGCCCGCGACGCCCAACAGGATGCGAAGGAACAATTCAAGTCGGCGCTCGATCGCTTTACGAAAACGCTGAACGTCCAGGGCGGAGAATTGCAAGAGAAGTACGATGTGCTGAACGAGGAGTATCAACAGAGCGACAAACGAGCACAAGCCGTTCGCTCTCGCATCGCGTCGGTTGAGGATGTGTCCGAAGCTCTTTTCAAGGAATGGGATGGCGAGCTGAAGCAGTACTCGAATGCCACGCTACGCCAGAAAAGTCAGAAGCAACTCACGCAGACACGCAGTCAGTATGCACAATTGATCAAGGCCATGAAACGCGCGGAAGCGAAGATGGACCCGGTCCTGGCTAAGCTCAAAGACCATGTCTTGTTTTTGAAGCACAACCTGAACGCGCAGGCCATCGCGTCGCTGAAGAGCGAATTGACCACGGTGGAAGGAAACATCGACTCATTGATCAAGGATCTGAACGCGTCGATTCAAGAAGCCGATTCCTTCATCGCGTCCATGGAAAAAGAGAACCCCTGACGGGGAGCGATCTACGCCCGCTCCTTGGAGATGGTCGAGCACGCGACAATAGGGAACGCAGTGTCCGCACCTCTCCTCCCCGTCATCGAACCGCCGCACAGATGTTCTGCACTATACCGCGCAGCCAGCGATGCGCGAGATCGGCATCCAGTCGCGGGTGCCACAGCAACGACACCGTGAACTGCGGAGTGGAGACCGGAAGTGGAAAACTATACATGCCGGTGCGCAGAATTCCTGTATGACGTTCGGGCACAGTGGCGACCAGATCGGACGCCCTGGCAAGCGCAACGGCCATCGCAAACCCATCGACAATCGTCACGATTTCCCTCGTGAACCCCAACCGCTGCAAGGCATCATCCATCGGTCCCTTGTCGAGTCCCAGTCGCGAGACACTGATGTGCCTCCCGGCCGCATAACGAGCCGGCGTGACCTTTCCTCTACTGAGCGGGTGTCCTCTTCGCACGACGCCAACCAGCCGGTCGTGAAAGAGGGCCTGCGCGCGCAACTCCTGAGCCGTCGTCTTCTCGACCACGCCGGTTTCCAGGTCAACGCTTCCATCGCGAAGCGGCGCGCTGTCTTTATGCGATTTTTGCACGAAGCGCAGCCGAACGCCCTGCGCCTCCTTACCGGTGCGAGCAATGAGCGCCGGCCCGAAGTTTTCCACAAAACCTTCGCTCGTCCGCAGGGTAAAGGTTCGGACGAGCTGCTTGAGGTCGAGCTTCGCCACGGGACGGAGCACCGCCTGCCCGTCCTGCACAAGCTGACTGACCCGTTCACGAAGTTCGAGCGCGCGAGGTGTGGGCACGAGACCCCGTCCGGCCCTGACCAGAAGCGGGTCCCCCGTGGTTTCACGCAGACGCGCCAATGCCCGGCTCATGGCC
The DNA here is from genome assembly GCA_009594995.1 of Nitrospira sp. Classification (GTDB taxonomy): domain Bacteria; phylum Nitrospirota; class Nitrospiria; order Nitrospirales; family Nitrospiraceae; genus Nitrospira_A. Next base: position 12,681 of record VOPR01000049.1, on the reverse strand, counting down.
GACGGACTCAACCGCAACCGCTGGGCGGCACGAGCCACGCTGCCTTCGGCCAACAATGCATCCAGAGTGATCAGCAGATTGAGATCGGGTGTGGACATGCATCGAACATAACACAACCGTTGATGATATGTGGCGTCAGATGCACGAATACAATGCAACTCATGCGCCTTCCGCCATGTCACCAGGAAGGTTATACTTCGGACAGTTCGATTCGGATAGGCGGGACAAAGAACGTCGTGTACGTCGCGTAACAGAGAGGTCACTGACTATGGAGCCACAATTCTGGCATGACAGGTGGGCCAAGAATGAGATCGGATTTCACAAGAGTGAAGCCAACCCATTTTTGGTGACGTATTTTCATGAACTCGCGCTGTCGAAAGGCAGCCGGGTCTTCGTGCCCTTATGCGGCAAGGCCTTGGACATTCCCTGGCTGCTGTCCAAAGGTTATCGCGTCGCCGGAGCCGAATTGAGCACGCTCGCCATTGAGCAACTATTCGCGGACCTCGGAGTGACGCCCACGATCACGAGGGCCGGTGGGCTCGACACGTACAGCGCTGACAATCTCGATATCTATGTCGGCGATATCTTTCATCTGTCGAAGCAGATGCTCGGCCCGGTGGATGCGATATACGACCGAGCGGCGTTGGTCGCTCTTCCCCCTGACATGCGTGTTCGTTATACCGCGCACCTTACGGAACTGACAGATCACGCGCCGCAGTTACTCATTTGCTACGAGTACGACCAGCGTGTGATGGACGGCCCTCCTTTTTCAATCAGCAGCGACGAAGTCCTTCAACACTATCAGCACCGGTATACGGTACGGCTCATTTCCAGCATCGATGTCCCAGGCGGCTTCAAAGGCAAATGTCCGGCAACGGAGCATGTGTGGTTGCTCAGGAAATAAATGATGATGAGTGAGCACAATATGACAGGGCGAGTCGTGACGAAAACCAGATCTGAGGACCAGCCGGCATCTGCTCGGTGGGCCCTCGCCAGTCTCTCCTTGTCGATACTGTTATCCTCGATCGGGACGAGCATCGCCAACGTGAGCTTGCCGACATTGGTACAGGCATTCGACGCCACGTTTCAGCAAGTCCAGTGGGTTGTCCTTGCCTATCTTCTCGCCGTAACGACCGTGATCATCAGCGTCGGACGGTTGGGAGACATGACCGGCCGCCGACGGCTGCTCGTGATCGGCATCCTTCTATTCACCTTCGCCTCGGTGCTGTGCGGAGTCGCGCCGACCCTCTGGCTGCTCATTGCCGCCCGAGCGGCGCAAGGTCTCGGGGCAGCCATCATGATGGCACTCACGATGGCGTTTGTCAGTGAGACCGTTCCGAAGGAAAAAGTCGGTAGCGCCATGGGACTGCTCGGAACGATGTCCGCAATCGGAACCGCTCTCGGGCCATCGCTCGGAGGCGTTCTGATCGCCGGACTCGGCTGGCGCGCGATCTTCCTCATCAACCTGCCGCTAGGCCTCTTGATCGTTCTGCTCGCGTCCCGCTACCTGCCAGTTGATCGTCGGGAGCTGACGACGAGTCGGGACGGCTTTGACACGCTAGGAACCATGTTACTGGCCCTGACACTCGCCGCCTATGCGCTGGCCATGACGATCGGACGCGGCACTTTTGGACCGCTCAACGTGATGCTGCTGACAACCGCCTTGTTGGGAGCCGGTCTCTTTCTGACCGTTGAAACAAGAGCAGCCTCGCCGTTGATTCGCATGACCATGTTCCGCAATCCCCTGCTGACTGCGAGTCTCACCATGAGCATGCTGGTCTCCACGGTGATGATGGCCACATTGGTGGTCGGGCCATTCTATCTTGCGCAGACACTCGGGCTTGATGCAGCACGTACCGGCCTGGCCTTGTCGGTCGGCCCGTTGGCCGCAGCGTTGACCGGCGTGCCGGCTGGTCGGATGACGGATCGTTACGGCGCGCAACCCATGACCATCGTCGGGCTCATGGGGCTAGCCACCGGGTCGTCCCTGTTGTCTCTCCTCCCGGAGACGGTGGGCCTTGCCGGTTATCTCAGTCCCATCGTCATCATCACGATTGGCTATGCGCTGTTTCAAACGGCGAACAACACCGCCGTCATGGCCGACATTGATCCGAAGCAACGAGGCCTTATATCCGGCATGCTCAATCTCTCGCGCAATCTCGGACTCATCACCGGTGCTTCCGTTCTTGGCGCGGTGTTCACATTCGCATCCGGGACAAGCGACTTCACTACGGCACGGGCGGAAGCTGTTGCCACCGGAATGCGGACGACGTTTGCAGTCGCGACCATACTGATCGTCATCGCGATCCCTATCGCGGTGACAACATACCGCCGAACATTGCGCAACTGGCCGGTGGCCCCGGCGGCAGAATCGTAGACAGCTTTCTACCCGTTTCCTGCCTGTCTGCTAGACTTACCAGGAGTCCCTTCGCATGAACCGGGACAGACCGGAATGGAGCCATTCGCACAGCAGCCATCTGGCCACTCAATATTTCAAGGTGCAGGATGATAAGCCATGGATTCTCTCTTTCCACAGATTTGTTCGAAACGACCACGCCGGGCCCTCACTTCATCAATCCGCACTGCTTTGGCGAGGACTTTGCCAACTGGCTGATCGCGAACATTCACAATCCCGCCCTCGCCCTTTCGACGCCTACTCAGGAGGATTTCGGCTGGGTCATCCTTGTCACCCATCACGAACAGGTCTTCACCTTGTCGATCGCGATCATGGATGATTCTCCCGGAATGGTGCCCGCAGAATGGCGAGTCGATATCTCCTTCGAAAAACCGCTGAACGGGTTGCGCACCTGGTTCCGCAAACCACCCCAAGACAGCCTGGATGCGCTGGCAGGCATCATCGAGACCACCCTCCGCTCAGAACCTCGGTTCACAAGACTCACGCGCGTCTGAGGCCGAGGGATAACACTTCTGATCTCACTTCTCATGAGATGCGGGCTCGGCTCTCACCATGCCTGCTCGCCGCTTCCCTGCTGGTCCGTGATGAATCCGATCTCGACCTTCGAGCAATCAGGCGACTAACGGCCTCAGCGTCCTACGACTCCGCACTGCCGCGAGGGTGAAGGATCGGGGAGCCGGCGCAGGTGCCGATGGGCATTGGCGCGGAATCGACATGTCGATTCCGGCGATGGACCAGGAAGGCCCGAACCATTTACAATGCAGCTTTTTCTATCGTACCCGGAGAACGCCACTATGTCCGATCCCCTTCGCAATCCTGGTCAACTGCCGCCCCCGCACATACAATTGATTCAGATGGGCATGGCCCATTGGGTCTCCCGCATTGCATACGTCGCCGCCAAACTGAGCCTGGCCGATCATCTGGCGCAGGGTCCGAAGAAGGCTGAGGAACTGGCCGGTCCAACCGGCACCCATGCCCCTTCGCTGTATCGTTTCATGCGAACGCTCACGAATCTGAACATCCTCACCGAGGACCAGACACAGCGATTCACCCTGACGCCGCTCGGCGAGGCGCTCAAAAGCGGCGCGCCAGGCTCGGCCCGTGCCTCGATCTTGACACTCGCAAGCAGCTGGATGTCACAGGGATGGGAGCACTTGCTCTATTCCGTCCAAACAGGACAGTGTGGATTTGAGCAATCTCTGGGCATGCCCCTCTTCGATTGGCTTGGCAAACATCCGGAAGAAGCGTCGCTGTTCAGCGAAACCATGGTGGGCTTCCACGGTTTGGAACCGTCGGCCGTCACTGCCGCGTACGACTTCTCAGGCTTGTCGACCATCATCGATGTGGGGGGAGCGACGGGCAATCTGTTGACCACGATCCTTGCCGCGAACCCCGGATTGCGCGGCACGCTCTACGACCTCCCGCATGTCGTTCGGGATGCGCCGGCCTTGATCCAGGCACGCGGCCTGACGGATCGTGTGACGATCGAATCCGGCAGCTTTTTTGAACGGATTCCCGCCGGTGGTGACGCGTATCTCCTGTCACATATCATTCACGACTGGAGCGAGGAACAATGCCTCAACATCCTCGGCCGTTGCCGTCGCGCCATGAAACCCGGCAGTCGCTTACTGCTGATTGAGATGGTGCTACCGTCTGATAACATGTCGCATCCCGGCAAGATGCTCGACATGATGATGCTGGTGGGCCCGGGCGGACAGGAACGGACAGAGACCGAGTACCGTATGCTCCTGGACAAAGCCGGGTTTCGGATCACAAGGCTGGTGCCCACGGAATCCGCCGTAAGTGTGGTCGAAGCAGTCTTCCCTTAGACCAGATCGACATGCTCGACCACAGCCTGGCTATCGCCGCGTGGTTTTGCGGACTAACTCCTTCTTGCCGCGCGGCAGATGAAAATCGCAATGGAGCCGGCGGAACAATTCCACCCCCTCCAGCCTTGCGAGATCGGCCGGTACCGCGACCTCCCTCAACGACTGTCCTTTCAGTGGTTCAATCCGGATATGAACCGGTTTGCCCTTATGATCCTTGCCGGGGGTGAGCATGCCGCCCCCCACGATCGCGCCCTTTTTATCCGTCAGCACATGCATGGTCCGCTTCGCTTTCACTGACGACCTCCTTCGGAACGTTTAGACGTTCCCCACACCCTGAACCGTAAAATGCGCCAGTTCCTCGCCGATGTTGGTCACGGTCACCGAATACACGGTCGGACTCGGCGAACCGGGATGCACGCGAATCGGTTTCTTTTCCTTGGTATGCTCGCTGACCATGAGCCGCACCGGGTTGATCCCGATGCCGTCCGCCATGATCCACTGAGCGCCGAAATCATGCCCGCCCCATTCCACTTCATTGATCAGTCCTCCCAGAGCCAGATGAATGCGGGTGGATTCACCGGGCGCCAGCCAGAAATCTCCGACCTGATTGAAAGCCATGACGTGCCTCCCTCTAAACGTTCGGGCGCATTATACCGGACGGGCGATCGCGAGTGATATCCAGCCGGCCACTATTCTTTGGTGGAAATCTTCCCGGCGGCGACTCACAATACCCTTCATGGAATGGTTAGCCGGGGGCGGTCGATGACGAAGCTCGATCCCACAGCGCATGACTGGGCAGCACTGGAGCGGGTGATTGTCTTCGACGGCATTTGCAACTGGTGCAACGCCTGGGTCAATTTTACGATGGCGCGCGACCGGGGCCGTTTTCACTTCGCAACGCTCCAATCGGACAAGGGCCAGGCGCTGCTGAGGTTATTGGGTTTGCCCGCGGAGGATTTCGAGACGTTTGTCTTGATGGAGCGAGGCCGGGTGTTCACGAAATCAACCGCCGCCTTAAGAATTGCCAGACAACTCTCAGGCGGCTGGCCGATATTCGTTCTCTTCGGTCTGGTGCCTCGGTCGCTACGCGACATTGTGTACGACTATGTGGCGCGCCACCGGTACCGTCTTATGGGGACTGCGCAAACCTGTCGCGTCCCGGGCCCAACCGAACGAGACCGATTCGTCTAGCGGGTACGCGCGGCGAGTCTTCTGAGTACCGTACATTTATGCATCGCGAGGTAAGTACTCGAGCATGGATATCGTATCCCACGGTTTGTGGGGAGCATTGGCCTTCGGGCGCAAAAGCCGGGCGAGCTTCTGGCTGGCCTTCGTGATCGGCTTGGCCCCGGATCTGTTCTCATTCGGAATACTCTGGGTGGCTGCCACGCTCGGCCTGTCTGCGAAGCCTGACTTCAGCCACGGTACCCCGCCTGAATCCACGATCCCCCTGTATGTTCATCATCTGTATGACGTGACCCACAGTCTGGTGGTTTTCCTCTGCGTCTTCCTGGTCATCACATTGTGGCTCAAACGCCCCGTCTGGGAAGTTGGCTCCTGGGGCCTCCATGTGCTGGTCGATATCCCGACGCATTCATTGGCGTTTTTCCCCACCCCCTTCTTATGGCCACTCTCCGACTGGAGATTCGATGGCTGGCAGTGGAACACCCACACCATTCTCATTCCGAATTACGTGGTGCTCTCGTTGCTGTCCGGATGGTTTCTCTGGCGAACCTATCGACCGCAGAGGGTACAGGCGCCGCTCGCAGTTGAAGCAGAGACGGAAATGACTCGTGATGCATCACGATCAGAAAGATGATGGCTGTATGCATTCTGTTTCCCGCTGCCTGCCGTAAAAATGCGGAAGCAAGCTTCAGGCGTCTTAGCAGCACGTCTGGTTCTCTTGGCGGGAGAGTGCTAAGCTCTCGCTGAGTGAACCAATCCATCTGCCTATTTAGCCGAATCGCAGGGCCTGCCGGACGGAATGCCTATGGACGTACTGTCTGAATTGCTCAAGGCCGTGAAGCTCGACGGTGCCGTGTTTTTCAACGGTGAATTCTCTGCGCCATGGTGCGCACGGGAGCCGGATGCCTGCACGATGGCATCGTACCTGCCCTCTCGTTACAAGCGTGTCATTATTTTTCATCTGATCACGGAGGGCCGAGCCTATGCCCGCATCGAGCAGGACGGCCTCCCCATCGGCCTGGCTGCCGGTGACATCCTCATGTTTCCACAAGGCGAGGCGCATCTCATGGGTAACGGTGCTCCCGTGACACCGGTCGACAGCACCGCCCAGCTTCAGCAGGTCCTCGCCGAAGGTCGTATGCTGTCTCAATTCGGCGGGGGCGGGGAACTCACCAAGGTGATCTGCGGCTACCTGACCTGTGACCCTCAACTCAGTCAGATCTTTCTGGCAGGCCTTCCCTCGATCATTAAAATCAACATACGGGACGATGCGGCGGGCAAATGGCTGGAAGAGACCTTCCGCATTTCGGTCGGCCAGGCGGAAGCCTCCGTTCCTGGCGGAGCCGCCGTCGTCGCCAAACTGTCGGAAGTGTTGTTTATCGAGACACTGCGTCGTTACATTGCGCAGCTCCCGCCGGAGCAGAGCGGCTGGCTCGCCGGCGTGCGCGACCCGGAGGTGGGAAAAACGCTGGCCCTCCTGCATCGAAAACCGGCCGACCCCTGGACGATTGCCAGCCTTGCGCAGGAAGTCGGGACCTCCCGTTCAGTACTGGCTGAACGGTTCCGGCGTTATCTTTCAGAGACGCCCATCGCCTACCTGACTCGTTGGCGGCTTCAGCTTGGCGCGCAACTTCTGACATCCACGAGTCAGAGCGTCGCGCAGATTGCGGGTGAAGTCGGCTATGAATCAGAACCGGCCTTCAACCGTGCCTTCAAACGTGAGTTCGCCCTGCCTCCGGCCAGATTCCGCAGCCAGTCGAGGTCTGCCCCGGATACAGCCCTGCACAAAAACTAGCTGAACAACCTACTTGTCGACGCCGCTCAGATGAGCCTCCGCCGGCTCGAACCGTCCATGCAACTCTGTGCACTTTGTCCACGGATGCGAGACCGCACCCGCAACCGCCCCCACCATGGCAAAGGGCATCGCCACCACAAAGAGCGGCACCCCGATTCCATACCCGACCCATTGAAGCGGAACACTCTCACGCTTCTGACCGGCCTCGACCACCTGCTCCGCCGGGTACAATGGAAAGGTGCCGTACTCGCTTCCAAGGCTGGCGCTCTCGCCAATGGTTCGGCAACGGGCTTCGCTCCACGCAGGCATCAACACAATCACGCCCAACAATAACATCGCAGAGAGTTTCATGCCCTTCTCCTTCGCTCAGCGTCTGCACGGGATCACATTCCTGCTGTGACACAGCACCTGATAAAGAACCGGCCTCCGGATTGAATGAGTACAGCAGCACATCCCATGCCAGATAGAAGCTCACAAAGAGGAGACAGGCCGGCAGGCTTCAGCACCGGGATCAACACCGACACTGCCTTGAGCCAGGATCATGATGGGCGTACACTGCCATTCACCACGCTCCACCGGACTCGGGCGGACTTGTTCCTTCATTTCATACCAGAGGACCAGACTATGAATGCGCGGACTCTCTGCTCCCTAGTGATCATCATCTGTATGACTCTGTCCCTTTCGCCCCTATCGATCGCACAGAATCTTCCACCGGCAGTGACCCAGAAGATTCAGGCGGCCCAGAAGCACATCAACACGATCGGCATGGAAGAATATCAAAAAGTGCTAGAGAGTCCCGGCGATGCGTTGATCATAGACGTGCGTGAGCCCCAGGAATATGCCGCAGGCCATGTGCCCGGCGCGATCAATATCCCGCGCGGTGTCCTTGAATTCCAGATCTGGAAACATGTCGGCTTTCCGGCCCAGGCCGCGATGGAGAAGCCTCTCTATCTGCAATGTCAGAGCGGCAACCGTGCATCGCTGGCAGCACAGTCCCTCGCAGAACTTGGCTTTACCCGAACGACCACGGTGGTGATGAGTCTCGAGGAGTGGCAAAAGACCGGTCACCCGTTTGCGAAGTAATCGCAACGCGCGCCGGCGGTATTGTTGTCGACGAACCACGGAACGCCATCACACAAGCCAATCTGCCATGCAAACACTTCTCTTCGTCTGAATAATCGGCAACCGACCCCATCCCCCCTCGACGACATATCCTTGACCTTTGAGTTCTGCTCGTTTCATTCGTAGGAATTCGCGCAAATCTCGCGTCCAGCGAGCGTTTTCGCTCATCCCGCTCTGTGCGATAATGATCTCGCGCCGCATTTTTCCATTCCTACTCCCCTGAGCTCCCCGACAATTTCGACCTGTGTGCCCACTAATGCAAATGGATACACAGGCCCGCTCAGCGAATTGCAGAGAGTCAGCACCCCCGTCTGAACGTCTTCACTTGTGACAGACCAGCCATCCGCGAAGGCACTACTTTTGCCTGTCACATAGCGTTGGATCGATGTCGATGAGTCACATGATCCTGGACTGTACCCAGAAAATGACCAGAGTGCATTGCCGACAATGCCACCTGCCAGCCATTCCCGCTGACATCTTACAGAAGGGCATCTATGCCGGCATCTAACCCTCATAGCCCCTCTCGTCTGACGGCCACACAGTCTGGTGACCGTCCGCTCGTGAGTGTCGTGATTCCAACCTACAATCGTGGAGCCTTGCTGAAGACGGCTATCTCCTCGGCCTTGCGCCAGGAGCGGGCGGGTGATCTGTTTGATGTGGAGGTCATTGTCGTCGATGACTGTTCACCCGAAGATATGCGCCCCATCGCAACTGCATTTCCCGGTGTCCGCTATCTACGGTTGCCTGAAAACCGCGGCGCATCCGGAGCCCGCAATGCCGGTATCCAGCAGGCCAGCGGCAAATATGTGGCCCTGCTCGACGATGACGACGAATTTCTGACCCATAAACTCATGGTCCAGGTGCCGGTCCTCGAAGCGAATCCTGACGTGGGCGTGGTGTACGGGCAAAGCGTCGTGACCGGCAGCGATAAACCACTCTTATTGTGGCCGGAGTCGGCACCGTCGGGGCAGGTGCTGGAAGAGTTTCTGACGCGAACAGATGATTTTTTGCATCCCCCCACCTGGCTGGTCCGGCGAGAGTTATTTGAAGCGGCGGGATGGTTTAACGAGCAACACCGGACGATGGAACATTATGACATGGCCCTCCGTCTGGCAGCCCTGGCGTCTTGGACATTTCTCGCCGGTGGGCCGGTCGCGCGCGGACGCTTTTCCAAGAAGGGAAAGTGGTATAGCAACATCGTCAACGGCACCAATGAGGAGCGTCTCCCCCGCATCGTGGAGAATGCACTTGCGCGATTGCCCGAAACCGAGGAAGCCGAACGCATTCGCCGCAGAGCACGTGCTGCCGTCTGTGCAACGATTGCCGGACAACGATGGTGGACCGGCGGCGGACTGGAACCCACCAAACAGTACCTGTTGTCGTCGCTACGCACCTCAGCCTGGTTGCTGCGCGAAGCACCCGTGATGGAGTGGATTCACCGGATTGCGGGGACGCTGGCCGGTAGCTCGAATCAACCGGTGCAGGCCGTGAGAGCCTTTTGGGAAGAGATACGGCAAGCGACTTCCGGAGCTCCGGATGCTCGCACCATTCCGATGCGGGGGGTATTAGGCGAAATGCTCTCGACCGCAGCCATCAACATGAAACAGGGATCGCCCCGGCGGGCATGGGTGGTAGGCTTCGGGGTCCTCCTTCACAATCCCAATGCACTGAAGAAACCGACTCGCCTGTTCCACTTGTATCGGACACTCGCCACCAATCCGGCCTCCACGGCAAGACGTCAGCATCCGCCTTCACATTAGCCATATCCGATTTCGCTCACATTCCTGCTGTCCGAAGACGAGACGAGGTGGGGATCCACGCTTCCTCTCAACGTTCTTGCCAGGAGGATTGGCCGAAACCTCGCACAGCAAGATAGGCCACGTTGCGTTTCCAGTAAGAGACTTTGGCGCGGGTCATCAGCTCCAAGAACAGATCGTCGGCTTCCTTCCGCTCGAATATTCTGCCGGTCGGCGTCACCTCGCCGTGTGGCAGAATCACCCTGCCTCCGGAGCGATAGATCAGATCATGCATGACCGGGGCAAGGAGGGAGAGTTCAAACGATGCGATGATCGCCCAGAACAGGCGCGGAATACTGGCCAGATCGCTCCTAAACCCACGCTGATAGTTCTTGCCGACGACAAACCTTGGGCATACACCCGCACAGAATCACAGTGCCATTGGTCGCACCGGCGGTATCGATCTGGAGAGTTTTGAAGACTTGAATGGAGGATTGAGTCGGGGCCGACTGTGACAAGGACCCACAGAAGCGGACATGCCGCCTTCGCATCGCGGGCGAAGGCGGCAGAAACCATTTTGGGGTGTACCTACGGGGTCGAGATGATCGGAATTTCTCGTGCCGATTCGTTCTTGAATTCTTCCATCTTTTGGTGAACGGCTTGAAGGATTTCGGGATTACTCCGGCAGGCCTCGTTGCACTTCTCGCCCATATGCAGAATCGAACATTGCTCCCGTACGGTCAATTTCCCCTGTACGCCATTCATCTCAAAGCTGACCTTCACCGGCTCTTGGTGCAACGGACACATCGTTTCGGCAACAATGGTGTCCTTCACGGTGTTGGGATGTCTTGCAAATAGGTCTGCCATATCCGCTCCTTACTATGTGACAGGTAATTGGTGTTACAGTGGCCTCCACATCACTGTACCAGGAGGGGCTTTGCGCACAAACTTCTATCGCATTTATGACAAGGACGGACTGCCAATGAATCTCCGGTCTCGACTGGCGTAGACTTGCGGCACACATTGTTCGGTTACCCGACGTTTGGACGCTGATTGGAGCCCGTATGCCACACGTATTGATCATCCACGATGTCGAAGCCTATGCGGCATGGAAAACGATTTTTGACCAGGCGGCAGGAATCAGAAAACAGGCGGGGGAAATCAGGTACCAGCTCCTGCGTCACGAGATGGACGCCAACCGACTCGTGCATTTTTCAGAATGGGTGTCGCTCGATAAGGCCCGGCGGTTTTTTGAGTCTCCGGAACTGGTCGAGATCAGACAGAGAGCGGGAGTCAAAGCACCGGAGTTTCTCTATCTCAACGAAATTGAGCAGGGGTTGCTCTAGCTCACATCATGAAAACCTCGCCTGCCCAGCTCGTACCATTTCCATTTCACACCTTCCCTCCCGTTTTTTAGCAGTCTGCGGTATGCTCGTTTTCAGATTCAGCGTCGACATCCGTAAATTGTGACATAGTGCTTGTCCCCGTGGGAAAGGAGACGGATCTCATGCGATTTGTGAAGGTAAAAGACGAAGAACGGCCCGGTGAGGTCGCCATCAACCTCGATTTGGTCAGGGAAGCACATTTCGGTGGAGGCTTGTTACATCTCTATTTCGAACGCAGCTCATCGGCGCAGGACGACATGACCTTTACCGGCGAGAACGCGCAAAAAATCTGGGCGGCGATGGGATAACGAAAGCCGCTCGCCTTCATCTCCCGCCTCAACACTCAAGGCTTCATTCTTCTTGGGCACAGTGCCACTGGGCTGTGACACAGGCCCACCCCTGCCCGATTCGTGTTATAGCTACTCATACCGTACCAATTTATCTCCGCCGTGTCCCAGGCAGCTCAATTCGAGGACCTCATGACCAATCACCGCACCGACCTCAAACGTCTTGCCCGGCACGCCATGATCGATCGCGGCTTGTGGCCGGAGTTCTCCCCCAAGGCCATGGCGGAACTTGCCCAGATCCGCGCGGCGGCGATCGATCACGGACCGGACGTGCAAGACCTCAGAGACCTGCTCTGGGCATCCATCGACAATGATGACTCGCTCGACTTGGACCAGCTCACCGTGGCCACCGAACATTCCGACCACTCGGTCACCATCCAGGTAGCGATCGCCGACGTCGACGCGCTCGTGCCCAAGGACTCCGCCCTGGATACCCACGCACGGCACAACACGACCTCCGTCTATACATCCGGGGATATCTTTCCCATGTTGCCGGAACCACTCTCCCACGATCTCACCTCGCTGCGCGAACATCAGGATCGGCTTGCCATCGTGGTAGAAGTCGTCGTCGCGGCGAATGGAAAGGTGGTCGGCGCATCTCATTATCGAGCGGTCGTTCGCAACCACGCCAAACTCGCATACAACAGCGTCGCCGCCTGGCTCACCGGAACAGGGCCCGTGCCAGACGGAATCACCAACGTACCCGGCCTGGATGCGCAACTGCGCCTTCAGGATCAGGTTGCGCAACGGCTCAAGGCACGCCGTCATCAACAGGGTGCGCTGAGTCTCGAAACGATCGAGCCACGCGCCGTGTTTGACGGCGATCTCTTGACCGGCATCAGGGTCGAGCAGAAGAATCGTGCGAA
>VOPR01000030.1 GCA_009594995.1 Nitrospira sp. | reverse complement strand
TCACCACTTCGACCTGGTCCTGGCGTTCAGTCGAATAACCCATGGCCTTCTTGACGATCTCTTCGATACGTTTGATTTCTTCTTCCGAACGCGGCACATACTTCTTGGGCTGATCGGCACCGGCCTCACCGGCCTTGCCCCCCTCATAGATGCCGTCGACGAGCACCGCGACCGACAACTTCTTGATCGTTCCGGTAGGCTCGACGATGCGAGAAACCGTCCGGCTAATCTCGTAATTCACCGTCTCGTTTTTCGTCTGATTGTTATTCGAGCTGGTCTGCCCGCCCTCGCCTTCCGTACCGCCAGGGACATTGGATTCCACACCAGGCACGCCACCGGAGGTCCCGTTCACGCCGCTGGATTTTTCCTGCCCGCGCTGCTCGCTTCGTACGACCTGACCATTAGGGTCGTACCGCTCCTCAGTCGTCTCGATCTTCCTGAAATCGAGCATACTCGAGACACGAACAACGGCTTTATTGACGCCGACGATCCGCTCCAGCATCGTTTGAATGCGGTTCTCGATGTCCTTCTCCAAGGTCCGTTGAAATTCCATCTGGGTTCCGGACAATCCGGCCGACTCGTCGCTTGATGTATTCGAAAGAAGGTTGCCGTGACCATCCACCACGGTCACATCACGAGCTTGGAGTCCCTCCACGCTGCTGGACACGAGATGCACCACACCTTGAATCTGCGCCTTTGATAACGTCTGACTCGAACGGAGTGACACCACCACGGATGCGCGCGCGCGATCCTGCTCGGTGGCAAACAGTCGCCGTTCGGGTATCGCGAGATGTACCCGCGCACGCTCAACCTCCGGCATCTGCGCGATGGTGCGCGCCAATTCACCTTGCAACGCTCGTCGATAGTTCAATTTCTGCACGAAGTCCGACATACCCATGGTGGTGCGGTCGAAAATTTCGTATCCGACACCGCCCCCGTGCGGCAATCCTTGACCGGCCATTTCCAAGCGCAGATCATGCACCTGCGCATTAGGCACCAGGATGGTCGTTCCGCCATTGGTCGTTTCATAGGGCACTTTGGCATCTTTCAGCTTGTCGATGATGCCCGACGCGTCATCGACCGCGAGGTTCGCAAAGAGCACCTGCATATCCGGTTGTTGCGTCCAGAGCGTGACCGCCACTAGCCCGGCGATAGACCCGGCGAGCGCGAGCAGAATGATGAAGCGTTGGTTGATCGTGAACTGGCTGAATTTGGAAAACATACGGTGTGGCGTCCTTTATGCGTGAGGCCGGCGACCTGATACCATTCGCTCAAATCTGCATCCGCTGGATTTCCTCATAGGCCGTCACCAGCTTGTTCCGCACCTGCATCATAAGTTGGAACGACGCGTCCGCCTGTTGTAACGCCACCATCGTTTGATGGATGTTAGTATTTTGTCCGGTCACCAGGGCGTCGACCGCCTGGCTCGCTCCTGCTTGCGCATCGTTGATATGGCCGATGGCCTCCTTGAGAGAGCCCATAAAATTGGCGCCCCCGGCCTCACCTGCTTGTCCCGCTTGATGGAGATCGGGGGCCTCAATCGGGCGGGTCAGATTGGCTCCTGCAATCCGCAGATCAGACATGGTTACCTCCCGATTTCCAGCGCGCGATTCCACATGGTGCGGGTCGCATTGACGGCCTGCACGTTCGCTTCATAGGCTCGGGATGCGCCGATCATGTTGACCATCTCCTCCATAACATTCACATTCGGCATCGTGACGAAGCCTTTTTTGTCCGCATCCGGATGGCGAGGATCGTAGACCGTTTGGCCGGGCTTCTGGTCTTCGATGACCCGGGCAACCTTAACCCCGTCCAATGCATGCCGGCCGCCCCCCTTCGACACTTGTGAGAAGGCCCGTTGAAAAGCGGACGACACAGGCGCCGCTTGGAACACCACGTCACGACGTCGATAGGGTCCGCCGGTACTCGTCTTGGTGGATTGCGCATTGGCCAGATTGCTGGCAATGACATTCAACCGATGCCGATGCGCATCAAGTGCGGAGACTGAGACTGCGAGGCTATCTGTTAAATCCATGACACACCCCTTTGTGGTTTGCCCATAGGCTTAGCACCGCGTAACGCTGACTCTGCAACGGTTACCGCCCTTCGCGGATTGCCGCCAGTAACTGCCGTAACCGCATGCTGATAATGGTGGCCGCCGTGTTGTATTGCTGCGCATTGTCCGACATCTTGGCCATCTCCAATTCGATGTTGACCGAATTGGCATCTAACGGCAGATCGCCGGCAGGAACCTCCTCAAGGTGCCCCTGGACCCGTTGAAATCCGCTTCCTTTCGGACCGATGTGCTGCTGATGGGTCGAAACCAGGGTGATCGGGAGTTTGCCCTGTTGCGCATTGGCGAGCGCCTGGCCGAAATTCAAGTCTGTGGCGCGATACTTGGGCGTTTCCTCGTTGGCGATATTGGCGGCGATGACCTGCTGGCGCGCCCCGCGCAGATCCAGCGAACGTTCGAGCAGCTGCATCGTCCTGTCAAAGATGGTCATGGTCTGAACTCCTTAGAAAGTTCTGCCCAAGAAAGTGCAATCTATGTACCGCGCTCAATTCCAAACCCCGAACTGAGCCCCTGAGTCGTCTCTCCCGGAAAGCTGAACAAATGGTAGGCAAATTGAACCCTCAGAGGGAAAAATCTGCCTAGTGCCGTCTTTGATTCTGTTAGGGTTTCTCGGCCTCCACCTGGTACCCCATATCCCGATATTCACGCAGTTTGTTTCGTAACGTCCGAATGCTTATGCCTAATTCCTTCGCGGCATGGGTGCGATTCTCTTTGACCCGCGCCAAAGTCTTGAAAATGAGATCCCGCTCCATTTCCCACAGCGACCCGTGTGCCGATGGTGCGACGAGCGCTTCTACCGTCTCGATCGGCTGGACGGCGACCGTGCCATCGCCCGGCATCAGATGGTCCACGTCAACCGCGCTTCCAGTCGCCACCAAAATGGCGCGTTCCATGACATTCTCAAGCTCGCGGACATTCCCCTTCCAGGTACGCTGCTGGAGGTCGGCAATGGCGCGTTCGGACAAGGTTGGCATGGTTAGACCATTACGTTGCGCCGAGGATCGGAGAAAATGCCGGGCCAGGAGCGGGATATCCCCCGGTCGTTCACGGAGGGGCGGCACCGTGACAGGGAACACATTCAAGCGATAAAACAGATCCTCACGAAACCGCCCCTGCGTCACTTCGTGATACAGCGAGCGATTGGTCGTGGCGATCACACGGATGTTCACCGGCACCGGTTCGCGGCCACCGATGCGATCGACTTCCCGCTCCTGCAGAACTCGCAATAACTTGGACTGGAGCCCCAAATTCATTTCGCTGATTTCGTCGAGAAACAGCGTCCCGGTATGGGCCATTTCAAACTTGCCCAGCTTTTTCTGGATCGCCCCGGTAAAGGCCCCGCGCTCATGGCCGAACAATTCGCTTTCCAACAGGCTGTCCGGGAGGGCGGCGCAGTTCAGAGCAACAAACGGACGGTGAGCGCGAGGGCTGCGCGCGTGGATGTACCGAGCTAACAATTCTTTTCCGGTGCCGCTTTCGCCACTGATCAACACCGTGGCCTGACTGGCCGCGACACCTTCCAAGGTGGTGAGCAGACGAATCATGCCGGGGTCTTGGGTCAGAATCGCCCGCGCCTCCAATGCCGCCGGATTTTCCGGTTCATCCGACGCCGTGGAGGCTTGCAGATTGAGGATGACCCGCTCCAGCAGGTCCGTTGAGAAAGGTTTCAAAATATAATCGTTGGCGCCATACTTCATCGCTTCCACCGCAGTTTCGACCGTGCCATACGCGGTCATAAGAATGATGAAGGTGTGGGGCGCCTTCTGTTTGATGGCCTTGACCAATTCAAGGCCGTTCACGCGCGGCATTTTTAAATCGGTCACCACCAACCAGGGTTTCAGTCGCTCCACCTGCTCGATCGCATCTGCGCCATCGATCGCGCCTCGTACCTGATAGCCCAGTCGCCGGACGGTTTCCGAGAGGGCGGTACGCATCGACGGTTCGTCATCAACAATCAAGACGATTCGGGCTTCCTCGGGAGAGGCTGAGGGTCCCTGCAAAGCTTGTTGCACACTCATTCGTAGGTCTCCTCTTCGGTTACATGCACGATCGAATTGGCCCCCGTGGATCGGCCGGTCAATGCGGTGGACGGGACGGATGTGGATCGGGACTGAACTGGGCCGCGCGGCAACGTGATGACAAACGAGGTTCCCTGTCCTGCTTTGCTTTCAACATCTATGCGGCCCTGATGCGCCTCGACCAACGCATGCACGATGGCGAGTCCCAAGCCGGTCCCCTGATCTTTTGTCGTAAAAAACGGATCGAACACACGTGACTGCAATTCCGGCGGAATACCTGTTCCGGTATCGCTGACAATGAGCTGAACAGCCGGCGACTCCTGACTATTGGCAGGAGCCATGGTCGCAGCCAGAGTGAGCACGCCGCCATCCGGCATGGCCTGAACAGCATTCAGGACCAGGTTCAACAGCACCTGCTTCATCTTCGCGCCGTCGCACCAAATCCTCGGCACCAGCGGATCTACCTGACAACGTATCTCGACAGAGCCAGGCGCCATCGCATGACTGGCTAGAGTGAGGACTTCCCGGATCATCAATTCGGTCTCCTGCCATCCCTGCCGGGAACAATCCGGTCTCGTGTAGACGAGTAAGTTGGACAGCAGCCGATCCATCGACTGAACCGCCATGGAAATATGTTCCGCATAGGTCCGCAGCTGAGGCTGGTCTCGCAGGTCCTTGCGCAGCATCGACGCAAACAGTTCGACGCTCCCCAAAGGATTGCGGATTTCGTGGGCGATACTGCCGACCATTTGCCCCATGGCTTCCAAACGGTTGCGCCGCTGAAGGCGATCCTCCAACTGGCGAACGCGGGTGACGTCATGAATCAAGACGAGCTTGCCGATTAGGCCTCCCGATTCATCGGTCAAATCGGTTTGAGAGAGCGCGATGGTCACCCCGCTGGGAAGCACCAGCGGATACTCCCCGTGATCTTTTCGAATCTCCTCCAGGACCGTCGTGGCCGAGCGTCCTTGCAACTGCGCTTGTGACACACCTAGCAACTGTTCCGTGGAGTGATTGCATCGCACCACCACGTCCTGCGAGTCCGCGACAATGACACCGGTATCCAATGACTCCAGCACCGCCGTCACATGGGCCCGCATCTCTTCGGTCTCACGAAGATGCTCGCGAAGGCTCGCATTGGTTTGTGCAAGTTCCAGATCCATCTGTTGGAGCCGGGTCGTCAACGCGTCGTAGGATTGCTGCAGCACGGTCGCAGCCTGGTCAAAGTCATGAAAGGCCCTCGTCAGGAGATCGTTGTTCGATGTCGCGGAGTCCGGGCTGGTCATGGCTTCTTGCCTCCCTGCACAGGCGACGGTGGCGGCAATTCAGTTTCCAGCACCGCGGCCATACGTCGAACAAGACTATCGGGATTCACTCTCAAGGCGCGAAGCCCGTTCCGGGCAAATTCTTCACGCTTGGAGCCGCGAGCCAACTGAACCATCTGCAGTTGCGCCCAGGATTCCTGCTCCGGCTCTAGCCCCGCCACCACTGCCTGTTTGTACATCTCGAGCGCGGGCGCCTGTCGATTCAGACGAGCCAGCACGTCGGCATAGCGCAGCATCTCTGCGGCAGGGAGTTCAGTTCCGCCTTTGACCAGACTGTCGTAGATGGCTGCCGACTCACCGTCCTGTTTCGCCTGCGCCAAGACCCCGGCTAATTTCAACTGCACCAGGCTGCGCTCCCGATGACGCGGGTTATGTGCAAGCCACTGTTTGCCCAGCTTCAGTAAGGCGGCGAGGTTGCCCTCCGTCTCATAGGAACTCAAAATTCCTCGTAAAGCGTCCCCAGAAAACCGGCCGGTAGGAAATTGAAGGCGATATCGCTCAAACACCGCACGGGCCGCGCGCATGTCTTTTTGCTCCATGTAGCTATAGGCCAGGCCCATCAAAGCCGTCTCATGAAACGCCTCGGCCTTGGCATCGCGAACGATGGACTGAAACAGCCGCGCGGATTCCACGGGAAACCCGAGCCGGCGATGTGCCTCTGCAACTTTGAGCAGCAAATCCGTCCCTGCGTACAACCGGTCGGCAAACGGTCCATGCCGATGGAAAAGATTAATGAGCTCAAAATCGTCCTCGGCTTTGAGCGCCGCCTCCAGGCGAGGACGAAGAAACCTCACCAACTGTGCGCCGCTTTTTTCCGGCCAGGGATCGTTTTCAAATTTTCCCGTACGCATCACAACCTGTTCGTACGCCCGTAATGCGTCTTCCCGCTTCCCCGCCCGTTCCAATGCTTCCCCGAGGTGAAACAATGCTTCACTCCCGACCGTCGAGCCTTCGTACTTCTTGGCGCTCTGTTCAAATATCCGGCGAGGACTCAGCATCTCGCCCGGCTTCAACGGAATATTGGCCACGTGCGCGCCGATGGTATGGCGGAGATTGACCTCCTCGCCTTCCGGATCCAGATGTTCTTGCACATCCGCATAGCGAAGCCTGGCCGTGGCCGCCACCGGCGCATCCGGGTATTGGCTTAGCAGCGCCGCATAAAATATGCTCGATTCCGCCCATCGGCCGGCTTCTTTGTAGCTGTCGGCAAGATGCGTCAAAACGAAGGGATTTTCCGGCCGCGAGGGATACAGATTGTAGAAATGGAGCAACTGTTCTCGCATCACCGGCCCGCGCTGGGCTTCGCCCGCAGTGTCGGCATAGCGCAACAGGGCGAATGGATCTCCACGAAGCGCAGAAGGCCATCGGCTGGAGATGCTTTCGTAGAGCGTATCGGCATCCTTGATGCGGCCCAGCCGATAGAGACTATGGGCTTGCCCCAGCGAGGCTGACACCAGCAGGGTCGGGTCGACGGTACGCTTCAACACATGATCGAAGGTTTGAACGCTGTCTTTCCAATTTTTAAAACCGCGCAACACATACCCCATGCCGAGCATGGCGCGATTGGCATCGAAGGAGTCGCGCTCTGACAGCGAGAGGGCATGCTGATAGGCGATCTGAGCTTCTTGAAACCACCCTTCCACGCGGTACACGTCGCCAATTCTCCAGGCGGCCCGCTTGGCATTCGTCGACTGTGGATCCTCGCGCATCAACGTCTTATATTGATCGATTATTTCCAGCGGACGGATTTCTGAATCGCCGCTCCTGAGCATGCTTTCGGCAAGATACGCCAGCATTGAGGATCGCAATTGCGAGTCACGGTGTTCCCGCAGCATGGCGGAAAAATGCAGCCGCGCGTCGAGGTACTGACCGTGGTTGTACAAGCTTATGCCCCGCTCAAACTGACTCCACTCGGGACTTTCTGTCAGCCGTTCGAATCTCGGCCCCGGATCAGGCAAAACACCACGCACCAATTCGTTCGGCTCCGGCATCATGGCCGGCAACTCCTGTCGCATCGTGGATGCCGCAAAACCAGTCATGGCAGGGATTATCCCTACGAAGGCGAGACTGGTGAGAAGGCACCCCAACGTTGTGCGTGTGAGAAGAAGTCCGGCTGTAGCGGTTATAGTTCGCACAGCGGGCAATTCAGCAAGTCTTGTGCCCCTATGGGAATTGGGCAAGTGGGTGCATCAGTTGATGATTTAGGCAGATCGCGGATCTGAAGCAGAGGGTCTTGTCAGAAATCCCGACAGGGAGCGTGAAGCGACGGTCAAGAAATTGACGCGCAGCAAAAGGGGGCAGGTTCTGGGCAAACTAGTTTTGAATTGAGTAGCCGTGACTTTTCGGATCAAACCCTTTCCGTTTTAGCTTCTCGACCAGCGTGGTGCGGTTTACCTGCAGCAATTGCGCGGCCCGACTGGTAATGCCATTGGCTTTTCGCAACGCTTCACCAATCAGGCGGTTTTCGTAATGCTCAAGCTCCTTGGTCAAATTGATCCCGTCTTCGGAGAAGCGGATAAATTGCTCAGAGGCTTCGGCCGTCTTTCCTGCGCTCATTTTCATCGAACGCTCAGGCAAGTCGGCCAGTGTAATCATGCCTCTCTTTTTCAGTACGCAGAGACGTTCAATCATATTTTCGAGTTCCCGGATATTGCCAGGCCACTCCTCTTCTGTCATCCGGACCAAGGCATCGGGCTCCATACCCAGGATTTCCGTCCGGCGTAACTGGTTGAACTGGGCGATGAAGTGATTGACCAGAAGCGGAATATCGCTGCGTCGCTCTCGCAACGGAGGGATATGAATGGGTATGACATGCAATCGATAGTACAGGTCCTGCCGGAAGCGGCGTTCTTGAACGGCTTGCGCCAAGTCTTGATTGGTAGCGGCGATGATGCGGACATCGACATTGATCGTCCTGGTTCCGCCGACTCGTTCGAAGCAACGCTCTTGCAGCACACGGAGCAATTTCACCTGCAGGGGTAAGCTCATCTCGCCGACTTCATCGAGGAAGATGGTTCCGCCATGCGCCAGTTCAAAACGTCCAAGCCGCGTGTGGGCGGCTCCGGTAAAGGCCCCCTTTTCATGACCGAACAGTTCCGATTCCAGCAGGGTTTCAGGAATCGCGCCACAGTTGACCGGAACCAGGGGACGTTCCCGTCGCATACTGTTAAAGTGCAACATGCGGGCGATGAGTTCTTTCCCCGTTCCGCTCTCTCCCTCGATCAATACCGTGCTGTCGCTATCGGCCACCTTCTCGACAAAATCCAGCACCATCCGCATCGGTGCGCTGGTACCCACTAAATGTTCAAGTCGGTACTGATCCCGCACGGCTTTTCGAAGCAGATGATTCTCTTGCTTGAGCTTGTACACATCCAACGCTTTTCGAACGACCACCGCTACCGTGTCAGGCTCGAATGGTTTGGTGATGAAGTCAAAGGCCCCCGCCTTCATCGCACGAACGGCATAGTCGACCGTGCCGTATCCGGTCATGACAATCGCGATAATCTTCGAGTCGATCTTGGAGATCCGATCGATGGTTTCCAATCCGTCAATGCCCGGCATCTGAAGATCCGTCAATACCACGTGCACCGGTTGGTCCTTGACCGCCTCCACGCCCTCCAGTCCGCTCGACATGACCGTCACCTGATGGCCTTCTCCCGTGAGTGTTTCGGCCAACAACTGGCGCACGGCAGGGTCATCATCGATCACAAGAATGTGTGACTGACTCATAAGAAACACTCCTCTCTGGAGAACTGAAACCTCGCGGCTGGCTCAATACGGGGACGAGCACTGACTGAACACCAACAAAGTCGTTTTCTCGGCATATACATGTTGAGCTTATTGGGAATTCAGACTTTATTCAAGTAAAACTAGGGGCAGACTGGAAAATTGGAAGAGGAAAATGTCTGGTGAGGGGCGACCATGCGGTACGGTGGCTCATCGCAGCTTGACAGCCAAGGAGAAGAAATGTAGGGTTCCCATGACCTTTCCCCCGAAAACTAGACCATTGGCTGGGAAGTTCTTCTGTGCTGAGATGGGCCCCACAGGAGGGGGCCATGACACGAAAACGGCACACGGAGGAACAGATCATCGCCGTGCTCAAGGATGCTCAAGCAGGCATTGGGGTTCAGGAGCTCTGCCGGAAGCACGGCATTTCGGACGCCACCTTTTATAAGTGGCGGGCCAAATATTCAGGGCTGGAAGTGAGTGATGTGCAGAGGCTTCGCCAGCTGGAAGACGAAAACCGGCGGCTGAAACAGATGGTGGCGGACCAAGCCCTGGACATCCAGGCGCTGAAAGCGATCAACGCAAAAAACTGGTAGGGCCCAAGGCGAAGCGAGCGGCAGCTCAGTGGAGCACCGAGCGCTTTGGGCTCAGTCAGCGAGGGGTATGCCGCCTCCTGGACCTCGATCGCCAGACGCTCCGGTATCGCCGTCGCCGCCAGGAGGATGAGCCGCTACGGACGCGGATTCGGGAGATTGCCGAGAGCAAGCGGCGGTACGGTTGTCCCCGGATCTATGTGCGCTTACGGCGTGAGGGCTGGCGCGTGAATCATAAGAAGGTGGAACGGATCTATTATCGCGACGAGGGGCTGTCGTTACGGCGACGGCGGCGGAAGAAGCTGGCCGCGGTGCCGCGGGTCGCGCTCCCACGGCCGACGCAGCCGGGGCGCTGTTATGCGCTGGATTTCGTGCATGATCGGCTAGTCACGGGACGACGGTACAAATGTTTGACGATGACCGATCTGTGTTCCAAGGAAGTCCCGGTGATTGAGGTGGATGTGTCGATCGGCGGGGCACGGGTATGCCGGATTCTTGACCGGCTGTTTAATACACGGCCGTTCCCGGAGACGTTGATCCTGGACAACGGCCCAGAATTCGCCGGGACCGCCTTGGATGCCTGGGCCGTCCAGCACGGCGTGCACCTGCACTTCATTCAGCCGGGGAAGCCAGTGCAGAATGCGTTTATCGAGAGCTTCAACGGCAAGTTTCGCGATGAATGTCTCAACGAGCATTGGTTTCTGACCTTGCAGGAAGCGCAGCTGGTCATCGAATCATGGCGGCGGGAATATAACGAGGAGCGGACGCACAGTGGAATTGGGGATCTGACACCCCAGGAGTTCATTCGTAACCATCAAGCCGGGGCTTATCGGGCACAGGACTCAACTACCTTGGCTGTGGTGTAATTAACGGGGGAAGGTCACCCAAATCTGTTCTCAGACGTATCAGTTGTCACATCAGCGGCTTACCTGTGTGCTGGCGTAGCTCAATTGGCAGAGCAGCGGTTTTGTAAACCGCCGGTTGGGGGTTCGATTCCTCTCGCCAGCTCCATTCTACCTTCATTATTTCCAACCAGTTCGTTTTCATCACGCAACGGCTTGCCGTCAGCCAAATTACTGAGAGTGTACAAAAGTGTGCCGCCTTCACGTTCGTAGCACTAATCGATGTCTCCTGAAGCCAATTTGAAGACCGTGCTTATCACACTGTTACACCGCCAAAGACACAGTGCTTTTTTCCCTCACTAGTAGCTCCGACACTCTTTTCCGGCAATTTCTCGCACTGTAACTACCGACGCAGTACGGTCACGCCTGGAGATGCGTCCTTGTTCTGCTAATTCAAAAACATTTCCGACCGGATCGATCTGTTCGGCTGACGGAGGATATATACAATACGATCTTCCAGAGTTTATTTCGCTTCATAGATTCACTCCTATCTTCCAGAACTCTCGATACAGCCTGTTGACGCTTCAGAGTGCCCGCATTTTCACAGGAAACGTCACAGGCTTTCTCTCAAAGCAAATTATGAGACCACGTAGTAAAACTTATCCATGTATACAATGAGAAATAAGTAAGAGATTTGCTGCGAGCGACCACCATTGATGCGATGCTGATCTGAGGTTCGATCCGCAATCCGGACGAAATGGGAGGCTGATGTCATGATCAAGACGGTGTTAGATCCAGAGAGAATATTGGTGATTCATGATTTTCTTTCGTCCGAGGAATGTATGGCGCTCATTCGAAAAAGTGAAGCACTTGCCTACGAACCAGGCACTGTCGCCGGTGTCGTCAATGACAATATCCGCAACAACGAGCCGGTGATAGTCGACGATGCGTCTCTCGCCTCAGACTTATTTGAACGGGCTGCCCCTTTTCTGCTAACTCTCCTGGAGGACCATAGTCTTATGGGTTCAACGAACGTTGGCGCTTTTATAGATATAAACCTGGTCAAACCTTCTCCCCTCATCGCGACGGGGCATACCTGCGGATGAAGACCTGTGAACAAAGTGAGTTAACATTCATGATCTATCTCAATGAAGGAATGGTTGGTGGAGAGACCAGGTTTTTTGCGGACATAGACCAGGCATTTCGGCACCCCTCTCGTCCATATCTCTCTGTTCAGCCGAAGGCGGGCATGGCACTGGTATTTTTGCACTCCATCTGGCACGAGGGTGCGATTGTGGAGAGCGGACAAAAGCACGTGCTCCGCACAGACGTCATGTACGGGTTATGAACAGACGCTTCATGCCATCAGTAGAGCTCACCTAGCATGACTTCGTTGTGAATAGTGAGCCATCTTACCCTGCTAACTCTTCGCCAAACCAGATTGCGCCACTCTCCTACTGGTGCCGCATCCAACGCAATATTAGTTAGCTTTTCATTGGTCCGAACACAATCAAGACATTTTCAAGAGGCGCCACTGACTCTTGGCCTCCCTCTATCGTGGTGAACGTCGAAATTAACGGCGTATCTCACCTGCCCAATTCAGCCGGGGCCGATAGGATGGTGGCATGACTATGTAAGGACAATTCAAACAAGAAACATGATTTGACCATCCACGCTCGAAGGACGTTCAAAGCGTGGGACCGCCTACTCATCGTCAAGATCGTTGGGACTATGGTCCTGATCACACCTTCGGCGAGCCTTATGTCTGAATATCGATTACGGCACCTTCTCAGGGACTTCCTCTATTCCGACGGTATTACGGGCACATGTCAGTACGCCTTCGATAGGACTCTTAGTCGTTCCGGAGACTATGGTTGGCGCGTGCATGGAGCCCCCCCAAAGGGTTACCGATTCCGAGGACTAGGCGTGAAGCGATTCCTCGAATAGAGTTGAGATCAAGAACGGGACTGAATCAGGGTCAGCGTCGAGGTTAAGCATAAGGAGGCATCATGCAGACTCGATATAGTCAACGAGTATCGGTGGATTGCTCGGTGATGTTTGCGGGAGAGAGTATCGTGGGCGAAGGGCGCATTCTTGATCTCTCTCTTCCAGGGTGCCTCCTGGAAAGCCCCGAAAAAATGACCGCAGGCGAGTACCTCCAACTCCGGCTGTTTTTGCCGGATCGTCCCACTCCCCTTCATGTTACGCTTGCCGCTGTGAGGTGGGTGAACGGCTCCAAACTCGGCATCGAATTCATTCGTACAACTCAGGACGAACAACATAGACTTGAACAATTCGTCAGGCGTCATCCTGGATGTGGCGGTCCATCGACTTGGAGTGAGGGCATAGTGCTTATGGGAGCGGCAAGAGAGTAAATGTACTTACAAACTAATTTTTGGGGTAGTTTCCCTAGGAGCACCTAACATGCCGAAGCATTTTAAGCTCCGTACGTATCAGAGGATCATGCTGTGCGGTACGAGCTACTATCTTTCAGAGGATTTTCTCGGGAAGGGAACAGTTTGGGACATTTCGTCCGGCGGATGGCGTATTCAAGGCGACCATCAAGTCAAACTTGGCATGAAACTTACATTGCGGATGGAGTTCCTTGAAGAGAAAACGCCATTGGAGGTCGAGGAGGCTGTTGTTCAGTGGGTCAGCGGAAAGGATTTCGGCATTCAAATAAGAAAAATACGGCAATCAGCGGCAAAGCGGCTGGAACGTCTGATCGGACATCATTTGTGTGTACTGCCGTAATTTGGTGAACTAGGCGTCTTTGACCTCCTCCGTGGACTCCTCAATCTCACTGATGTCTATGTCGGCACGCTCCTTCAGCATGGAAGGATGTAATCCATACTTTTTTAACATCTTGTAGAAATCAGCCCGATATCGCCCTGCAAACTGAGCTGCCCGAGAGATATTTCCACCAGTCATTTGCAACACACTGCGCAAATAGGAACGTTCGAATTCCTCTTTAGCTTCAGTCAGCGGCTTCAAGCCAAGGTCTACTGATGCTCCTGCCGACGGGAGCAAGTCAGGCAAGACCATATCCTGCCGAGACATGACCACCGCCTTTTCTATGGCATTTTCTAACTCCCTCACATTGCCCGGCCATGGATAGACCATAAGCCGGTGCATTGCTGCAGGCGTGAACCCGCGAACATCCTTATTGGACCGCCTGACACTCTGTTTCAAGAAATGCTGGGCCAGCAGTGGAATATCATCCTTCCGTTCACGTAACGGAGGCACCGCCAGAGGAACGACAGATATTCTATAGTACAAATCGTGCCGGAACGCCCCAAGCTTCACGCATTCAGCCAAGTCTTTGTTCGTGGCGGTAATAATCCGCACGTCGACTTTTGTCGGATAATCGGCGCCGACCTCACGGACTTCGCGTTCCTGCACAGCACGCAGAAGCTTCACCTGCATGGGCAATGACATTTCGGCGATCTCATCAAGGAAGATCGTTCCACCGTTGGCGCTTTGGAAAAGTCCCCGCTTCGCCGTCATCGCACTGGTGAATGCACCACGGATGTGTCCGAACAATTCGCTTTCAAAAAGACTTTCACTGATGGCGGCACAATTTAATGCCACAAAGGGGCCCTTTGCACGGCGACTATTGGCATGGAGCACACGAGCCAGCACTTCCTTTCCCGTTCCGGTTTCGCCGGTTAGAAGAATGGTCGCATCTGAATCAGCAATCTGAGCTACCTGCTGAAACAGTCGCTGCATGGCTGGACTTCTCGCGATAACGTTTTCGAGCCCGTACAACTCTTTAACCAAGGATTTAAGTCGCTGAATCTCCCGGGTCATACGTAGCTGGATTAAGGCCTTGTCGATAGTGGCTTTCAACTCTTTGTCATCAAACGGCTTGGTCAGATAGCCAAATGCCCCACGCTGCATGGCCTCCACAGCATTGGGAATGCTCCCATGCGCCGTGAGAATAATGACCGGCAGGCCTGGTTGCATCTGTAGAAGTTCTTCGGTCAGTGCCAGCCCGTCTTCTGCCCTCAGACGTAAATCGGTAACGGCGATATCAAAGGTTTCCTGACGGGCAGCCACAAGCGCATCACGTCCCGTCGTACAAGGTGTCACAGAAAACCCTAGCGCAGAGAGCCGCATTCGCAACAAATGCAAGAGACCTTCATCATCATCTACAACGAGAATTCGTTCTTGCTCCATGGCGGTCCTTAGGGTTTGGGCGGCTCAGACTGTTGCGGGACGGAGATATTCGACGGAGGTTTGATCGGGCGCGTCTTTCCTCTCATTTCCTGGTCGATACGCTTCAAGGCTTCCAACTGACTCGAAAGCTCTTCGATTTTCTTATCCCGATCACTGACCTGTCGTTGGAGATTCTGAAGCGTCGCCGGCTCAACTGACATACGATGCGGTTCACGCCTTGAGTTGAACAGCTCGGCCTTGCGCTCCTGATCCTGAAGCTCACGTTGCATAGCCTCAAGCGATTGAGCCTCACTGTCCTGCAGGGCACGCAACTGCTGGATGGTGAGCTCGCGATCAAGCAGGTCGCGCACGGTTCGTTCAATGGTCTGCGATAGAACGCTCTGGGTTTGGGCCATCGCCGGTCCACCCAAAACGGAACGAACCCACGACGGATCGGGTGGCAGTTCGCCGGTCTGCAGCAATTGAAGCCAGAGTCGGCTCGAGACGGCCAATTGGCTCTTGGGGGCGACAGCTATGACTTTCTCAAAGTAGTGGATGGCTGACTCTCGACTTTCATACAGAGCCGTCAACGCGCGGGTGAAGAATACATGATCACAGGTATTTTTACTAGCACATTTGGGCGCCAACGAGGAATCTTTACGTATAAGGGCCTGCAACATTTTGCTCTCCGCCCCGTCACTAGAAAAGTACGGAGTTTGAAGCGAGGGCGGCGGAACAGTGCTACAGGCGGACAAAAACCCTGAAAATAGCAGCACTGCTATATTCCGCGTCCGCCACATTATGTCAGCATCCCTGGTTTTGTCAGGCACAATATGAAGCGCACCGTGGTTCCCTTTCCGACTTCACTCTCGACCCAAATTCGCCCACCATGGGCCTCCACCACCTTTTTCGCAAGAGCAAGCCCAAGTCCGCTGCCGACAGAGACATGTCGAGTTTTCGTACGGCCCTGATAAAACCGCTCGAAAATATGCGGCACCTCCTCTACGGGGATGCCAGGGCCTGAGTCCGTCACGTTCACGAACAGGAGCCCTTCCTCACGCCTGGGCACCATCTGCAACTTCACGACTGCCCCCTCCGGACTGTACTTGAGCGCATTCGACAGCAAATTGTCCAGCACTTGTTCGATGCGAGTGCTATCAGCCCTAACCCAGTGGCGTTCGACCGGAGCCTCAATGACGAGCTGTACCTGTTTCGCATCGGCTAACAACCTGATTTTGTTGACTGAAATATCGGCAACCCGCCGAAGATCCGTGGGAACAAAACGGTATTCCATCATGCCGGATTCCATTTTCGACAGATCCAGGATTGTCGAAATGAGGTACATCAACCGCCGGCTACTGTCCGACATAATACGCAGCGTGGTTCGTTGGTCCTGAGTCAACGGGCCGGGAATTTCATCAAGGAGAAGGTGGGTCCCCTCCTGAATGGATGCCATCGGCGTGCGGAGTTCATGGGACACATGAGCCAAAAACTCGCTTTTGATATCGTCCAGCTGTTGTAGCCTGGTTCCCATCCACTTCACCGTGTCACCCAATTCCCGTAGTTCCCGAGGCGCCTGGCCATCGAGTGTCGCCCGGAAGTTGCCCTGCCCCATTTCCTGAATCGTCGCCTGGAGGCGGCGCAGCGGGCGAAGGATATTGTAGCTGGCCACCGCGGCCATCCCGAGCCCGAACAGGAGGGCGACCAGCACCAGATTGCGCGTCACAGATTCCGCATGGACAGAGCTGGCATGCGATTCATTCACCCCAACGGCAATGCGTGATTCGTGCAATCCGATATACTGCTGGAGACTCGAGGCTATTTTCCCCACCAGTGTGTCGCGCCGTGCATCGTAGGTGGCAGCGGACTCCAACGGGTGCCCACCCGGCTCCGCCACCTGGGTCTGAAACAGCGCCAGATGCGACTGGTGAAGCTGCTCGACTTCCTTGAGCAGCCGGACCTCCGGCTCAGACGCTTCACGTGTCAGCAACCCCTGCAACGCCTGCTGAAAATCTTTACTCTCAGTGTCGAAATGCTCGAGAAAGGTTGCGGCCGGCACAGCCACATACTTCTTCTCGCTTTGAACCTGTTCATACAACGAGGTCAACAGGCGCTTCGCCGAATCAATCTCCGGGTGATGGTGGGAACCGACTTCCGTATTCAGGCCCGCCAACGTCCGAATCTGCAGCAAGGCATAGACGTTGACGCCTGTCATAACCGCGATGATGACCAGATAGGTCAGAACCAGTCGCCAGAAAATCGAGAGGCGCACGACGAGGCATCCTCCCCGGTGGATACACGTGAGGAACGAAGCAATCGGCAGTGTAGGTTAAGCCATACACCACTTCACGCATCCCCTCAACAAGTTCTCCATATTATGCAGAGCACCTGGCGTGCGGTATGAGCGGCTGGAGTTCCTCCTATCGGGCGGAATCGTGGAACTGAGACTGATACAGACGTTGTCGTCGAGATGTGGAGGACAAGGCCGAAAACAGGTGGCCACGAAAGAGGAGCATACCGACCATGAGCGGTGGAGTCAGCAGCAGTGCCATCATGCCGGTGAGGCTCGCGGGGATCCCGAGGTCCGTCAGCCAAGCAGTGAGAACGGTAAAGGGCACAAAGACCAACTGAATAAAATCAAGCCCGGCTCCCCTCCCCAGCTGACTCGACAGTTTAAAAAACAAGGAGAGCCCCAAGGGCGCCAACACCAGGGCCATCGGCAGGAACCATTCAATCCAATTATCCAATACGAAATCGTAACTCCGCTTCAAGACATCAAGGGGTGAATCATGCCTGGTCAGATAGATCACTTCGGGAGCGGGATTCAGGAGGATAAAGACCAGCAACAGACAGGCCGTCACCAGAAATTGACTGTCGGGATTGGCGCGCAGACTCGTGTCCAGCAGCATGGTGGGAATCCAGAGCACAAACCCCACGCTAATGACGTCCCAGAAATAATGGCCCATACTCTCCAGCACATCGTGCGGCGTAATCGTCCGCACACCCTTAATGGACTGCTCGATCAAGCTGAGAGTGGCACCGATGAGCAACGCATTGACCGCGCCGAGCACAAATCCCCCGAGCATGCCCAGAGGCCGGGCGATCTGATGGGCCAATAACATGAGGAGAGTAAACACGATGACGGCGAGGATCACCAGCCATCCGCGGACCAGGGAACGCCCGGTCGCATAAAATGCATCCCGGTAGAGGTGGAGCGTCGAGTTGAATACCGTCAACATAGATCAGTCATCATGAGCTGATCGATCATAAGGGGTGCCTCCTTACGGGGAAGCTGATTCCACATCTCGGAGGCGGACAATAAGCCGGATTCCCCCGACAGGTCAAGTCAACCATGGGTCAACCAGGACTGGGTATCGAGAGACACCCGGGATTCAGCGGCCGCTATTGACTTGCCCGTCGATATGATTATGTTCTTTCACTAGATAGACACATCCACCCAGGAGTCAGCCATATGGATATGAACCGGATGACCGTCAAGCTACAAGAGGCTTTGCAGAGCGCATCAGCCCTTGCCATGCGCCGGGGACACCAGGGTATTGATGTCGAGCATCTCCTCCTGGCACTTCTGGAGCAAGAACGAGGTATTGCCAGCTCTCTGTTCGAACAGGCTGGGGTGTCACCGGCAGCCGTTCGCCAAGCTGCGGACCAAGCCCTTGCAAAGGTGGCTCAAGTTCAGGGGCCCGGTGCGGCTCCCGGACAAATTCATCTGACCCCGCGCCTGGGCGCAGTGCTGACCAAGGCCGAAGATCAGATGAAGGAGTTGCGTGACGAGTTCATCAGCGTCGAACATGTTGTCCTGGCAATGGTCGAAGAAGGCGGGGTGTTTCGACGACTCAATCTGACACGAGAACGCCTCCTCACGGCATTGCAGCAGGTTCGCGGCAACCAACGCGTGACCAGCCAGGATCCTGAAGGCACCTACCAGGCATTGGAGAAATACGGTCGCGATCTGACCAAACTGGCCGGACAGGGAAAACTCGATCCAGTCATCGGCCGCGACGATGAAATCCGACGAACCATTCAAATACTGTCACGACGAACCAAAAACAATCCGGTCCTCATCGGCGAACCGGGCGTCGGCAAGACTGCCATCGTCGAAGGCCTGGCGCAACGCATCGTGAAGGGCGACGTGCCGGAAGGACTCAAGCAGAAGCGGGTCGTCGTGCTGGATATGGGCGCGCTCGTCGCCGGGGCGAAATTTCGCGGCGAATTCGAAGAACGTTTGAAGGCCGTCCTCAAGGAAGTTCAATCGGCGCAGGGGCAAGTGCTGCTCTTCATCGACGAACTCCACACGGTAGTGGGCGCGGGCGCGGCGGAAGGCGCGATGGACGCGGCAAATCTCCTCAAGCCAATGCTGGCCCGTGGCGAAATGCACCTCA
>VOPR01000085.1 GCA_009594995.1 Nitrospira sp. | reverse complement strand
GTCTTCAATCAGCTCCGTAATCGTGGGCCGTTCGCCGCACAGCGGACAATCGGGATTCCGCTTGATGCGGATTTCTCTGAACTGGGTGCGGCGCGCATCAAAATCCAACAGCCGATCGGTCAACGGGCGACCGATGCCGAGGATCAGCTTGAGCGCCTCAGTGGCCTGAATCGTCCCGATGATACCGGCCAGCACACCGATGACGCCGGCTTCCTGACAGGAGGCCACGAGTCCCTCAGGTGGCGGCTTTTTGAACACGCAACGGTAACAGGCCGACTTCTTGGGAATAATGGTCGTGACGCGCCCGTCAAACCGCAGGATCCCGCCATGCACCAGCGGTTTGCCGGCAAAATAACAGGCATCGTTGATCAGAAACTTCGTCGGGAAGTTATCCACGCCATCGATGACCACATCGTAGCCGCTCATGATTTTGAGGGCATTGCCGGCGGTGAGTCGCTCTTCGTACATCACCACGTTCACGTCAGGATTCAGGGCCTGAATCTTTTCTTTTCCAGAGACGACTTTGGGGCGGCCGACGTCAGGGGTCTGATGAATGACCTGCCGCTGCAGGTTGCTGAGATCTACCACATCGCTGTCGATGAGACCAATCGTACCGATGCCAGCGGCGGCGAGATAGAGCGCAGCAGGGGAGCCGAGCCCTCCGGCGCCGACGATGAGGACCTTCGCCTGGATGATCTTCTTCTGCCCCTTGCCACCGACTTCCGGCAGCAGGATGTGACGGCTGTAGCGGTTGATTTGTGTTTCTGTAAATTCCATCTTGTATGGGATGCTGAAAATGCCCTTCAGCTTCGTTCTCGGCTCGACGAAACCCTCAACGTACCCAGAGGGTACGCCTCCGGTTTCCTCTCACCTGCGGCCTTGCTGAGAGACCATTTTGAGCATCCCCCTCAATCGTTTGTTCCAAAGGGTCAAATGTTGAAATACTTTTCGATGCTGATATACCGCTCGCCGGTGTCGCAGAGAATGGTGACGACGTTTTTGCCAGGGCCGAGTTCTTCGGCGATCTTCTGAGCGGCGAAGACGTTGGCGCCGGCGGAGATGCCGACCAGCAGACCTTCCTTCTTCGCGAGCAGTTTCGCTGTCTGATAGGCTTCATCGTCGGTCACGGTTACGACGCGATCGAGTAAGGTCCGGTTCAACACCTTCGGGACGAATCCAGCGCCGATACCCTGGATCTTGTGCGGCCCCGGGTCTCCGCCGGACAACACAGGCGAACCGGCCGGTTCCACGGCCACGATCTTGGCGGAGGGATTTCGTTGACGGATCACCTCGCCGCAGCCGGTGATGGTACCGCCAGTACCGACCGCCGCCACAAAGGCGTCCACGCGTCCATCCAGCGCATTCACAATCTCCGGGCCGGTCGTTTTCCGGTGCATGTCCGGGTTGGCCGGATTGGAGAACTGGTCGGGCATATAGTACGACGGATTCTGCGCGACGATGCTCTCCGCTTCCTTGATCGAGCCCTTCATGCCTTCCCATGCCGCGGTGAGCACGAGCTGTGCTCCATAGGACGACAGGAGGCTGGCTCGCTCCATGCTCATGCTTTCGGGCATCACCAAAATGAGCTTGTATCCTCGCACCGCCGCCACCAGCGCCAGGCCGATACCGGTATTGCCACTAGTCGGTTCGACGATGGTGCCGCCCGGCTTCAGCTTGCCGAGGCGCTCGGCCTCGTTGATCATGTTCAGGCAGATGCGGTCCTTGATGCTGCCGCCCGGGTTGAACGATTCCACCTTGGCATAAATCGTGGCACCGCCCGGTTTGCTCAAGCGGTTGAGGCGAACCAGCGGGGTTCCGCCGATCAACTCGGTGATATCTGCATGGGCCTTGACGGTCACCGGCCACCGCCCATGTAGAACAGAAATTCGACATGATCGCCGTCTTTCAACTGGGTCGTCTCGAGGTGTGTCCGTTCGAGCATGGTGTCGTTCACTTCAACCGCCACCATTTGGGGTTCGATGCTCTTGGCTTTCAAGAGATCCAGCACGCTGCCTCCTGCGATCTCTTCGGACTTGCCGTTGATCATGACCTGCATATCCGCTCCTGGAATGGTAAGAATCTGACGGGTGCGCTTTACGTGTGGAACCTTACTGCATTTGCGGTTCCACAGCGATTTTTAGAAACTGCTAAATAATTTCAAGAAGTTAGCAAACGCGTTCTTATTTTGTCAAGGCAACAGACCCCTTTGGATCCATGTGGCGGATGCTGCTGCAGAGTTGATTCGGGCAGGTCGCCGCTTTCTTGACTTTCTGCATGCCTAGCTTACAGTATGCGCCGGTCTGGAGGGTAGGGTATGTGGAAGAAAAATTTCTTATTTCGTGCGCATGAAGCGGCTCCGCTGAAAGAATCCGAAAACGAGCTCTTTCATGATTCCGAACCGGCTCTGGACAGTGCCGGGTTGCAGATGGAAAAGTTTCTCTCGGTATGGGTACAGGGGGAAGGCGAGGATGAAAGCCCCACCATGTACACCAATATGTATGTGCGCACCGCGACGCTGGACTTCAAGACTCGCGCGGGTTTTCTCCAGCCTTTGCAGGGGCGGACGCACCAGATCAAGCAGATGCTGACGCCGGGACAGAAAGATTTTTTACGCGACTGGCTGTCCAAGACTTCTCCCCAAGCCTGGGAGGAGTCGGACGACCATTTTCGAACGCTCTTTGAGTTGGAGTGATCTGTTCTCGCAGGATGCTGAAAACCTCCGCCAGCGGCGTTCTCGCATCATTCAGATCCTCAACATACCGCAAGGGTACGCCTCGGATCTTTATTGGCTGCGGCCTTGCCGGGCGAACATGTTGAGCATTCTGCGGAAAACCATCTGTGGTTCATGTGCCAGTCATCGTAGTTCACTTGCGTTCATCGGATCTTTTCTGCCAGCTAGACCACGCATGAGCCGTCCGACCTCTCTTACACTGATCGCCTTGATGGTTGCCGGGTGTGTCCTTCTGGTGCAGCTACCTGTCTGTGCCTCCGCCACGATTGAGGTGTACTACGCTCCTGAAGATCAGCCCATTGATCGAGTCGTCACCCTGTATGCTCATGCGACTCGCTATATTTATGCGTCGGTCTATGCCCTGACCGCCCCGTCGATCGTGAAGGCGCTGGTGGAGGCCAAGCATCGCGGCGTGGATGTGCGTGTGATCACTGACCGGGAACGACTCACAGACCCGAAACAGCACAGCGCCGTGAATACACTGCGGCTCGCCGGTGTGCCGATCAGGATCAACCGGCACGACGGCCTCATGCATCTCAAGCAGGTGGTCATTGATGACGCGATCAATGCCTCCGGCTCAGCGAACCACACGACGAGTGGCAACCGGTACAATGATGAACGGCTCGATGTGATTACCGATGCACGCCTGACAGCGAAGGCGCGCGAGAAATTTCTGACCATGTGGAATGACCACGAACGATTTGTGGTCTGGACGGAGTAACAGGACCTGCGCATGGAGCGTGGCATGATTGAGACGGATGTAGCGATTGTCGGCGCGGGGGGCGGAGGCGCCGTTCTGGCGTTGATGCTCGCGCAGCAGGGGGTACGCTCACTGGTGCTCGAACGGGCTGCCGGACCGCCACAAGGCTTGCGCGGCGAAATTCTGCAGCCGAACGGGCAGCGGGTGCTCGATCGTCTGGGGCTGTTGGATAAGTTGCCGGCCTACGCGGTCCGATCGGTTCATCGGTTTAATTTTTGCCGAGCCGGCGGTGAACGGCTCTGCACGGTGGACTACAGTGATCTTCCCGCTCCATATAATCGTGCAGTGGTGACGTTGCCCAATGTGGCACATCATGCCATTCTCGACGCGTTGGAGAAACAGAATCCCGGCGGGCTCTGGTACGATGCCACCTTTACGGGGCTCCGTTTCAACGGCAGTCGCGTCGTCGGACTGCAGGCGACACGTCATGGCGAGCCGGTGGATGTGTCTGCGCGCCTGGTGGTCGGCGCTGATGGTGCTTTCTCCAAGGTGCGCGAGTGTCTTGGTATCGCGGCGGACCTCCACCGTTATCCGGAGAGTTACCTCATTGCCATTCTCAAGGCTCCGCCAGACTTCGACCAGGCCAGGTACCTGGTGGGGAAACGCGAGATTCTTGGGCTGTTTCCTGCCGCAGGCCAGCAGGTTTATGCCTTCTATATGATCAAGGCCGGATCGTATGATGCCGTCAAGGCGCAGGGGCTGGAAGCCTTGCGCCGGGCCTGGGTGCGGATCGATCCCGGGATGGAAGCGATCGTGCCGGGTCTTGTAGATTGGAGTCAGACCGGCTACATGCCGACCGGCCGTGTCAAAACCGATCGCTGGGTGGCGGATGGCGCCTTGCTCATCGGCGACGCCGCCCACGCGATGAATCCCCATGCGTCGCAGGGGCGTATGCAGGCAATGGTGGATGCGGTGGCGGTGGCCGATCTCATTCCCGGCTGGCTCAAGAAGAATGATTTCTCGGCGGACGCATTGCGTGCATTCGAAGTCGCCCGGCGGCCTCAGGTGAGCATGTTGCAGCGGTTGGCAGATGAGCAATGTCGCTTCTGGAATACCGGCAATCCCCTGCTGGCATTCTTGCGGGACCGGGTGTTCCGAACGCTCGATCAGAACGCCAGACTGCGCTACCGCGTGCTTTCGACGACAGCCGGACTCCGGAGCCGTCCGCCGTTTTCACTGGTGGACCGCGTGATGGCCGCTGGACTCTTACCCGACCCGCGCGCAGATCAGAAATCAGCGGCCGAAACGTAGGGAGATGACCTTCCTGATAGGTTACGAGAATTGCTTCTCCCGAAACCATCAGGGCAAGAACGAATTACCCCTGGGGATGCTCAGAAAGCCGTCCAGCAAGGCCGCAGCAAGGTCCACGGCGCGAAGCATAATGAGCGCCACGTTTGTGGACGCCGGCGAGACTGTCAGCCGGCCGTGTCTTAAGACAACTCAGACTTGGCACGCAGCGAGAACGTCGCTGGAGGGCTTTTTCAGCATCCTCCCCAAACCACGACAGAGGTGTTTGTGACACAACCGACTGCTCTTGATATTCCCTCCGAGATCCAACAACTGTTGCAACGATACGTCAAGGAAACGACGGCCCTGCTCGGTTCACAATTGGAAGGCATCCTGCTCTACGGAAGCGCCGTGGGCGGAGAGTTTCTGCCCGGCCGTTCGAATCTGAATCTTCTCCTCATGCTCTCCGGCTATGAGCTGGAAGGGATGAAGCGATATGCCAAGGCGCATAAGCGCTGGAGCCGCGAGCAATTTGTGGTACCGCTGGTGGTGACAGAGGCCGAATTGACGAAACCCGGCACCGTATTTCCGCTCGAATATCTGGAAATTCAGGAACAACATCGCGTGCTCTGGGGCAGGGATCCGTTCATCGGCCTGCACATCGACCGGACGCACTTGGCCTATCAGGTACGGCAGGGCATGCTGAGCAATCTCGTGCGGTTGCGGCAGCGGTTCATCGAGGGCGGGGGCACCGAAGAAGCGATGACCATGTTGTTGCCGCTCTCCCTGACCGCTCTCTTCCCCTGTTTGCGAGGACTGCAGCGCCTTGCCGGACAGCCGGCGCTGTTTCAATCGGATGCGTTGCTCACGGCCATTCGCGGCATGACCGGGCTGGACCTCACAGGGCTTGGTGATGTGCTCGAACTGAAGCGCGGGATCATTTCCCCCGGTCCGGTTGAGGTGCCACGGTTGTACGAACGGTATGCTGGGAATCTCGACGCGCTGATCGCCATGATCCGGGCGGACGGGACGGTGGCGCCGCGATGAAACCGAGATCCATCCATACCTGCGGGATCATTGTGGGACTGTGGCTCGCACTTGTGTTTGCGGTGTCGCCGGCCGGTCATGCGCGCGAACCGGTTCCGAACTATGACCCGCAGGGCTATGTCAGCGACCATGCGGGAGTGATCGATGCTGAGTGGCGTGCCAGGATCCGGTCGGTTTGCCAGGATCTTGAACGGAAAACCGGTGTCGAAATGGTCGTGGTGACCGTGCCCACCCTGAAACCCTATCCTTCGGCCAACGATTATGCGATGGGCCTCTATCAGAAATGGGGCATCGGCTCCGCGCAGGACGAACATGGGGTGTTGTTGCTTCTGGCCGTGCAAGAGCGCCAGGCGGCCGTCACCATGGGACGGCGCATGATCCCGGTGATGGGCGGTGAAGTGGTCGGAAAAGTGGGTCATGAGTACCTCGACCCGGCCATCAAGAACGGCCATTTCGACGAAGGACTCTATCGCACGGTCGTGGCATTGGCATCGGTCTCGCAGGAGATTCGTGTCAGTTCCACCAAGAAGGCACATTTTCGCGGACTGGGGTTTTGGATTACCGTTACCACGGCCAGCGGAGCGCTCTGGTTTCTCTGGTGGCTCAGCCGTCCCGATCTGCGACATCCCTTCGGTCGCATCAGGAAGGGACAGTACTGGGGCAGCGGGCAGGGCGGGTTCGGCGGGAACTTCGGCGGCATGGGCGGCGGGATGAGCGGGGAGGGGTGGAAGTAGGGGCGAGGGCGGGCAGGTCAATCCTCTTGGTCGCGCAACGCGCGGCCTCAGAAGGCCCTCGTTGGACGCGCCCAGTTGAGGATCGACCGGCCCACCCTCTTTTGATAAGTGGGGCGGATAGGGACGGAAAGAAGGTTGCCCGTTAGTCTCCCTTGCTCGCGCAACGCGCGGTCGAGGACTCCCCTCGTTGGACGCGCGCAGTGGGAGACCAAGCGGGCCACTCGCTGGTGAAGCGAGGATGCTTGGAAGAGCATTAAGAGAAACATGCTCTCTGAGTAGGCGCCATCGACAAAGAATTGTTTAATGAGGCCTCGACGGAGTCACGATCTTTTCACCCCTGCAGTTGCGCCAGCATGGCGGCGGGGTTCCAGTAGCCCCACATGGTTTGGATTTTCCCTTCCTGGTTGATCTCGAAAATATCGATACCTTCGAACAGGACAGACCTCCCGTTCTTGCCGGTGCCGCGGCCGGTGAATTTGACGGCGACCCGGTTCCCGGACTGGAAGACATGGTCCTGTGTCATAGCGATCTTTTCAAAGGCCCCGAGGACCCCCACTAGGAATTGTCGCAACGACGCATGGCCCTGGAGGGGCGTGGGGGCTCCCGGTTCATAACTGGTTCCCTGCTCTGCGAAGCAGGCGACCCAAGCGTCCGGGGCCTTTTCTTCTATCGCGCTGAAATAACGAGTCACTGCGGTCGGAATCTTTTCAGCAATCATGCCTGATTCTCCCTTCGGTTGATTGGAATCATGTCTGGCGGGCTCACTGGAAACCCGAGCTGTCAAAGGAGTTACGGATCTTGACCAGCGTTTGGATTTCTTCGTACCGCACAAGCTCGGTATGAAACGGGCGAGATGGCTAGGCGCAATTTGGGTGCGGCGGTGCAGGTGATGCTCCTATGCATCCGTCGATCGCGGAGTCGTCGGGAAGGCGGAATAGTTCCGGTGCGCTGCCGTGGTTATCCCAGCACCCAGACTGCGACTCCGGAGAGGTCTCGCAACAGGCGGTCAATGATGCCGCTACTGAAGAGCCGTTTGGTTCCCGCCGGTCCGTGCCGGCTTACCACGACGGTGCCATACCCGCCGGCCCTGGCTTCATCCATGATGCTGTCGGCGATATCGCGCTCGTGGCCCAGCTTGAGGGTGACATGGTCCAGGGGAAATCCGGTCTGTCCGAGCCGTTCCATTGCTATCACCAGGATGGGATATTCAATGGCGCTTTCCGCGCGCAGCCAGTCTTCCTGATCCTTGCGCAGTTGCTCGCCAAGATGATCCTCCATCTCAGGGTTCTCTGAGCCGCCGTGTTCCATTAGTTCCCGTGGCATGGGGTTGAGCACATGAAACAACGTGACGTTTACGTCCCGAATGTCCCGGAATAGCGCACCGACATACTGCAGGGCACGGGCAGACTCGTCCGAGTCATCGACGGCGATGAGAATGGTTCTGGCGGAGATGTGGTTGTTGAGGGCCTGTTCCGCTGTGAAGAGAGATTGGTTAGCTGTTGTCTTGGGCGTCATAGCATCACCATGCGCGCGTAGGAGTAGACTGCCTCAGGTATCCCGATGGGGGAGGTCAGTTGGCTTGGCCTTGACGCTGGTCTGGCGGAGTGAGGTCTTCCATGCGAGCCTTCTTGCGGCGATGCACAAATACTAGGCGCTGACCGGTCAGTATGCCCCGGTAACGGACTACGAACTTCCGCAACCGGACGAGTAGTAGCCTATCCCTCTACTGAGGACAAATCAATGTTGGGGGGCGGTAGGGAGTCTTAGTCTCTGCGCGGCACTGTCCGGCCTTCTTCGAGGTCTTGCAGGTCTGCCCAACTGCTGAGGTCGGTACGGGAGGGATCCACGGCGTCCCGGTACTTGTTGAAGGAGGTCTGCTTCTCCGGCGTGGATGGGCCCCGATTCAGCATCATTCGGTTCCACTCGTCCACTTCGGCCTGGCTGTGCGGTTTCACGATCTGCTGAAACCATCGGGCGACGCCGTCATCCGTTGGGTGTTGTTTCACCGCTGCGGTGAATTGATCGGACGTAATTCCCGCGAATTCCATGAGCCGATCATCCATGGGGCAGGGGTAGATATATTCGCCTTCGGTTCCCGCGAGCACGGCGCGGCACTTGTCGATCATGCGCGCGAGGTGCACATAGCCTTCTAATGTGACGCGCATGCTGCGCGGGAACGTCGTGCGTAAATCCATCAGGCCAACAACTTGTGATTGGTGAATGTCAGCGTCCGCACCAGAACGGCGCCGTTATCATACGAGATGATCCGGCGTGTGGCCGGCAGATCTGACGTGCCCACCCGCACATGGGTGTCGGTAAAGCTTTCGACGTTGCGGAGTTTGGCATCCTGCGGGGCGAAGTAATAGACCGTGTACTTGGTGGTCAACTGCTTCTGATCCTGCGTGGTGCTGCTCTCTTCCACATTGATCGTGAACGCCACATGGGGCATCTTCCGGTTGATCTGCGTGATGCGGTTGTCCTTGATGCGGTAGAAGGACTGCATGCCGTCGCCATGGATGTCGAGTCGGCGGCCCAGCGGATGCTCGCCGCCGGCTTCCATCGTGAGGCGATGTTTGCCGTCCGATTCCTCGAACTTGCGGGGGGCGCGGTGCACCGCGATCATGCCGATCTGCTCCTGCGCCCATTTCTGGATCGCTTCATCAGGCAGTTGCACGGTCACTTCCCGCGGTCCCTTGACCACCACGGTACCGCTCACCACCTGGCCATTGGTGTTAATGCTCAAATCGGCTGAAAACCCTCGAAAGTCAGGCTGCCATCGTGCCGTGCTTTCAAAGGCCCGTTGGAGCAGGGCACGGGCCTGGGGGTCATCGGCGACGGTGGGCTGTGTATCGACTGCGGCGGCATGTTCCATTGAGGGCTCCTTTGTTGTCGTGGTGAATCTCAAAAATGATTATAGAGACCTTGTTCGTCCATCTACAACCCGACTGGGCAGGGGACATTCAAATGAACTCCGTACTGCCGGGTCGTAAAAATTTCTCCTCTGTGACCAAGGTTTGTGTAGTACTGGCTAGGCCCAATCTGTTATACTGCGGGGCATTTCATCTGACAATTTGCAGAATTTTTGCGGTGAGTCTCAGGCATTCCTTGAAAGGAGCGCTATGGAGCGGCGAGCGGCGTCACATACGGAAGAAGAAGAAATGAATCAACGGCGGCGGCTGTTGGGTCTGGCTCGCAAGGGTGACCCGAAAGCCATCAGCAAGTTGTTCGAGTTGTACCAGGTGCGTGTCCTCAATGGCGACATGCTGAGCAAACTCAATAAGTCTTACTATAAGGCAGCGGCTGCACAGGAACATAAGGCGGCGCAGGCACCGGCCAAGTCCGCAAAAAGTTCGCAAGCTGCGCACGGCAGCGCCAAAGGCAGTTCCAAGAAGCCTGCCGCACCGGTTGCTGCGGCGGCCAAACCGAAAGCTGCAAAGGCCGCGGCACCGAAAAAACGCGCCAAGTAAACCGAGTCTGCGTCGAGATGATCGACGCAGACCACCCCGTTTTCTACCTCTCGTTACTGAACACCGACCCGCAATCCCCCGGCCGCGAGTTTCTTCCCGATTTCTTCCGC
Organism: Nitrospira sp.; assembly: GCA_009594995.1. Lineage (GTDB taxonomy): Bacteria > Nitrospirota > Nitrospiria > Nitrospirales > Nitrospiraceae > Nitrospira_A. Next base: position 9,514 of record VOPR01000085.1, on the reverse strand, counting down.
TAACTTCCGCGCTCCTGAATAGACTGTCGCCTGACCTTCATGGTCGATGCGCCAGGCCAGCTCGAAGGCTCGAGACGAGTTCATTCCCGGAATACATTTGCAGAAGAGCGCGATCACCTGCTGGTAGGTATGGCATTCGCAATTAAACACGATCACGCGAGCTTCCAGATCGTCGCCGGTTCCGACATCGGTGGTGTCGAGGGCGTCAGGGGTCATGACAGGGGTGAGGGTGCTCATGCGGTCGTCTCGCTCGGCGCCGAGTGTACCAGGTGATATGGGGCGGAGTGCAACCGGCAATCACGCCTCAGGCCGAACCAGTCCGCGGTTCTCATCAAGGGCCGGAACCGTCTGTTGCGGAGATGTCCGGAACAGGTCATGTGGCGGGGATCCCGGTGAGTCTGCCGACAAACTCGTTGGAGAGGTTGATCCCTTCGCGTGCCATGGTCCGGCTCAGTAATGCATGGTGCGTGCTGGAGTCCGTGACGGGGATCAGGCCGTGTGCGCGCGCAAGACGGAAGGTATAGACCTGGGCTGCGGCGGTTTTCAGCAGGGCCAGCCCATATTCGAATTGATAGGCTTCATCCAGTGTAACGGCCGGTTTTGCCAGTTGTTGCACAAGGGCCACGGTACAGAGGGTGCCGGCTCGTTCCGGCTCGAGCAGTCGAAGCAGCGCGGCCGGGCCTGGCACGAGAGCCGATCCGATGCGCATGGCATGGGTGAGATCGAAGAGGCCCCGTTGAAATCGTCGATCCTCCTGCAATCCTCTGTGGAAAAGGGTGCGCCAGTGGGAATCGGCGAGGTCGCGGTTGACCTGGGCCGTGGCGGCGTCATCCAAGGGACCGCTGACCTGGTGCCCTTGCACAATACGGCCGCTGATGACGAGCGCAGGATGATCATCTCCCATGCGGTCTTGGTAGGCGGTGGTCCCCATGAACGGCGTGAGGCGAAGCGCCATGTAGTCGCGAAAGTGGATGGCCCCAAACCTGGCAAGCATCCGCTCCAACGTGTCGGGGGCACAGAGATGAAAGGGGTAAAACAGGGCGTTAGATAGAGGCAGCGAAGTCGTCAACGGCATAGTGTCGGGTGGGGGGAGTGATGAATCGCAGTGGGTTTCGGCTAAACGGTGGCACTGCCGCCCTGGCTTGGATGGACGTTACCAGCTATCCATGTCGATGACTTCGGTGGCGTCCCACAGATTTTTCAGTTCGGCTTCCGCGATGGCTTTCTCACGATCTGCTTCAGTGTCCTCTCCGAAGCGCGTGGGTGTAGCAGGATCTTGATCGGTGGTTGCGGCGGCTTGCTCGACCGCTTGGCGGCGGCGACGTTTGCTGGGATCCATATTGACGGGCATGGGGACAGGCCTCCTTTCGAATCTTAAGTCTCCCCTTTGACGGGGCCGGAAGTCAATGGGAAGCACAGCCTGCGGCTACTCGGCCAGACTTGCCAGGAGCGTGACAGCCACGCTATCCGCGTACCGCCGTCCTCTGCTGGTCAGCCGAACCAGTTCGCCGTTACGTTCCAGGATGTCATCGGCAATCAGATCGTCCACTTTCTCTGTAAGGGCAGGGAAGGACGGGGCCCCGGTCTCCCTCAAGGACACGCCATCTGTCAGGCGGAGTCCGAACACCAGCCGTTCGCAGCTGTCATCCGCCGGTGTGAGTTGGTCGGATTCCGAGACCGGGAGCCGGCCGCTCCCGAGAGTCGTGTTGTAGGCGGATAAATTGCTCACATTTCCAAAGCGCCGGCCCGCGACATACGATTGCGCACTGGGGCCTACGCCAAGGTAGTGACCGCCCGTCCAGTGAAGCCGATTATGCCGGCTGGCAAATCCGGGTCGGCAGTAGTTTGAAATTTCATAACGGACGTAGCCGGTCTGGCTGAGGATGTTTTCGGCCAGGTCTTCCATTGCGTTCTGGAGCGCTTCATCAGGGGGAGGAACGAGGCCTCGTTGAACCGCTGCCTTCAGGTGAGTGCCATCCTCAACTGTCAGGGCATAACAGGAGAGATGAGTTGGCGTCAGCTCCATCGTCCGCTGCAACGAGGTGGCCCAACTCTCCAGGGTCTGGCCCGGCAGTCCGTACATGAGATCCAGATTGATATCGGTGAAGCCGGCCTCGCGCGACGCAGCCACCATCTGCACCGTACTCATGGGAGAACCGGGTCGTCCGACGCGATCCAACTCGGTTTGGTCCATCGATTCGGCGCCGAGGCTGATGCGGGTGAACCCGGCTTCACGCAGGTGGGCCAGGCTGTCCCGCGTGACCGATCCCGGATGGGCTTCAACGGTGACCTCGGCATTGGGCGTCAGGCCGAACATCTGCTTGCTCGTAGCCAGGATCGTGGCGAGTTGTTGGGATGAGAGCGTGGTCGGCGTCCCGCCGCCGAAATAGATCGAATCCAGCGGGGCGGGTCCTAACAAGCCGGTGTCGCCATACAAGCGCAGTTCGGTCAGCAGCGAAGCGACAAACTCTTCCGCGGCGCGCGCGTGATGGATCTCCAGATAAAAAGCGCAGAAGTGGCAGCGCTGATGACAGAAGGGGATGTGAATATAGAGGCCCTGACCGGGTGCCTGGGACATGGCGGCTCGCGTGATTATGGAGTGGGTGAAAAATCGCGGACCATGGCGACTTCGATTTCTTCCGACGGCGATTTGCCGCGGTTTCTGACGTGAGACTTCCAGTTCGGGTAGTCCCTCAACGTCTCGAACAGGTTCTTGATCAGCACCGGCTTGATCTGTAATTCCCACTCTCGCAGCCAGGCCTGCTCATCGTGGGGGCCTTCATAGTCGTCGGGAAATTGCGCTTCCAGGCTGATACGGAATACAAAGGATTTATCTTCTGACCACATGTGCGAACTCCTGTCGGTCGGCGATTGCGAAGTGCATCAGCCTTACTTATAATATTTGAAATTCTAAGGAGTACAGACCCCATGCCCATCTTCGAATACGTCTGCCAGGAATGCAACCATCGCTTTGAGCTCATCGTACAGGGACAGACCGTGCCGGCTTGTCCTTCCTGCAAGGCGACCGCGTTGAATAAACAGTTTTCCGCGTTCGGTGTCGGCGCGACCGGCGGGTGGCCGGTGGTTTCGAATTCCGGTGGCGGATGCGGCTCCTGTGGAGATCCGCGCGGCCCCGGCGCCTGCTCCATGAACTAACCACGGCGCAGGACAATCATGGACGATCATGAAGCACAAATGCGTCGTGCTATCGGCACGCTGCTCCAGTCAGATCCGCTGATCAAGTTATTGCAAGAAGTCAGGATGGGCCGGATGAAAGCGACGGACCCCGGCTTGCGGGCCGTCGTCGAATCCTGGATCAGCGTCTACGCGCAGGTGTTACAGTCGGAATCTTTCGCTGCGGAAATCCTGCCTCGATTGGACCCTGCGCCACGGCTGCAGGTGTTGGTCGATGCCGGGGTGTTGTCATGGGACCATCCCGCGACTCGCGATCTCAGGGAGTTATTTCACAGCCTGCTTGCCCCGGTCGCCTGAAGTCATGACTCTCACGCATGTGCGGACGCTCCTTGCCATCGCCTGGCTGCTGGGCGCCTGGTTGCTGCCCGCCATCGTATCCGCTGAGGATTTTTCAGGCCTGCAACCATTGCAGGGGGGATTGTCTGCCGGGCTGGCTAGCCTTCCACCTCACAGCCATCTCCTTCTTGACCGGGAACCAATTGAACAGTTTCTAACTGCGCTGGACGGGTCGCCTCCTGACTGGGCCCAGGTCTACGGGCAGGGGCACCATGATCCGGGTCATGATGAACGGCTGTTTGCGTTGAACCGCGAGCGCGATGCTGGGCGCGAAGGCAAGGAGCCCTTGCAGTGGCTGCTGACCTTTTCCTGGGTTGGCGAGCTCTCGCGGTTCGATGAGGAAACAGGCGGTTTTCACGTTGCACTGGGCCCGAAGTTCACGAGGACCAGTTGGGGTGAGGTGCGCTTTAAACATGAAGACCTGCCGGCGACGCTCATTGCCTTGGCAGGCGATGCCACGGCCGGTCTCAAGGCTAGAATCCAACGGGGTGAGCGGGTCGAGATTGATGTGTTGATGTCAGGCCGGCTGATTCCCGAAGAATCCCTCGTCTATGATTTTTCGCACGAAGCCGAGGGGCTGGGGCTCATCATGCCGGTGGTGCGCATCGAGGCTGTGGCGTTTGTGTTGCCGGTTGAATCGAAAAAATGAACGTGCCGGTCGCTTTATCGAAGGCGGGCCGTATGGCTACGGCACTCGCTTCAAGTGGGGATAGGCCTGATGCATGCACGTGTCACAAACGGACTCCGTGACCTTTGAGCGCGCCTGCCTGCGCAGATAGTCCTCAATTCGCTGCCAATACGATTCATCACTCTTCACCCGTTTGCACTTGGCGCAGATATGCAGGGTGCCGTGAAGCGTCGTCATCTGCTCGAATGCATGGTCGAGCTCTTTGGTCCGTTCCAGAAGTTCCTGCTCCCGTAATTTCCTCGCATCGATTTCCTGTTTCAGGCTGAGCGCGGTGGCCGCTCGCGCGAGCAGCTCAGCCGGAATCACGGGCTTGCGAATATAATCCGTGGCGCCGGCTGTGTAGGCGGCCTGAATGTCTTCCGCCGCCGTGTGGGCGGTAATGATGATGATGGGCAGGCCCTGAAGTTGCTCCTCCATCCGGATTCGTTGGCAGGCCTCTAACCCGTCGATCTCCGGCATTTCGATATCCATGAGGACGAGATCGATTCCGTTTCCAAGCTTCCCGCGTTTTCCAACGCCGAGGAGTTGCAGGCCTTCCTTTGCCGTGGCGACCGGTAGGAGGGGGCCAAATCCGGCACGATGAAGAATGGCGTGGAGCAGATCCCGTTCTTCCTGAAAATCGTCGATGATCAGAATGCTCATGATCGAAATGTTCCTCTACGCTGGGCGCGGCTGAAATCTTTCAAACGACCTGTCGTGCCCGGGTAAGGATCGCGGACAATTGGTCGATGGCCTGACGAATTGAGGCAAGATCCTGATTCGTGGCTGCCTGTTCAAGTTGCGCCCCTGCCAGCCCGATGTCGGGGAATCCGTAGGATCCGGCTAAGCCTTTGATGCGATGTCCCATGGTCCGGATGATCTCGTAGTCTCCTCGTTCGATGGCGTCCTGCATCCGTTCCAGGTCTTGACGACGATTGTCGAGGAAGTGAGGTCGGCGCCGGGCTATTTCTTCCTCGATGAGGGCTTCGATTCCAGTGGAAGCGCTGCCTCGTCCTGTTGCACGGCTCCCTGAGGAGGGCGTGCAATAGGTCTGCAATACATCGACAAGCAGGTCTTTGGAAATCGGCTTGGCTATGTAGGCTGTGCATCCTGCCGCTTGGCCCTGCTTCCGTGCCTCGAGCGACGAGTCCGCGGTCAACGCCACAATGGGCGTCGGCGAACGGTGATGGGAGGATTCCCAGGCGCGAATCATGCGCGTGGCGGTAAAGCCGTCGATGCCCGGCATGTGCTGATCGATGAGAATGAGGTCGAACTGCTTGCATTGAAATAGGGCGACCGCTGCTTCTCCGCTTCCAACGATGTCAACCTGATAGGGAGATCCTTGCGCATAGAACCGGATCAAGGCTTGTGATTCAGGCGAATCGTCCGCGAGTAAGACCCGGAAAATCTGGCCCAGGTTAGCATGAGGAATCTGGGATGCCATGGCGGCTGTTCACACCCAACGCTTACGCAAATAAAAAGAGACCGCGCTCAAAAGCAGTATAGCGGGTGAAGCCTGAGCTACCTAGAATCTCCTGAAAATCCGGCAGGGGGTAGAAGTCGGGGAGAGTAGTGCCACGCAGGGACGCAATCCGCGGAATGGCTTGGATTAATAGCTGTCCCTGGCGCAGCGAAATCCAGTCCCGGAAGGCCGGCTGTCCATCGTGCCCCAATCCCGATCGGAGGTGCGGAGACTGATTGCCGGTTTGAGCCAGGACCCGCCGCGCATGGCCTTAATCGCGCCTCGTTCGGGGCCCTGCGGGTTGGTGAGCGGGGCTGTGCGATAGTGATTGGGGTTGTACCAGTCCTGCACCCATTCGGCAGCATTGCCCGCCATGTCCAGCGCTCCGTAGGGACTGGCGCCGGCAGGAAAACTGCCGACCGGCATGGTGAGGATTTCACCTCTGAGGCCCTTCTCTTTTGAAATGGTGGCGCCGAGGCCCTTGAGCCAGAACGCTTCCCACTCCGCGCTATCGGCAAACTGCACGGTTTTTCTGGCCCAGTAGCTCGCACTGTTGGCGTTGTCGAGGTTCCAGTCGTTGCCCCAGGGGTAGGTGCGCCCGTTCGTCCCACGCGCGGCCTTTTCCCATTCCGCTTCCGTCGGTAACCGTTTGTTCGCCCAGCGGCAGAATGCGATTGCATCCAGCCAACTTACATTCACGACCGGATGTTGTTCGATGCCGGGGAGCGGGCTGTTGTTTTCCCACAGGTTCAACGCGGCGGCGGCATTGGCGGGAGCTTGGTAGCCGGTGGCCTGCACGAACTGCTGGTAGACGGCGTTGGTGACTTCATGGCGGTCGATCCAGAAGGCACCCAGATACACCAGGCGCAGGGGCTGCTCATCCGGGAGCCCACCGATGTCAGCCGAGGCTCCCATGGTGAATTCTCCGGCCGGGACCAGCACCATGCCATCCGGTGATCCGGAGGCCAGGGCCGTCTGTTGGGAACTGAACGACAGAAGCAGGCAGACAAAAAGGAGCAGCGGGCGCATGGATGTTCGGATCATCATGGCTTGGCAAGCTTGCAGGCTTTGGCGATGCTGTCGCGGTAGGCCATCCAGAGCGTCAGTCCTTGTCGAACACAGGCCAGAATGGCATTTTGCTGGCTTCTGGTTTCTGCATAGTTGACGACCATCGTGTAGGCGTCCTGCCTGTGCCCTGCCTCCACTTTTTGGTGCGCACGAATGAGATCCATATGCTGCCGGCCGATCCTGTGGTGACGAATCAGGGGATGGGCGTCGATATAGGCTTCGATCTCAGCGTCGCTTTTCGGTTTGGAAGGCTCCTGAATCTCTTGACGATCCTTGATGCTGCCCTCGACAAATACGGCCAGGGCGGCCGCACCGACCACCCAGTCGCGGCTGGCCGTGACTTTTTCCAGCCATCGCCGGTAGCGAGCGCTGGCCGGGAGAAGTGTGGCCCTCAGAAATACCCGGCTGTCGAAACCCAGGCCGCGCATCATTTCGTTGAAGAGTTCCGGATGAGAGCGGCCGAAAGACAGCCCGCCTGTATCTTCCTCATAAATATTCTCGGCCAACATGCGCCGCACGTCAGGAGGCGGGTTCTGCCCGTGGACCCGAGCGAGGAGGACGGGGAAGTCCCGCACGTAAACCAGGAACTCCTGCTGATAATGGAGTTTCAACTGAGCCTTCGTAATCCCGGGTCCCATGATGATCGGCCAGGCCCAATGGTGCTTGCGATCCATGATGGACAACAGCCGTTCGAGAAATTGCGTGCGGGTCAATCTCTTCTGTGCCATGCCTTGCCTTCCTTCATTCTTGCTGGCTACAATCAGCCACCAATCAGATGAAGCCTATCACCATTCAAGATTCCGACGAGATTCTCAACTTCCTTGCCGAGATTGCTCTGCACGGCAAAGGGTTTACGACCGATTGCCTGCTGGATTACGTGCTGGACGAAGGGTTTACGGAGCCGATCTACCTCAATGCGTCCGGCGAGGACCCGGATGCGTTCTACAAGAATCAACCGCAGGCCTGGGCGATCTATCAGGTCCGCGAGTGGAAACGCGTCCTGACGGTCTCCGGTGGCCCCGGGAAGGAACGGCGCGTTCAGATTACCGAGACCCCGTAATTCTGTGTTGCCGAAACGAACGGCGTCGGTATCCGTCCGGTTCGCCCTGCCGATCCGTTCATTCTTCTTCGTATGTGTGGCCGGTTTCAGTTTCCCGGACATGCCGGATGCTCATCCGTCAGTGTATTGGCCATCTGAGTGAATTGCAATGAATCACGCGCTGTTCGCAGCCTGGGATGCCGGGTTCAGCCAAGCCCGACCCAGTGGTAGCGCGGAACCGTCAGCCTGGAGGACGATTGTGACGTTACGGCATCATCCTGAAAGCGCCCAGCATCTGGTGACTCTCTGCGAACCGGGGGATGTCGGCGAATTGGCGCTGATTAGGAGTCTGCTCGACGGCAACGGCATTCCCTATGCCGTGCAGCATGAACACATCGGTGCCCTGTATCCGGGGGTAGCCTTGTTGGGCAGTCGGGTCATGGTAGGGGAGAGTGACAAGCCACGGGCGGAGATTCTCCTGAGCCGGCTTGCGCTGCAGATCCGCGAAGCAACCGGCGACGCGGGATAAGAAATCAGCGGCGAGAGACGGAAAGTCCCTCACCCGCATGCCATCGGAGGTGTGGTTAGGGGTGGCCCTTCGGTTTGACCGGTTCCGGGTTGGTGGGGAGGGGCAGGCGCACGTCTGATCCCGAAAAATGCCCGCCGATCAACTTGCCTTCTTCAAAATAGAGGTAGCGGTGTTTCACCACCGCCGGACTCTCCCAATCCTCAAAAATCCATTCTTCACGCCGTAATCCGTCGCTGGTGTGCGTCACGTTCATCGTGTTTGGAGAACCCCAGGCGTCCAGGACCTGTTTGCGATCCATGCCCACCATCACCCGATGGCTTTCGATATGTTTGGAGAAATCCGGGTCCAACCAGCCCGGCACGAAACGAAACGCGATCAGGGCGACCACGAACAGGGCGAGGAACGAATTGATAATGATCCTGACCGGCCGTTGGCGGATGAAGGGCGTCGGTTCCGCCGTCGGGGGGAGGGATGAAACGGGACTTGCCGAGGTCGTCTGATCGGTCACAAGAATCCTTCCGTCAACGAATGTGCGAGTAGTACGGGACCTGTTGCATGCTAAACAATAGGTTTTCGGTCCGTCAAGGGAGGGAAGGGCCTTCCGGGGACGACTTTCTGCCCTTGGGCCCGTTTTTCGACCTGCTATGCTTAATGGAGGTCTGTAGGAGGGCTGAGGATGGGATCAGGGGGCAGGGGGCGGGACCAATGTCGGATGTGGCTGATTATGCTGGGGCTCTGTCTGGGAGGCGCGACCGGGACAGTGGCCGATGCGGGCCCGCTCTATGTGTACACCGATGCTCAGGGCCAGGCCGTCTTGACCGATAACCTCGACCAGGTGCCGGCCGCCTATCGAGGGCGGGTGCGAACGATGACCGGTACGGAATCCCCCGCGGTTCCTGTCCCAACACCCGCACCGGCCGTCAGCGACAACAAAACCTCTTCTTCCTCCGGGCTGATCGGCGACATTCTCACGGCTGTCGCGGCAAAAGTCGGCTCGCGCACCATTAAGGGACTGACCTCCTACCAGACCGCTGTGGTGATCGTGGCCGGCGTGTGCTCGCTGGCCCTGCTGATGCTGATTTTTCTGACCCCCAATCCGGCCATCCGTATTCTCTGCAAGTTTCTCCTGATCCTCGTGAGCCTCGCTGCCGTGTATCAGGTGGCCGCTGTGGGGACTCCATCACTGGAGGCGCTTGCCGGGCCCCCTCAGCCGGGATC
>VOPR01000096.1 GCA_009594995.1 Nitrospira sp. | reverse complement strand
CGGGAGATCGCAGCGGCGATTGGCTGTATGAGGCCCTGCATCGATTCGAATTTGCCAACCAGGCAACTTCTACACATGTCGGTGACGGCCTCGCGCTTACTGACTGTTATATAGGCGCCACCGTGCGGTGTGCGCCGCCGGCCAATAAACCCGCACCCGATGAATTCATCGCCTGCCGGCCGTTTATCCTGGGCGAGCTGCAACTCTTAAAAGCTGTGCAGGTGGTGGTGGTATTAGGCAAGATCGCGTTCGATCACTATTTCAAGGCGTGCCGTGAGTTAGGGCGTGAGCTACCTCGCCCCCTTCCCAAGTTTGGTCATGGCGCAACCTATGACTTGCCTTGGGGCGTTACCTTGATTGGCTCATACCACCCAAGCCAACAGAACACCTTTACCGGCACACTCACCAGGCCTATGTTCCACCACATTTTTTCCGATGCCGCACGACATCTGACACGCACCGCCACCAAGACTCGATCCAGCTAGGGCTACTTCTTTCCCATCGCCTCCCAATCTGCAAGGAACTTCTTCAGGCCGATGTCAGTCAGCGGATGTTTCACCAACTGCTGGAATACCGAATACGGCATCGTACAAATGTGCCCCCCGGCCAATGCCGCTTCGACCACATGTTGCGGATGCCTGACACTCGCGACCAAAACCTGGGTCTTATAATCGTAGTTCTTGTAGATGGTGACAATCTGCCGGATCAATGCCATTCCATCAGAGCTGACGTCGTCCAGGCGACCGATGAACGGCGACACACACCAGGCACCTGCTTTCGCAGCCAGTAACGCCTGCGTGGGGGAGAAACACAAGGTCACGTTGACACGAATCCCTTCCGCAGAAAGTTTCTTCGTCGCCCGAAGCCCTTCCGGAATGAGAGGGACTTTTACCACGATGTTCTTGTGAACCTTCGCCAGATCACGCCCTTCTTTGATCATAGCCTCAGATTCGACACCGACGACCTCCGCGCTGATCGGCCCATCGACCATGTTGCAGATTTCCAGCAACATTTCTTTGAAACTACGTCCCTCCTTCGCCACAAGGGACGGATTGGTGGTCACGCCATCAATCAGGCCGAGGTGGGCGCCCTCTTGAATTTCTTTTACATTGGCCGTGTCGAGATAGAGTTTCATCAGGATATCCTTTCCTTTGAGCTTCGAGGCTCTTTTTCAAGCGGGCATTGTAGAAGTAAGTCAAAAGCAAGGCAACCGGTCAACGGTCCTATGATAGACTCGTTTGACAGGTGAGAACAGTGACCGCTACACTTTTTCGTCACTGGGCAGTACTCCACCTCCCACCCGGCCTAACTCAGGAGGACAAGTGATATGCGTGCATCCGTCTGGATTCTAGCGATCGGGCTTCTTGCAGGAGCCTGCAGTCACAATCCCTACCTAGATGCTTCGTTAACCCGTTATCAAGGGAAAGATCGAGCGTGGATTGAAAAGGAATTGGGTGCTCCCGACGCAAAAACCTCGCGATTTTTCGGCGGAGAGAAGTGGACGTACAATCGAATCGCCGGAGGAAAGGCAGGCCCGCCGCTGTTTAACTTCAAGGCCAATGAATGCCAAATGATTTTGTTCTTTGATAAGGACGAGATCGTCTCTGACTCAAGCTATTCCGGCTGCTAGGCCGAGAGTTGCTTCTGAAATGCAGTCGCACATCCACGACTGCAAAAGAAATACGTTTGCCCTCCGATCTCTTCCCTCACGGCATTTTCTCGAGGGACGAAAACCCGGCAGACCGGATCTTGCACCATCTGGTTTCCCGGTGCCTTCGCTCCGGATGAACCAACTAATCCACCCTCGTTCCGAAGTTTTCGGATCGCTCTCCGTAAGAGATAGTAGAAAAGGACAAGTAGCGCCGCGATTAAAAACAATCTATACATTGTGGTCTTTTATGTCAGGCCCACCAAATAGCATACAACGTTCATTGGTTACGCCGCGGCCAGCAGACTAACCTCGGCATCTTACGAGCACGGAACAATCCCTTAAGGGCATTACTAGGACCAAACGGCCCAGATACTTTCGTGTCTATGAGGGTCTTTTCCCCCGTTGATCCAGTACTTCAGATGGATGGTTTATCCTACAGGGCAATGTTATAAGCCAGTCATGCATAAATGTGACAAATGCCGCGGAACAATGTTGCCTGAGCGGGCGGTTGATCTGAATGCTGGTTTGGCTATCACAGTGCTCGCGTGCCTGAACTGTGGCCGTCGAAAAGCAGCTGACGCAGAACCGAGACCGATCACGTCACGACATTAACCCGTCGCACGAACAATCCGACCCTCAAAGCGCTCACATGCGATGAGTGGAAGGTGCTAACATCACCTTCCTTGGCGTACCGTCCTTCTCTGGACTTTCGCACCAAGCCATTGCACGCTAAGCCTTTTTTACCATTCTGGCCACTTAAAGAGCCCACTGCTAGCTCTGTCGTCTTTCAGATGTCTGCAAATCGATCGTTTTATTTTGCCCTGCACTACAGCAGACGAACGGGCGAGTAGCCTTCCACTTCTTCAAGCCATCCAATCCGCCTTAACGGATCAACCCGTTGTTTTCGCGACTCTTTCTACTTAAGACTCAACACATCGAGCATGTCATAGAGGCCAGGGGGCTGCTTGACGACCCACCGGGCAGCCCGAAGCGCACCTCGCGCAAACGTGTCACGACTGCTGGCGCGATGGGTCAGCTCAATTCGTTCGCCCATAGTTCCAAACATCACCGTATGGTCTCCGACGATGTCGCCTGCTCGAATCGTTTGAATACCGATCTCTCCCCTTTTACGTTCACCGATCAGTCCCTTACGCGCATACACACCGACCTGCCCCAGGTCTCGATTCACAGCCCGAGCCAGTACCTCCGCCATTTTAAGTGCCGTCCCACTGGGAGCGTCTTTTTTAAGACGATGATGGGCTTCGATGACTTCAATGTCATAGTCTTCGCCCAAAGTCTTCGCCATTTCCGCGATGACCTTGTAGATGACATTGACGCCCACACTCATATTTGGTGAGAACACGCAGGGGATCTGTTTACTCACGCTTCTCAGCTCGTCCAATTCGGACGGGGAAAATCCGGTCGTCCCGACTACGATACCCCGACGATGTTGAGCCACAATTTTTAAATGCCCGAGCGTCGCCGGGGGAGTGGTAAAATCAACCACCACTTCCCCTCGTTCCATCAAACTCGACAGGTCTTCGACAATCGGCACCCCTGTGCGTCCGCAGCCTGCCACCTCTCCGGAATCCTCACCCAACGCATGATGGCCTTTGCTTTCCACCGCCCCTGCCAGGGTCAGAAATGCGGAATCTTTCACCAGGGATACAAGACGGGAACCCATTCGCCCGGCCGCCCCGGTCACAACAACCTTGATCATGGCAACATCCTTCACAACGAACAGGCCAACTACACCAAGCCAGTGGCCTTCAACACGGCCAGCAGTTTTTCCTTATTGTCACTTCCCATTGGACAAAGCGGCAGGCGCAATTCACGGTCGATCTTGCCCATCATATGGAGCGCTTCTTTAACAGGGATGGGGTTGGTCTCATAGAACAACGCCGTAAAGAGCGGGTACAGTTCATAGTGCAACGCCCGCGCAGCCTCAAGGCGCCCCTCAAGAAACGCGTTGACCAATTGAGCCATCTTCGCCGGAAGGAGATTTGCCGTTACCGTGATAACCCCTTTGCCGCCTACTGCCATCATGGGCAAGGTCAAGGCATCATCTCCGGCCAATACGGTCAGCCGCTCTCCGCAAAGCTGAATGATTTCCGACGCCTGCTGAACTGAACCGCTCCCTTCCTTAATCGCAACTACCGTTGGGCAAATGGTCAGCCGCGCGATGGTGGCGGGCATCATATTCACACCGGTTCGCCCGGGAATATTATAGACAACGAGCGGAAGGTCGACGGCTTCCGCCACCGCCTTATAATGCAGAAACAGACCTTCTTGCGTGGGCTTGTTGTAATACGGCGTAATCAGCAAGGCTCCATCCACGCCGGCGGCTTTTGCGTGCTTCGTCAGCGCAATCGCCTCTTCGGTGCTATTGGAGCCGGTTCCTGCAACGACCGGGACACGACCCTTGACTGCTTCAACCGTGAACGCCACCACACGATCGTGTTCCGCATGCGTCAATGTGGCAGACTCGCCGGTCGTCCCGCAGGGAACGATTCCGTGTGTACCGCTGGTAATCTGCCATTCGATGAGGTCACCAAGCGCACGCTCATCCAGCTTACCGTTCTTAAACGGCGTCACAATGGCAACCAAAGACCCTGTAAACATGGGATGCTCCATCAAGGAAGAGAGTAAAGATCCGGCCTACGCAAGAAAGTCCGGGATCTGTTCGCCGTGCACCAGGTCCTCGTAGCTTTCACGCGACCGAATCACATGAATTTGCCCTTCATGCACTAATACTTCCGGGATACGAGGACGCGAATTGTAATTCGAAGACATGACAAACCCATACGCGCCGGCGCTCATGACCGCCATAAGGTCTCCGGCATTCATTTCCGGCATCACGCGATCCTTGGCCAGAAAGTCGCCTGATTCGCAGACCGGCCCGACCACATCGACAGTCTTTTTCGCCCCCTGCGCGACATTCTCATACAAGGGCTTAATATCGTGATAGGCATCGTACAAACTGGGCCGAATCAGGTCGTTCATCGCCGCATCCACGATCAGGAAGCGTTTGGCTTCGCCATCCTTCGCATACAACACTTTTGTCAGCAACACCCCGGCGTTACCGACGATCACGCGACCGGGTTCCATGATCAGGACACATTTCAGGTCACGCACGAGCGGGGAAATGGCCTCGGCCAGATCTTTGGGCTGCGGAGGGGTTTCATCGGAATAGGTAATGCCCAAACCGCCTCCGATGTTGATATATCGAAGGGAAATCCCCTGTTCGGCCAGCGTCTGCACCATCGCTAATACTTTTTTGAGCGACTCGACAAACGGAGTCACCTGGGTCAATTGCGATCCAATGTGAGCGTGCAGGCCCACCACCTTGATATGGCTGAACGCCGCGGCAATCTTGAACTCTTCAATGGCGCGATCAGCCGCAATCCCGAATTTGCTCTTTTTCAAGCCTGTGGAAATGTACGGGTGCGTCTTGGGATCAATGTCGGGATTGATCCGCAACGCGACTCGCGCTTTCACTCCCATGGAGGCGGCCACGTCGTTAATCGCCTGCAATTCCGCGGACGACTCCACGTTGAACATCAAAATGTCCGCCTTCAAGGCATCACGGATTTCGTCCGGCTTCTTCCCGACACCGGCGAACACGATCTTCGCCGGCGGAACACCCGCCTTCAGGGCGCGGAACAACTCTCCGCCCGAAACGATATCCACCCCGCTCCCCTCTTTAGCCATGAGCCGGAGCACTGCCAGGTTGGAATTGGCTTTCATCGCAAACGCGACGATGTGCGGAATATTCTTGAAGGCGCCGTCGTAGACGCGAAAATGCCGGACTAACGTGTGATGGCTATAGACGTAACAAGGCGTGCCCACCTCTTTCGCGATACGCGAGAGCGGCACATCTTCGCAGTACATTTCCCCTTGCCGATATTCAAAGTCGTGCATCGTAATAATCCTCGATCTACAATTCTACACTGGCCTACAAGCGCTTCGCGACAGCACCACGCACCGACGCAACTGCTCCCGACCCTGATACTCCTACCTCGTGCCCATTGACCTCAACGGCGGGGTCGGCAACGGGTCCGGATCGGGGAGAGTCGGTGCCTCTTCAATCGTCACTCCGCTTGGAGCGCTGGGACGCGAAGCCGATCCCCATACGTTGGCCCCCGCAGCCAACAGTCCTTCCCGTCTCAACTGCCGCTCGATCACCGGCGCCACGCCGACATCTTCAGGAGGAATCGGTGCACCCAACACCCCGCATCCCGCCAGCCCCAGGAACGACACCGCTGCAAACAGAACAGGCCGCCGGATGGCTCCGAGCCGGGCGCTGAGGGGCGTCATCCCTTCAACGCCTTGTCTAATTCTTTGATTCTCGCTTCCACACGACGCCGCGCGGTCCCGCCGATCTGGCCCTTTCGATCGATCGCGCCTCGCACGGTCAGACAGCTCAAGGCATCCGGCTTGAAATGGGCTGAAAATCCCTGCAATTCTTTCAGCGTCAACTGCTGAAGGGGACGGCGTTGCTCTAACGAGAATCGCACAATCTGTCCGGTAATGGAATGGGCCTCCCGGAACGGGACCCCTTTCGTCACCAGATAATCCGCCAGTTCTGTCGCCAACATGCCGCCGCCCTCGGCCGCTTCAGCCAAGATGTCCCGATTGACGACGAGCCGCCGCATCAATTCCGTGCACAGCACCAGCGACTGCCCGGTCGTATCCACCGCATCAAACAGCGCTTCCTTATCTTCCTGCAAATCCCGGTTGTAACTCAGGGGCAAGCCCTTCAGCAGCGTCAGGGTTCCCATCAAATGGCCATACACCCGTCCCGTCTTGCCACGGACCAACTCCGGCACATCAGGATTCTTTTTTTGCGGCATCATGCTGCTGCCGGTACAAAACGTATCGGGCAAATCCACGTAACGAAACTCTTGCGACGCCCACAGAATCAATTCTTCGCTCAAGCGTGAGAGGTGCATCATAATGAGCGACAAGGCGCTCAACGTCTCCACCACCGCGTCACGATCCGACACAGCATCGAGGCTATTCTGCGTCACCGCTGGAAACTCGAGCAGAGCGGCCGTATATCGCCGGTCCACCGGATAGTTCGATCCCGCCAGGGCACCCGATCCCAACGGCATGACATTGAGCCGTTGCCGACAGTCATGAAGCCGCCCCCGGTCCCGATCCAGCATTTCGACATAGGCCAGAAAATGGTGGGCCAACAACACCGGCTGAGCACGTTGCAAGTGCGTATAGCCCGGCATCACCACATCCACATGCGCCCGCGCTTGCCCCACCAGGACACGCCGGAACTCCTGCACCTGCCCCATGAGTGTCGACAGCACGTCGCGCAAAAACAAGCGCAGGTCCAACGCCACCTGATCGTTGCGGCTTCGACCGGTGTGAAGCTTTCCACCGACGGGACCGATCAGCTCCGTCAACCGGCGCTCGATCGCCATGTGAATGTCTTCATCCTGCGGCGAGAAGGGAAACCGACCGGCGTCCAACTCCACCTTCACGAACTGCAACCCTCGCACAAGCTGGGCCGATTCGCGGTGCGTGAGGACCCCTGCCCGCTCGAGCGTCTTACAGTGCGCAATGCTGCCTTGAATGTCGTACGGGTAGAGCCGCCGATCACAGGCTAGTGACGACGTGAACTGTTCCACCAAACGATCGGTTTGCTCGGCGAACCGGCCACCCCAAGCCTTCCCTTTAGGCAAGGCTCGACCGGCCGGTTGTGAAGAACGAGCGGCCTTGCGCCCACGCGTGCCGACAGGTTGGGACTTCGCCATTACCGCGTCGACCTCTTCTTACGTTGCGCGCGAATCGCCAACCGCAGCGCGTTGAGGCGAATAAATCCTTCCGCATCCTTCTGCCGATACACGTCGTCTTCTTCGAACGTCGCCATGTCCAACCGATAGAGCGAGCGAGGAGACTTCCGCCCCACCACCGTACAGGTCCCCTTGTAGAGCTTTACGCGAACGGTGCCCGTGACATCCTTCTGAGCTTCATCGAGCGCGACCTGCAACATTTCCCGCTCGGGAGCGTACCAATATCCGTAATAGATCAGCTCCGCATACCGTGGAATCAAGCTATCGCGCAAATGCAGCACTTCCCGATCCATGGTCAGCGATTCCAAACCCCGGTGAGCCGCGTGAAGAATGGTGCCGCCGGGCGTCTCGTACACACCTCGGGACTTCATGCCGACATAACGGTTTTCCACCAGATCGACGCGACCGACCCCGTGCTCGCCGCCCAATTTGTTGAGATGCGCCAATAACGCCGCCGGGCTCATCTTCTTGCCGTCCACCGCGACCGGATTGCCCGACACATAGTCGATCTCGACTTCACGCGCCTTGGCAGGCGCCCGTTCCGGCGAGACCGACATGACAAAAATTTCTTCCGGCGGGGCTTCCCACGGATCCTCGAGGATGCCCCCCTCATAACTCGTGTGGAACAGATTCATATCCATGCTGTACGGCTTCGCCTTAGTCGCGGTGACTGGAATGCCGTGCTTCTCCGCATATTCGATCAACTCACGCCGCGAGCGCATCGTCCATTCCCGCCAGGGCGCGATGATCTTGATCTGCGGATGCAGCGCCATGTAGGTCAGCTCGAACCGGACCTGATCGTTCCCCTTGCCGGTCGCGCCGTGACAGACCGCCTCCGCGCCTTCCTTGGCAGCGATCTCGATCTGCCGCTTGGCGATCAGCGGTCGCGCAATCGAGGTCCCTAAGAGATAGCTGCCTTCATAGATCGCATTCCCGCGCAACATGGGGAACACGTGATCCTTCACGAAAACCTCGCGCAAGTCCTCGACGTATACCTTCTTCACGCCCAGGGACTGCGCCTTCTTCCTAATGGCCTTCAAGTCTTCGCCCTGTCCCAGGTCGGCGCAGAACGCCACCACCTCGCAGCCATAGACCTCTTCCAGCCACTTCAGAATGACCGAGGTATCCAAGCCACCCGAATAGGCCAGCACCACTTTCTTGTACGATGACTGACTCATACGACTCCTTTTCCCTTACTTCTTTCGTGCGATTTTCTTTCCGAGGAGCCGGACCAGAATCGCCTTCTGCATGTGCAATCGGTTCTCGGCCTGATCGAACACCACAGACTGCGGGCCATCCAGCACCTCGGCGCTGATTTCTTCTCCGCGATGGGCAGGCAGGCAATGCATCACCAGCGCATCCGGCTTCGCGCATTTCAACAAGCGCGCATTGAGCTGATAGGGCGCCAGGGTCTTGAGCCGCTTGGCCTGCTCCCGCTCCTGCCCCATGCTGATCCACACGTCGGTATACACCACGTCGGCATCCTTCACGGCCACGAACGGGTCGGCCCCGATTTCAATCACCGCCCCCGTCTGCTGCGCTTCGACTCGGGCCAGGTCCACGATACGCCGGTCCGGCTGGTAGCCGGGCGGGCAGCCCACCGCGATCGTCATGCCCATCTTAGCGGCAGCTTCGATAAGCGAGTTCGTCACGTTGTTCCCGTCGCCGACATACGCGAGCTTGATACCCTTCAGCCGTCCTTTTTTCTCCTGAATCGTCAGCAGATCGGATAAGGCCTGACAGGGGTGATTCAGATCGGTGAGGCCGTTAATGATCGGAATAGTCGCTTCGCGCGCCCATTCTTCCGCAATGGCATGGTCAAAGGTGCGCAAGACGATGGCATCCAGATAGCGCGACAGCACCTGCGCCGTATCGGCCACGCTCTCCCCGCGGGACAACTGAATGTCGCCCATGGGCAGCACCATGGCCTGGCCACCGAGCTGATTCATGCCCGCCTCGAACGACACGCGTGTCCGGGTTGACGGCTTCTGAAACAGGAGGCCCAACATCCGGCCTTGCAGAAGCGGATGGGGCACGCCGCGGCGTTGCTTCACTTTCAACTGCGCCGCGAGACGCAACAATCCCTTCAGCTCTTCGATGGGAATCGAGAGCAAATCCAGGAAATCTTTCCCGAGGCCAGCCCGGGTGGTTGACCGACGAGGACGCCGCAACATACGCGCCACTAGGCAATTAATGGGTTGAGGTGGTTCGTTGACTAAAAATCTGTGAGAGCGAGGCCAGCAAGCGATCGATCTCGCGCTCCGTGATGATGAGCGAGGGAACGAAGCGCAGCACCCGATCGCCGACGCAGTTGATTAACAACCCGCGCGCCAGGCAATCGGCCACAACCGCCTTCCCATCGATGTCCAATTCCATGCCCTGCAAGAGTCCCATACCCCGGACGTCCTTCACGCAGCGATGCCGCTCTTTCAGCGTCGCCAACCCTTTCGCCAGACACTCCCCCATCCGGCGCCCCTGGTCTAAAATTTTGCCGTCCAGCAAGACCCGCAACACGGCCAGCGCGGCGGCACAGGCCAGGGGATTGCCGCCGAACGTCGATGCATGGGTTCCGGGGCCGAACGCGCGGGCCACACTGTCGGTCGCCAGGCAGGCGCCGATCGGCACTCCGCCGCCAAGACCTTTCGCCAGCGTCATGATGTCCGGCTGCATACCGAATTGCTCGTAACAGAACAGGGTGCCTGTGCGGCCCATGCCGGTTTGCACCTCATCGAAAATCAGCAACACATCACGCTCCCGGCACAACTCTCTCAGCCCCTGCATGTAGCCCCGATCCGCGACATGCACTCCGCCCTCGGCCTGAATCGGCTCCAGCATGATCGCGGCGGTTTTCGGCGTGATCGCCCGTTCAACTGCCGACAGATCATTAAAGGCTACATAGGAGAAACCCGGCATCAACGGAGCAAAACCCTTGTGTACCTTCTCCTGCCCGGTCGCCGTCAGCGTCGCCAGGGTGCGCCCGTGAAACGAGCTCGTCATCGTGATGATTTCGTAACGATCGGCGCCGTATTTGTCATACGAATATTTTCGGGCCAGCTTGATGGCCGCTTCATTCGCTTCCGCGCCGCTATTGCAGAAAAATACCTTCTGCGCAAACGAATGTTCGACCAAGGCCTGGGCCAACCGCACCTGCGGCTCGGTATAATAGAGGTTCGATGTGTGGAGGAGGTGCTGCGCCTGCTTCTGAATGGCCAGGACCAGATCCGGATGTCCATGCCCGAGCACATTTACCGCAATGCCGGCCACAAAATCGATGTATTCCCGGCCCTCCAGGTCATAGACTTTCGAGCCACGCCCCCGCACGATCGAAATCGGCTGGCGCGTATAGGTGTTCATCAAGTACTGTTCGGCGTTGAGACGCAACTCACCCGTCGGCATGACACACCTCTCCCATCGTGAGTCGGCGAAGCTACCATAGGGCACAGGTGAAAGCAACCGAACCAGCGCCCGTTCGCGGCTCCCAGCGCGGCAGACCGTCGGTTGGCATCTGGTTTCCTGCGGGGTCGTCCCTTGACGGGAAGAGACGGCGGATGGGATAAGGTGACGATATGAAATCCTGCACACAATGCCAGCAAGAAAACCGGGACGATGCCCGCTTTTGCCACCAATGCGGAGGGGCCTTCTCCAGCGACCCACCCGCCGCCGCCATCGAACCGGACCAGGCCGCGCCGCAGACCGACACAGAACTCTGGAAGGCCTTTCTCGGTCCGAACGCTGACCGGTACCTGGAGACGTTCAAGAAATTCACCGGGCCATCCGGCCCGCAGTTCGCGCTGACCTGGCACTGGCCGGCCTTCGTGTTCGAACCCTTTCTCTGGTTTTTGTACCGGAAGATGTATGTCTATGCGCTCATCTACGCCATCGGCCCGGCCATGGCGTTCTATATCACGCAAGACCTCTCAGCCGATCTCATCTGGCGGATCATCGCGGGGGCCAGCGCCAACTACATCTACTTCTGGCATGCCAAAGAACAGCTCGCCAAAATCAAAAGCGAACGGGGGACGGGCGGGGAATCCAGGCAGCAGATGCTAGGAGAGCTAGGCGGCGTCCAACCCTATGTCGTGTGGGTCGGGGTCGGACTGCTCGTGCTGAAAATCGGACTGGTCGTTGCCATGTTCAAAGATGGCCCGCCGGATGGTTCGAAAGGAACGCCGGCCAAACCGCATCCGGCCAGCCTGACTCACGTGTAGATCACTGCCGGCTTCCGCTTCCACCTCCCTAAGCGTTACTCCTGCGAGATTCTCTGCCGCTGCCACTCGATCCAGGACACGAACCAGTCGAAGTCCTGCTGGTACGCCGCACCGCTAAGGTCGGGCGCGGCCTGGGTCTGCTCAAGCTGCGTATAGGTGCGCGGCCAATTCTTCTGCCACCAGGATTTCAGTTCGTCCGGGCCGTAGGGCTGCCCGTTGGGATTGGCGATCCCCGCTGCCGCGCAGAGGCCGGCCACAAGCGGCCAATAGCGATCCTTGCCGAGTCCAAGGCTCCGGAAATGCTCGCGCAACAGAAACACCACCCACAGTTCGGCGCTGTTTTTCTTGTTGTGCTTAAAGGGCTGGGTCTGGCGCAACGGCACGGGATCGAAAGTCTTGATCACCGACGTATAATCCGGCCCCCCGTAGCTCCCGGCAGATTCCGCAATCCCCTGCAGCATATTCGCCAATTCCACTTCAACAATCGGCGGCCTGGGAGCGGGAGGCTCAGTCGATCCGGCGCCTAACGGATTGGTCGCGGTCAGCAGTTCAATCAGCGGCTTCAGCTCTCGCAACCGTACGGCGGCGGCCTTGAGTATCTGTTCGGATTCAAGCCAGTAGTCCGGATCACCTTTGGTGGCACGCTCCCGACCAGGTGGCGGTAAGACGACAGGGATCCAGTACCGCACGAGCACAAAGAGAATGTACTCGACCTCCCCGCCGACCTGCACGACACCCGCGAGGGCCTGACTCACCCCGAGCGCCCGGCGGAAAAATGCCTCAACCCGGTCCTCGACCTGCAGACGACGCCCCATCGCCTGCCACCATTGCTGCAACGGAGACCAGTCTGAGGGAGGGACATCCGGCATCGATACGCTCCACGGTGAGGGGAAACCGGCGGCATGGTACTGACTGCCACCTCTGATTGCAACCAATGGGTCAGCTCTGCCTGGTGGTCGGACAAGAGAACTTGACAGGGTGAAGGGGAAATCGCATAACCTGTCCGGACAAGGTCGCATCCCTTCCGACAAGGAGACGAAGCACGATGAGCAAACTGGTCCTCATTCGTCACGGCGAGTCGCAGTGGAATCTGGAAAACCGTTTCACCGGCTGGGTGGATGTCCCGCTCTCGCCGAAGGGCATCGAAGAAGCCAAAGCGGCGGGGAAAAAGCTGGCCGGGTTTAAATTCGATCGCGCGTTCTCGTCCGTACTGGCCCGCGCCAACGAAACCATGCGTCTGGTCCTTGAGGGGATTGGACAGACCGGCATTCCCATTGAAAAAGACAAGGCGCTGAACGAGCGCATGTACGGAGAACTGCAGGGGCTCAATAAGGCCGAGACGGCCAAGAAATTCGGGGATGAGCAGGTAAAAATCTGGCGCCGGAGTTACGATGTGCGCCCGCCGGGCGGAGAAAGCCTGAAGGATACGGCCGAGCGCGTGCTGCCCTACTACGACAGCCGCATCAAGCCCTATGTGCTCAAGGGAGAAACCATCCTGATCGCCGCCCACGGGAACAGCCTGCGCGCGCTGGTCATGCAACTCGAACAGTTGACGCGAGAACAGGTGTTGGAGCTCAACATTCCCACCGGCGCCCCGCTGCTCTATGAGCTCGACAACAACGGAAAGGTGTTGTCACACCGGTATCTCTGATCGAACAGACCTGCACGGCAGTGGGCGGGAATACGTGACGGGCTCATCCCGTCTATACGCACTGGCTCAGGAGTTCCTGATACTTGTCCAGCGGTACCAGATCAGGAAGCAACACGAGCAGCTTCGGCCGGTCTTCCGGCTGAATCAACCCCTCGCCTTCGAGCAGATCTGAGATCTCCTCGGAAGCTGCCATCGCGCCCCCCTCATAGTCGCCCACCGGGGCATAGCGCGCGCGCCGCTCTTCCATTTCACTCAGGTACTCCGCCCACTGCACCGCCCCCAGCTTGTACGCGGTTCCCCACTCCGCCTGAATCAGGTCCAGCACCCGCTGAAACAACAGGTCGCGATACTTGCGCGGAATGTGCGCATTGATGGCCGCCGACACCCAATACAGCGTGAAGGACAGCACTTCACGGGTCATCGCGTCTTCCTGCTCCTCCGTGCCCTCAATACCGTAGTCGCTCAGCATCTCAACGGTGATCCGGCGCGGAATCAGCTTGTACAGCGCATCCGCAGCTTCAGCCGGCGTCATGGATTCTTTTTTCATACCGTTCCTCCCGCAAAGGGGCCAAGCATACTGGAGCCCGCCGCGCCCTGACAACCCTGTGCAACGCCCCGCCAAGGAGGAGCCATCGCTTGTCGGCGGAAAGGGCCTATGCTACATACTGCTCCATCACTTTCATGTGTGGGACTATGACACAGACACGACGTATCCGACTTTTGTTCGTCAGCCTTGCTTTCATCGCCTGCCTGTGGCCCGTCACGGCCAGATCAGCGGAGCCGCAGGACCCCCATTGGGGCTTCGCTACCGACCTCGGACTCTGGACCGGCACCACCAACAACACGACCTTCGCGCTCGGCTTCGGGCTCGACTACTACATGGACCCGAATTTTTCATTCGGCGGCATGGCCCTCTTCACACCGGTCGGTGATCTGACGCAAATCGGCGTGGCCGGCGTCGCCAAATACCATCTGCGTCTGAACAGTGGATTTAATCTCGTGCCCTTTGCCGGAGTGGGCATCCTGCATGCCGATCTCAATCGAGGCAGCGGCCCCACGAAAATCGATCGCAACGACACCAGCCATTTCATTCCGCTGGGTATGTCGCTGGAATATCAGGTCGGACCGAAGATCGCCTTCTCTACGACCCTCATGGTGAATTTACACCACATCACCCTCTCGCCACCCGTGCCGAACGACAACACCAGCGTCGCACTCCTCTTCGGCATCCGTTGGGGGCCGTAGGCTGCACCTACTATTGGTCGACCGCCACACGCGGACGATAAGTACGTCGAGGGCTGGAGAGAAGCGAGAACGAAGCTGAAGGACTGTTTGAGCGGCGACTCTGGCGGATGTTCAAACGGGTCTTGCGGCAAGGCCGCAGCAAGCGAAGGCCCGAAGCGTACTTCAGCAGTACGTTGAGGGGCTGAGCGACGCGAGAACGCAGCCGCAAGCCCGTTTCAGCATCCGCTACGCGGCTTGGGCGGGGCGCCATCGAAGCCCCACATGCAACAATTCCTGCAGCAGGTCTTTGTAGGCGAGGTCGGCTTTTTCAGCCGAGTCGGCAAAGTCTTCGCCGCTGGCAATTTGAGGATTGGGGTTGGCTTCGATCACATACACGGTGCCATCTTTATCCATCCGCATATCGATGCGGGCATACCCGCTCAGGCCCAGGGCACGATAGACGCGCTTCGCCAGATGCTGGATATGGTCGACAACTCCGTCCGGCAAGTTCCTCGCTTCGCATGAACAGATGCCGTACTTGTCCTGGTACTTGCGGCTCCACTTCACCCGTTGCGTCGCGATGCGCCGCGCCTCATCGGGCATCTTGTCCATGACCAGTTCCCACACGGGAAAAACCTGCAGGTGCGCATTGCCCATCACCCCGACATAAAGTTCACGCCCCTCGATATACCGTTCGACGAGCGCCCCGGTCCCGACATTGTCATGGATGAACGCCACCCGTTCGCGCAACTTGTCATCGTCGTCGACGATGGAGGCCTGCGAGATACCCAGCGAGGCCTCTTCGGTCACCGACTTGACGATCAAGGGGAAGGGCAGATATTTGGGCCGTCGCACCATGCGGTGAAGCGGCACCACCATAAACTCCGGATAGGGAATGCGATGGTACGACATCACCTGCTTCGCCAACGCCTTGTCCCGTGCCAGCATGAGTCCGCGCGGATTGCAGCCGGTGTAGGGAATCCGCATCAATTCAAGATAGGACACGACATTCTGGTCATAGACCGCAACGCCGTCGAACTCCTCCAGCAGGTTGAACGCAATATGAGGTTTCCAATCCTCCACCGCCGCGCGGATCACTTCCAAATCGCTCTTCACGCCGAGCGCCTGCACATCGTGTCCGAGCTTGCGTAAGGTGGAGACCACGTCGTATTCGGTTTTCCAGGCCGCGACCTCCAAGTCCTGACCATTGAGTTGCTCCGGAGGAACCAAATCCTTGTGCATCAACACGAGTACGCGCAGTCGTCTCATAACGCCACCTTATGCCGGCCGCTGTGCAGATAGTTCATGGTCTGCACGGTCAGAAGAATCGCAAAGTCGAGCTTCGCCTGCTCTTTCTGCTGGGTCAGGTGCAACTTCGACGCGTGACACCGTTCGATCATGCCCTCCAAGACCTGATCAATGGTGTACTGGTACTCACCGGTCCACTCGGCCACGCGGCGGCGAATTTCTTTTCTCGTGCGACGGAGAAACTCAGCGGCGCTGGGATTTTTCGCATAGGCCGCTCCGTCGGAGAACAGTTTTCTCAAGTCGGTGTCGTATGACGAGGCTCGACCGATGCCGTAGTGCTTCCGCTTCTCCTCGTAGTGGTCGCGCAGCGTCTTGTAAATGCGGGGGAGCGGATCCAGCAGTTGCCGCCCGGTGACGGTCGGCGTCACGTCGGCAAGCTCGCCCATGAGCCGTTCCATAAAATCCAGCTTCTTCATCACCGGCCAGCCTCGATACCGCTCCTTCCAGAGCGAGTGCGGATCGAGCCAGACGGCGAACGTTTCGGCAAAGTCTTCATCCGGATGGCTCTGGGCATACCAGACATCCAGGTGGCGCACGAAACTTCGACTGTACGGTCGAGGCGTGTAATACTCCGGATAGGGTTGTGAGGAGCGGCCGAAGAGTTTCTGACGACGGCGCCGGCGTCGCAGCAAAAAGGCGTTTTCAATCGCATGCCCGGCCTCGTGCCGCAGGATGCGCATACACCAGCCGTAGGTGCCGCCCTCCACTTCCAACATTTGATTCGCTTCCAATTTCGCCAGACGCGGATGCGCGAGGTAGAAGGGCACGGCGATTCCCGGAACGCCGTCCGGCGTAAACCAGTCATCGGAAATCCAGAAATGCGGCCGGAATACCAATCGGCGCGCATCCAATTCACGATAGAGTTGAGCGATTGGCTCTTGATAGAAGGTGCCGTCGAGTCGCAGATCGAGATCGCACATGCGGAGATCGAGCAGTTGTTCGTCAGTCCAGTCCGCCCAAGCCGGGGTGCCATCGGCCACCCCCGATCTGTGTCGTCGATGAATCTCTGTCCGCCCCATCGTCCAACCACCAAAAAGCCCCGTTCGGCGCCGTTTTGTGCTCTTTCAACTATAGCAGCTCAGAAAAATTGTGCTGGCCGATCACGGCTGGCATCTCTGTGATGATCAGGGAAAACCCTCGGATTGGAGCAGACCGAACCAGCCGGACACAGGACGGCGTAGCTCAGAGCGAAGAGAGGTGCTCAACGAGATGGGGCACTCCGTCCCAGATGTGATCGATGACGGCCTGCAGGTACTCGCGGGAAGACTCCGGCCGATCCCGCCAGTCGGGAATGGCCTCATGAATATCTAGAATCGGTTGGTCGAGACGATAGCAGAAGTGATTGAAGAGGCGAACATCCCGCCCGAACTCCTGCCGGATCCAGTCCTGATGATTGCTTCCCATCGCCACCGTCAGCGACGCGCTCTCGATCAGGTCCCGGGTCAGCTTTCGCTGCCTGTGGGGGGTGGGATCAACGCCCTTTTTCAGGAGGTAGGCCAGCACGATCGGGTGAATCGCCTGAGGAGCCGCTTCGATGCCGGCTGATCCGATGAGATACCCCGACTCCGGGCCGAAGTAGGTCTTCAGCGCATACTCAGCCACGAGGCTTCGAAAGATGTTACCGGAGCACACAAAGAGAATGGACTTCATGACATCATTCTATCAGCGCCTATCCCATTCACCGCCCGTCCTGCGATAGAATGTCCGGCCATGCAACCATCAGATATCAGACAAGTGCCGACATCCGCACGACCGTCCATGCGATGCGAAGAAATCGAACGCGTGGAAACCCGCCTCTGCCGGCTCGTCGGGCAAGCCATCGCCGACTATCGCATGATTGAGGACCGCGATAAGGTCATGGTCTGTCTCTCGGGAGGAAAAGACAGCTACGGGCTCCTGGAGATTCTCCTCTCACTGCGCAGCCGGGCGCCGATTCATTTCGACATCATTGCCGTCAATCTGGACCAGAAGCAACCGGGGTTTCCGGCTCATGTGCTGCCGGAGTATCTGACCAGCCGCGGCGTGCCGTTCCACATCGAAACCCGCGACACTTATTCAGTTGTGAAGCGCCTGATTCCCGAAGGCCAGACCACCTGCTCGCTCTGCTCCCGCCTCCGCCGCGGCCACTTGTATCGCCTCGCGACGGAATTGGGCGCGACCAAGATCGCGCTGGGCCACCATCGCGACGACATTCTGGAAACGCTGCTGTTGAATTTGTTCTTCACCGGCAAGATGAAGGCGATGCCGCCGAAGTTGCGCTCGAAGAGCGGCCGCCATGTGGTCATCAGGCCGCTGGCCTATGTGAAAGAAGCCGATCTGGCCAAGTATGCTGCCCTGCTCGAATTTCCGATCATCCCCTGCGACCTGTGCGGCTCCCAGGAAGACCTGAAACGCAAACAGGTCAAACTCATGCTGCAAGAGTGGAATCAACGTTTCCCCGGTTCCAACGACAGCATGTTCGCCGCCCTCAGCAACATCGCCCCGTCGTTGCTATTGGATCGATCGCTCTTTGATTTCGCCGCCCTCAGAAGTGACCCCGCCACGACCGAGCCGGCCGCACAGGACGCCGAAGAGGATCTGCTCTAACTGGCACACGTATGCACGGTAGTGTTGGAGCTATTGCACAACCACCGACAGTTTCTTTGTCTTATGGCAGCTGTGTGAGGCGTAGTTTCGAGAAGCGGGCGCGGACCGGGTCAGGGGTCAGACGCGCTGACGAAGATGGCTTCGCCGACCGCATCGAAGACAGCGATGGGGATAGTAGCCGATCAGGAAGAAGAAAAAATCCAAGAGCCCTTGCCGGCGGGAACGTTTTGTATATCCAGAGCACTTACCGCAATAGGACATATCTTTCACTCACGCAGTCAGTCGAATCGTTCAATCAAAAAAAGAATCCTACTGAAAGACCCCGAGGCGTTTCAAGTCTAGTTTTTACGACAGCGGCGTCATCACATGGCCGGCTCACGTGACTCAGATTGACACAAACGCTCTGACCGGGATGATGCGAACAAGTGGGCTGAGTAATTATGTGCGGCGACGCAGGCGGAAGCGGTAGAGACAGATCGTACAGCGAAATGGATAGAATCCGATCAAGTGCATAAAGAAGTCACGCCAGCCGTGGCGGGTCACCCGCTTGGCGCCCCCTGAACACATTGGACAATAAACCATGGAAGCTGTCGTCACGCGCCTTTCTCCGTTGCATCAGGTAAGATGACCGAGTTGCACGGGGTCGTGAGTGTGAAGCAGTTCTGACCGGGACGCAAGTCCCATCGGATGGAGGCCTATCTGCAGCATGATCCGCACGAAGCAGCCGCCTCGTCAGGGAGCTGAACCCCCGCTCTGGTCCATTGCGGCCGCAGCGGCGGTGATCATTCTGACCCCGATGCTGCTCTTCTCCGTCGCGCCGGATGGACCGATTCGTGAAGGCGATACGGTCTTCTCCACCGGCGCACACAAGGTTTCCCTGTACCGGCCGGCCCAACACCGCCAGGCCGGATACGACTCAACCTGCCTGCTCGATCCGAAGGACCCGATGATTGTGATCCACGCCCCGGCTGAGGGATCGGATGAGGAGATCATCGCCCAGGTGCAAGGTAAGAGCACGATCGAGTGGCCGTTTTGCCCACCCCAAGCGGAGCTGCTCGTCAAACCCCATCAGGTCACCCAACAACCCAGCCTGCTGCAGGACCTGCGGGACGGGATCGCGCGGCTGCTGAAGCCTTCATAGACCAACGGCCCGCCGGGGACGCTCAGGTCTTGAGTAAGGGCGAAAACCGCTGACGAAACTTTGCCACTTTTGGTCCCACCACATAGGCGCAGTATCCTTCGAAGGGATTGCGCGCAAAATATTCCTGATGGTAGGCCTCGGCCTCAAACCACTCGCTCGCCGGGACCACCTCCGTTACGATCGGATTGGGATAGAGTCGCTCGTGAGTCAAGCCCGCGATCACCTCATGCGCCACCTGCATCTGCTCCGGCGAATGGTAAAAGATGGCGGATCGGTATTGCGTCCCGATGTCATTGCCCTGCCGGTTCATGGTCGTGGGATCGTGAATGACAAAGAACACATGCAATAGATCACGAAAGGTCACCACCGCGGGATCGAA
>VOPR01000061.1 GCA_009594995.1 Nitrospira sp. | reverse complement strand
CGGGTGAGCACTTGCACCTGCACCGGTGTGAGGTCGGGGACGGCGTCGATGGTGAGGTTCGTAAAGGACCAGATGCCCGTGGCCATGACGACGGCAATCGCCACCAGGGTAAAAAATCGATAGCGGAGCGAAAATGTCAGCAGGTGGTTCATGGGGTCCTCAGTCGCCCGATCCGATCTGTTCTTTCAACAGCACGTTCTTCAGATCGAACACTCCTTCCGTCACGACCGGGGTGCCTTCCTTCACACCTGTTCGAATCTCGACCCAGCCGCCGCTTTCACGCCCCGCGTCGATCGGTGCGAACGTGTATCCGTCTTGGCTTTCGAGGAAAACCCCTCGCGTCTTGTCGATGGTGGTCAGAGCCGACACAGGAACCGCCACCGCGGGCGCGCCTGAGAGGGTGAGCGCCACTTCCACATATTCGTGCGGCTTGAGCTGTCCCTGCCGGTTCTCCACCTCGAAGCGGACGTGGATCGTGCGCGTGGTCTCATCGGCCACCGGCGCCAGATAGGTCAGCGGGGCCGTGATGACGTCGCCGCCTTTCGGCGTGATTGTGCCCAGGTCGCCCTCTTTGAATTTGCGGGCCTGTTCGATAGGAAGATTGGCAATGACCCAGACCCGGCTGGTGTCGACAACTTCGAAGAGTTCGGCTCCGGGTGTGACCCCCTGTCCGCGCACCGCATTCTGCGCCACCACCGTCCCGGCGATGGGAGACGTCAACGTATAGTGATGGCCTTCTTCATGTCCGCCGCGTTCGAGTCCGGCCAGTTCGGCTTTCGAGATGCCCATGGCCAACAGCTTTTCGCGGACGTGCTGGTAGCGCGCCTTCGTCTCCAGGTAGTGGCCCTTGTCTTCAATGAGTTTTCGTTCCGGCACGATGTCGTCCGTGCGCAGTTTCTCGGTGCGCCGGAGACTGTTTTCCGCCACGTCGGCCTGTGCCTTCCCGACGAGATATTCTTCCACGAGCTGATCGAGCTGCAGGCTGCCGATGGCGGCGAGCGGTTGGCCCGGCTTGACCCGGTCACCCAACTGCACGTGAATGTGTTCGACCTGTCCGCCGATGCGCGAGGTGATCTTGGCGACCTTCTTCAAGTCGAGCGCGACCTCGCCGGGCGCGGTCACCAATTCCGGAACGGTGCGTCGCGCGGCGGGCTCGGTGCGCAGACGCTCCCGGACTGCCGGCGGAGGGTGAATGGCATGGGTGACGGTCGCATGCGGCGCTACCGCGGCGGGCGCGGCCGGTTTCGGCGGTTCCGCTCCCTGATCTCCGCATCCGGGGAGAACAGAAAGGATGGTCAGGATCATTCCGGTCGTTGCGCCGCGTCCGATCATCGGCTCTTGCTGAGGTGCGAACCAGGCCAGGAGGCTCATAGCGAGGCTCCCAGTGCCCGTTCCAACCGGGCCAGCGCAATCGAGAGATCGGCCCGCACCTGGGCATATTCCAGCTGGGTTTGCCGGTACACGCGTTGAGCATCTAACACATCCAACAAGCTGGCGGCGCCGTGGCGAAAGCTCGTGCGGGCCACGGTCAAGGTTTGTTCGGCCTGTTTCAACAGACCGGTTTCAAACACCTGGAGCTGATCCTGCGCCGTCCGGACTTCCTGCGCATGTTGAGTGATGGCCTGTTCCAACTCATTCTGCGCGCGCCGGCGTTCTGCGTCGGCACGGAGCTGTGCCCCGAGGGCGGATTGAATTTCGCCCTGCCGTCGATACCAGAGCGGCAACGGCACGCTGAGCCCGGCGGTGAGTGATTCATCGCCCGCTTCCCGGTGATAGCTTCCTACAACGCTGATGTTGGGCACTCGCGCTTCGCGTTCGAAGCGCACCGTATGTTCGGCTTGTTCCGCCAATTTGCTGAGGCGGCGAACGGCCGGATGTTGTTCCAGGGCCTGTCCCGCCAGCACGTCTGCACTTATGCCCAGTTTGGGAGCCTGAAAATCCCCCTGGATCGAAAAATCTTTTCCGAGCGACCCGGCGGTCAGCGTATTCAAGCGCGCCTTCGCCACCAAGAGTGTGTTGTTCGCCCGGGCGACTTCCTTTTTGGCCTTCTGCACTTCCACACTGGCTTTCATGCTGTCGAACGAGGTGGCTTCTCCGGCTGCTACGCGCGCGTGTACGGTCCGCAGGACTTCCTCCACGCTGGTAACGTTTTGCGCGGCGAGTTCGACATCACGCTGGGCGAAAAGCAGGTGATAGAACGCCACTTTCACATCGGCAAGCACTGTGAGGCGGGTTTCTTCTAATGCGGCATTCGCACCGGCCACTCCGGCATCCGCCGCTTCCTGGCGGGCCTGCCGCTTGCCGGTCCATTCCAGCGGCTGTTCCACGGTGAATGTCCGCTCGGTGACGTGCGTCCCGGTACTCGGGTCGCGAATCGCACCGCGACCGGCAATGCCGGTGATGGAGGGATTCGGATAGGCGCCGGCCGCAATCTGCTGCCCGTGACTTTGTTTGATCAACCCTTCGGCACCGGCCAAGGTAGGATTGTGCTGGACTGCCAGACCGAGAATATCCGGCAGGGAATAGGCGGCGGTCCGAGGCGTTTCCGCCCGGGCCACTGTCCCGCCTGCGAAGGGGACGGTGGCCAGGCTCATGCAGACAACGGACATGACGAGACGAGCAATCATCGGGAGCCTCCTCCGTTCGCAATCAGGCCCACCGATCAACAGAAGAGCCCTGAACCGGTGCGCGAGTGCGAGCAGGCTATGGGTGTCGGAACGTGCGGACGTTAGCCGAAGAGGGGAGCGGGCGGCGCGCGCGCAGGAATATCAGCAGCAAGAAGGGGGAAGGCAACGGTCGAATCGGCCTGGTCCACCGCCGGGGCATGGTGCTCAGGCAGGGGGAGAAAGTGTTGGGCGACGAACAGCAGATGCGTGAGCAGGGGCTTCACGACCTTGCGGTCGGTGGCGTCGTTCAACAGCGAGAAGCTTAGTTCGGGATCAGCATTCCAGGCATGCGGGCCTTCCAGCGAAAAAGAGGGACCAGATTCTGTGTCCGGCGCATGGTGCTGGAACTCGCGATGGTCCCCGAATTCGCCCTCAAGATCGGCCGAAAAAACTGTGTGCACGGCAGCCGCGTGGATGTGACCGGCTTCGCCATGATGGGGATCCGTCTCAGGATGGATATGGAACAGCGGCAAGGCCAATAGCCACAGGACAGCCCATGCGCGCAGCATGTGATCGAGTCGGCAGAGTCTGTTGTGCATGGAACGCATAGGCTAGCCTTCTAAGTAGACGCTATCACAGGGAGCGAAACACATCAAGAAGCGCTCTGAAGGGTGCAGGGCCATGGAAGGGACGGCAGGGTAGGCGAGGGCTGCCGCGCGTCAGATCTTGTTGCCGGCTTGACCGATATTTACGATCGGGATAGCGTGCTCAATAAGTACTCAGAAGTGGATCGGCTAAGGCTGCTCCAAGTGGCGAGGAGACTGGGGCAGGCACAGGGGCGTGAGTGAGGGCGGAGGAGAAATGTGCTTGCCGGCAAGAATGGCATGGCCGGCTGGTCAATTAGGCTGTGCGCTGGTTGAGCGGAACACGTTTCAGCCGCGGTGTTAGTGAGGGAAAGTTTGATTGCAGGACCTGACCCTCCGTTTCTTTTTAAGTACGTTAGGATATGGGTGAGAGTAGCCAGTATGAAGAATAATTGGTCGGAAAGAGGATGTTTCGGTTTCCTGGTGTTTGGGATCTTGCTGGGTATCAGCTGTGATGATCGATCATTGGAGCACCAAAGAATGATTGAGGCGTGTGAGAAGGTTCGAATAGGTGACACTGAGCAAGTGGTGCGTGAGTTGATGGGTGAACCACAGAGCGTTCATAACGAGAATGGCAATTTAGGAAAGGGCAGAGTGTTGGAATATTGGGCACCGGCAATTGTTCCGAGCAGCCCTTTTGTTAGTATAGATGAGAGCGGGCATGTCGATAGCATAAGCTGCCGTGAATCACATCACTTGCGAAAAGATCAGTCAGATCTTCATCAAAATATCGAACCCTCAAACAGGTGACGCAGATCGCCTCTGACCAGAACGGCAAGTTGCTGCCCGTCACCGATGCCCTCAACCAAGTGACCTCGTTCTCCCACTCCCTTAGGGCTTCCTGCTGCCGCTTAGACTCTGCTCCACCGGATCGCTCTCCTTGCTTGCATCGACCGGTACCGCCACCACGCCATCTTTTCACCCAAAGCTTGCTGCGGAGGTACGCTCATGGAAAGATCCAAGAGCGAGTTGTCGCGGTCTTCTGACTCAATAGGAATGCATGGAAAGGGTAGGGGATGGCCATGGTGCTGAAATCGTTAGCCTGGGTGCTCGGGTGCAGTCTGGTCATCCTCGGGGCCTGGTCTTATACCGTCACGATTCACGACCGGCCTTCTGCGGGAACCCCCACGTCCCGGGATCTCGCGCGCCAAGCCTACTATCAAATGGAAGCGCATGTGTTTGATCGCACGCAACTGCAGGAGGCCTATACCAAAATCAACCAGGCCGCCGACCAGAACCGTAATGAAGCGTTCATTTATGTGGCTGTGTCCCTCGGTACCCTGATCGGAGGCTACACCATCGGTGACTGGTATGACCTCAACACGTTTTCGGGTGATACGGTCCAGCAAGCGCTTGGCCATGCCCAGCAGGCCGTCGCGTTGGATCCCAACCTTGGAGCGGCCCATGCGCAGTTGGCGCGGGTGCTGATCGTGAAAAGAGAGTTCGAGGAGGCGGCACGTCACATTGCCACCGCGAAAGCGCTCGACCCCGACAGCTTTTATCCGCCGTATTTCGAAGGCATCTGGCATGAGAAGCAAGGCCAGGCATCTGAGGCCAATCAGGCTTTCGATCGCGCGCAACATGCGGCGACACTCCCACACCATTCGATGCTCGTCTTGGGGCATCGGACAAGTGTGGCGAAAGTCGAGGGGAACGCTGCCTTGCAGGAGCAGCTGCTGAAGGAGGGCATCGGCCTCAACCCGAAGAATGCCTACGCCTATGGCGAGTATGCCGCGTTTCTGATGTGCAAGGGCCGCTATCGCGACGCGATTGTGCAGTGGGAACAAGCTATCCGCATCGCACCCTTCCCCCGTGCGGTCTCGCAACTTGAGAAGGCCAAAGCACATCTCGCCCAGGAACCCACCACACTGGTTCAGGCGGAAGTGCATACAGGTTGCGGGTAAGCGGGGAGGGGCAATCACAGTTCGGAAGCGTGGTACATCTATTTACATGATGCTAATGAACTCACCGGCAGTCCCCTCGAGATGACAAGCCTTCCTTGCAGTGCCATAGTCCTTGAAATGAGAAGCAGCGCTTTTGCGCCTGAGATCTTGTCGCCGGCCTGAGCAATATTCACGATCGGGATAGTGTGTTCGATGTGAGGCAAGAATCGGCGTGACTGAGGATGCTCCATGTGGCGATGCGAGCAAGGCCGGTGAATGGATGTGAATGACGGTGGCAGATAAACAGGCTTCAGGCGCGGTTTTAACTGATAAGAGAATAAGAGTTTGAACGCAAGATTTGAACCCAATTCTCACGAAGACATTCTGCTGAAATACGACGGATCGAATGAAACACCTGATCGAGAAGCTTGTGAAGACGAAGACGTTCTATCGTCTGGAGTCGACCAATACATTACTCACGGTTCTCGGCATATTTCTGGTCGTCTTTGCCGGATTCGTATATTTGGAGCAAAGGGTCGGTGCTGCCCTTGCCGGGAGTTTGCTCAGAAGGCCGTGGATTTTCCCAATTTACGTCACCCTTGCGATGTTACTTAATATTCTCGTCTCGGGCAAATTTTGGCACCTTCGCTATCAGCTGGTGTTGGTCAAGATCGTGGGCTCATCCTCGGTCAAGAGATTCTTGCATGCATATCGGTGGTTTTGTCTCTTTACTTTTTGCAAGATTGCATTTGCCCTGCTTGTTAAACTGAATGCACGTGAAGAAATCCAAATGACTTCTGACGTGGGCCCGCTGCTCCTAGTGCTTACCTACACTGCATACACATGTTATCTAACCTTCGCCCGAGC
The DNA here is from genome assembly GCA_009594995.1 of Nitrospira sp. GTDB lineage: Bacteria > Nitrospirota > Nitrospiria > Nitrospirales > Nitrospiraceae > Nitrospira_A. The sequence continues at coordinate 16,901 of VOPR01000061.1, read as the reverse complement.
TGCAGAAGATGTCCGCGTCCAGATGCAGGAATGAATGATTTGTCCGAAACCGGCTGCTCAGCACCACCGATCCCCTCGGCAAGATCGAGCGCTATACCTATGACGGTAACGACAACCTGCTCACGAGAATCACGCCCAAGAACGAGACCATCAGCTTCGACTACGATGCCGTGAACCAACTGCTCAGTAAGACTCTGCCGGGCAGCCAGATGACGAGCTACCTCCGGAGACCCTCAGCTCACCCCATATGGACCGCTCAGCGCAGTTGCTCTGTAGACCACCTCTCCTATCAATGACGTTGGGACTCGTGGTTCAGCACGACGTTCCTGCCCTTCCTTGATTTCAGTACGCTCGTCGTGCGCATATGCACGGCTGTGCGTCGATGCACGGCGCTTTCGGGCGACAGCTTGTTTTGTCGTAACCCGGTGAGAGGCTGATTCCGTAGTTTCTTGCATTTCACCGCTTTTTAGCGGTATTTGCTCCCCGGGCCTTGTTCTTGCTGATGACCCTGCGCAACCTACGTGTGTGTCGGAGATCTTCGTGTGATGGAAGCGATTGTTCCCCTGCTGACGATTTTTGCGCCCCTGCTAGGCACGCTCTTCATCGCTCTATTCTGGCGAGAACTGGGAGAGCGCATTTCACGCATCGGGATCGGGGCGCTGTGGTGTGCGGCGCTCACCTCGGTGGCGACGTTTGTGATCGTGTTCTATGGCGAGCCGATCCGTCTGACGATTCTTGGCGTATCTTCAGGACCATTCGCTTATACGATCCTGGTCGATCGCTTGGCGGCGGTGATGATGGTCCTCATCAGTTGCGTGAGCCTGATCATTCATGTGTACTCCGAGCGCTACATGGTCGGCGATGCAGGATATATCCGGTATTTTTCGTTCCTGGGCGCCCTCACTTCCGTATTGCTGAGTCTCGTCAGCAGCGGGAATCTCCTCTGGATGTTCCTGTGCTGGCACCTGGTGACCTGGCTGCTTTCGTCGCTGTTGGTCTGTAACCCGGCAAGCCGCGCCGCCAGGGAGGCGGGACGGAAGACCTTCTGGACACAGGGGCTGGGCGATGCGGCGTTTGCGGTGGCGCTGGTGCTGCTCTACGGGGCGTATGGCACATTGGATCTGGCAGATCTGTTTGCGAAATTGCAGAGCGCTTCAGCGCCCTCAGCCGAGATCAGCGGGCTGAAGGCCGGATTGGACGTACCGTTAATCGCCACCCTGCTGTTGATCCTGTCGGTCATGACGAAATCGGCGCAATTCCCGTTTCATGTCTGGCTGATCGGCACGATCGAAGCGCCGACGCCGGTTTCAGCCTTGATGCACGCGGGGATCGTGAATGCGGGCGGCTTTCTCGTGAACCGACTGGCGCCGCTCTTCAGTTTTGCCCCGACGACGCTGCACCTGTTGTTTGTCATCGGCGGCGTGACGGCTTTGATCGGCGCCACCGCGATGTTGACGCAGACCAGCGTGAAGCGCCGCCTCGTCTACTCAACGATGGGACAGATGGGCTATATGGTCATGGAGTGCGGATTGGGCGCTTTCGCTCTGGCCGTGTTTCACCTGTGTGCGCACGGCCTCTTCAAGGCGACCCTGTTTCTCAATTCAGGGTCGGTTATCCATAAGGCGCGGACGGAGTTCAAATTGCCGCCGGCCGCGAAGGTGGATGAGGCCGGCGCATTCTCGCCGATGACGTGGACGACCGGACTGGCGGCGACCCTGGTGCTGCCGCTGGTGATCCTGCTGGTCGGGCATGGTGTCGTCAGTATTCCGCTCCAGGATGCCCAGGGCGCGGTGATCTTTCTCTTCTTCGGGTGGGTGACGACCTCGCAGGCGATGTTTACGCTGTATCGTCTGCACACCGGCGCTTCATGGACCGTGTCGCTGACGATGCTCGGGGCACTCGCGGTGATCGGACTTACGTATCTGTGGGCGGGCGAGGCGTTCACGCATTTTCTCTACCCCGGACATGAGACGGCGGCGGCGTTTATGCGTGCTGCGGAATGGAATCGCTCGTTCTTTGATCTCGTGGTGGGATGCGTGGTGCTGTTGATCATCGCCGCCTGGGGCATGATCTACGGCAAGGCCAAAGGGGTTAAGCTGCTCATGCCGGCCTGGATCGAAACGCTACGCGCGCGCGCCTATGTGACCTTTCTCAACGGTCTCTATGTTGAGGACCTGATGCGCATGATCGGTCGAACGGCTTTTCGTCGCTAGTCGGCCCGGGCGGGCAGCCGTACACGGAGTTATTGGATGGCACTCGAACAACGCGCATTCACAGATGCCCAGCGGATGGAGCTGCGGTCCCATGTGGAACTGGCAGGAGAGGCCATTGCCGCCTATTGGCCCATGCGCACGTTTATCCATCACAATCCGCTCCATGGTCTGGAGCATCTTCCCTTCGATCAAGCGGTCAAGCGGGGAGAGCAACTGCTGGGCGGAAAAGGCTATCTAGCCGGCGCTCTCTATCGCCGCTACTTTGCACAAGGTCGTATTGGTCACGAGGATATCGCTCAGGTGTTAGCTCCGCTCGCCAGCGACCGGCGAGTCCTGTTTGCGGGACGGGAGTTGTCACATCTGGATCTGCTCCGGCATTCCATGGTGCAGGGGCTGGACGATTCTGCGCCGGCGCCTTCCAGTTCTGATGCGGGGGCAGAGAAACCGCTGGACCGGCTCACCGCCTGGCTGACCACGTCTCTCGCCCAGGCGCGTACTCGAGTGGAGGAGCCGCTTGTTCCGTGGGAAGCCGTGAACGTATTGGCTCACGAAACCCTCTCGACGTGGTGCGACCGGACACTGGGTACGTCCGTCACGGCGGACATCGACGAGCAGATGATCAAGTGGTGCGGCGTATTCCTTGATGAGGGCGAGGCCTCCTGGGTCATGCCGGAACGGGAGCAGACGTTTTACCGCGCGTGGAAGCGGTTGGCTCGGTATGATGCCGGCCTGCGGCTGCTCGGGATCCAGGATGCCGCAACCAAGATCGATGCCTTGGGCGAGCGGCCGGAAGAAGCGGTCTTGCAGTGCCTTGCGGATTTGGGAATTCCCAAGTCTTCCTGGGAGTCCTATTTCGCGTTGCACCTGGCGGCGCTTCCCGGTTGGACGGGGTATATCAAGTGGCGAGCCGAAGAACAGCATCATCCCTGGCAGGCGCGGTATCCGATCGATCTGGTGAAATATCTCGCGGTGCGATTGTTCTATGAGCGTGAATTGGTCGCGTTACGATGCCACGGCTTGTTAGACCTCCCGGGGCAGTACGATGCGATTCGCAGCTACATCGACCAGGCTCCCCATGCGCACTGGCTGAGGCGTCAACTGGTGGCAGGTCGATTGCCTGAGTCCGTCGAGAGAGAGATGCGGACATGGAGCCGTCTTCATCGGACCGCTCAGCCGGCAGAGTGGAACGAGATCGGCCGGCAGGTATACGAACAAACCGCCGAATGGCGTGCCGCAGAAATCATGCAGCGCGATGCGAGGCGGTTGCTTGCACTGGCGACTGCCATGGGCGTCGACCCCGAACTCATCAGTCAGACGGCCCCATCAGACGTGCTCACGGTGTTGACCTGGCTGGACGGGTTTCCGCCCGCGCAACACAACCATCGCTGGTTGGAAGCCCTGGAAGCCCGCCATCGCCGTGATGTGGTCGCACAATTGACCGGCGTCGCGGAGCAGTTGCGGGTTACGGATGATCAGGCCCCTCCTGCTGGAGGCTCGCGACCGCTGGCCCAGATGGTCTTTTGCATCGATGTGCGATCAGAGATCTTTCGACGTCACCTCGAGCAGCTCGGAGGGTACGAAACGCTTGGCGTGGCCGGGTTTTTCGGTATTCCGGTGAAGTATCAGGCGTTTGGTGAAGAGCATCCGGTCACCCATGCTCCGGTGTTGCTGAAACCCAAGAACCATATCCGAGAAATCCCGCGCAGCTACCATGGGGCGGCGGCAAGTCGGCATCGATTATTTGCGCGTCTCAGTCATGCCGGCCACACCCTCCTGCATGACCTGAAAGAAAACGTCATCACGCCCTACGTCATGGTCGAAGCACTGGGCTGGTTTTTCAGCGTCCCGTTTTTTGGCAAGACGCTGTTTCCCCTGTGGTACCAACGCATGAGTTCCTGGTTCAAGGGGCTCTGGCTGCCGCCGTTGGCGACGACCCTCACCATCGACAAGCTGACCAGAGACGAGGCGGAAGAAATGGTGGCCGTGGAACAGCGCGCGGCTATCCGTGCCGCGCTGCGGCGGGAATTTCCCGCGCTGGGCTCCGATATCACGCCGACCTTGATCGAGACCATCCGGCTTGGCGCGATGGAGAACCAGGATGAACAGAAGAGTCGCGAGGTGGCAAAAAGCCTCGGTCTGACCCCTTCCGAAGCGGATGCCTTGTACGAACGATACCGGCGCGATTTGAACCTCACGCCGCGCGGCATGTCGTCCCGCCTCCAGCGCATCACCTTGCATGGCTTTTCGGTCTCCGAGCAGGCCTATGCCGTGGAGGCGGCACTCCGTCTCATGGGGTTCACCTCGGGATTCGCAAGGTTGGTTGTGATGTGTTCACACGGGAGCACGTCCGACAACAATCCCTATGAGTCTGCACTCGATTGCGGCGCCTGCGGAGGGAACAGCGGACTACCGAATGCGCGGGCCTTTGCCGCGATGGCGAATAATCAGGCGGTGCGCAAGGTGTTGGAAGGGCGCGGCATCAAGATCCCGGTCGATTCACATTTCGTGGCCGCGGCGCATGACACGACGAGGAACGACGTCAGGATCGTCGACTTGGAAGATATTCCGGCGACCCACCGCAAAGACCTCCTCCGGCTGTTGGATGATCTCCAGGAAGCAGGGTCGCAATCGGCACAGGAGCGAGGTTTGGCGTTAGAGGGGACGACGGGCGCATCGAAACGGAAAGATCCGCTCACCAGGGCCAGCCGCAGAAGTGTGGATTGGGCGCAAGTGCGTCCGGAGTGGGGCCTGTCGAAAAACAATCTACTCATCATCGGCCGGCGAGAGCTGACGCGACCGTTAAATCTGGAAGGTCGGTCTTTTCTTCATTCCTACGACTACCGGCAGGACGAGTCCGGGAAATTGCTGGAAGCGATCATGACGGCGCCGCTCATCGTGGCGCAGTGGATCAACATGGAACACTACTTTTCCACCGTGGACAACGAGGTCTACGGAAGCGGGAGCAAGGTGTACCACAATATCGTCGGGCGCGTCGGAGTCATGAGTGGCGCCACCGGCGACCTTCGATTGGGGCTCCCTGCGCAGACCGTTCTGGACGGCGCGGTGCCGTACCATGAGCCCATGCGATTGTTGGCAGTGATTGAAGCGCCGAGGACGCGTGTCGAGGCGGTGATCGCGAGACATCCAGGTCTTGAGCGGTTATTCCACAACGAATGGGTCTCGCTGATCGTGTGTGAACCGGGCGAAGCGAAGTTTTATCACTATGACATCATGCAGGGCTGGCAGCCGGTGTTGAACAAGTCCGAAAGGCGTCCGGTGTTCTCGGCAGATGGCATTGGCCAACCGGACCCGTCCGTTTTCCGGAAGGACTGTGAAGTTGCAGCGAGGCTGGGAGAAAGACAGAACCCGGCGACATCGCATCCATAGCGGTGTCGCTTGGGTAGGAACGAAGTGAGATCGTGAGAGGCGGAACTGTAGGAGGGAGGGATCGGGGTATGCTGACGCTGCATCCGATGAAAGAGATTCGCATTGTGATCGAAGGGGAGCATTTGAAGATCGTCACCAGTCTATTGGACCGGGTAGGGGCGACCGGGTACACGATCATCAACAATGTCTCGGGGAAAGGCCATCATGGATTCCACGAAGGCCACCTGTTGTTTGACGACACGAGCAGTCAGGTGATTGTGTTTACCGTCGTTCCTGAGGAGCGGATCGAGCCGATTCTCGCGGGCCTCGGGCCGGTGTTCCACAAACACTCGGGAGCCATGTTCGTGAGCGATGTGGCCGTGACTCGCCGTGACCATTTCGTGGCCTCATAGGGAAGAGGAAGCCTTTTTCCTCCTCTCGACGGGGTCGCGCCTGCTCGGTATACTGACTCGCGCGTAGCAGCGTGCGAGTCAATCACGTGATCTTCCGGACGAGCAGGGCTGAGATGACTTCTTCTCATCGTAGTCGTTCCAAGGTCCCCCGGCCGGTCCGGTCCGAGATCGCCGCCGCGGAGGTGCTGGCCTGGCTGAGCGATTGCATTCACGGGGGGCTCTGCTTCGTCTGCAAGGGCCTGCTGATCTTCGAAAATTCTCAATTCGCGGAATTGGTGGAAAGTGCCTCGCCATCCCCGGAAGGGCAGGAGCATGCGCTACGAAAACGCCTGCTCGATGATGCCATTGCGTGGAACCAACGCGATCTCGGGGCACGGAAGAGCGTGGACTACCGACTGGCGGCCCATGACGGGCGGCCTCTCCACTATGCGTGCCGGTTCAACGTGGTCCCGTATCGAGGTGAGCGCGGCGTGTTGATGGTGCTGGAGGATGTGACTGAACGAGTGCTCCTCTCGCAGGATGCGTCACAAGTGGCGCGGTTCCAATCGGTGCTCGCTCGGATCGGCACGCTGGGTGTCAGTGGGGTCTCGGCTCAGGAACTGATGAATGAGGCCGTGAAGGAAACGGCGGCCGCGTTGGAGGTGGAGCTGTGCAAGATCCTGGTGCCGCGCCAGACGGATGGTCAGCTCTACATTATGGCGGGGAGCGGGTTGCGCAATGACCTCATCGGCAAGTTGACGATCGAGGGCGGCACCCATTCTCAAGCCGGCTACGCCATTCGCGAGCGGATCCCGGTCATGGTTGATGACCTTCGGCGGGAAACCAGGTTCTCCGCGTCCAAATTGCTCACGGAACATGGCGCGGTGGCGGGGATGTGCGTGCCGATGCTGGTCGAGGACCGCGTTTACGGGGTGATGACCGCCCATTCGAAACGGGTTCGCAAATTCAGCCAGAAGGAACAGGAGTTTCTCTGCACGATGGCGAACACCATCGGTGCGGTGTTGGAGCGCCGGCGCCACGAAGAGACGCAGATAGATTTCTATCATCGGCTCTTTCTCTCCGCACAGGACGGTGTGATGATGACCGACACGGCCGGCAGGATTCTGGAATGGAATCCGGCTCTGGAGCGGATGACCGGGTGGACGCGCGAGGAGGCGCTGGGCCAGCGTCCTGTCATTCTCAAATCCGGTAAACATCCGCCTGATTTTTATGAACGGCTGTGGCAATCGATTCGCGCCGGGCAGCCGTTTGTCGAACGATTCGTCAATCGCCGCAAGGACGGATCGGAGTTCCTCGTCTGGGAAAGCGTCAGCCCGGTGAAGGCCTCGGACGGAACGACGCAGTACTTCATGGCCATTCTGACGGATCTCAGCGAGCGCGAGCAGATGTTGGAGGCACTGCGCCATACGGAACAGGTGAAGCTGGTCGGGCAACTCGCCGGAGGAATTTTGCATGAGGTCCGTAATCCGCTCATTGGTCTGGGCAGCCTGGCCACGCACATGGCCGAGCAGAACTCGCTTCCACAGGAAGCCCGCGACCGTTGCCGGCTAATCGCCCGCGAGGCAGCGCGTATCGATGCACTTTTGGAGTCTCATCTGGGCCAATTGCGGCCTCGGCCCTTCGATATTGCTGCCTGCGATCTGGGCTCGGTGCTGGACGACACCTTCACGCTGCTGCGGCCGAACTTAGCGAAGAATCGCATTGTGCTCCGAACCTCATTCGCATCCGATCTGCCGGCTGTCGACGTGTCGAGAGCCCATATTCTGCAGGTCTGCCTCAATATCGTGATGAATGCCATCGACGCCATGCCGGAGGGCGGCAATCTGCACGTCGCCCTCGCTCCTGAGACCCGTCGCATGCCTGGTCTCTTGACTCGATTTTCCGATACGGGCAAAGGAATTCCTGCCGAGGATCTCCAGCGCATCTATGAGCCGTTCTTTACAAACGGCAAAGCCAAGGGTGTGGGACTCGGGTTGACCATTACCAGGGACATTGTCGAACGACACCATGGGCAGCTCGTCATTCAGAGTCCGCCGGGACAGGGGGCGGTCGTCGAGGTGTGGATTCCCCTGAAACATGAGGCGTAGCCAGTGGTAAGAAGTGCCTTCCTCTTTCAGATGTTCTGTGTGATGCGCCTGTATCGCTATCAACCGGGGGTTGCCTGACGATGGCCTGGCACCTTTTGCTCTTGGAAGACGAGGCCTCCGTCCGCGAGGCGTTTGCGCTGCGTCTGCGTGACCAGGGCTATATGGTTCAGACGGCCGGTTCAGGCGAGGAGGCGTTAGGCCTGCTGCGGTCGTTCGAGCCGGATGTTCTGGTTGTCGATCTCGTGATGCCGAATTTGTCCGGCCTGGACGTGCTCGCCCGCGTCAAGCAGCAGTTGCCTGCCCTCCCGGTCATTGTATTGACGGCGAGGGGGACGGTGAAGGATGCGGTGGAAGCCATGCGGCTTGGCGCGTTTGATTTTGTCGCCAAGAGCATCGATATGGACGACCTCCTCCATACGCTGCGCCGGGCGACGGAGTTCCTCACGCTGCAACGTCAGGTGCAGTTGCACAGCGGACAGGATGCGGCCCGGTACGCGCTCGATCGCGTAGTCGCCAAGAGCCCGGTCACCAGAAATTTTCTTGCCCAAGTGCATGAGCTGGTGAAGAACGACCGCGTCACGGTGCTGTTGCAAGGCGAAACGGGCACCGGCAAGCAGTACATGGGGCGTGTGATTCATTACAACAGCGCGCGCGCAGGCAAGCCCTGCGTTGAAGTCGACTGTCCGTCGATTCCGCGCGAGCTGTTCGAAAGCGAGTTGTTCGGGCACGAGAAGGGGTCTTTCACGGGTGCGACCGGCAGAAAGTGCGGCCTGTTGGAAATGGCCGAAGGGGGGACCATCTTTTTCGACGAGATCGGCGACCTGCCTCTCGCCCTGCAGGCCAAATTGCTTCGCGTTCTGGAAGAACGCACCATCCGGCGAGTCGGCGGCGCCACGAATATTCCTATCGATGTGCGGGTGATGGCCGCGACCAATCGCAACTTGAAGGAGGCCGTGGCTAAAGGGGACTTCAGGGAAGATCTGTACTTCCGCCTGAATGTGGTCACCTTGATCGTGCCGCCGCTCCGTGAGCGGCAGGAAGATATCATCCCGCTCGCAGAGCAATTCCTGACCCGTTCCGCGCTGGCGCTCAAGAAACCGGTCCGAACGTTAGGCGCCGGCGCGCAGGCCCTGCTTTGTGGGTATCACCTGCCAGGCAATGTGCGCGAGCTTAGCAATCTTATTGAACGGGCCGTGTTGTTCTGCGGGGGAACGACTCTCGAGGCGGCCAATTTCCCATCCGATGTACGGCAGACCGTTTCAGTATCAGGCCCTGCCGTCGCCGTAACCCCTGCGTCTACCACTGAAGCCGCAGACCCTTCTCAAGTCCACATCAGCTTCCAGGTTGGAACCCAGTCACTGGCTGATCTTGAAGACCGGATCATCGAGGAAGTGCTGGCACGCTCGGGCGGCAACAAGAGCTTAGCCGCGAAGCAGTTGGGCGTTACCCGTTGGATGTTGGACCGTCGTCGCAAACCTCGTTCCTAGTTCGCGCTGGTCTCCGAGTGCCGGCGCACAACGCGGACTGCCTTTGTGCGCGCGCACACTTCAATTTCACAGCCCTTGGATTGTGAAGGCGGGACTGCTGTCCTGCCCGTGCCGCCGTCTTCCCGTAGGCGCTGATTTTACTGGAAAACCGGGATGGATCAGGTTGCCGTCTGCGCCTGCGAACCGCTGGACCAGGCTTTGCACTTCCTTTCTCCAGATAGTCAGTACGTGCATGCCTGCACCACCAGCGACCCAGAACGGAGGCGTTATGAATTGCCTGCGATGCAATAGCCCGATGTATCGGGAAGAGTACGATCATCTCTTAGAGACGGAAGGCCAAGGGTTTGCGGCCATGCATTGCGTCATGTGCGGGGACATTGTTGATCCCGTCATTCTGAAACACCGACGGGAACGAGTGGAACCTCGTGGTGAACGGGCGAGACTCTCGGTCGTCACCGCGTTATCGTGACGGAGCTGGACTTGCTGTGCCAGAGCCACCGTCCATTGAACCGAAGACGCATGGTGGAGGGATAAGGGTGGCGATTTTGGGATTCTTCTGACGGCGTTTGAGGGAGGGCAAGTATGGGGCAGGCCAGGAGCACAGCCGATCTCGAATATGCAGTCATGCTGGCGATCTTGAACTTCCATACGGAGTTCATGAAATCGAACTACTCGCATGTCCAGGTACAGCTGTCAGAGGATGTCATCAACGCCACGCTCACGAGAAACGGAGCGGTTCCGGCCGAGGCACGTTTGGCTCAGTCCGAGGAGGGACGAGCCCTGCTGCGGCAGGTACACGAAGCCATGTTTGCCTCCTGTCAGGATGTGCTGACGGAGCGAATTCAGACCGTCGTTGAACGGAGAGTTCGGACAATGGTGACGACTCTCGATCCGGTGTCCGGGCGAAGCAGCATTGCAATTAGTCTCCACTAGAATCCAGCCAGATTTTCCCCCGCTGACATTCCTTCTATCGGTACGGTGCCGCAGCCGATCACAAGACCGCGAAGAACGCAGATCTTCGATCCGTCGATCTCCGACAAACGTCAACCGCCCGGGTGAACTTGTCGAGAGGGCTTCTGCTAGCGGCGAAGATGCTGGGAAACGCCGGAAGATCAAACCGCGAGGAGGGGAGAAGGTGGTGCGCCCGACAGGACTTGAACCTGTAACCTTCTGATCCGTAGTCAGATGCTCTATCCATTGAGCTACGGGCGCCTTTTACACTTTTGAGCCCGCTCGAAGACACGTTCCTTCGGAGCGGGCTCAAAGGTACAGCGCCCGTTATACAGGCTTGAGGGAAGACCGGTCAAGTCTGTCGAGCAGACATATTCTTTAAAACAGGCTTCTGCTCAACTCTCCGGACGGCGAACTTTCGTTCCCGCTCTTATCGTAGGCCGTCACGACAAAGAAATAGGTGGAGCCCAATGGCAGCGTGAGCCTCGTCGAGGTCACATTTCCTACATCGAAGGCCTGCGTCCTGGCACCTGAGCTTGTACCGACATAGACCCGATAGCCCTGCAGGTCTGCCTCAGTATTGGCGTTCCATATGACCGTCACGGTGCCGGTTGCCGTTCCCGTAGGAGGCGGAGGAGGCGACGTGGCACTTCCAGTGGGTGACGGCGGTGGAGGCGGCGGAGTTGTCGTGCCACTCGCAACGACAGAGAGGGCCACGGGGATTCGCAATGTTTGCGACCCGTTGGGCCCGCTTTCCACAATATACACGACCCCGGTATAGCTGCCGAGGTTCATGGTCGAAGTGTTCACAGACACTGTGATGGGATCAACTTCTGTCGTAATCGTCTGCGTGCTGCCATAGGGGGGATTCAGTGTGGTCCAGGATTGATTGGCACTGATACTGTAGCTGCTCTGCTGTGTGCTGGACTTCTGCAAATTGAAGATGCCGGATACCGTGTTGCCCTTCACTGCAGTAAGCGAGAGCGCGGACGGGAACGCTTGGAGCAAGGGTGTCAATGACCCGGTCGGCGGCGGCGGGGGCGGCGTGGTTGCTGGTGGTGGCGGCGGTGGAGTTGTTGCCGGCGGGGGCGGCGTGGTTGAGGGTGGGGGTGTCGTCGAAGGCGGCGGCGGTGGTGTAGTGCCTGCTGCCGTGACCGCAAGCGATACGGGGATGCGCAAGACCTGCGAGCCGTTGGGGCCGCTTTCCGAAATATAGACGACACCGCTGTAGGTTCCGACGTTCAGGGTCGAGGTGTTGACAGACACCATGATGGGATCGATTTCCGTCGTAATGGTTTGGGTGCTGCCATAAGGCGGAGTTAAATCGGTCCAGGACTGGTTGGCGCTGATGTAATAGCTGCTCTGCTGCGTACTGGACTTTTGCAGGTTGAATACCCCGGTGGCCGTACTTCCCTTCGCTGCGGTGAGCACGAGCGCGGACGGGAATGCTTGAAGCAAGGGCGTCAACGACCCGGTCGGCGGTGGCGGGGGCGGCGTCGTCGAAGGCGGGGGCGGCGGAGGAGTGGTTGCCGGGGGGGGCGGCGTGGTTGAGGGTGGTGGTGTCGTCGATGGCGGAGGCGGCGGCGGTGGTGGAGTGGTGCCGGTCGCCGTAACCGCGAGAGATACGGGGATGCGCAACGTCTGCGAGCCGTTGGGACCGCTTTCTACAATATAGACGACACCGCTGTAGGTTCCGACGTTCATGGCGGAGGTGTTCACGGAGACCGTAATCGGGTCAATTTCCGTCGTGATGGTCTGGGTACTGCCGTAGGGCGGGTTCAGCGTGGTCCAAGACTGATTGGCACTGATGCTGTAAGTGCTTTGTTGCGTGCTGGACTTCTGCAAATTGAATACACCGGTGGCCGTGTTGCCTTTCGCTGCGGTGAGCGCGAGCGCGGACGGGAATGCTTGGAGCAAGGGCGTCAACGACCCGGTCGGCGCCGGCGGGGGTGGCGTCGTCGCGGGTGGCGGGGGCGGCGTCGTCGAGGGCGGTGGAGGTGGCGTGGCTGCCGGGGGTGGCGGCGTGGTGCCGCTGGCCAAGACCGAGAGGGAGACCGGGATGCGCAAGGTTTGCGAGCCGTTGGGACCGCTTTCTACAATATAGACGAGGCCGGAGTAGGTTCCGACGTTCATGGTCGAGGTGTCAACCGAGACCGTGATGGGATCAATCTCCGTCGTAATGGTCTGGGTACTGCCGTAGGGCGGATTGAGTGTGGTCCAAGACTGATTGGCACTGATGCTGTAGATACTCTGTTGGGTGCTGGACTTCTGCAAATTAAATACACCGGTGGCCGTGTTGCCCTTCGCTGCGGATAACGCCAGCGACGACGGGAACGCTTGCAACAAGGGAGTCAGGGAACTGCTCGAGGGTGTTTGCGCAAAGGTGTGAGAGCCTCCAGCGATCAGGTCACACAACCACATCATCAGCACCAAAATCGCGATGTGTCCCGCCGCAGGCCGTCTTCTGCTGCGTGGTGGATGCTGGGTCGATGTGATGCGCCGTGCCGTCATAGTCAGTACTCCCTTAGGTGATCTTCCTGAAATGAAAAAACGAATCGATTGTCGGTGAGCAACAGGCGTGCCACAACAAATCGCTTCGGCGTTCTTCTTAGTTGATTGTCGGGAATCGCTCAGCGGAGTTCGGTGAGAATCCCGTCAGGATATCGTTCAAGAGCGACCCTAGCGGATCAAACGCGAATAGGCAAGCAAAAATTTCACTCGGCTCACGTGCCTTGCGTGGAAATCTCTCTCGTAGAAATGCTCTAGGAAATTTTTTCCGACTGTAGGGCATCGGCACCTGGATGTACAAAACCGAAACCATTCGCATGAGCGGGAAGAAAGATCCCCTAGGTAGACATGGCATGGGCGAGCCAGGTACGACAGGGATGAATCGATCGGGCGAGAAAGTTGTTGACCACACTCCGCAGGTAGGGTATCTGTGGGCGCGCTGTTCCGGCGGGGATACGTAGTCCAGCGGTCATGCGGACGGCTCGTCCAGGCCCGGATGGTAAGGGAGTCCTACGAATATGATCCCGTTGCGATGTCTCATCTGCGCGGTATGTGCCTGCCTCCTCCTGCAGGACGTGTTTCCCGCCATCGCTGAGGTGGGGCCGGCCCAATCTTCCTCGATTGCTCGTATCGACTTCGGAGTAACCGAGTGGTTCAGTCAGGGGGAGACCAATTGGAGCCACAACGCCTCCGGCCTGGATCCCAACCTTGGCAATCCCAGTTCCAAGCTGAAATACAAAGATACCGGCACCAACGTGACGGAGATTGTCGGCCGGGTTCAATTGAAGAACAAGATGTTTGTACGCGGGGCATTCGGGTATGGGGGCATCGGGGGAGGACGTCTCACGGATGATGATTTCCTGAGCGCGCAAGGAGCCGCGGCTCAAGGCGCGACCGTGAGCGGTGAACATCGGTTCTCACGAACCTATAGTGACATCGGCGGAGACAATCTCTGGTACCTCAACGGAGATCTCGGTGTGACGGCCCATACCTTTCAGGACAACAGGGGAACCTTGGGAGTCTTTGCCGGGCTGCAGTACTGGCGGGAACGGCATGTGGCAACGGGGGTGACGCAGGCGGAATGTACGACGGTAGCGGCTCCTGATCCAGCATTGAGCTGCCCTGCTGCTGGAACGGTCGGATTCCGCAATCAAGCAGTCATTACGAATACGACTACTTGGTTTTCGGGACGGGTGGGCGGTGAAGTGGAGTACAAACTCGATTCACGCATCAGCGTCGAGGCCAAGGTAGCACTACTCCTCTCCTATCTGAACAATGAGGACGTGCACCATCTGAGGACTGACGTAGCTCAGGATCCGAGTTTTAGAATGACGGGGCTCGGGGTGGGCACCAATACGGATGTCAATCTGCGCATCCGAATTTGGGAACGCCTCTATTTGACGGGCGGGTATCGGGTCTGGTGGAACAGGGTGGTTGCCGGCGACCAGTGGAAGATCTATGGCTCTGACGGGTCTACGGCCACCGCTCCTATGAATCAGTTCCAAACGCTCAGGCATGGTCCCACGATCGGCCTGACCTATTCGTTCTAGCCTCGTTTGCTTCCGATTGTCGCGCGCGTCGTATTGCCGGCGCGAGCCTGTGGTGGTTCACGCCGGATGTTCATCGAAAGGATGCGGTCTGTCAGCGCGACCGGGATGGGCCGGTCTCTTCTTCGTATTCCATGAAGAGCCGCTTGGCTTCCGGGTGGAGCAGGTGGGGCTGACCGTAGGGGATACCGGCAGTCCGGAATAACGGAGTGAGCTTTTCGTTCGGGTGCAGGTAGCCGGCTCGCAGAGGCACTGACCGCTTGGTATGGCGGATGAGGGAGCAGGGGGTCGGACGAATGGCGGTCAGCCAGTCTGCGATATCCTGCGGGTTGCCGATGGAGGCGGACAAAAGCAGCAGGCGGGCCTGCGAGGGGCAAAAAATCAACGTTTCTTCCCACACCACTCCGCGCTCCGGATCAGCCAAGTACTGGGACTCATCCATAATCACGAGCCCCAATGTGTCCAGCCGCACGTCGATCTCGCCTCCGGCCGCATCGTAGAGCAAGTTCCGCAAGATCTCCGTGGTCATGATCAGTAGCGGCGCCTGGGCATGTTCGCGGCGGTCGCCGGTAAGAATGCCCACCTGGCCCGGGCCGAACACTCGCGAGAACTCGGTAAATTTCGTATTGGACAGCGCCTTCAGCGGCGACGTGTAAATCACCGTCCGGTTTTCGCGCATTGCGCGGGCGGTGGCCTCGATCGCAACATACGTCTTGCCGCTTCCTGTGGGTACGCTGACAACGACGTCGGTTTCCGCGAGTTTCGCGAGCGCATCCACCTGCCAGGCATCCGGGACAAACGGTTGAGGCGGCGGCACGCCGATCCCTGACAGCCATTCATGCAGCGAGACGGGCGGCTCATGGTGGCCGTGGTCTTCCGTTTTGTGCGGGCGCGGCGATGCGGATGTTGTCGCTGGACGGGTGTGAACTTTTTCGGGCCGCGGCTTCACGACGGGCGCGATCTGTTCCCGGCTGGTCCGTTCTTCGATCAGCGCTGCCAGGTCGGACTCCAGTCCGGGGCGATTCTCAGCAGAAGCCTGGAGCAGCAGATCAACCAGTTTGCGTTTGCCCGAGCGGAAATGCCGGCTGATCCGGCCCCTCGCCAATCGGTGGAGTAGGGAGACCGGTTGCTGCATCAACAGTTGTTCGAGTTCGTGCGTCGTCATGGCAATTCCTCCAGCACGCCCCGGCGCATCGCGGCAATGGCATGATCGGCCGATTCCGCCAGTGACGGGTGTGTGCCTTTGAGGGTTTTCAACTGGGAGAGGAACTCGATGGTGCGTGCGAACAACCGGAACATATCGCCTTCGGCCATCGTGGTCAGCCGGGCCAGTCCGATCCAGGTGAGGCTCTGATCCGCGACCCAGCGTTCGGTCAGCGCCGCGACGTCGGCGCGCAGCATCGGCGGCGATTCGTGCGGGGTCAGACTTTCCGCCAATTTGCGGACCTGAAACAGGAGCGTGACCAGTCCGGTGCTGCCGCGAGGAAATGAACCGGGACGATCGTCGTCATGGGCGATGCTGGCCATCACGGCCGCCAGCAGAGGCGGGTCGATGGCGCCGAAGGCTTCAGCCCGGATCAATTCGGTAATCAGAAGAGAGTGATCGATGCGAATCAGCCGGGCCCATTCGCCGTCGGCGGTGAGCTGCGCGTTGGCGTTGAGATAGCCGAATCGTTCCAGGACGTCGATGCGCTCTTGGAATCGGTGCCACAGGCTGGTCTGGAGGGCTTGAATCGATTTGATGTGCCGCTGAATCTCCTGGCGCACCCGTGAGGCGCGCGGGAAGTCACGCTGACAGGCCTGGCGCGAGGGACAGGTCGGGCAGGCGAAGTCACCCAATGTTTGAATAATGGAACTGTCGATCGGAGCCTCTTCATTCTGATGCGTCAGGATCGGGAGGATCGGAAGCCTCGGCGGAAGATCTGTCAGGTGGTGCGTCAGTTGGTCCAGTGTCTGCGGCGTACACCAGGGATAGGCAGACGTTTCTTCGCAATCGAAGGTGCGATCGAAAACCTGAGTGACAATCGATGCAGGGCATTCATTGAGGGAGCCGCCTTCTCGCAGTAGCGTGACCATCGGCGCATGTTGGCCTTTGCTCCGGTATTGGCGCAGGATGATGCCGCGTCCGCGGGTGAGACCCACGACGCGTCCCGGCGTGAGGAAATGCAGGCGCGCCGCGACATCTGGCGATTCCTGCCTGGTGAACGGGCTCCGGGGCTTCTTGCGTTTCCGCGCCTGTTCAAACACCTGCCACTGCGTAATCCAGTCCGAGCAGACACGAGGGCCGAAGGGCTCCATTTCGGCGCGCAGGCTATCGAGTTTGGTTTCC
>VOPR01000064.1 GCA_009594995.1 Nitrospira sp. | reverse complement strand
TCCGGTACGGCGCGCAACAGTCGTTTACCAGAAACTGGCTGATGCCGATGCACCAGACCGACTCACTCCCCGGCAAACACACGATTGCCTGGAAGTTCAAGTGGGGCTATGCCATCGATCACCACGGCATCAACACGGTTCCGAAGGAATGCTTGATCCGCATCACCAAGGCGGAAGACGGCGGCATCGGAGCCCGTGGGCCGTGGGAACCAGTCCGGACCGGCTTCACACCGGGTCAGGAAAACGAGTTCATGATCAAGTGGCTTAAGGGTGAACATATCAAGATCAAGGTCTAGGACAGAGGCACACAGTCCGGGGGCTCCCCCCTCGGCACTTCGTCCTCGGTACTTGAAACGAATGCGAACCATTAACTACCTGATCATGTTCAGAAGGAGGATTCACAATGCCAGAAGTCTATAACTGGCAACTGGGACGGAAGATGCTGTATCCCTACGAGGAGCGGCATCCGAAGTGGCAGTTTGCCTTTGTGTTCAACATCAATCGCTGTTTGGCTTGTCAGACCTGTTCGATGGCCGACAAGTCGACCTGGCTCTTCTCGAAGGGGCAGGAGTACATGTGGTGGAACAACGTGGAAACCAAGCCGTACGGCGGATATCCACAGTTCTACGACGTGAAGATCACCCAGCTCATCGAGCAGGTGAACCCGGGCGGACAGGTGTGGAACGTGCGGGTCGGCCGCAAGCACCATGCGCCGTACGGGGTGTTCGAGGGAATGACCATTTTCGACGCGGGCGCCAAGGTGGGCCAGGCGGCGATCGGGTACATCCCCACGGACCAGGAATGGCGGTTCGTGAACATTTACGAAGACACGGCAACTTCGATGCGCGCCCTGGTCGAGAATATCGACAAGTCGGGCTTCACGCGCGATGAACCGTGGCGTCTCTCCGGCAGCAGCTTGCCGGAGCACGAGACGTATTTCTTCTACTTGCAGCGGATCTGCAACCACTGCACCTATCCGGGCTGCTTGGCAGCCTGCCCGCGGAAGGCGATCTACAAGCGGCCGGAAGACGGCATCGTGTTGATCGACCAGAACCGTTGCCGCGGGTACAAGAAGTGCGTGGAACAGTGCCCGTTCAAGAAGCCGATGTATCGTGGTACCACACGCGTCTCTGAAAAGTGTATCGCGTGTTACCCGCGCATCGAAGGCAAAGACCCGCTGACTGGCGGCGAGCCGATGGAAACGCGTTGTATGGCGGCCTGCGTGGGTAAAATCCGCATGCAGTCATTGATGCGCATCGGTGAAGACGGCCTGTGGGCGGAAGACCGCTGGCATCCCCTGTACTACACGATTCGTGTGGAGCAGGTGGCGCTCCCGCTGTATCCGCAGTGGGGCACCGAGCCCAACGGCTACTACATCCCGCCGCGGCATAGCCCACGTGGCTACGCGCGTCAGATGTTTGGCCCGGGCGTGGATAACGCCATCGAGAAGTACCTCGTGCCAAGCCGCGAACTGTTGGCCGTCCTCCAGCTCTGGAGAGCCAGCCAGCAGATCGTCTTCCGGTACGATGTCATCCCTGGTCCGAAGGTGTTCGAGACCCAAATCCACGGTAAGCGTTTTGACATGTACAACGATACCGTGTTGGGCTTCAACAAGTCGGGCAAGGAAGTGGCGCGTATTCAGGTCGAAGAGCCGATCTACATTCGGCCGGCCGAGCGCGTGAACTGGCTGTAAGACTCACACTGGCGGGAGAGGGCAACCTCTCTCGCCAGTGAAGGACCGCAGCACAACAAAGGCCGGAAGTTCGCAAGGACTTCCGGCCTTTGTACTTTCAGACGATAGGCGGACCGTCACAGAGCCGGCTACCACACTTATCCAAACACCTTCGATAAGCCGGCTAGATAGACACCCGCAAGACCTCATGAGTGCATCAGCTGATCTCCAAGTCTTCCCGACAATTCCCTCCTGCTACTACACAAATGTCAGGCAACGATTCCCCGCCAGCACATGTTCATCATCTGTGCAACCTTGAATAATTCCCCTCCTACCATTTGCCGGACCATAGGAAACACCAGCTCATCCCCATCATAGAGGGGATCTGTGCAGAGGTTGACAGATCCCCCTTTGACCGCTATACTCACCATAGTTGAGAACGGTTATCAGTATCGAGAAAACATCCTTAACAACCGCCCGGTAAAGACAATCGATCATCAGTGGGAGACGCCACTCATGTATGTTTGCTTATGTAAGGGCTTAACGGAATCAGACGTGCGAGAAGCGGGGCGTCAGGGATGCCTGACCACTCGGCAAATCATTGCCGAATTTGGCCTACGTGAAAATGGATGCTGTGGCCGCTGCGCCAAGAACATCCATGAACTGGTCGATCTCGCGAAGAGTCAATTGGAGAGTGCCTGCCGGAAACCTGTGTCATCCTAACGTATCTAAGAACTCGCCATCATCGGACGTCCACGCTTTCCCGATGATCTGGTAACTGAAAACCGCGCTTCACCGCACCACCAACCTCGGCCACCCGCCGCCCCAACTCACGGGCTCCGGCGAGTTCCTGTTCGTCAATCCCCAGACTGTTGCCTTCTGTCGTCGCGGAAGCCCCGAACGCCCCACCGCCGCTCACGGTTATCATATAGTTGCCAAGCATCGCCGCAAGAATTGAGAGCATCGTCAGCTCTTTCCCGCTGGAAATCTGGCCACCAGTCGCGAACGCCGCCCCCACCTTATTTCTCAATTTAAATTCAGGAAAGACACCGAACTTGAATTGCCAGTCATCAATAAACGTCTTCACCTCTCCGGCCATGTTCGACCAATAGACCGGAGAGCCAAGAACAATGGCGTCAGCAGCGAATAATTCCTCAGCCGTAACGGCGCCCACGCGTTTTACGACCACCTGGGTATGGGATACCATCCGTGCTCCTTCTGCAACCGCCTCAGCCATCCGCTCCGTATTCCCGGAAAGTGAGTGATAGGCTACCAATATCTGAATCGTTGGTTGGCTATCAGCCGATTGGCCGACGGCGGGCGTTGCAAGAAAGCCGGTCGCACAGAGAAGGAACAAGCGCCATATCTGAGTCATGACGTACCCTCTTGCTGGCTAAGGGAATGAGACTAACCTCGGCAGGGCCAGGCCATGCACGGCCTGGCTGGAACCAATATCTTGCGATGGGACGATCAGCAACAGGAAATTTTCAGAACCCACTCTGCAGAAGCGCGATTCTTACCGACGAACAATTTCCTCATCCATGTGCTCTTCCACCGACACTTGGGTCAACGTTCCGCGATAGTCGCACTTGTGGCAGCGGATGCGAAATTCCTCGATCCATTTTTCCTGTACATAGGATTGGCGACACTTGGGACAGACAAATACGCCTCTCATGTACACCACACGTCGCGTTTCTTTCATGAACAACCTCCATCCAAGCCAGATAATACGAGGAGGATGGCATAGGGGCCAGCGGAATTGCAAGACGGCCGGCCACCGTATTCCAAGCGGGTTCGCCACCTTGACGGCTCACCATCAGCCCGCTAGGATGCGGCCATGAACCAACCGATCCGTTACCGTGACAACAGACAGCCTCCGGCCTTGCTGAGGTACGTGACAGGATGCCTATCGGGCTTCGGAATACTGGCTGTGACCTGTTTAAGTTGGGGCGTTGATCAGCCGGCCGAAACACTCATTACCGTCAAAACCCCGACCGGCACGTTAATCCAAGCGGAATTGGCTGATACGGCTCTGAAACGCGCGCAGGGACTGATGTTTCGCGAACACCTCGCCGACGACCGCGGCATGTTATTCATTTTTGGTGACGCCCAGCCCTGGACCTTCTGGATGAAAAACACCAAGATCCCGCTGGACATCATCTGGATGGATGCGAAGAAAACGATCGTTCATATTGAACGCAACGTGCCCATCTGCACCAGGCAGGACGACGGCTGCCCTCAATACCACTCCGAGGAAGGTGCGCTATACGTTCTTGAACTCGGCGGGGGCCGCGCTGCCGCGCTGCAGCTTCAACGCGGCATGAAACTGAGCTTTAAACAGCCCTAGCCATTCTTCTCACTGATCACTGCCCCCTGCGCGTCCCCCAGAAAAAACTCTGAATACGCTCCACGAGCGAGCGCGTATGCGTGACGACTGAAAGGGCTGCCGCATCACGCGACAATTGCGCTTTGGCTGCAGCCGTCGCAGCCTGTCGACGAGCGACAACTTCGCCGATCCGTTCAATCAGCCGGCGATCTTCCTGAAATACTTGCAGCAAGGCCGCCTTGCCCACAGCAATGACCGACAACTCCGTCACAGCCACGACCGTCGCCGAACGCGGTTCGCCGGTCAACAAGGACATCTCCCCGAAGAACTTTCCCGGTTCAAGCGTGGTGACCGTAGAACTGAGGCCCCCCTGCTCCAGGCGGACATCGGCTCTTCCGGATACAATGACGTACAATACCTCGCCCGCATCTCCCTGACGAACAACCCGCTCGCCGGGCAGATACAACTCCCATCGCGCGCCCTTGGCCAGCACTTCAAGCTGCTTGGCATCGAGCGTTGCCAGAAAATCGATCGTCGTCAACTGCGCGCTGATCCGTTCTACGGTATGACTGTGTGACACATCATCTGCGCCAGTGTTCTGATGCACCACACGTTGCGGAAATGGAATTTCAATTCCTTTGCGAGCGAAGGCATGCCAAATATACGTACGCATCGCACTCTCAATCAGGTCGCGCTGCGAAAAATCTCCGATCGGAAATTTGATGCGATATTGAATGGCTGATTCATTGAACGCCGTGACCAGCGCAGTCGGCTTGGGATCCGGCAGCACGCCAGACACTGCCGCCGCCGTTTCAAGCAACGTGGCACAGACCTGTTCGGGCGGGGTTCGATAGGCGGCTTCGACAAAGACATTACAGAAATGCGTCGTGGTCGGCCTGGTAAAATTCGTCACCCCGCTTTGAATTACCAGATCGTTGGGCAACGACACCACGTCGTGGGCACGAGTCAACAGACTCACATGCTCCATACCGATATGGGTGACGATACCCTCCCGATCCAGCACGGTGATCCAATCCCCAACCTTCACGATCTTCCCGAGTTCGATTCCGGAAAAAAACCTCGTCAACGTATCCTTCAGGGCCACGCCGATCATCGCCGCCGCGACCGTGGGCAATGCCACCAGAGCCACAAGGTTGATACCCATGACCAACCAGAGGATGAGCACTCCGGCGGCCACAACCTCTGCGCCGATGAGCAACTGCCGAACGATATCGGGGATGTACCGCTGCCCCCGTTCGATCAGCCATTCGCCGATGATCAGGGCATCAAGGATCGTGAAGAGAAAGAAGGACGCACCGAGCCAGGCCGCCACATCGAGGCCAGCCCTGACAAGGTGATTGAGATGGCTCACCAGGTCGCTGTGACCGACTAGCGATGCAATGACGAAAAAAACGCCCACGCCACCGGCATAAAATGGCAACGGAGGCGCCGGCTTGTTGCGCCTGGCAAACAGGTACGCCAGACCGATCAAGACCGCGGCTGCGCAGGCCAAAATGGCAACCACGGTACCAACCAAAGCCCCCACACTCATGCGGGTCTCACCTGACAGAGGGGGAATGGAATGGAGATACCTCTCAGACTAGGCACGCTCTTGCCAGGAACGCATTCGACGCACAGTGATCACCCCATCAACTTTTTCAATCGCTTTGAATACTCGCGACAAATGGGCCGTGTCCACAACCTCAACGATAAAATCCAGCATCGCCTTTCGATCCTCGCGGGTCGTAATTTCAGCCCGACTGATATTCGCCTGGCATTCCGCAATGGCCGTTGACACGTGCGCCAGCACCCCGGTCTTATCCACGGCAATCACCGACACCTTCACGGAATGGGTACTGGGCGTGGAGTGGTCCCACTCCACTTCAACCAATCGGTTCCTGTCATAGTCCAAAGCTTCCAAGTTGGGGCAATCGACCGTATGAATCGTTAGCCCGCGCCCCCTGGTGATATATCCCAAAATGCGGTCGCCCGGCACAGGATTGCAGCAGCGGGAGAGCTGCATCAGCAAATCCCGTGCGCCCTTCACCTGCACGCCCGTATCATCGGCCCGGCCGGTCACCGGTTTCTGCGCCGCCGGCGCTTCCGGCGCAACGACCTGACTGCCGGCAGCGCCAGGCGGGACGATTTTACTCATCACCTGAGAAGTCGGCACATGACCGAACCCGACGGCAGCAGCCAGTTCCTCCGGCGTCTCATATCCCACCTGTTTCGCGACGGCCAGCAGCTGCTCTGACCGCATCATCTGCGCCGGGGCCAGTCCATGCCGCCGGAACTCAGCCTCCAACAACCGCTTGCCGATCTCGATACTACGAGACTGTTCCTCAGCCTTGATCCAGTGCTTGATTTTCGTCTTGGCGCGGGACGTGCGGACGAACTTCAGCCAGTCCCGGTGAGGCGTTTGATTGGCGGCCGTCAGGATCTCGACCATGTCTCCGCTTTCCATCATATGTTTGAGCGGAACGATCTTCCCGTTGACCTTGGCTCCTACACAATGGTCTCCGATCTCCGTATGAACCGAGTAGGCAAAGTCCACCGGCGTGGAGCCCTTGGGTAACTCCTTCACCATGCCCTGCGGGGTGAACACATAGACGACATCATGGAAGAGGTCCAGCTTAACGGAGTCCATAAACTGGCGATTGTCCGGTAAGTCCTGGTTCCACTCCACAAACTGGCGTAACCAGCTGAACACTTTCCCGTCTTTTTCGTCGATGCGGCCATGCTCTTTGTATTTCCAGTGTGCGGCAATGCCCTGCTCCGAGACGCGATGCATTTCCTCCGTGCGTATTTGGAACTCCACATGCTCGCCTTTGGGTCCCGCCACCGTGGTATGCAGCGATTGATACATGTTGGATTTCGGAATCGCGATGTAGTCCTTGAAGCGGCCCGGCAGCGGCCGCCACAGCGAGTGGATGACTCCGAGCAGCGCATAACAGTTCATCTTGATGTCGGTGATGATGCGGAGCGCCGCTAGGTCGTACACCTCTTCAAATGAGATCGACTGCTTCTCCATCTTCTGATAGATGCCGTACAGATGCTTCGGCCGCCCGGAAACCTCCCCTTGCAGACCGGCCTCGACCATGGCCTTCTTGACCATGTCGATGACTTCCACAATGTATTGCTGCCGGTCTTCGTCACGCTTGGCCACGCGCACCCGGAGCATTTCGTATACGTCCGGCTTGAGATGCTTCAGGCACAGGTCTTCGAGCTCGTTCTTGATCCAGCCGATCCCCAGGCGATTGGCCAGCGGGGCGTAAATTTCCAGCGTCTCCTGGGCGATCTGCCGCCGCTTCCCTTCGCTGAGATACTCCAAGGTCCGCATGTTGTGGAGCCGGTCCGCCAGCTTGATGAGGACGACGCGAATATCGTCCGCCATCGACAACACCATCTTACGGAAATTTTCCGCCTGCTTTTCCTCATAGTTCCGAAAGGTGATCTTGCCGATCTTGGTCACACCATCAACAAGATGCACGACGTCTTTTCCGAATCGCTGCTCCAACTCCAGCGGAGTTGCTAGTGTATCTTCCAGCGTGTCGTGCAGAAGCCCGGCCACAATGGCCGTCACGTCCGTCTTGAGATGCGTCAACAGGCCGGCCACCGCCAGGGGATGCCGAAAATAGGGCTCGCCCGACCGGCGCATCTGCCCTTCATGGGCTTTAGCCGAAAAATCATAGGCCCGGCGTACGAGGTCCAGATCCGCCTCGACGTTATAGCTCTTGACCCGCTCGATCAACTGATCGAGCTCTGTCACCGTCTCGTGCGGCATACCTATGACACCTCACCGCTCATACGGAGCGCCTTAATACGCAACTGCACGCGATCATAGCCGTTCCAATGATTCCGCTCCGGACTGAAGGCCAGATCCACCGGGCGGCCAGCCTTGAGCCCGAGTTCTTCAAACGATCCCATGCGAAAGCCAATACTATCGAAAATAAACGAGCGCCCTTGCCGGACGCGCAACTTCAAATGTTTCTCGCCGACAACTCGCGCCTCCACCACATCGAGGCCCCGAACAGCCAAGGTCGGCTCCGGATTCCCCGCGCCGAAGGGATGCAAGGATTCGAGCTCCTGAATCAAATCGAAATTCACATCCGTCAGATTCACTTCCGCATCAACCTGTAACGTCGGCATGGTACGGCTCCCGGTGGCCCATTGCGCCGCCACGTCGGAGAATCGCCGGCGAAACTCATCCAACCGCGACTCCTGGATGGTCAACCCCGCAGCGCTCGGATGGCCGCCGAAGGCCTGCAACAGGTCACGGCATTGCGACAAGCCCTGATACAGATCGAAGCCCTCGATCGTTCTCGCAGAGCCCTTGCCGATCCCCTTCTCATCCACGGCGATCACGATGCTCGGCCGGTGAAAACGATCCACCAATCTGGCAGCAACAATTCCCACGACACCCAGATGCCAATCACGCGAACCCAGCACGATTGCCGCTGCCGGTTCATCCGGCTTCAGCGAGGCCGCCGCCTCCGCGGTAATACCTTCTTCGATCTGCTGGCGCTGCCGGTTCAACTGTTCCAATTGTTCGGCAATCTGCATCGCTTCCCGGTCGGATTCGGTCGTAAGCAGTTGCACGCAGAGCATCGCATGATCCAGCCGCCCCGCCGCATTTAACCGGGGGCCCAGTCGAAACCCGATGGTTTCACTTGTGCAGGCTTTCGCAATGCCGGCCACTTGCTTGAGCGCGCGGATTCCGCAGCGGGCACCGCGATTGATCTGCGTCAGACCTTCCCGCACCAAAATACGATTCTCGTCTTGCAACGGCACGATATCGGCCACCGTCGCCAGGGCCACCAGATCCAGGCAGGATTCCGGATCAACCTCACCGGACCCATACCGGCGCTGGTAGGCCGAGACCACCTTATAGGCCAAGCCCGCAGAACAGAGCCCTTTGAACGGATATACCGCGTCGCGCCGGTGCGGATTGAGCACGGCGAGCGCGGCAGGCATCGTCGCATCGGTTTGATGATGATCCGTCACAATCACATCCATACCGAGTTCCTTGGCGACGGCGATTTCATGATGCGACGTCGTCCCGCAGTCAGAGGTGACCAGCAAGGTAATCCCTTCCTGCGCCAACCGCCGGATCGCGCCTTCGTTTAATCCGTACCCTTCGCGTACCCGGTGAGGAATGTACCCGCGGCCGTTTCCTCCCAGCCCTTGATAAAATGACAGATAGAGACTCGTGGCAGAGACCCCGTCCACATCATAATCCCCATAGAAGCACACGCGCTCCTGACGAGACAGGGCCAGGTGGAGCCGTTCGACAGCCAGCTCCATGTCGGGAATCAAAAACGGATCGTGAAGCCCATCCTGCGCGCTGGACATCCAGCGGTTCGCCTCATCGGCAGTCGTGACCCCACGCGCAAGCAACACAGAAGCGGTCACCGGCGAAATGGACAGCATCCTGGACAGATTGCTCTGTAAGGCCGTATCAAACGGGCGGAACACCCACAATTTTTGTTGCATGAACCCTCTGTCTATAACTGAAGCATTCAGAAGTTGCTGAGAAGTAAGGGGAATGGTATCGACTCACCCCACCTTTGTCAAACCGGGCGCCGGCCGGCCCTGCGAATGCTGCTGGATGGCGAGTGAT
Source organism: Nitrospira sp. (assembly GCA_009594995.1). Lineage (GTDB taxonomy): Bacteria > Nitrospirota > Nitrospiria > Nitrospirales > Nitrospiraceae > Nitrospira_A. Next base: position 13,727 of record VOPR01000064.1, on the reverse strand, counting down.
AGGTCCTACAAAGACTGGACGGAGACTCTGGTAGTGACGGAAGGGACCGGCGGAGCAGAAAAAAGGGAGGGGTTATTCCCCTCCCTTTTGCACATAATTCTTCACAAACTCTTCGGCATTCTTTTCAAGTACGTCATCGATTTCATCGACCAGTTTGTCGATGTCCTCTTTCATCTTCTTCCCCGACTCGACGACTTTCGGGTTCGGCTTGACCTCTTCTTTGGCGTGGGACTCTTTTCTGGATTCCGGTCTCCTCTCCTGTTTCTCCATCGGAGCACCTCCAGTTCATCCGAAGCGTTCGAACGACCTACTCTTGTCACCTTACTCTAGGGTCCTCGAACGCGTCAAGCCGAGCGGCGAAACATGAAGCGTCCTCCCGGAAGTCAGACCGGTGTCAGAACTCATGCGTTCACATGCCGCGAGCGCGAAGCCGGAGACAATCACTATCCGACTATTTCACAATCAAGGAGACAATCAGCAAGGCGACAATGTTAATGACCTTAATCATCGGGTTGATCGCCGGCCCGGCTGTGTCCTTGTAGGGATCGCCGACCGTATCACCGGTCACCGCGGCCTTGTGCGTGTCCGTACCCTTTAATCCCTGTTCCTCAATATACTTCTTGGCATTGTCCCAGGCGCCACCGCCGCTCGTCATGGAAATCGCCACGAAGAGGCCGGTGACGATGCTGCCGACGAGCACACCACCCAACGCCTGCGGTCCAAGAATGACCCCGACCAGGATCGGCGCCACCACGGGAATGAGCCCGGGAATCATCATCTTCTGAATCGCCGCTTGCGTCACGATATCCACGCAGGTCCCGTACTCCGGCTTTCCGGTGCCCTCCATGATACCTTTGATCGTCCGGAACTGGCGCCGGACTTCTTCCACAACTAGCCCAGCCGCCTGTCCGACCGCTTTCATGCACAGGGCGCCGAAGATGAACGGCAGCATCCCGCCCAGGAAGAGCCCCACCAACACCGATGGATTGGACAAGTCGAAGGTGCTCGCTTGAGTACCTTTGGCCACTTCACGAGCGAACTCGGCAAACAGCACCACTGCCGCCAGTCCGGCCGAACCGATTGCATAACCTTTCGTCACCGCCTTCGTCGTATTGCCGACCGCATCCAGCGGATCCGTGATGTCGCGCACTTCCTTCCCGAGATGCGCCATCTCGGCGATCCCGCCGGCATTGTCCGTGATCGGCCCGAAGGCGTCGATCGCAACCACAATTCCGGCCATGGACAGCATCGACACCGCCGCCACGGCAACCCCGTACAACCCACCCGATGCCGCGCCGCCGCAGATCCAATAGCTGCCGAGAATCGCCGCACCGATGACGACCACCGGCGCAGCCGTCGACTGCATCCCCACTGCCAGACCGGCAATAATATTGGTGGCATGGCCCGTTTCGCTAGCCTTGGCGATATCCTTCACCGGCGCATACGACTTAGAGGTGTAGTAGTCCGTAATGAAGACGAGCGCCAGGGTCACTGCCAGCCCTATCAATGCCGCCAGGTAATAACTGATGCCGCTGACACCGCCGACCCCCTCCATGATCTTTGAGGTAATCGGGAAGAACGCTACGGCGGCAATTCCCCCGGCAACAAACAAACCCTTGTAGAGCGCCGACATGATTTCACCGCCCGGACTGACCTTCACGAACAAAATGCCGATGATCGTGGCAAAAATCGTGACGCCGCCCAACGCAAGTGGATACAGAATCGGTGCGCTGACACCCTTAAACATCGTAAACGCCAGCACCATCGCCGCCACGGTCGTAACCGCATAGGTTTCAAACAAATCGGCCGCCATGCCCGCGCAATCGCCGACGTTGTCCCCCACGTTATCGGCGATAACTGCCGGATTACGAGGATCATCCTCCGGAATGCCCGCCTCGACTTTTCCAACAAGATCCGCGCCCACATCGGCCGCTTTGGTATAAATTCCGCCGCCGACGCGCGCAAACACGGAGATTAAACTGCCGCCGAAGCCGAGACTGAGCAAGGCATGGATCGCCTTTTCCTGCCCCGCAAACTGGGTCGCGATGGTATAGAAACTGGTAATCGCCAACAGCCCGAGCCCGATCAGCAGCAAACCCGTGACCGCCCCGCCACGGAACGCGACCGTCAGGGCCGCATTCATGCCGTCGTGCGCCGCTTGCGCGGTCCGCACATTCGCCCGCACCGCAATAATCATCCCGACATAGCCGGCAAGCGCCGACGCCCCGGCCCCGATCAAAAATCCGATCGCCGTCAACATCCCGAACTTATCCGAGACGGCCCCGGCTCCCCATAACAGGACAAAAAGCACGGACGCCACCACGCCGACCGTCTTGTATTGACGGTTCATGTAGGCACCCGCACCTTCTTGAATGGCTTTGGAAATTTCCTGCATCTTCGCATTGCCGGCGTTCAGTTTGAACACCCACATCGCGAGATACAGACCATAGGCAATACCGGCCACGGCCGCAACCAGAGCAAAGGTCACAATCGCTGAGTCGCTCACAGTGTTTCTCCTCCTGTTAACAGAATGGTGAAACTGAGAATCCAGCTGACGTGTTTCGGTGAATACCCGCCGTGAACATGACGCGATCACGTGCAACGGTCGATGAATGTCACAGATGCTCCGTGGCTTGAACCCATCGCGGACTGATTGTGCAGCGGGAAGAACCGCCGCATGCCCGACAACTGACACGGCTGCTTAATAGAGGAAAGTGGCGCCATTCTATAGCGGCACCAGAGACGGATCAAGACGAAAGATGGCGGAACAGGAGGTGAAGGCGCGCCGTGCGCGGTTTGCGGAAGGGGGTCGACTTTGTTATAGTGCGCGCGAGTTCAGGAGCACACGATGGGATTTGCGCCGGAATATATCCTGATTGATCAGCAGAAGTTCAGCAAAGCAAAGCTGTCACTGGACAATCACGTGTATAAGAATTGTGAGATCGACGATTGCGATGTGTACTACAGCGGCGGACAGTACGAATTGATCGATACGCACATCACCAACTCACGACTCATCCTGAACCACCCCGCCAAAGGCATCTACAGCGCCATTCAGATCTTCAAGATGAAGTCCCCCGGTTCCAGCATCATCTCGGAATAATCTTTACGACGTGACGCGCAGAACCTAAGCGCGGGACGAACGACACCTCAGAGATCTTTACTCCGACCTCTTCACACGTTTCGCCTTGCACGGCTGCACCGTGAACGTTATTTGGCGACCGGGATATTTTCGCTGAACTTGGCGATGGGAATGGATTGGAACACAGGATCCTGGGCGCCCTTGGAGGACTCCGCTTCAATGCGCTGCAGAAACGTTGCCGGTCCGGTCACCGGCGCGTAACTGAGGACGGCCTCAACGTCGAACGTCTTGGTGTCCTTCGGTGTCGGGAAGCTGAAGGTCTCCACTCGCTTTTCCTCTGGCTTGAGTACCGTTTCCTCAAGCACCTTGACCGCTTCGAAATCAAACACCGTCTTCTGGCCCTTGGCATCCGCATAGGTCCGCCCATAGATGCGCTTGTCGCTGAAGACGGTCTTGAGGTTCTTGCCCTTCACATCCAATTCCAAGACCACGCTCGCCCACCCGGGATGAGTGGTCGGCAAATTGTGCGGCACCAGGCTTTGCACCGCCACCGTCACGGTGGTTTTCTCTCCCTCAACCTTCGTCGAAACCTCCAGCTTGGCCGCCTCCTGCCTGAGCTGGCCGATTCGTCCCGGAAACGTATGATTCGCCACTTTCCGCTTGGCTTCACCATTGGCCGACTCGCCGACCTGTTCCGGCATATGACAGGTCTGGCATTCTTTGCCGGACTTCACGGCTTTGCTCTGGTCCCAATTCCCCAAGAGATCGTTACTCTTGCCGAGATCGGCCGCGGCAGGCACGACTTGATGACAATTGAGACAGAGGTCTGATTTGCGGAACAGGGTCGACTCCATCGATTGATGGGCCAGGTTCGCGGCGAAATCCTTGTACGGCCCGTACATGGTTTTATTGCCGAGATCGTACTTCGGCTCCGGCGGCTGTTTCGTCCGATCGACCTGCTTAATAAGATGGCATTGGGCGCAGGCCACGCCATCCAGCGAAGGCTCACCGGATTGGGCCTGGGTCACGAAAAGCTGGGCGTGATCGGCAAACTCACGCACATGCGGAGCATGGCAGCGGAAACACAGGGCCTTATCGTTTCCGGCTGAAGAGGTCAGAAACGCGTCCAGGGCCGCGCGGAACGTCGGCGTATGGATCGACCGTGCGAGCGGCGAGGTCTCCCATTCTTCAAAGACCCGCTCGTGGCAACGCTTACATTTACTGGAACTGGGAAATGCCTTTTCGATTGTCAGCTGGGCTTTCACATCCTGCGCCAGCCCCTGTTGCACTCCGTAACTTGCGAGTGCGACCGCCAACAACAAGATACTGATGATGAACCCGCTCAATAATCTTCGTCGAATCTCCACCGTCGGCATATCCTCCGCACATCGTGCGCTCCTCACTGCCCGGCACGCCCAAACCGGGAGGGGATGTTAGAGTGACTTCGCTCGGTAGGTCAGCATGCGAGGCTGAATGTATTCCTCGATGACCTTCTTGGCGGACGCCCGTTCCTGGTCGTTAGCCAGGGTCGCCAGGTACTTCGCTTTCAGCTCCGTCTCAGGCTCTGGAATCAAGGCGTAGCTGAGCACCACCTCGATAGTCGCTGGCTCTCCCCCGCCGGCCTTCAAGGCCTGCGAGAACGGCACACGGCGTGTGTTGCCCCCCTTGATGAACGGGTCTGGAATCGGACCGCGCAAAATCTTCTCGTAGGGCAACCCGAATTGTTTCGTCTCCTCACCCAGCACGTTTCCTTGTGCATCCTTGATCGTGATTGCGAGGAAGAATTGTTTCAACACCGGATCCCCATCCGGAAAGCTATGAGGCAGGCTGCCGACCTTCACAAGCACGGTTCCGTCCACCCCTGTCCCGGACTTCGTCGCATCAATGTCGATGCGCGGCATCCATTCCGCCTGGAGGTTGCGGTTTTTCAGCAACGTCCCGGGGATGACGACTCCGCGAAACCAATGTCGTCCAATGGCGCGGGTCATGGCACCGCGTCTCGAGGTGGAGCTGCCGGTGGAAGGCTCCATATGGCAATCCTGACAAATGGTGCCCTGCAGAATTTCTCCCGGCAGGTCTTTCTGTGTCACATCTTTCACCTTGTCGAAATGGCAGGAGGTACAGAAGTTCGCGCCCCTGAACAACGGCAGCTGCGTCGCCGGATGCACCAGGTTTTCCTCCGGATCGGCATACGGCCCGTACAGCATCTCTCCCGGTTGGATCTTGAAGGTCGGAGGCGGCAACGGCGTGGCTTCAACCGCGTTGATGAGGTGACACGACGCACAGCCGATGCCCTCGACCTGCGGCTTGCCTGACAGGACTTGTGCGGCAATCTTCTCGGCATGTTGGGGAAAGACCGTTACTGCCGGCGCGTGGCAGGACAGGCACCGCTGCCGCTCCTCCATCGTGGGGTTGGTCTGCATCCACACGCCCAACACCGTACGAAACACCGGAGATTCAAATGAGGTCCCATGCAACAAGGCCGCATCGACTCGACCGAATGACTTGAGGTCAGGCGTCTGCTCGCGCATCCCCTTCCACTCTTCATAGTGCCGGTCATGACATTGCTTACAATCTTCCGAACGGATGAAGATCTTTTCAATTTCAGCCATCCAATCGGCCGGCGCCTGCCCATCGGTTTTCTGTGCGATCGCCCGCTCATGAAAGGTGATCGTGAGCAACGTCATGACCAGCAGCAGTCCGCTCATGGCCAGCTTCTGAATTGATCGTCCCGTGCCGTTCACAATATGCTCACTCTGTTAGTCTCGCTTACACCCGACGAAGTGAAAATTCACGCCCCACCCCACCGGATCGCCCGGATCAGCCGGCTCGTAGGTCCCAACGGTAAAATTACACTCCTTCATCGCCAGCTTAACGGCTCTGCCAAAATCGATCAGGTTACGCACTTCCTTTTTGTCGATCTCCTTAATGACAGATCGAACCTTGATCCCGGCGTAGTCGGCCCGGGAATTCCCGATGACTTCAAACACGGCGACGCCTTCAGGCCGCTGGAGTTTCAGCTCCTTCTGCACCTCTTCATCGACCTCACCGACTGCGATCCCGAATTCCTCCCCCAGCTGAATGGCTTCCTCCACCGTCATTTCGCCATTGGTGCCGGGGCCGGCATCGGCCGGAGCATTCCAGCCTGTCGCAGTCAGGAGCACTCCATACACACAAAGAGCCCTTCCGAGAGAAAGGGCTCTGTTCAGACTCACGCGATGGTTCTGAAACCTGTCCTCCAAGAGATTGGCCTCACTCCCGCCTACAAGATCGGCACGCATGTGTCCGATACCTGGGTCATCCTACCAGGAAGATCTACGTTTTTGTGACCGGATCCAATGCGAGTTGAAACCAGGGGGCAATGGCCTTTTGCCCATTGCGTTCTTTATTCTCGCCGTTCCAGACCGCAAAGGACACAGCCTGTATACGCCCCGGGATCAGCTTGGCTTCGTTTTCCTGCTCTTCGCTCGAGAGGGGGCGGCGCATCACCACACGCCAGGTGCCGTCCTTCCACGTGGCCTTTCCCTGCACCCGCCCCTGCTTTTCCTTGGTGGTCAGGGTGCTGAATCCGCCGCCGATCAAATCCTCCACCGATGATGCTCGCCGCGGGATGACCTCAAAGCGCCTCGGTTCGCTCCCGGCCGCCTTATCTTTTTCCGTGGTCCTGGCCGCCCGGCGATCGATGTCGCTCTGCCAATCCGCCTTCCAATGCCAGATATTGATGTAGTGGTCCAGCTGCCCCATGCAAAAAAACGCCGGAGCGTCACCGAGCGGAAGCCCCAAGGCCACTCCGTCGCGGAACGTGCCGGGTGTCAGCCGGTCATTTTTTGTATTGTCCTGCCACTCCAGCAAAAAGGCGATGTCCGTGCCGTTGTGCACCGCGCGAACCGTTAAGGCGTGGGCTGTTGGCTCAGGCCATACAGGGCGCGTGATGATCTGCCCACTCAACGGCAAGGTCATCGGCGCGATTTTCTGCCACAGGGGATCTTCAGGCGCTGCGGGAATCTCCCCCGACAGGGCCTGCGCACGGATAATCATGCCTTCGGAACTGACGATGGGAATACCGAGACCGCCCAGAATGAGGGCGAGGACAAGCAGAACGGAGAGAAGACCTAACAACCTGGTGCGGGATGTGTGGACCGACGTCATTCGCCTCATGTCCCGAGGTGAAGCCCTAGCCGTGACAACGCCCCCACCCGTTCGCGTTCGGGAGGATGGGCTCCGTCATCCAAGCGTTACCACAACTTGGCGCGACGAATCTTATTTTCACCCCGCTCGCAGATATACAAATACCCTTGGGAGTCGAGGGTCAATCCCACCGGAGAATTCACCACCGCCTCAACGGCGAGTAGACCGTCACCGTGCTTCAATGCACCGGCGGCATCTTTCGCGACGAAACGCGCCGCGCCGCATCCGCCCATATTTTTATCATCGTACCCGCTATCGCCATTACCGGCGACCGTGCTGATCATACCCGTCTCCGCATCGACCTTCCGAACGCGGTGGTTGCCGGTATCGGAGATATACGCATGGTTATGCTGATCGAACACAATCGCTTCAGGGGCATGCAACATGGATTTGGCCGCAGGCTTTCCGTCGCCATCATATCCGTAGCGGCATACGCCGGCGAGGGTCGAGATGAGTCCGGACTTGCGATCGATCTTACGCACGCGATTGCTGCCTTTATCGACAACATAGACATCGCCGGCATTGTCGACAGCGATTCCGACGATATCGTAGAGCCGCGCTTCCGTGGCGGGATGACCATCATCCAGGTACATGGAAAGATTGAGCCCATCCGAACAGACAGGCATGAGCCAGCCATTATCATCGCTGAAATCGATCCCGATCGCATCGCCGGACAACACTACCAGATTTCGCGCAACCAGCGGCTGTTCCCTGGCCTCGTCTTCTGCCGTCCAGCTACCTGCAATGGTTTCCACACGGCCGGTCCGTGCATCATAGCGTCGAATCCGGTGCGCCTGCGTGTCGGCGATATACATCACATCGTCCGCATCGAAGGCGATGGCGGCAGGCCAGGTTAAATTGACCTCCAGCGCCGGCCCGTCACCGTTGAACCCGTGCTCGCCGGTCCCTACCACCGTGGTGATGATGCCGGTCTCACGATCAATCTTGCGAATTCGGTTGCTACCGGAATCGCACACATACAAATCGTTGCGGGAATCGCAGGCAATGTCCAGCGGCAGATACAATCCGGCTTCTCCGCAAGGCCCCTCGTCTCCGCTGTAGCAGGTTTCGCCGATTCCGGCGAAGTTATGAACCGTGCCTTCCATGAGGTTGACACGACGGACGCGATCAGACCCCGACTCGGCGAAATACAGCCACTTCTCTTCCCGGTCCAGAGCGACGTGATGCGGAAGGGGAATGCCTGCCTTGACTGCACGTTTGCCGTCTCCGGTACTCCGGGCCTTTCCATTACCGGCAAAGGTTTCGATGTATCCGGGAGCTAACTGAACATCTGTTTCCATACTTAAGTGCGTCCGTTCTATGCTAAGCCCATTGTGTCGTACGAAGTTATGCGCGCGCGGCCGGAGGCGCAGCGGCGACCGGCTGCTCTACGACGGGCGTCGGCATCGGTGCCACAGGCGGGGCCGAGATGGCCTGTGCCTGCACGGGTTCTGCCTGTTGCTGCGCTTGCGCCTGAGCCTCGGCCTCAATCGCGTCCGCCTCATGGACGGACTTCTTGAAGCCCTTGATCGCCTTGCCGATCCCCTCACCAAGCTGCGGCAACTTCCCTGCCCCGAAGATAATCAAAACAATAAACAGGATCAGGATCAACTCTGTAAAACCAAGGCTGCCAAACATGGTGTGTCTCCTTTGCTCACATGTTCAGGATGCGGCTCCCTCTTTGGCCTTCTTTGCAAATCGTTCCTTCAAGCGCTGACGAGCCTGTTCGGCCTGTTCAAACATCTTGCACTTATCGTACACGCTGATCAAATTGTAATACGCGAGCGGCTCATCCGGGCTGTGCTCCACCGCGCTCTCCATCACCTTGATCGCCAAATCCGTCTTCCGATGATTGAGGGCGATTTCCATCAGCTTGAAGCTCGCCTCCAAATGCTTCGGATCCAGTTCGAGAACGCGCAAATAACACTGGATCGCCATATCCATCGTGTTGTAGTCAGACACTTGAGGATTGTCGAGCTCTACGTAGACGCCGGCCAGATTGTACCATGCCATCGGATCGTCAGGCGTGATCTCGACGAGTCGCTCGTAGTAGTTCTTCGACTCCATGTACTTGCGCTTGTCCGCCTGCACGCGGCCGAGGTTAAACAGGGCGAGCACATCATAGGCGTGCACGTCGAGCGCGCGCTTGAACTCTGCCTCGGCCTCATCGATCATGCCTTTTGTGGCATAGATGGTCCCGAGATTGGAGTAGTACATCGCCAGCGAGCGATTCATTTCCGTTCTGAGCCCCTCAGCCATCTCGATCGACTTTTTCACTTCGGTGAGGGCGTCATCCAGTCGGCCTTTGCTGAAGTAGAGCTCGCCCAATCGGCAGCGCGCCTGGAAATCATCGGGTTCGGTGCTGAGCAACTTTTCAATCTCGGCAATTTCTTCATCAGGGTTCAACGGCTGATCGCCCGGATCCACCGCCGCACTGCCCTGCTCTGCCCCGCCTGTCTGTGTCTGTTCGTCCATAACAACGTATCCTAATCTGGGTGAGTCAAAAGTTAAATTTGCCCGCCAACGAGAGACTCCTGCGCGCCGACCAGCGGCGGTCTGCTCACCGTCGCCTGCTCCGTGACCGTTCCCTTGGGGCGGTCGAGCGTTAACAACATTACCCCGAGAATAACCATCAAGGTCAAACTCGAAAACAGCAGTGCGTAGCCGGCGATAAACATCAGCGCAAGGCCGTACCCTGCAAGGCGCCCCATCGTCACGAGCCTAATGACGGTGTAGGACCAGCACAACAGCCCGGCGACATAAAAGGCAAACGGCAGATAAAAGGTATAGCCCATGCCCATCTGAAAGATCCAGCTGATCCCTTCGCCGGCCTTCCGGATGGAATGAGCCAGCACGGGGTTATACAGGCCCAGGAAGTAGTCCATGAACAACAGGCCGAAAAACACCACTGCCGACACTGCTCCGAACCAGATAGCGCGGCGACGTTGCTGCTTGTTCCTGGTACGGAACGACACCCCGCGTCCATACGCCCAAAAGACCAGGATACTGGCCAGCACCATGAGCGCTTCACCGATGCGATTGGCCTCATAGACAAACGGCGGGGCCGCGATCACTCCCATCCATCCGTACGTGGTGGAGAAAATTTGATAGTAGAGCCACCCGGAAATTCCGAAATAATAGACCGTGCCCATGATCCGCTTGGACCACTCCTGCTGGTGAGACAAATACTCCAGCATCAATGCAGTGAGCGCGATAATGGTCACGACATTGTACGCAATGGAACCGAGCATGGCCGGCTGCACGATCAGAAATGCAACCGTTAAAATAAGAAGGAGGGCCACGCTCGGGATTGTCACGATATTAAAACCCGTGATCCCTCGAGCACGTGCCCGATTGACCAGCAACACCACAAGCGCGAGGAATACGAAGATGGCCACGACATTCAACAGCGCAAACCCGATGGAGGTGAGCAACTGGAACAGCGTGCCGACCCATTCGTGCTGGGCCGCAATTTTGCTGATATGCATCCCCAGACGGGAGACCAGGCGATAGAGAACGAGCTCGAAGAAGCCGACGAACAACACCAGCTTGATGGTGTATTCGAACAACAACCCCTGATCTTCGACCCGTCCAGTCGGCCGTTCGACAGCGGCGGCTATAGCAGACATCTCAAGCCCCCTGTGCAAGACGTTGAAAAAAACCAGTGACCATCCACACGGCCGACACGCCCACGCGCGCGGCCTGGTCTCCCGGCACTATGAACCGGTCGGCTGTGGCACTTGCAACGCTTGCGACTTGGCCCGGGCGATATACAAGAGCCCGTCAGCCATGGAATAGTTAAACGGCAATTCACACACGACTTCGCTGATCTTTTCGTAGACCTGCTGATACAGCTGCTCGGCCTGCGCCGGCGTCATGCCTTCCTGCACTTCATAAAAGAAGCCAAGGCTCAAATCCTCGGTCGCCGGCCGCATGATCCGCCGAATACCGTAACTGCCGGGATCATTCATGATCGGCGCTTCCTTTTCCAAATCGAAGAGGCAGGGCTGGCACGAGAACCCATACGATTCGTGGAGCTTGGTATTCCCCACCACGAAGTTCATCGTCTCAAGCGCTTCTTCTTCTTTCTCAGTTGGGAAACCGACGATCACATAGCAATGAACCGCGATGCCGAGATCGACGCAATCATCGACAATCCGGCGCACGGATTCCTGCTTGATCCCCTTCTTCATGAAATCCATGACCCGCTGATTGAACGATTCCAGGCCGAAGACGATTTTCAAACACCCGGCATCCCGCATCTGCGCGAGCAATTCACGGGAGAGATTCTTCTCGAACCGCAGTTCGCAGGTCCACTTTACATTGACCTGCCGATCGATCATCTGCTGGCAGAGACGCTTGGTGGGTGACAACGCAAAACATTCGTCGGTGAAGAAAAACGATTGTGCGCCGTACCGTTCCTTCAACCAGACCAGATCATCCACCGTCTTGCCTGGATCACGCTGTCGGAAGTTTTGATGGTCCAGCGTGAGGGCGCAAAACGCGCAATCTTTGTAATAACAGCCGCGAGAGAACTGCACGGGCAGGACCGGCTCCGGAGATAAATAGAGATCCAGCGGAAAACCATCGTAATTGGGCGCGGTGAGCTGGTTGATGTTCTCAGAATAGAAGGGCTGGTTGACGGTAATCTTGCCGTTCTGACGATAAATCAGATTAGGCACCTTGCTGAAATCACGTTTGCCGTCCATCTGGTTCACGAGCTCGAGCAAGGCGGTTTCGCCCTCGAACACCACAAAGTCGTCGACGAGATCGAAGAGCCAGGGACAACGGCGCAGATTATCGACCAGCCGTGTAAAAATACTGCCGCCGACTGTCACATGCAGTTCCGGAGCATGCTCTTTAACCAACCGACAGAGCGTGAGACCGGGAATGATTTGCGACGTAGCCGTGATCGAGACACCGACCAGATCCGGACGATCCGTCAACAGAGAGGGCAAGACATGTTCACGGAATAAACTTATATAGGGATTCTGTCCTTCGTCACGGATGGCCTTGATCAGATCCTTCGACGAATAGATCGAGTAGTCACCGAACTGATTGTCCACGACCGTCATTCTGGTTGGAAAGTAGAGCGACGATAGCACTTCCAACCATTTATCGATTAGGAAGAGGCTATTGCGATAGGCCTCGATATCGTAAAACCCTTCGCCCCGCAGCGTTTCTTTGGCCAATTCGATTCGCTCAAACAAATAGGGAAAGCGATCGAGAGACTCGATGACGCGTGCGAGTTGCTCCGCGCTCCCGGGACCGGTCTCTCCGGTCCGCTCTCGCTCAAGACTCCGCTGCTTCTCCACCAACTGCTGGTAGAGACCGTGAGCGAAGGACTGGGTAAGAACCTTATCCAGCAGCTCGATGCCAAGATCACGCTGAGAGACGTTCTTAATCCCCGCTTGAGTGAGAAAACCTGTGAGTGAGGGAAGGCTGAGATAGGGTTGCGAAGGATGCCACGTCGGAGGAAACAGGAGTGAAACCTTCATAAATTTATCTTTATATTAAGCAGGAAAATCAGTGTTTTCAGCAGAGTCGTACAGTATCGGTTTATACACTCCGCTCCAGTCCGAAAGCAACCCTCCGCCTGCACAGGAAAAGAAAATTCGCCCCGCCTTGATCTGAGCACACGCGACTATAAACGCACGAAGGCCCCGAGTCTCCTTGCCGTCTCCGACAAGAACTCGGGGCCTTCCTGTTACGAATCCCAAACCCTATTCCTACCCGACACAGGGGCAGGACTGGCCTCTTCAGGCCACTCGGCTCACGGCAACTTCAGCGTGAACCAGGTGGAGAGGGACTTCATGCCGTTCCGTTCAATGTTGGAACCATCCCACACCGCAAACGCGATGGGCACAGAAGCTCCCGCCTTGAACTGGGTGTCGTTAGCATCGCCGGTCTCCAGCGAGCGCTTCACGACAACGCGCCACGTCGGACCGGTATATCCACCGCCCTTGAGGGAACCGGACGGCTCCCACACGCCATTGCCGATCACATCTTGATGGGCCTGGGTGGTCAAGGTGCTGAACCCGTTCGCGTTCAGATCCTCAACGGAGCTGACGCGGAGGGTCGGGTCTGACATGATGTTACCGGACCAGATACCGGAGTTGAATGGACCAAGGCTCCGGCCGATACGATCCGGATAGGTGACTCCACCAGCCGGCTCTTCGAAATAGTAATCCCAGAAGATGCCAGGATACTGGTCGTCCACGTCCCAGATTCCAGCGCTATCCTTGCCGAGATCCTTCTGCCACTCCGCGTTCCAGCGCCAGATGTTGACCGTCCCACCGGACTGGCCCATGCACTGGAATGGCGGCGCACCTGCAGTGTTGACCGGGAACATGATGGCTACCTGGTCGCGAAAATCCTGCGGACCGATTGCCGTATCGTTCTTGGTCTGGTCGCTCCAATCAAGGCGCAACCCCAAATCCTTCCCATTGCTGACCGC
>VOPR01000084.1 GCA_009594995.1 Nitrospira sp. | reverse complement strand
CGGCGCACCGGTCGTCGATCAAGACGGCACCTACGTGGGATTCATCAGCGAGTTCGATATCCTCAGGGCACTCGCTGCCGGACAGGATCTGAACAGACTCACGGCTGAACAACTCATGGTCACGCATCCCATTGCCGTTCACCGATCCACGCCCATTGCGGACGCCATCAAGATCATGGCAGACAAGCATCTCCTGAACCTCCCGGTCGAGGAAAACGGGAAGGTCGCCTATTCAGTGACCAGGCACGATCTATTACGGGCTTCTGTCGGGCTGGCTGTCGGCATCGAGGAATAAACGGCTAACAGTCTTGCCGGAACGCATCACCACCGTGGTTCAAATCAAACGTGTGTACAACGAGCCCCACTCGCAGGACGGGATTCGGATTTTAGTCGATCGGATATGGCCACGAGGTTGTACGAAAGAACGGGCACGGCTCGATGCGTGGAGAAAGGATCTCGCGCCCAGTCCGGCGCTTCGAAAATGGTTTGGCCACGATCCGGCCAAATGGGAAGAGTTCTGCGCCCGCTACCGCATTGAATTGAAAGAACCCGAACCGCGCCGCGCGATCGAGGAGCTTGCCCGTCTCGCTCAGAAGCACAGGCTCACGCTGCTCTTCGGCGCGGCAGACGCGGAACACAATCAGGCGGTAGTACTCAAAGAAGTGATCGAACGCGCGAGGCAGTCTATTCGTTGGGAAGCTAGGGTCTGATGGAATCGATTGTCAGGACTATCTGACTGATCGAGGATGGCAGAGACACAAAAATCGGCGCCAGCAGATGAATGCCGGCACGACTGCTTAGCTGGCAAGTCCCCAGGTGCTCCACAGTGCCACAGCCGCCACTGCCAACATCACCCAGGCCAACTCCCGATCACCGACTTTCTTGATTATCTTTACCATGGGCCGACTCCTCGCTTTGTTCCTAATTAGCGTCACCGTGATACCGGCTAGTAAAGCAAGGCACATGCCATCATGGTTCGCGCAAGATTGTGAGGTTTTTGCCCCTTCGAAGCCAAAAAGTGAGCGAATTCGCACGCGGCGCACTGTGCGGATTACGATAGGGCAGCCTGCTGTCCAAGGATCTACGAGTGTCCTGGGCTAAGCTGGGAAATTAAGAAGAGAACCTCATGAATGGCTCACGGCAGGATACGAGCCATCCGATCGGGAAGTGTTTTCTCGGGAAAGGGAAAAGATTTTAGGCGAGGCAGAGGCAGATACCTGACCTTTTGAAAAACAGCATAGGTAGCGCGGGCGGAGCGCAGACTGGAGTCTGATGAACCGGTCGACCAGACACTAATGCCGACCGGTACCCAACGCGCCCCGCCCTTGGTCCCTGTCAAAACCGGATCTCAGACGAGAAGGACTGCGTCCTGCTTCAGATCCCAGCGATCCGGAATCGGGACCGATCGATGGCGTGAGTGGAAAGGTGGTGGCACCCAAATCGGGACTCCGTCGCGGCACAAACGAACTCGGGCGGCGATCATCCCGCTCGCGAGACCGACTGAGATTGGACGACACCCTGCCTTCGTCCGGCGCCCTCTCCGCGTGCTTCCTGGGAATCACCCGCTCAATGGGCTCCTCTTCTTCGAGAAGCGAATCGAGGCTTCCTCCCCGCTCATTGACCACCAAATTGGTGGCCATCACTTCTTTCGCCATGGACTCCGCCGTGGGGAGTTCATCGGCATACACGTCCGTCTCGTACTCAGCCGTGGAAGGGGTCGCGAGAGACGTCCAGACAGATTGCCCGGACTCGGTAATGTTAATACTCGTCATGGTCGACAGCCCCGGCCTGATCGGATGCTCCCGGAGCTCATCCGCCGGGAGCGCGATCCGCACCGGTACCCGCTCGACGATATGAATGAAGTTTCCCGTGGAGTTATCCGGCGGAAGTAAGGCAAACGCGCTTCCGCTGCCCGGCACGAGACCTTCAACGGTGCCGTGAAACGTTTGCTTGGACCCGTACAGACTGACGCTCACCAAGGCCGGCTGCCCCGGCCGCACATGCTGCAATTCCGTTTCACGCAGATTGGCCTCCACCCACAGATGATCCAGCGGAACGATCGTCATCAGCGAGGCGCCAGGCTGAACACGATCTCCCACTTGCGCTTTTCGCTTGGCGACATAGCCTGAGATCGGAGCGCGAATCTGCTGACGCGCATATTCCAGATGCGCCTCAATCAACTGATGCTTTGCCAGGTCGACGGACGGATGGGCCATCACAGTCGTGCCACCGATCTGCGCATCGAGCGAGTCGAGTTCCGCCTGCGTCTCCCGCACCTCCGCTTCGAGGCTGGCGATTTTGTCCGCCGTATTCTGCAGGATTTGTTTGGAGATGGCGCCGCTCGGGGAAGCCCGTTGATATCGATCCATGTCGTGCGCCGCCAACTCCAGGCGAGCCGTGCGCGACCGCAATTTCTCCGCCAGTTGTTTTCGGTTGATGAACAAAGCAGCGATCCGCCTGACCTCCTCGCCCAACCGTCCTCGGGCCCTTCCCAAGGCGGCATAGGCTTGATGCTCATCCAGCCGGACGAGCAAGTCGCCGCGATTCACGAATTGGGTTTCTTCCGCTAAGACCTGCGTGATGATCCCGGACGCCTGCGCCGCCACGGGCACCAGGTTGCCAGTCACATAGGCGTTGTCGGTCCGAATCCAAAACCGATCGTGGGTATACCAGTACATGAGATAGCCAACGGTGGCGATCAGGACCAATCCCGCCACGACCAGCAAGCGCCGGTTCCGGCGGGCGCGAATGGCCTTTGGATGGATGCGATAAGAGCCTGCCGGCGGCGGCCCGCCTGGGGATTGCGGAGTCTGGGACATATCTGCCGTTGTGGTGGTCATAAATTTAGCTCGGGTTGTGTTTCGGTCGCTTTTCAATGTCCGGATTGTGATAACCGCCGCCCAGGGATTCGATCAGATCGACGGCGGCCACCAATTGATCGCTTTCCAAGGCTCTCAGGGCATATTCCTGTTCAAGCACGGGATACCGGTGACGCAGCACTTCGCGATCATCGTCCAGGCCGTTGACGAGCCGCACTTTCGCCAACCGCCAGTCTTCACCGAGTGACGCAACCAAGCGCCTGTGCGAGGCCATGATCTCGTTTGTCGTATGCCATGCGCTCAGGCTGTCCGCCACTTCCCGCATCGCATCCAGAAGCGTGTCGTTGTAGAGTTCCACTGCCGCATCGTATTCCGCACGCTGCGCGCCCAATTCACCTCGCAACCGGCCGCCTTCGAACCAGGGCATGCGTAAGCCCGGTGCCAGACCATAGGTGAAGCTCTGACCGCTGAAGAGAAAATTCGCCAGCTTGTCGGTCCCCTTGGCCAACGTCAGGGCATTGAATCCCACAAATCCCGTGAGATCGACGGTGGGATAGAACTGCGTGGTCGCCACCCTGACCAGACGCGAAGCGGCGTGCGCTCGATACAAAGCCGCGGCCAAATCCGGGCGGTGCACCAGCAGGCCGATGGAAAGATGATCCGGGGCGGGAATCTGATGGGGAACTTTCACCATGGGCTTGGCAAAAAGATGCGCGGCTTCGTCCGGCCCCTTGCCCGCTAACCGCGCCAACAAATGCCGCTGCACGTCCAATTGATCGCGGATGGCGGCTTGCCGCTTGAACGCCGCTTCATAGTCGGCCACGGCGATTTTGAACGGCTGATCATTGTCGAGACCGAGACGAAACCGGGTTTCCGCGAGCGTCTTGAGGTCGCGGCGGATGCCGACAATCGTCTTCACGATGCTGAGTTGCTGTTGAAGGGCCTGCCCCCTGAAATAGGCGCGGGCAATACCGGTGGTTAACCGAAGCTTCACTTCTGCCGTTTCGGCCTCTTCGGCGGCCGCGTGACCCAAAGCCGCCTCGAGCATTGCCCGGTTCTTGCCCCAGAAATCGAATTCATAGCGGAAGCTGAGCGGGTTGATGATGCCATACATGATCTTGATACCCGCCACTTCCGGATTCAGGGCGGCGAACACCCCATGTTGGGAGATGCGCTCATAGGTCAGCGACGCATCGGCTTCCAGGAACGGTAACAACCGTGCACCTTCCACCTTCACCAGCGACGTGGCTTGCCGCAACCGCGCGGATGCATGTTTCAGCCCGGGATTGTCCTTGAGCGCGGTCTCGATCAGCCCGTTCAGCTCAGGGTTCCCGAACTGTTCCCACCAATGATCCTCAGGCCAATTCTGCAACCGGCTCGTGACCTCCGCGAGTGTCTCCGTCATTTCCGGTGGGTCGAGATATTGCGCAGCCGGATCGCCTTTGGGAATCCAGGCGCAGCTCCCGAAAAGCAAGACGCAGCCGATCCCGAGGCTGACTTGCATCCGGCGCACTGTCGTTGAACCCGATCTCATGGCACCTCCTCAATCAACTCCTCGGCACGCCTCACTCGCAGATCGTCCTCTGGACTGGACGTGATGGGCACATGCGTCGGATGCGCGAACCAGACCAGGACTCCCAAGCCGATAAAGATGAAACTGGCCACGAGGAACGCATCGTTGAGGCCGAGTATCGCCGCTTCCTGTCTGATCACCAGGCCCAGCTTGGCCTGGGCTTCGGAAGGAGACAATCCTGCCGCCTGGAGTTTTGCGGTCAGTTGCCCCACCGGATCGTACGAAATCGACTGGCGTCCCCCGAAATGATCGGCCAAATGCAGTTGGTGGAAATGAATGCGCCGGAACAGCACGATGCCTTGAAACGTAATGCCGAATGCGCCGGCAGCGACACGCAACAAATTGGCGACTTCCGCCGCACGCATGACCAGCGGTCCCGAGAGACCATGCAAGGTCAGCACGGTAATCGGCGTGAAGAAGGAGCCCAAAAAAATTCCTTCCACCACCATCGGCCAGAACAATTCTTCGTACGAATGCGGATCGTCGTACAAGCCGATCCAATAAAACGTCCAGGCAAAGCCGAGGCAGTTGAGACACACCAGCCAGCGCGCATCGACATACTTGCAGAGGTAATGCATGACGGCGATGATCGGCGCGCTCAGCAAGACCAAGGGCAGCAGCGCCAGGCCGGCCAACTTTGAGGAATACCCCAGAATGAGTTGAATCTGGACGATCAACAGGGACAACAAACCTTGGATCGAGAAAAACCCGAGCGTCAGGCTGATGATCCCGATGACAAAATTGCGATGCAGGAACAGCCGGAGGTCCAGTGTCGGGTGCCGCTCCCCGAGTTCCCAAATGATGAAACAGGGAAACGCGATGAGCAGCACCACGGCGATGACTTGCAGGAAGGGCGAATCCAGCCAATCGAAGTCGTTGCCCATATTGAGCAAGGTTTGCAGCCCCAGCAGCAGAACGGCCAGGAGCAGAAACCCGACCAGGTCGAAGCGAGCATAGCGTCGATGAAATCCACGGCCATACAACAAGGCGCCCAACGTGCCGACAATCACCAACGTCATCACGAAATCCAGATAGAAGAGAAAGCGCCAGCCGAGCATATAGGCGATGTAGCCCCCCACCGGCATGCCGATGGTAAACGGGGTGATGGTGAACAGTCCCCAGACGGTCAAGGCGACTGACTTGAGCCGTTTGGGATATTCGTTGAGCAGCATGGATTGGGCGATCGGCAGGGTGATGCCACCGGCAATACCTTGCACGATGCGAGCGGGAACAAACTGCGCCAGCGTGCGGCTGTCGCCGCACAGGTAGGATGCGACGCTGTACACCATGAACGCGCCGATCAGGAGACGGTAGTCGCCGATCCGTCCGGACAAATAGCGTGCGAGCGGAAAGCCCAACGCCAACCCGACCATGAAGTCGGTTTGCGCCCAGGTAAGAAAACTGGGCAACACTCCGCCCAGATCCCCCGATACATGCGGCAACAACGCGATGTAGGACCCGGCATTGAACAACACGACGATGTGTGACAGCCCGAGTACGGCATTGAAGAGGACGAATCGCCATCCATGTAATCGCCGGAGATACACCGCACCCATGACTACGCATCCTCACAGCTAATACGACGGTGAATAGCCCGCCTGATCGCCCCTGGCACTGACCGGCTGAGTGGGAATCGCCGACGGCACCGGTTGGGCCGCGGCCGGCGCCGCCACATGATGCGCCGCATAGATCGCCAGTCCCGTAAACAACATGCCGCCGACCAGATTGCCCAGGGTCACGGGGATCTGATTCCAGAGCCACCAGGTGGAGAGACTGACATCTGCGCCGAGCATCATGCCGACCGGCATCAGAAACATATTGACCACGGCATGTTCGAATCCTTGCGAGAAGAATAAGAGGGTGGGCCCCCAGATCGCGAGAATCTTCCCGGACAACGACGTCGACATGAAGGCAGCGACGACCGCGAGACTGACCATCCAGTTGCACAACATGCCTTTGGTGAATGCCGCGAGAAGCCCGGCAGACCCGTGTGAGGCGTAGTAGGTGGTTTTGGCCTGCGCAATCGCGACCAATTTATTGCCGACGGCATTGATCGGCGCATCGCCTCCCGTAGTCAGCGCAACCGCGAACAACGCCGCATAGAGGACGCTCCCCAGGAGATTGCCCAGGAACACCCACCCCCAGTTCGCGAACACTCGTGAAAATCCGGCGTTCTTCTGACCGTCGGCCGCCGCAACAGGGAGCAGCGCGAAGCTTCCTGTGATGATTTCCGCGCCGAGCAGGATGGCCAGTGCCAACCCGAACGGGAAGAGCAGACTGCCGAGAATCCAATAGCCGGTTTCGACGGCCACGGTCACGGCCATGCTCGTCCCGATCCCCAGATAGGCACCGGCCAGCATGCCGCGCAATACCAGCTGACGCGGCGGCAGACTCAGTTTGAGAGCGCCACCGGCCAACATACTCTCCACGACGCCGTAGGGCTTCACATAGTCCATCGTCTCCTCCTTGTTCGGTTCGCCATTCCTTGCACCAGCGCGATTGATCGAGCTCGCTCACCGAGACCGTGACGATGCATGACTTGAGCAAGGCGCATGCCTCGCCGAATTTCGGCTCCGACCGCATACAAGAGGCAGGACGGAGGCAACAATCCCCTCTGACGAAACCGTTTTGCGCTGAACGTGCCGCTCGATGGATTCGTGCAAATACGGGCGAGATCGCACGGGCGCACGGTGCGAAATCGCTCAGTCCCGGCTGCAGGATGAACCGACGACTGAGAAATGCTGAGAATGGAACTGCAATACAGACGAATGGCCAGGCCGCCCGCCAGACGCGAGGCATTGCCATGATCCGGGCATCGACCGGGCCACAATGTTGCACATGGATAGGGGTGCAGACTACGATAGCTCTGGAGACTGAGATCCGCCTTGAGTGACCTGCTTAGCCATCTGCCGATTGCCCGCAAGCTCTTTCTTGCGTCCGTCATTCCTGCGCTCACGGTCATCCTCCTCAGCATCCTCACCTACCGCAGCGTCACCACCTTCTCCGACGACGAAGGTCAGTTGAACGACATCTATTACTCGCAGCGATTGGCGTCGGAGTACCTTCGGCTCGTCGTCGATCTTGAAACGGGCTTTCGGGGGTTCGTGCTGACCAGTCAGGAGCATTACCTGTTCCCCTATCGCACCGCACAGGACCACGTGCTGAATATCGGCCGCACGCTCGAAGCCCAGGTGTCGCAACAGGATGATCAGCGCGCGCTGATCACGTCCGTTCAACAATTGGTCAAACAATTCATCAGTGAGAAAGAAGTCTTGATCGAAGCCGTAAAGGCGGAGCATCCGAGCGAGGCCCGGGAATACATCGAAGAAGGCAAAGGGCGAACCTTGATGTTGAAGATCCGCCAGGACATGGGGCGGTTCGAACACCTCACGCAGACAGCCCTGAACACCAAGTTGGCGAAGATCGCTCAGGACCGCGACACCATGCTGATGACCATTCTGGGCGGGGGACTCTTCGCCTTGATCTGCATGGTAGCGGCCTTGCACCTGATCGCCCACTCCATCACGACTCCGCTGGCACGCCTGGCTACAGCGGTGGTGACATCCGACAGCAACCCCATCCCGGAAGTGCCCGTCATGACACGAACAGATGAAATCGGCGATCTCTCCCGCGTCATGCACGCCATGAGTTCAGCCATCCATTCTCACATCGCCGCCCTGCAGCAGTCTGAAGCGAACCTTCGTCAGCTCAACCAGGATCTCGCCGGGTCGGAGGCTAAGTATCGGAGCATCGTGGACCATGCCCCCTTCGGCATTTTCACAACACGCGGAATGACGCTCGTCTTCAGCAACCGCTACAACAGCCTGCTGGCGGGTCTCGACCTCAATGAAGAGAAAGACCCCGACGCGGTTCGACGCGCCATCCATCCCGAGGATCGAGACCGGGTCATCGCAGAATTCGCGCAAGCGGTCGCAGACGGACAGCCTTACGAAACGGTCTTCCGCTTCCTCCATGCCGACGGCACGGTTCGAAAAGTCTTGAGCCGGCGCATCCCGATTCGGGACCACTCCGGACAGGTGGTCATGTATCAAGGGTTCAACGTGGACATCACCGCGCTCGACTTTATGCAAACACGCTTGCGCCGGGCCGAGCGTCTTGCCACACTGGGGCAGGTCGCCGCGGGCATCGCCCACGAGATCAGAAACCCGCTCGTCGGTATCGGCTCGACCACGTCACTGTTACTCGACGACACCGATTCAAGCGACCCGCGACGCCCTGACCTTGCCGTCATTTTGCAAGAGACCAAACGTCTCGACCGGATCGTGAATCAGATCATCGACTATGCGCGTCCTCGGGAAATTGTGGCATTCGCCTTCGACATGGCACAACTGGTGCAGGAGGTGACTAAGGTCTTGGATGAACCACTGGCGAAGAAGCAGGCGACCGTCAGCCTTGCCGCACCCGCTACGCCTTACATGCTCCAAGCCGACCGGGATCAGCTGAAGCAGGTGTTGCTCAACGTGATGCAAAACGCCATCGAGGCGACTCCGCCGGGCAAGACCATTACGGTCACGCTGGATCAAAAGGCTCGCGGAGTGGAGCCAGGACTGGAAATCACCGTAAGCGATCGGGGGACGGGCATCAGCCCGGAGCATCTGCCGCACGTGTTTGAACCGTTTTTCACCAGCGGCAAACCTCGCGGCACGGGACTGGGGCTGGCCATCTGCCGCAATATTCTCGATGCGCACGGAGGAGACATTGCGTTGGACAGTGAAGTAGGGCGCGGCACCACGGTGCGCCTGTGGGCGCCATTACGACAACAGCCGCAACGAATGCAGGAAGAAGGGGACCATGCAGGCCACGATCTACGTTACGGATGACGAACCGGCTATTCGCTCCGCCATCGTCAAACGCCTTTCCCGCCGCCACCATACCGTCACCGGTTTTGAATCCGGAGAGGATTTGGTCAGGGCCGTGACACAACATGTCCCCGACCTGGTGTTACTGGATTTGAAAATGCCCGGAATGGGGGGAATCGAAGCACTCCGACAGATCCGTCCGCTCGCGCCCCACACCCTGATTATCATGTTGACCGCCTACGGGACCGTAGAGAACGCGGTGGAAGCGATGCGTCTGGGCGCCTATGACTTCCTCATCAAGTCCGTCGATCTCTCCGGCGTCGATCCGGTCGTCGATCGCGCCCTGGAATTCCTCGCCCTCCGCCATCGGGTTGAATTTGCGCTCGAAGACCAAAACAGCGCGTACGCGCTCGCGAACATTGATGCGCGCAGTCCCACGATGCAACTGCTTCTCGGTCAGGTTCGCGATGTAGCGGAGAACGCGAAATCAACGGTGCTGCTTCAGGGGGAAACAGGCACCGGCAAGGAATTCCTCGCGCGAGTCATTCACTGCAACGGTCCGCGTTCGACCGGCCCTTTTGTCGCCGTCAACTGCACGGCCATTCCCAAGGAGTTGTTCGAGAGCGAGTTGTTCGGCTATGAGCGGGGCGCGTTTACCGGCGCCCACCAACGCAAACGGGGCCTGCTTGAAAAGGCCGAAGGCGGCACCTTATTTCTGGATGAGATCGGTGACTTGGATCCGGCCATGCAGGCCAAGCTGCTGCGAGTATTGCAGGAACGCACATTCCGGCGTTTAGGCGGCACCGAAGACTTATCGGTCGATTTCCGGCTGATGACTGCCACCAATCGGGATCTCAAGAAGGACACCGCGCGCGGCACGTTCCGCGAGGATCTCTTCTTCCGTCTCAACGTCGTCACGTTCGAACTCCCGCCCCTGCGGGTGCGCACGGAAGACATTCTCCCCCTCTGCATGCAAGCCGTGTTGCGGTTCGGGAAAGAGTTCGGCAAGGACGTCGTCGATATCGAGCCCGAAGCCAAGGAACTCCTGCAACGGTACAGCTATCCCGGCAACATTCGCGAACTCCAGAACATCATCGAGCGCGCCATGATTCTGTGTCATGACAAGACGTTGACTGCCGGCTGCCTCCCGCGAGAGCTCCGCGATCAGGCGCCGCACATTTCGGTCGCGATGGCGCAAGGCGAGCATCCCTCACTACGCATCGAAATGGTGTTGGGCCAGCAGACCTTAGCAGATATCGAGTCGGCGCTGATCGAAGAAGTCGTGCGCTTGTCGGATCACAACAAAACCCTGGCAGCCAAACATCTGGGCTTGACCCGCTTCGCGCTGGACCGCCGTCTAAAAAAACAGCTCGAGCATGAATAGACCGGCAGACGATCCGGACGGAGCGCCCGAGTTGAAGGGCCTTGCGCAGATACACATAATAGGAGACGTGACCGGGGCCGCGCGATGAGTGACAGTCATAACCGAAAAACTCTGCCTCTTTTGATCGGGCTGAGCGGCGCGCTGTTCGTGCTCGATCTCTTCATGCCCCTCGGCATTGCAGTCGGAGTGCTGTATGCCGGAGTGGTCATGCTGGCCGCCTCCTCTGCCAACCCGCGACTCCCGTTCCTGACCGCCTTGGGCGCTATGCCACTGATACTCGCGGGAGCCGCATTGGGCCCCCATGACCAGTCCATTCCCCTGTGGGTCGGCGTCAGCAACCGCACCTTCAGCCTGATCATTGTCTGGATCGCCGCGGTGCTGCTGCGGCAACGGCAACAGGCGGAAATTCAATTGCGGCAGGCGAAGGATGAATTGGAAGTGCGGGTCGACGCCCGCACAAAAGAACTCGCGGACGTGAATCAAAGCCTGCTGCGGGAAATCTCCGGACACATTGAAACGGAGGGATTCCTCCGCACCAGCGAGCAGGCGCTGGCCACCAGCCGGCAGGAACTGCGCGACCTGACTGCGCGCCTCCTCACCGTGCAGGAAGAAGAACGTCGGCGCATTTCCCGCGACCTTCATGATGACATCAACCAGCGGTTGGCGATGCTCGTCGTTCAAGCCGAATCCTTGGAAGCCAGCCTTCCTCCTGCCGCCGCTGCCTGCAGCAAGGAGCTTCGCTCGATTCAAGACCGCCTGACGGAACTCTCGGATGATGTGCGACACTTGGCCTATCAATTCCATCCGTCGATTCTCGACGATTTGGGGCTTCCCGTCGCCTTGCAGCGCCTGGTCGATGATTGCGCCGCACGCTCCAGGCTGGAGATCGGGCTCGACATCTCGGTGACGCCTCAGGCTATTCCACAAGCGGTGTCCACCTGTCTCTACCGCATCGCTCAGGAATGTCTCGCCAATGTGATGAAACATGCGCGGGCGACGCGCGTGAACGTATCCCTCGCGTCGACCCCCGACGCAATCAACCTGACCGTCCAGGATGACGGAGTCGGGTTCGATACACAGAATGCGGTGGACAACCCGCGCGGGCTCGGCCTGGTCAGCATGGCGGAGCGCGTACGCCTGGTGCATGGCACCGTGACGATCGACTCGATCCCTCAGCGAGGCACTCGCCTCTCCATCAATGTTCCCCACGCGGAGGTGTCCGTATGACTATGCCCCCTCGAGTGCTGCTGGCCGACGACCATACGCTGGTGTTGGAAGGATTCCGGCGAATTGTGGAACAACGTTGTGAAGTCGTGGGGGCGGTTGAGGACGGCCGCGCCTTGCTCGAGGCCGCCGTGCAACTGCGCCCCGATTTGATTCTGCTCGACATCTCCATGCCGTTGTTGAACGGAGTCGACGCCGGACGGCAATTGAAGAAACTGCTTCCCGACGTAAAACTGATCTTTGTGACGATGCATGCCGATCCGGCCTATGTAAGCGAGGCGTTCAAAGCCGGCGCTTCGGCATACCTGCTCAAACGGTCTGCGGCCAGAGAACTGGATCAGGCCATCGATGCCGTCCTCAAGGGACAGTACTTTGTGACCTCGCTTTTGACGCGGGACATCGTCACCGGCTTGGCGGCAGGTCAGACCGGCGTCTTTGCGCAGCGGCAGGAACTCACACCGCGTCAGCGCGAGGTTCTACAACTGATTGCAGAAGGACGCACCATCAAAGAAATTGCGGCGCTCTTGAACATCTCCCCGAAGACGGTCGAGTTTCACAAGGCTCAGATCATCTTTCACCTCAACCTCAGGACTACGGCCGAACTGACGAAGTACGCGCTCGCGCACGGATTGACATCGGCCTAGCGTCAATTCCGGAAAGCCCCGTCGGCCGATGTGTATGTGCGCAGCCTCTTCGCGTGGTCGCTCCACTCACCTAGGACATCACCTAGTTGTCAGTCAACGCCACCTTCGTTAGGCTAGAGCCGTCAGGTTGTAGCAACCAATCCCCATTGTGAGACCGCGAAGGAGATCGAACATATGGACCCCACGGCCACACAATGTCAGTTCTGTTGGCGTGTTCAAGAGGTGGGGATAAGCGGAAGCGACGTCATGGCATGGTCAGACTTGCCGACGTTCATTCTCAAACACAACCTGGCGACACATGATCTCAGTTTTGCCGATGGATATTGCCCGCAATGCACGCAACTCTATGGCCGCCTCACGCAAGCGCATTCATACGAGTCGTGACACGGGCCTTCCCAATAAGGTCGCCTCACGCATGAGACAAGACGAAGGAACACACTCGAGATGGTGCCACCATCGATCCGCTGGTGGATCTCACGTCCACCACAGCTGTAACGTCCCGCTGTCTTCAGCAGAGACTGGTCGCTCTCGCTCACGACGGGCAAGACTCAACCTGTGGCGCCGGACGCGTCACGGGAACCGACGCACCGGGTAGTGCGTTCGCCAGGTCAGCTCCGTAGGTCACACAGTACTGGACTCGCCGGGTTGAGAGTCATTGGGAGTCCCCTCCTACACCACACAGGCTGTTTGCTCGCTGGAATCACTGACCTGGCCTCCACCTCATGCTGGAACCAAGATCGTTCGCGCGTGGCATCGACTCCGCTGGCCCGAGCTGATAGGGTATTTTGAGCGACAGGCTGCGCCCAACCCAGAACGCGCCGCACTAGGTGATGAACGACGATCGTGCGGAGGAAGACAGGTCGATGATGATAGCTATGAACCGGCTCGGACCAACGGGAAGACCGCCGCAACACACGAAGAGTGCCTCCCCAATGAACGCAGAGCAGATGCCTCATTGCCATGGCCAGACTCGACGCATGACAGACCACGCGCATTTCCTCGATGTGACTGGTAGCATGCAGATGGTCCTGCCTTGCATGCTGCTCATCCTGCTCTCAGTCTTCTCGAATCCAACCTCGGGGCTGGCCGCATCCCCTGCCGCTGCGCCGGCCTCCGAACCAGTCTATTCTTTAGACACTGTGCTCAACTTCGCTTTGACGCGCAATCCCACGGTAGCCAGCGCGGAAGGGACTATCGAACAGAACCGTGGACAGCAGGTCGCCGCCAATACCTACCTCAATCCCTCAGTCAACGCCAATAGTGGCGTGGGCAGGATGCGTGACCTGGGCGTCTTTGATCCGGGGGTCCGGGAGTCAGTCACCGAATTCAATCTGACCGTGGGGCAACCGATCGAGTGGCCATCGAAACGCGCTGCACGCCAGCGCGCAACGGAGGCAGGCGTAGCCAGCGCGTCCGCCGGACTGGCCGAAACCCGCCTGAATCTGGTCGCCGACGTTAAGGTCGCGTTTTACGATCTGCTTCTGGCCCAACGCGACCTGACACTCGCGCAGCAAAACCTCGCGACGATCGAAGATGTCCATCGGGCCGTCACCACGCGAGTGCGGCTAGGCGAAAGCCCGCAGTTCGAAGCGATTCGGTCCGAAGTGGAAGTGCTCAAAGCCAAACAATCGCTCACCCGCGCCGCCAACCGCATGCGCGTCGGCCGGGTGATGCTTGATACCCTGACCGCCGGCTCGCTCGGATCTACGTATGCCATCGATGGACAACTGCATCGCGTGGGCCCCGGGTTCGGCATCGATATCCTGACTGAACGCGCCCTCAGCGAACATCCGACGATCCTGCGGCTGAGGAAAGTCGTCGAACAGGCAGACCACAGCCTGGAATTCGAACGGCAGGCGCGCATGCCCAACATCACGATCGGAGGCAGCTACTGGCGGGAAATCGGCCGGGAAGCGTTTACCGGCGGAGTCTCGTTCCCCACCCCTGTGTGGGATCGTCGGCAGGGAGAAATCATCTCGGCGTTTGGCAGCAAACGGAAAGGCGAGGCCGAATTTCTGCGCGCACGCAATGAACTCATCCGGAATATCAGCCAACATTTTCAAGATGCAAAAACCACCGCGGATTTGATCGAGGTCTACGAAAAGGGACTGTTGAAACAGGCGGAAGAAGCACTGCGCATCGCCAAATTCAGTTTTCAACAAGGTGCTTCCAGCCTGATCGAAGTACTGGACGCCCAGCGCGTGCAACGTCAGATATTGCTGGACTATGCGCAGGCCCAATTTGACCTCTCGATATCGCTCGCCCTCTTGGAGCGCGCCGTGGGGGGAGCCTTATAATGTCATTACCTGATCCGACTCTCATCACCGCCCCTGTCTCTTGGCGCGACCGTTCGCGACGATGGCAGGTCCTGCCGCTGCTGGCCCTCTTCACCCTACAGATCATGACCGGATGCGACGGCCCACCTCCGAACGCCACGGGTGCAAACCCGCCAGCCTCCTCCTCGGAGAGCGGTCTGGTTCGGCTGACGGCCGAAAAACTCAAAGCCGCCGGTATCACGGTGCAACCGATCGCGCGCGGAGAGTTTCGCACCTTTCGGGATTTCCCCGGTACGGTTGAACCGAATGAACATGCCCTGGCGGAGATCACCACACTCGTCCGAGGCCGCGTCATCGATGTCTATGCGGACCTCGGCCGAGAAGTGAAAGGCGGTACGCTCCTGGCTCTCCTCTACAGTAGCGAACTAGGCATGGCTCAGTCGGCCTACCTCAAAGCCACAGCCAAACTGAACGTCGCCGACCGGGCTTTTCGACGGGCGGAACTGCTCCTCAAAGAAAAAGTCATCGGGCTGGCCGAGTCCCAACGGCGTGAGGGCGAAATGATCAGCCTCCGTGCTGAACAACGGGAAGCCAGGGATCGCCTGCTGCTCCTGGGGCTGACCGAGGAGGACCTGCGGCATCTGGACCGGAATCACACCATCCGTTCCCATGTGCCGGTCGTGGCCCCCTTCGACGGCCGCGTCATCGCCCGGAACCTGACCAAAGGAGAAGTCGTGGAAACGACCGAGAAACTCTTCGTGGTCGCCGACCTGTCCGAAGTCTGGGTCACGGCTAAAATTCCGGAAAAAGACATTCCTTACATCCGCAACGACCAGACCGGCCCGGGTCAATTGGTGGAGGTACATGTCTCCGCCTACCCGGGGCAGACATTTCAAGGAAGCATTACCTATGTCGGCGATGTGCTCGAGCCGGCAACCCGCACCATGCGACTTCGCCTCGAACTTCCCAACCCGGAGCGCAAACTGAAGCCGGAAATGTACGCCACCGTCCGGGTGTATTCCGACCCGGAGCCGAATGTGCTCCTCCTTCCGGAAACCGCCATTCAGCGTGACCGGGATCGCCAATTCGTCTTTGTCCAGCGTGAACCAGGGCTCTTTGAGATACGCCCCGTCCAGCTCGGCGATTCAAACGGCAAAGAGGTCAAGGTGCTCGGCGGTGTCGAGGAGCAGGACGCCGTCGTCATCACTGGATCCTATGTGCTCAAGTCCGAGTTGCTCGGAGCGCAGATCTGACCGCATGATCTCCTCGCTGCTTCAGCTGGCTCTCCGCCAACGTGTCCTGGTTGTGGTCATTGCCTTGGCGCTCTCGCTGGGCGGACTGTATGCCTTTCAGACGATTCCCATCGATGCCTTTCCCGATGTCACAACGGTGCTCGTTCAGGTCGTCACCAAAGCACCGGGACTCTCGCCCGAGGAAATCGAACGCTTCGTCACCTTTCCTCTTGAGCTTCAGCTGACCGGCGCACCCGGCCTGGTGGAGGTCCGCTCCCTCTCGAAGGTCGGCCTCTCCATGATCGACGTCATCTTCGAAGACAATGTCGATATTTACCTGGCACGCCAGGTGGTCCTGGAACGGGTGCTAGAGGTTCAGGACCAGCTGCCGCCCGGTTCGCTTTCCCAATTGGTGCCCAATACGACGGGTCTGGGCGAGGTCTATCAATATGTCTTGAAGGGTCCGCAGGACGACGCGGCAGGCACCAAGATCACTGAGTCCGAACTGATGGCGCGCCGGACGCTCCAGGATTGGCTCATCAGACCGTTGCTCAAAGGGCTGCCCGATGTGGTGGATGTCAATTCGCTGGGCGGCTTCGTCAAACAGTATCAGGTCATGGTGGACCCGGGCCTTCTCCGGAAGTACAACCTCGGTTTGCACGATATCTTTATGGCAGTGGAACAGAACAACGCCAATGCCGGCGGAAACATCCTGGAGAAAAATTCCGAACGGTACATCGTGCGAGGCATCGGGCTCATCAAGACGGTGGCCGACATCGAGCAGATCGTCGTGAAAGAGGTCGGCGGCACACCGGTGTATATCCGCGATGTGGCCGAGGTGCGCATCGGCAGCGCGATTCGCCATGGCGCGGCGGTGATCAACGGCCAACAGGAAACGGTGACCGGCATCGTGTTGATGCTTCGTGGCGGAAACGCTCGCGAGGTGGTGCAGGCGGTCAAAGCCAAAATCGACGACATCCACGCGCACAAACTGCTGCCCGACGGGCTCCGCATCGTGCCATTTTATGACCGGATCGAGTTGATCACCGCCGCGCTCGGCACGGTGTATAAGGCCCTGCTGGAGGGGATGCTGCTGGTGGTCGTCGTACTGTTTCTTTTTCTGGGCAACGTCCGGAGCGCCCTCATCGTCACCGCCACCCTGCTGCTGACTCCGCTTGCGACGTTTATCGTGATGGATCGCGTCGGCCTGACCGCCAATCTCATGTCGCTGGGAGGGCTGGTCATCGCCATCGGCATGATGGTGGATGGCTCAGTGGTGGTGGTCGAAAACATTTACCGCCATTTATCGGAACATCGGGATGCATCGACGGGGACCACGTCGACGATCCTGCGGGCCTCGATGGAAGTGGGCCAGCCGGTCGTGTTCGGCATTTTGATCATCATCATTGTGTTTTTTCCCATTCTCTCCCTCCAGGGCATGGAAGGGAAGATGTTCCAGCCGCTGGCCTATACCATCATCATCGCGCTCCTGATTTCCTTGCTGCTCTCCCTCACGCTGTCGCCCGTACTGTGCTCGCTGGTCTTGAAGGATGCCAGAGAAGAGGACACGCTGTTGCTGCGATGGATTAAGCGTGCTTACCTGCCCGCTCTGGGCTGGGCGCTCGGTCATCGCAGGATGGTGTTGGGACTGGCCCTGGTCCTGCTGGCGGCGAGTCTCGCCTTGTTTCCATTTCTCGGCGGCGAGTTCATTCCGATTCTCAACGAGGGCTCGGTCTCACCGCAGACGATCCGCCTTCCCGGCATCTCGCTGGAAAAATCGATCGAGATCGAGAAGGAAATGCAACGGGCGGTCCTGGAGTTCCCGGAGGCCCGGATGGTCGTGTCCAAGATCGGGCGGACCGAATTAGGCAATGATCCCCAGGAGCCCAACTCCAGCGATCCCGTCGTGTCGCTCGCGCCGATGGACCAATGGAAGACCGCCCATACCAAGGCGGAACTGGACGATGCGATTCGGCGCCGCCTGCAACGCATTCCCGGAGCCAACTTCCTGATCAGTCAGCCCATTCAGCAGCGAGTCGACGAACTGGTCTCCGGAGTCCGTTCTGAAGCGACCGTGAAGGTGCTCGGCGAAGACCTGGACGTCTTGCGCAGCACCGCCGAGAAGATTCAGACCATCATGAGCGGCATTCAGGGCGTGAAGGACGTGCGTGTGGAGCAGCTGTTCGGACAGTCGTATCTGACCATCGACATCGACCGCGGTAAAATCGCCCGCCACGGCATCAATGTCGCCCACGTCCGCGAGATCATTACAACAGCGATCGGCGCGGACCCGGCGACACGCGTCTATGAAGGTCAGCGCCGCTTCGATCTGATCCTGCGCTACCCCGAGCAATATCGCGACAGTGTGGATACCATCAGCAATATTCTTTTGACCACCGCCTCCGGCGCGCTGATCCCGCTAGGAAACATCGCCAAGGTGGAACTGCGCGAGGGACCGGCCCTGATCAGCCGCGAAGGCCTGCAACGCAGAATTTACGTCGGCTTCAACACGTTCGGCCGGGACATTGAGAGCATCGTGCATGAAGCTCAAACCAAGATCACGCGACAGGTGCCGCTACCCACCGGCTATCGCCTGCAATGGGGCGGCTCCTTCGAAAACATGCAACGAGCCATGGCGCGCCTGAAGATCGTGGTGCCGCTGACGATTGGTGTGATTTTCCTGATTCTATTCTCCTCCTTCAATTCCCTGCGCCATGCAGCCCTGATCATTTTGAACCTGCCGTTTGCTCTGATCGGCGGCATCGCAGCACTGTGGCTGACCGGTGAATATCTCAGCGTGCCGGCCTCCGTGGGATTCATCAATCTCTTCGGCGTGGCTGTGCTGAACGGCATCGTCCTGGTGTCTTACATCAACAAGCTTCGCGCGGAGGGGATGGCCGGGGATGAAGCCGTCGTCACCGGCTGCTCATTACGGTTGCGCCCCGTCCTGATGACGGCTGTGGTGGCGCTGCTGGGTTTGCTGCCCCTGGCGCTCTCACATGGAATCGGATCGGAAGTGCAACGGCCGCTGGCCATCGTCGTCATCGGAGGGCTCGTCAGCTCAACCCTTCTGACCTTAATCGTACTGCCCGTGCTCTATCAGTGGTTCGACCGGCCTGACAACCCGGCCGCGAGTTCAGGTGAACCTGCGCATTGACGACGCGCCTCTGCGACTGAGGTTGTCGCCTGTCATCCATTCGATTTCATCTCCATTCCACCTAGTGAAATGCCGAGGTTCGCCGGGGCGTGTGATCCTGTATCATCGTGCTCTGGAGAAATTGTCGTTCATGTTGGCGTTCCCTCTGCGAGTCACACGCCACACAGTCTCTGAGTTGAACACTATGGCGTGGACGTTGCTGGTGATCGCCGGACTTTTCGAAATCTGCTGGGCGATCGGATTGAAATATACGGATGGATTCTCGCGGTTCTGGCCCACCTTAGGCACCGTGGTCGCCATGGCAGCAAGCTTCGGCTGTCTCGCCCAGGCGTTAAAGAGCATTCCTGTGGGCACGGGGTATGCGGTGTGGACCGGCATTGGAGCCGCAGGCACCGCCCTGTTGGGAATCGTGCTGTTCGCAGAGTCGGTCTCGATCATCAAAGTCTTTTCTCTCCTGTGCATCGTACTCGGCATCATCGGGCTTAAAGGCAGCACCTGAACCACATCGGTCCGTACGTCCACCGGTCACCTTACCTATGTTGTCTGTCGCTACCCCCAAGGAACAGGAGTCGGCACTTCTGCGTTTTCCCAACCGCAACACGCCGCCTCGTTACGATCGTGCGCTCGGCGAGTGGCTTCTGCTTGTTCCTCTCAGCACCGCCGGACTCTTCTTCCTGTACGGCCACGACTGGCTGAGTGATCTCTCGAATCCTGTGCGATTGAGCGCCGTGCTCGGGTGGCTCTTGCTCGTCATCGCTCTCTCGGCCTTTGCCGTGCTTCGCCATGCCGAGCATCTTGCCGCCCGGCTCGGCGAACCGATGGGCACCGTGATCCTCACCTTGTCGGTCACTGGAATCGAAGTGATGATGATTGCGGCGTTCATGTATACGGGAAACGGCAATGCCTCACTAGCCAGAGACGCCATGTTTGCCGTGGTCATGATCGTCCTGAACGGGATGGTGGGACTCTCACTCTTGCTTGGCGGGTTGCGCTACCACGAACAAACGTACAATCTTCAAGGAGCCAATGCGTTCCTGGCGGTGATTGTCCCGTTGGCCGTGCTGGGGCTCGTCATGCCGAGTTATACGGTCTCCTCCCCGGGCCCCACCTTTTCTTCGCATCAATCCATGTTTCTCATCGTCATGTCGCTCGGACTCTATGGGGTGTTTCTCGCGATTCAGAATTTGCGTCATCGTGATTATTTCGTCGCGCCGCGCGGCCCGGGCAAACGCAAGGCAGCATTGCTGCATCAACACCAGGCTTCCCCTGGAGGGTCCGTATTGTTTCATACGCTGCTCCTCCTGGCCTATCTACTGCCGCTCGTGATCCTCTCGGAACATGTCGCCACGCCGATTGATTACACGCTCCGGCGCTGGAACGCCCCCCATGCCTTGGGTGGTGTGTTGGTCGCGGGTCTCGTCTTGGCCCCCGAATCGCTCGGTGCGGTTCGCGCCGCTCTGGCCAATCAATTACAGCGCTCCGTCAATATCCTGCTGGGATCGGTACTGGCCAGTATCAGCCTTACAATTCCAGCCGTACTGGGCATCGGATTCTTCACCGACTCGACCATCATCCTCGGCATCGACTCGGTTGATACCATTCTCCTGCTCCTGACTTTTGTGGTGAGCATGCTGACCTTTGCCGTCAGGCGCACCAACGTCCTGCTCGGAGCCGTCCACCTGCTCCTGTTCCTGGCCTATCTAATGCTGATCTTTGAGAAGTGATGCGCGAGGAGTTATCCTCGCCGTACCAGAGTGCCTCGCCTCAAACCGTTCGATTCCACACACCAGACACAGTGCGATTGACGCTGGTTCATGAAGCCCGCCCCGCACGGGGCCAGAACAGGAAACCATCCCTGCGCCTCGAATGAACCCCATCAGCGCGTAGTTGCCGCCCAAGCCCCACTCGCTCCGCGTTCCCCACAGAGATGGAACGAAATATGCCTCATCAACAGCTCGCAAGCGAGAAACACCAGAGATGTTTCGAATGCCTATCGGCAGCCCGCCGGGCTGCAAGAAGGCAAGCCGCAGAAGAAAAGGAGCCGCATGATGCATACTTTTCCAATACAGTGGCTCGAAAGATTTCTCGTCCTTTCGGTGGTCCTCAATCCAATACTAGCGGTGGCGGCAGGTACCTGTGCGACGCCTCTCGCCTCTCCTTCTCGCACCTGGCCTCCGGGCAATCCAATAGATCAGACGACAGCGTGGCAGAATCGACCTGCATCCCAACCGCCATCCGCTCTCGAAACCATGCACAAGCGAAACGTCAGGGTTCTCGCTGGCGCGCACAAGCCGCATGCGGGGATTCCAGCACGCTATACCCGCAGTGAACCACGCGCACTCGAAACCCGGATCATCGCACCCCACACTTTCGATGCAATCCAAAACCGGGCTCGCACGAAGCCCAATTCGTTCATTGGTCCAACCCAAGAAAGCAGAAAACCGGAGATCTCCACGAACCAACAAGCGAAACTCACCATCGCACCTTCTTACGCCTCTCTCTCCTCCTTGTTTCCAAGGAATCACCCATTGATTGTCTTGAATGCTGTTCCACAGCTGTCGGCAAATGAATCCTACCGTATGAATCAAGCCACTCATGAGATCCTGCATGGAGGGAACTAGCATCCCCGGCAAGCAAACGCACGGTAAGCCCATCAATATTGCGGGCAATGGGCAGGCGCTCGCACGATCGCTCACCCGATGCCAAAACAAGAGCAGCACACCGCCCCGACTCTTTCCATAAAATCCACAGACAGCTACACGAAGCTCTACCAATACGACGTCCTTGTCTGGGGGTCGCGCTTCACCTCCCGCTGAACTGTCGGGAGGTCCCACAATGAGTTGATTTGCCTCGTTCCCACCTCCTAAGATACGTTCGGAATAGGCCTTTATTGAGCATTTCCCCGTGCCCCGCGCAGCATCAGGCACCCAGACTTACTGCGGTGACGGAATTGTAGAGGTTTCTGAGGGAGACGAGGATGTCAGGGAGTAAACACAAGGTCTTCACGGTCCTGCTGGTTGAGGACGACGCGGGGGACGTGGACCTGTTCTTGCGCACGGTGGAGCAGGAATTGCCCCGCCACGAAGATGACGAGGTCACCCTCGTTATTAACGCCACGGCCGAGGGCGCGCTTGAACGCCTGCAACAACAGCCGATCGATCTCATTATCGCCGATGTGCGCTTACCTGGCATGAGCGGAATAGAGTTGCTGCGACGCGTACAGGATCTCAACCGGCGCATCCCTGTGATCATTCTCAGCCGAGTGGATGCGATCGAGACGGTGATCGATGCCATGCGTCACGGAGCATTCGACTATATTGTGAAGCCCTACGACCCTATGGACTTGGCAGCAAGGATTCATCGCGCCATGCGCATGTCGGAAATTCTCTTGCAAGCCTCTCCCGACGCACCTGCCGCACCCCGGATTCCTTTCAAGAACCTGGTGGGCGTCAGCCCCCCGATCAGAAACGTGATGGCCATGATCGAAGCCATCGCCCGGGTCTCCTCGACGACACTGATTATCGGAGAGACCGGTACGGGCAAAGAGTTGATCGCGAAGGCGATTCATGAACGGAGCCTGGATAGCGACGGGCCCTTCCAAGTCGTCGACTGCACGACCTTTTCAGAAGGCACGGTGGAGAGCGAACTCTTCGGACACGTGCGTGGGGCGTTCACCGGTGCCGTCGCCGACCGCACCGGCTTGATCGAATCCGGTAGCCACGGCACCGTGTTTCTGGATGAAATCGGCGACCTGCCGGCCAACCTCCAAGCCAAACTGTTGCGCGTGCTGGAGGCTGGTGAGGTGCGAGCCGTCGGAAGCACACAACAGCGTAAGGTCAACGTACGTTTTATCGCGGCCACGAATCAGGATCTGGCCGAAAAGGTGAAACGGAATGAGTTCCGGAAAGATCTCTTCTTCCGCCTCAACGTCATGGTGATCCGCGTGCCGCCGCTGCGGGAGCGGACCGAAGACATCCCCGTGCTCGCACGGCACTTCATCGCCCGCTATGCCAAAGAGTTCACGAAACGCGTGGAGGACCTGCACCCTTCAGCTGTGACAGAGCTTGTCGCCTATCCCTGGCCTGGCAATGTCCGGGAGCTCCGCAACGTGATGGAACGGGCGGTCATGCTCGCCAAAGGTGATCGCATCGGAATTGCGGATGTGGCCGGCATGTTGGCGGTTCCCAGTGAACGGCAACGGGACGTGCCCGACGAAGACTATTTGCACCTCCCCTACGCCAAAGCCAAAGAACAGGTGCTGGAAGCCTTCAACCGTCGATATATTTCGACCAAACTGACCATCCACCAGGGCAATGTCACCCATGCCGCCCAGGACGCCGGACTCCCTCGCTCCTACTTCCACGAGATCATGCGCCGCTATAC
>VOPR01000047.1 GCA_009594995.1 Nitrospira sp. | reverse complement strand
ACCGGTCGCCCCCTTTCTTGGTGAGTCGTGAATCCTTAGAGGCTTTGCGTTCTTGAAAAGATTCGTCGTACTTCTGCGCTTCTCTTCGCGTTTCACGTCTTATGACGTGTTAGATGCTCATCATACAGCACAGATCAAGGGGATGCCAGGAGAGAAAGACTGCGGACGGAGGGCCTCTTCATGCTCAACGCTACGGAACGGGTGTGAAGGTCCAGGTCCAGCCTTGCTCCTGCTGCTTTAACACCTGTCCTTTCGCCACTGAACCGGCCAACAATTCCGGCGGCACGGTCACGAGCAGCTGTTCCTCACGAACCTGCCCCTGAACCGCATGGGTGCCCTTGCAGCCGCCCCCGCCGACGTATTCATCCATGTCCGGCGTTCTCCGCTCACCCACCAGGGCGAACATCGATCCGATCACGGTGATGCTTTTCAGATCAAAGTGTTCATAGGCACTCTTGAGAATCGGAGCCGGACAAACCGCGGAGCCGTCACGAAGATGATCGACCTTGGTCGGGATGTTGGGAAGCACCTTGGGCTGCGCTCCTTCTTCCAGCGGCCAGGCGAATTCGAATTCAACCTGCTCCAGCACATCGGCCACGGCCGACCCACCGATAAACTGGTTGTCGCGCTGAAAGATGCCCACCACCTTGTACTTCACACCGGTAGCCTTCTGGCGCGAAGGGCTCTTCATCAGCCACGCCGTGGCATCACTCCCGGTCGGCCGAATATTCTCCCGCGCTCCCGCCTCCGCTGCTCCGGCCAGCAGCACAACGCCTGCGATGAGCAGAGGTCCCGCATATGCCATTGGCGCACCCCTTTCCATGCTGGAACCTTGTCTCATGGGCTCACCCACCGAGTTCGATATTCACCCGTCGCTCCACGGGAAACTTACGTTCTCGCCAGGCATCCAGCCCCCCTTCGAGCGGGCGCACGCGGTGAATGCCCTTCTTCTTGAGCAAAAAAGCCGTTCTCGCGCTGGACACTTCATTCGGGCAGGAACAGTAGAGCACAATATCGCGATCGCGCGGGATTTCCTGGTGCCGATGCTCGATTTCTTCCAAGGTAAAGTTGATGGCGCCGGGAATGGTTTCAGGATCGAGTTCCAGCGCGAGCGGATGCCGGACATCAACCACGCTGATGGCATCACCGGCATCCATTCGCCGCTTGAGCTCCTCCACGGAAATTTTCGCCATGCGCAGGTGCCGGAGAAACCTTTGCCGGTGATAGAACTTATAGGCGATAAATCCGGCCAGCCCCGCCAGCAGGATCGCGAGCAGGAGTCCGCCGGCCTGGTCGAACAGCCCGACGAGCTGCTCCAATTGATTGCTGAACAATGCTCCGATCCCGGCGCTGACCGCCGCCCAGATCAAGGTGCCTCCGATATCGTACAAGGCAAACGTCGCGCCGGACATGCCGACAATGCCCGCCAGCGGCGGCGCCACGGTGCTGAAGCCTGGGATGAATTTCGCCAGCAGCAACCCGCGAGGTCCGTACCGGTGAAACAGATTTTCCGTATCCCGGACGCAGGAATCCGGCTCCAGCGACAAACGACAGAGGAACCCCAAGACCCTGCCGCCCTTGAGACGCCCCAGGTAGTACCAGGCGAGGTCCGGCGGAAGGGAAGCGGCAACCGGCACCAACAGCGCAGTCGCCAGGCTCATCTTTCCGGCTCCGACCAATGCGCCGGCGGCGATGAGGAGCGGAATAGCAGGAAGCGGCACACCAAGTTGCTCGACGAACACGACCCAGAAAATAACTGCGGCGCCGTGGTCGGCGAGAAATTCGAACGCATGCATAGCTGATGACGTCCTCTCGCTCAGGCACTTCGAAAACGCGAGAACCGCGCAAACAGAATCGCGGCGAAAGGCAGGGCGAGACCCAGCACCGTCTGCACGATCAGCAACATGCCCAATTGGCTGTAATCATCGGGCGTCTGAAGCGCGTTGGTGACTGGATCACGCACCTCCCGGGTGATCACGAATAGCTCGTTGAGGTATTTCGTCCCTAGCTGACTGAGCGACAACGCGAGATTGGTGAAGGAAGCCATGACGGCAAAATAAGTGGCCTTCAAATTCGCCGGCGCGGAGTTCGCAATCCAGGCCAACATGGGGATCATGGAGATCTGACCCAGGGGCGATTCCAGCGCGGTATTCACCAACGCGATAAACCGCGCATCGATCACACCGCCGGTCAACGCCGCGGTCCATTGGTGAAGGCCGTAATACATGCTGACGATGGGGAGCCCCAGCACAAACGCCGCCACGGTCAGAAAGCCGACGACATAGGCGATGGACCGTTCGGCCATAAACCGGCGGAAGAGAAACATGCCCGCGAGCGTCAGGGCACTGCCGATGAGGGACAGCACGGACAGGAAGTGTTGGTCAAACCCCAGCGTATCGATCATCCACCAGGTGGCACCCTCGCCGGGACCCGGCACCGCACGAAACACGAAAACCACCAGAGCCGTGCCTACGAGGACATGCCTGGCGTCTGGTGCCAGCTCGCGGGTCAGACGGACCATCAAGACTGAGACGATGGCCATCGATCCGGCGAAGACGATTTCTTCACTGAATGGAAAGTCTGCCACGCCCACGGTCAGCGTAAACAGGACGAACGCCAGGCTCCCTCCCAGAATCCACCAATTGGGCCTGGTCGGCTCTTCAGGTCGGTCCATCACCGCAGCAACCTGATCCGGCGTCATCCCCTGGCGAAGCAGCCGGCGCCTGGCCCGTACACGGAGGAACGAGGCGGCGATTACGCCGAGTACCGACACGGCCGGAATGGTCAGGGCCAACAGGTAGACATGCTGATAGATTTCGGCCACTTTGTCTTTCGGCAGATTTTCGACACCCGTGAACAGGTAGAGATTGATGAGGGCGACCAGAATGCCGCCGCTGATGATGGCGACACGCCCGAGCGTCTGCATCGTCGTGTGCATCAGCTTCAACCTGGCTTCATCGATGGGCCGGCCCTGTTCGTCCACCCTCGGGACGGCCTCAACCGTCATGGCATCGGCCACCGTATCCTGAATCACATAACCGATCGGCGCCAACAGTGCGCTCAGCACGTACCAGACTTCCGCCGGCATGATGGCCACCATGGCCTCGCGATGACCGATCAAACCGACCATGATCAGCAGACTGGCGGCAATCACCCCGGCGCCGAAATACACGAGCAGGCTTTTCCAGCGCCACAACAGATCGACCAGATGCCCGAACGGCATTTTGAGCGCCCAGGGGATCCCGGCCCAGAAACCCAACGCCGCGAGGAAGGCGGCGGACAGACCCAAATAGTCTTTCACAAAGAACGTGCCCACGATGCCGGTGAGCCCGGAAATGCCGGCGGCCATATAGACCATGAGCGGGGGCAAATAGGAGAGCTGGAAGTCGCGCGCGAGCTCCAGAATATTGCGATCGATCCAACGGGAAACAGCAGTCATCATATGAGCAGAATCAATCCGGGCACAAACGCCACTCTCTTCTCTCTGTTACCCGTATGGAGCAGGCATTTGCAAGCAGTCTCACGGAGAGCAGGGAAGGGCCGGAGTCAGAAGACCACGGCCCTTCCTCCTCTTGCAAGCGGCGATTACTTCGGAAACTCGATCGGAGCCGTCACCTGTTGCCATCCCTCACCATTAAGCGACCGCAGGAAAGCCACTACATCCTGCTGTTCCGTCTCGGTCAGTTCGAGCGGAATGATCGTATTGTCCTGGTGGGGATTCTGAATCCCGCCCTGGTTGTAAAAGCTCACCACCTCTTCCAGGGTTCCGAATCGTCCATCGTGCATATAGGGAGCGGTGCGCGAAATCTCCCGTAAGGTCGGCGTCTTGAACGCACCGATGTCCTCTGGATTTTTGGTTACCATGTAGCGACCCAAGTCCACGGTGTTGGTATCCCAGCCGATGCCGAGGTTGTGAAACTTCTCATCGGTAAAGTTGAAGCCGGAATGGCATCGCGTGCAGCGCGCTTTGCCGCGAAACAATTCCAGGCCACGCTTGGCAGAGGCGCTCAAAGCCTGCTCGTCCCCGCCAAAATCGAACCGATCCGCGGGGCTGTTTCCGGAGATCAGCGTGCGTTGGAAGCTGGCGATCGCCTTGCCGATATTCTTTTCCGTAATGTCGTCCGCAAACACCTCTTTGAACAATTGGCGGTAGCCGCTCAGCTTCTTCATCTTCGTCGTCATTTCATCATAGTCGAGAAATCCGTGCTCGACCGGATTGATGAACGGCCCGGTCGATTGCTCTTCCAAGGTCTGAGCGCGACCATCCCAGAATTGCACCTTGCTATACACACGGTTGATGGCTGTCGGCGCGCTTCGTCCACCCTGCAGCCGATTGATTCCCAGAGACACGGCCTGTCCATCGGTGAACGCCAGTCCAGGCATGTGACAGTTCGCACAGGCCACAGTGTTCGTCTTGGACAGCCGCTTGTCGAAGAACAGTATTCGCCCAAGCTCGATTTTCTTGGCCGTCTGCGGATTGTCGGCCGGAATGTACCCCGCGGGATCCTCCAATCCGAGCGGCACCTCCTGTGCGACTTGCCTGTCCTTCGGCTGAGAAACCGGCTCTCCTCCCAACACACCGGTCGTGGCAATCAACATCAGAGCCCCCACGCAGGCCGCTCCGACCCTGAACCATCTGACTCTCGCTGCGTTCATGATAGTGCCTCCTTTTCCTTCCCGGCCATGTCTTTCTGGGTGCTTCACGACAGTCATCGACCGTCCTGGGAAAATGCTACCGATTGCCGATCCATCAATCCAATTGATAATATATTGCTCACCGATTAGCATACTTTATCGCTGAGGACACCTTCATGACCTTAACCGAATTGCAATATATCGTGGCGGTATCGCGGGAACGCCATTTCGGACGGGCGGCGGACCGGATGTTCGTCACTCAGCCGGCACTCAGCCTGGCCATCAAAAAATTAGAGGACGAATTAGGGGTGGGCATTTTCGAACGACGGAAGAATCACGTCGAGCTCACTCCGCTTGGAGAGCAGATCGTCCATCAGGCGCAACGCGTCCTGGAAGAAGCGGATCAGATCAAACTGCTGGCCGCTCAGGGCAAGAATCAGCTCGTCGGCGCATTACGGTTCGGCGTCATTGCGACGGTAGGGCCGTACCTGCTGCCAGACCTGATCCCGCTGCTGCACAAGCGAGCCCCCGGCATGCCGCTGGAGATCGAAGAGAATTTGACCGTGAATCTGACCGCGATGCTGAAGAGCGGCAAATTGGACGTCATCATGATTGC
Source organism: Nitrospira sp. (assembly GCA_009594995.1). GTDB lineage: Bacteria > Nitrospirota > Nitrospiria > Nitrospirales > Nitrospiraceae > Nitrospira_A. Next base: position 19,332 of record VOPR01000047.1, on the reverse strand, counting down.
CTTGCCATTTGACGAGCCGGGCATTCTGACACAAGCCTTATATGACGAACCCTTCAAAGCCGTCGTCCCGTCCGACCATCGGTTAGCCAAGCGAACCAGGATCGATTCCGGCCTGCTGGCCGCCGAGCGTGTGCTCTTGCCGCATGCGGGTCATTGCTTCCGGCAGCAGGTGCTGCAGACCTGTCCGGAACTCAGCCGCTCCGACACAGAGAGTTTGCAGGGCAATTCACTGGAAACGATCCGTCAGATGGTGGCCTCCGGGCTGGGCATTACCGTCATGCCTTCGAGTGCGGTGACCGCCAAACATCACAACAAGCGGCTGGTTGTTGTGGAGTTCATGAAACCGGTTCCGGAACGAAGAATTGCACTCGCCTGGCGAAAGGGCTTCACAAGACCGGCGGTGATTCCATTGATTCAGGAAACGGTGGGCGCGCTGAAGATTCCCGGACTCATGGCAATCTCCCCGGCTCACTGAGTCCCGGCCAGAGAGGAGAGAGATGAGCGATTCACGAATCAGCACCCATGTGCTCGACATTGCGCAAGGTCGACCGGCGCAGAGCATTCCTGTCACCTTGGAAGGTCAAGGATTAGCAGGGGGTTGGAAACTGCTCAGCAAGGGCAGGACGGATACCGACGGCCGCATTGAGGAATTGTACCCGGCGAACCTTCGACTTCAGACGGGAGTCTACCGCCTCACGTTTGAGGTTACGACCTATTTTCGCGCACAGAACGTGGCGAGCTTTTATCCTGAGATCGTCGTGACCTTCAGCCTGCGCGACGTCACGCAGCCGTACCACATTCCTCTGCTCCTGAGCCCTTTCGGCTACAGCACCTATCGAGGCAGCTGAACCGAGAACCGGCCTACAGCCTGTAGCTATTCCCTTGCTCCCGCGGCCCGCAAGAGATCAGCGATCACCCTATGGCCCTTCTGCAACGCATGGCGAAGGGGAGTGGCACCGTCATGGTCTGGCAGGTTGGGATCCGCCCCCGCAGCTAGCAACAACCGGACAATTTCCTGGTGGGCCGGGCCTCCATCACTCAAGAGAATGGCCTCCAGCAAAGCGGTCCAGCCCAAGCGGTTGACGTGGTTCACATCGATCTTCGTCTTGAGCAATTCTTTCACCACTGTGACGTGGCCCCGCTCGCAAGCCGGGATCAAGGCGGTCCCGCCGTAGCGGTTGTAGATCGTGAAGTCGGGATGGGCGGTGAGAGTCAGTTTGAGGATCTCCAGGTACCCGCTCGCTCCGGCCAGCAGCAGCGGACTGTTCTGCAGGGCATCCTGCGCATTGACGTCGGCCCCGGCCTCGATCAGCAGTTTCGCCACTTCAACATGGTTGTGATAGGTCGAGGCCAGTAAACCCGTCCGCCCCTGCTGATCACGAGCCTGAACGCCGGCGCCATCTCTCAGCAGCCGTCGGACCGACTCGACGTCATTGCGTTCCGCCGCGGCGATTAAGAGCTGGTCCTTGTCGGCAGCAGGGGAGTCGGTGTAGGCCATACCCACCACGGCCATCACAAGCCCGGCACAGGCAGCTGCAAGCACGACGTTCATGACTGTCTATCTCCCCCTCGACGTCTCATCAACTCCTGCAATGCCCCGTGCATGTGCGCTTGAGGCAAATGAATCCGACCTCCATGCCCAGCCAGCACCCATTCGAACGGATGAGACGCCAGGCGGGCGATTGAGTGGTGCAATGCGTCCGCGTCCCAGACCAACTGCCGCGGAGAGGCCAGCTCGTTGGTCTCCGGCTCCCACCAAAGATGATCGCCCGTGAACAGGAACCGGTCTCGGTACAGCAGACAAAGACTGCCCGCGGTATGGCCAGGGACGGGAATGATGTGAAACATCTCGCCGTACGAGCGGGAATCCCATCCATCGATGATCACTTCTGCATCAGGCATGGCATGGGCATCCGCGCGGTGAATGATCCGCTTCGCCCCGAATCGCTCTGCATACCTGCCCGCCTCGGCTACGTCGTCTTCATGGGTCAGGAAGATATGTGCGATTCCTCCCATCCGATCGAAGGCCTCGACCAACTGCTTCACATAACGAGGCGAATCGATCAGCCAATTGCCGTCAGGATGTTGAATGAAGAAACTATTCGCGCCGAAGGACTTTTCTGAATTGAAGCCGCAGTAGTACACGCGGCCTTCCACCGGAAGTGGAAAGTCAGCCTTGGCCGCCTGCATCACGCTATTGTCACTGTGCTCGGTTCCGATTGACCCGGTGGGGCAGGCGAGGAGGGCGCGGTACGCCTCTCTGATTTCCTGGGCACTGACAGGTTGGTGCACCACCGCTGAATATTCTCCGACCTCCTCGAAGCTGGCAGGAGCCAGTTGTCGGCAGGCATCGCAATTGATGCAGCTGGTATCGACAAAGAAGTTGCCGGAGCGGTTCGCGTCGAGACGCTTATGCGGATCGGCCATTGGAGACTCGCTTTGTCGACAGTTTCGACAGCAGCATCACCGTTCGCATGGCTTTCGCCTGATCCACCGCGCGCCAGAGGTACCAGGCGGCCGCGGTGCGATAGGGCCTCCATCGTTCTCCGTACTGCATCAACTCCCTGGGCGTCGGCATCGCCTTTCGTTTGTATGCGATTCGAAATCCATTGCGCACGCCGAAGTCATCGACCGGCAGGACATCGGGTCGGCCAAGCTGAAAGATCAGCAACATTTCCACGGTCCACCGGCCAATCCCTCGCACCGCCACCAGCCGCTCGACGATGGCATCATCGTCGAGCCGTCGAATGACGGCCGCGCTCGGCAGGGTCCCGTCGATCGCCTTCGCCGCCAAGTCCTGCAGCGCGGCAATCTTCGCGCGAGAGAACCCCGCCGCTCGAATACTCTCCGGCGCCAGCGCCAGCACATCAGCCGGCCGGGGAAATCGACGGCCAGGACACAATGCCATGAACCGCTTGAGGATACTCTCCGCCGCTTTCTCATGCAGTTGCTGATAGGCAATGGCGCGAACGAGCGACTCAAACGGGGAGCGCCTTGGTGGAGGCGGCAGCGCATAGGGACCAACCGCGTCGATCACCCGCTTCATCACCGGATCGATCTTACACAGATGAGCAATTTCCGGAGACGGCCTGCTCATGGTGCTCCCACTGGCGCTACGCGACAATGGCGTCAGCTTCGATTTCAATCAACATATCCGGATCGATCAAACGCTTCACTTCCACCATGGTGGTCGCCGGCCGGACCGACCCGAACACTTCCCCATGCGCACGACCGACTTCCTGCCATTGGTCGATATTGGCCATATAGATACGGGTCCGGACCACATCCGCGATTGATGCGCCCGCCTGCCCCAGCGCCGCTTCAATCGTCTTCAACGCCTGAATGGTCTGCGCATAGGGATCGTCCTTCCCCACGAGTCCCGCTCCCGTCATCGCGGTCGTGCCGGAGACCTGCACGAATTGGCCGACGCGCACCGCGCGCGAATAGCCGATTTTGCCTTCCCAGGGCCCCCCGGTCGAAACGTTCTGCCTCGCCATGATTCCTCCTTTGATATTCTGCGGAAACACTCCAATTTACACAGCACGCAGGATGCGCAAAAGGACCCTCCAGCAAGGCCGCAGCGAATGGAGAGCCGAAGCGTACCCTTTGCGGTACGTTGAGGCTCTCCATGAAGCGAGAACGCCGCTGGAGGCCGTTTTCCGCATCCTGCTACACGTTACATCACCAACCCGCCGCCGGCCTGAATGACCTGACCGGTCAGCCATCGTGCCTGCTCACTCACCAAAAACGCCACCACATCGGCCACGTCGGACGGAAGCCCGAGCCGGTTGAACGGCGACAGCTGTTCACCCATGCTGCGATACTGCTCCGTCAACACACCGGTATCGGTAAAGCCCGGCAACACGGTATTGACGGTAATGCCGCGTGGCGCCAGTTCCTGCGCAAGACCCTTGCCGTACTGTTCCAACGCCGCCTTGCTCCCCAGATGCGCCGTGGCGCCGGGAAACTTCAGGTGGGTGAGCGCCGAGGAAATATTCACAATGCGCCCACCGTCGCTGAGCACCTTGGCCGCTGCCTGCATCGCAAAATAGGGCCCCTTCGCATTCAGCGCAAGAATGGCATCGAACTCGGCTTCCGTCGTTTCCACCAACTTCTTGGGAATGAAGCGACCGGCATTGTTGACCAGAATATCGAGACGATGGAACTGGTCGACCGTCTGCTGCACCAGGCGCTGCGCGTCCGCCACCCGGCTCATGTCCGCCTGGATGACGAAGGCATGTCCGCCCTTGGCGTGAATGCCCTCGGCAACGGCCCACGCCTTCTCCGCATGCGCATGGTAATTCACCACCACCGTCGCGCCGTCTTGTGCCAGACGTTCGGCGATAGCGCGGCCGATCCCGCTGGACGATCCGGTCACTATGGCGACCTTCCCTGCTAAGGCACCCATTCCCAACTCCTCCGCTCCTACAAGGTCCTGCTTCGGTTCCGTCCAGGCAACAGTGCCATCCCGCATACTCGTTTCCTGGAGCGGCACCTGCTACTGTGCGTGCATGAGCCTTCGCCTTGACCAGACGGTCCCGTTCGGACGGTCGCTGCGCGAATATGAGCTGATGTTTTCACTCAGCGAGGCCGACCGCCGGCAGCGCATTCTAGACTCCGCCGCCGGGCCGTCCAGCTTCAATGCGGAACTCACGGCAGCCGATGGCGACGTCCGATCGATCGACCCACTCTATCAATTCACCGGAGCGGAGATCCAACGGCAATTCTTCTCCACCTTGGATCACGTCATCGAGCAGGTGCGGGCGACGCCGCAGAATTGGGTCTGGGGTTATCATCGCGACCCGGAGGATCTGCGGCGGAACCGGATCGCGGCGATGGAAACCTTCGTCGCCGATTACAGCGAGGGGAGAAGAACAGGACGGTATATCTGCGGCGCCTTACCGAACCTCCCGTTCGAGGCAGACCGGTTCGACCTCGCATTGTCGTCACACTTTCTCTTTCTCTACTCGGACCACTTCGATGCCGCGTTTCACCTCGCTGCCATTCGAGCCCTGTTGCAGGTGGCGCGGGAAGTGAGGATTTTCCCTCTGCTCGCGCTCCGCGCAGAGCGGTCACAACACGTGGATCCGGTGTGCGAGGAACTCCGTCGAGAGGGCCATCACCTGTCCATCGACCGGGTGGAGTATGAACTTCAACGGGGCGGCAATGAGATGCTGCGCGTGCAGCGAGCGTAGCCGGGGACCATCACCTGGTCAGCCACTCGGACGAGCCAGTCCACGTTCCGTGAGACACGAACTCGGTCACAGCTTTCCGTTCACGCGGTTTCAATTCCCGCTCCCGCAGGTACTCCGGCAGCTCGCCCGCATCACCAGGGTATCCGATCGCAATCATCGCCACCGGCTCATGCCCGGCGGGTAGACCAAGATCGGTGCGAGCCTTCTCGATCTCGAAGCCCGCCATCTGGTGCGCGATCAATCCCAACGCCGTGGCCTGCAGGCATAGGCTGAGCGCCGCCATCCCCGTATCGTGCCAGGCATGCCGGTTCGGAGTGCCTTCGTCCTCGAAATTCAGCCGCGCAACTGACAATATCAACACCGGGGCGCGAAAGGCCCACTTCCTGTTGCCTTCCTTGAGGCAGGCCACGAGACGCTCATGCGCGGGAAGGTCCGCCTTCGTTCCGACAATGAAGTGCCAGGGCTGCTCGTTATTGGACGACGGCGCCCACCTCGCCGCCTCGAACAGACTCTGCAATTGCTCCGGTTCCACCATCCGGTCCGCAAACGCGCGCGGACTCCACCGCCGCTGTAACAGAGCATGAATGGGGTGGGCCACATCAGCAGGTTTTTCCACGCGCTTCTCCTTTCACTGCAGGCCGCATCATGCGGCACTGCTCCTCTTAACTCACCAATTTGGCATCCATCGTGATCGTCGTATTCAGCAGCCGGGAGATCGGACAGCCGCTCTTGGCCGCCGCGGTCGCCTTCTCCCAGGCGGCGGCATCGGCCTTGGGCACCTTACCTGTGACGGACAAATGTACGCCCGTCACAGTCCAACCAGCCTCGACTTTTTCCATGGTGACGGTGGCAGTGGTCGCCAATTGTTCGGCGACCAGATTCGCCGCGCCCAACTGTCCGGAAAGAGCCATCGTAAAACAGCCGGCATGCGCCGCCGCAATCAGCTCTTCCGGGTTCGTCCCTTTTCCGTTCTCGAATCGGGTACTGAACGAATACTGCGTCTCGCTCAAGACCCCACTGTCCGTCGACACCGTCCCTTTGCCGGTTTTCAGATCTCCCTGCCATTTTGCTGAAGCATTCCGTTTCATCGCATCCTCCAAGGTTACGCGTTCATCGTCAATACGGCGCGGAACCGCGCCTTGCCGCTCATCATCTGCTGATAGGCTTCCTGCGCGCGTGCCAGAGGAAACCGTTCGATCATCGGCCGCACGTCCGTCATGGCGCTGAACCGCAAGGTGTCTTCGGAATCCCTCGACGTTCCGGACGGCCAGCCTTGCACGGAGGCACGTTTGCCGATCAGGGTGATGGCATTCACCATGACCGGCTCACCGGGTGCGGCGACTATGAGTAATTTTCCATTCGCCCCCAGTCCGTCTACCATTGATGCGATCGCTTTGCTGTCCGGCGCGGTCGCCAGAATGACCCGTGCGCCGCCCAGTCGCTGGAGTTCTTCGGCTGGATTCGCAACCGCTGCATCAATGTAAAGGGCAGCGCCGAGCTTGCGGGCCAGCGGTTCCTTGTCCTTTCCGCGCCCGACCGCCACGGTCCTCAGACCCAACTTCGACGCGTACTGAATGCCGAGGTGTCCCAGTCCGCCGATGCCCTGCACGGCCACCAGGTCACCCGCCTTCGCGCCGCTGTGACGCAAACTATTGAAGGTGGTGACACCTGCGCAGAGCAGGGGAGCGGCCTCCTCGAACGAGAGTTCATCCGGAAGGGCGGCCACTGCTTCCGCCGGTACCACCACATACTCCGCCCACCCGCCGTCGTAGCTGATCCCACAAACCTGCCCCGAACGGCAGAGGATAAAGTCTCCCTGGCGGCAGGCGTCGCACTGACCGCAGTGGCCCCCATGCCAGCCGACACCGACACGTTGACCTGGTTTCCAGGCCGTGACGGCGGATCCCACTTCATCAATCAGTCCGGCAATTTCATGCCCCGGGATGCGTGGAAATTGAAGCCCCGGCCAATGGCCTTCTTTCACGAACATGTCACTGTGACAGACACCACAGGCCTGGACTTTCACCCGCACCTGGCCAGGCTTCGGTCTGGGAATATCACGTTCAACCAGCTCCCAGTCGGCGCCAGGTCTGGTGGCTTGCACGGCCTTCATACGAGCCATCATGATTCCTTTCTGAATCGTCGCTTCGTGACACGAGAGCGGCGCAGCCGCCTTCAACGGGGAGGCTGCACCACCTCCTGCGCGATTCATCTCATGTCATGTGAGCGAGAATGAACCGATTGGCAACGTACTCACTTCTCGACGTCAAATCCATCATCCTTCCACCAGCGCCATCCGCCGTCGAGTTCCATAATGGGATAGCCCTGCTCTGCAAACTGCACGGCGGCGGTCGCGGCAAGATGACAGACCTGTGAATAACAATACAGCACATTGATCTTGTCCTTGCGCAGACCTGTGAGGGAACGCCACTGATCCTTCGGCAAGTTGACCGCGCCCGGAATATGCCCCTCGGCATAATCTTCGGCCGCGCGGACATCAACGATATTCACTTCCTTGTTCTTCATCATCCGTTCGAGTTCCACCGGACCGGTGGTGAAGGCCATTTTCGCTTCGAAAAACTCTTTTGCTTTTGCCGGGTCATTGATCATCACTGGTGCTGCCATGGTCATCCTCCTTATGGATCGCTGAACAATGGGCGTTCTTACTGCACCGGTCTACGTCAGCCCATGCTCAATTCAAATCAGCTCGCGCATTGCACTCTAACTGGTCACGTTAGAGTGTCTCGTTCGTCTATTCAAGCCCTGTTCGGCCTCACTTCAGAGCCACATCCTGGTCATCTGCGGTTAGTGACTGCCTTCGTACCGGTCCATCCACTTGCGGATGTGCTCCACAGCTTCAGCCTTCTGTTCCGGCCGAAGAGTCGCATGCCACTCCGCTACCTTGGGCAAGACCCGCTGCATGACGCGCTTTTGTTCGGCCTGGTGCCGGTCCATCAGTTGGGTCAGTTTGGCCTGATCCAGCCGGTCGCTTTGCACCTGGGCCACCACGTCTTCCAGGATCGCCTTATGCTCCTGCTGCGACTCGGCCCGGGCGGCCACTATTTCGTCCCTCACGGCCATCAGCTTCGCCTTCTGCTGGTCGTCCAAATCCAAATGTTTGGCGATCTTGTTCGTCATCCAGTCGGCTCGTTCCGCCGGCGTGTGGTGACGATGACAACCGGCCCCGACCAGCGCCCCGGCCAGAACCAGCGCCCCGATCGCAACTCGAACTGTGTTGTGCATCTTCATGCTGCCCTCCGTGGTGAAGTTGGTGAGTGACCTGGTGCGTGAACACTGACTCTCCTCATTATTACATCAGTATTCGAAAGCGACGTGATAGAGCGCCGGCGTCATTTCCACCTTCAGCATCCCCAGTTTCTCCTTCATGGGTGTGACGCTCTTCTCATAGGCCTTCCAATACAGGGACTCATTCTCCCAGATGGCCACGTTAATGTAGTTGAAACGGCTATCCGGCTTGATGCTCTTGTGAAACATGCCGCTGATGAATCCCGCTTGCTTTGTGATGTGCTCCTTGACGTCCTGCCACCACTGCACAAACTCGGCTTCCTTGGCACCGGGGACCGAAAACACATTGATCAATGTCACCGGCATCATGCACCTCCATGAATGGGTTCGATGTTGACTGCTACCATCACCTGGCACATGTTGAGACGCAGGGGTTCATCGCGACCGACCTGCGGTCTGGCGGGAGCGTGGGTACCCGCCAGACCTATTCAAGTTACTGCGCCTTTCTCAGGTCAATGACGGTTCCTTCCTCGTTCAGCTCGACGACAATATTGTCTCCGTCGGCGATCGGCTTGGTCTTGATTTCCATCCGCTCCAGCGGGAACACTTTCTCCCCCTCCGGCGTGGCGAGCTTGATCTGATTCTTGTTGGGCCCCGTGCGGATCAGCTTGCCGAAGATCAGCCGATGGGTGCCGGCCTTGGCCTTATCTTTTCCATGCACATCGATCACCATGCCCTCTTCATTGATCCAGAGGGACACGTGATCGCCGACCGCCGCATCGGCCGGGGCATACTTCTTCAAGAGCGTGTACTGTCCGGCCGGCGTCTTCACGTAGGCCAGGCTCGCATCAAACTTGACGACCGTGCCGTCCACCTGAATCACATAACCGGGCTTCGTACGCGGGTGATCGTCAAAGCTCATCTCTACCGTGAAGCGATGGATGTCGATCATCTTTCCCGCTTCGTTCAACTCGATGGTCACCGGTGCCCCTTCTTCCAAGGCGGACAACTTCGACTTTCCGGTTTGGACATCGATGGCCTTCTCTCCTTCCGGCGTCCACACTTTGATTTCTTTCTTATCCGGCGAGGTATAGGCCAGGTTGCCGGTCACGAAGCGATGGGAATGGGCCTTGTCTCCCTTGCGATGGACATCGATCACGGCATTGTTTTCATTGACCTGCATGTCCACTTCTTCCCCGACCTCAAGGTTCTTGGGCGTGAGCGTCGACGCGATTTTCATCGTCCCCCAGGGGGTCTTCACGGTGGTGATGCCTGACGCCACATTCGATACCACTCCACTGACCTTCATGTGCGTGGACTTCTTGCCTCCGCCTTCGGCGGCGAATCCATATGGCACCGCCATCGACAAGCTGAGAACCATTGAACCGAGAATAACTATTGTGCGTGTCATCGTTTGACTCCTTTCATTCATAATTGCAAACGCTTGTCTTGTCTAAATTCTGCACGATGGCACTGGTCAGACAGCCTGACGCCTGAATCGTGACCCCACCGCGGGACATCTGAGACAGCAACATGGTGCCCGCCTCATCGATGAAGGTCACTTCCCGAAGATCGACATGGCATGGGGCCGACTCGTGCTTCTTCTGCTTCAACCAGCAATCCCGTACCTCGTCGACCCAGGGACCGGCCAGCCGCCCAGAAAGAACGAAGATGGTTCCGGGGTCCGTATTCGACACCGTAATCTTCAGCATGGTCGTAGTTCCCTTCGTCCCTCGAGCACGGCCGGGCCGATGCCCGGCCGCAGCATGACGCTCAGAACATGCGTAACGCGAAGCTCGCTTCTCGTGCCTTCGCCACCGGAGCCGCCGCCCGCTCGCCAAACCAGCGAGCGATCACGCTGTCGAGCGACCACTTGCCTCCGCCGATAACCAGTAACGCCAGGCTCATGCCGATCACGAGCAGGTGATATTCGAAGCCTTCACCGGTCTGCTGTCCGAACCAGTTCATGAAGAACCCCTGCGGCAGGTGCACGGTCATGATCGCGCCCAACATGATCACGATGAAGCTCGCCGCCGTGAACCGTGTGAGGAGGCCAGCCAGCAGTCCCAAACTGCCAATGGATTCACCGATGATGACGAGAAATGCGACCAGCCAGGGGAGGCCCATCTTCTGCGTAAAGAATCCCATGGTGCCCTCAAAGCCAAACCCTCCGTACCAGCCCAATAGTTTCTGAGCGCCGTGCGCGAAGATCACGCCTCCCAGCACCACCCGCAAAATCAATCCCGCCCAGGAATCGTCTGTTTTGAAAAAGCTGTACATGTCACACCTCCTTGATATGAATTACCGTCGGTGGCTCCGCACCCATTGCGGAACTACACTCGCCATTCGATCCTTCATCAACAGCCCGGCCACGAAGAGCGGCAGGGTCACGAGCATTCCGTACCATCCAACCCACAGCGTCATGTCTTTCATGGTGTCCCCCGGCTTCCTTGTGCGTTGCTATGCATCAGTAATGGCAAAGCCCGTTCCAGACGGTACCCGATCACCGCACAGAGGCTAACCGCTTGAATTACCAGGACGATGTGATGCGGACGGAGGGAAAGACGTGCTTGCGCACGAAGAGTGACGAAACGAACACGACGAGAGGTCGTCAGGTGACGAAGCGGGTCGTCACCCGCGTGGACGATCGATGCCGAGCTTTTTGATCTTCGAGGTGAGTGTCGTACGTTTCAGGCCCAGCCTGGCGGCAGCACCGTCAGGGCCACCGATCACCCATCTGGTGTCACGCAAGGTTCGTAGGATCTGCTCGCGCTCGGCATCGTGAAGTGTGGCTGCGGAAGCCGGAGGCTGCGGCGCCTGAATTTTCAGTTCCGGAAGCGGCACCTGCAAGTGGGTTCCCTGGGTCAGAATGACCGCGCGCTCGACCAGGTTCTCCAACTCACGGATATTGCCAGGCCAGTGATAGCGGGACAGGGCCTCCAACGTCGCCGCTGGAATCGATTCAATCGGCTTTTTCATGCGGGCGGCATAGTGCTGCGTGAAATAGCGCACCAGCACCGGAATATCCTCACGACGCTCACGCAACGGCGGCAAGGTGATCGGAAACACGTTCAGCCGGTAGTACAGATCGCTGCGGAACTCATGCTCTTCAACCATCTTGGCCAGATCCCGGTTCGTGGCGGCGATGAGCCGGATATCCACGTGCACGGTACGTGTGCTGCCAAGCCGTTCGAATTCCTGTTCCTGAAGGACACGGAGTAGCTTGGACTGCAGCTCCAGCGGAATTTCCCCCACCTCATCCAAAAAGATCGTCCCGCCATGGGCCAATTCGAACCGGCCGACTTTCTGGGCGATGGCCCCGGTGAATGCGCCCCGCTCGTGACCGAATAATTCGCTTTCGAGCAGACCGGTCGGAATCGCAGCGCAGTTGAGTTTCACGAAGGTCCGTTGATTCCGTCCGCTGAGCCGGTGAATCGCCCTGGCGATGAGTTCCTTCCCCGTTCCGGTTTCACCCTGGATCAAGACCGTCGCCTGCGTTGGCGCGACGATCTCGACTTGCGAAAGCACCTGCTTCAACGCCCGACTGTCGCCGATGATGTCGTCGAAGCCATGTTCGAGACGAATCTCCTCTTCAAGATACTGCTTCTCCTCTGTCAGCCGGTCTTTGAGTTCGGTAATCTCCTGATAGGCCAGGGCATTGTCCACCGCGAGCGCAATCTGTCCGGCCACCTGGCTTAGAAACGCGAGGTCCTGTTCGCCAAACGCCTGCTCCTGACGGCTGGCCAGATTGAGACAGCCGATCACACGTTCGCGCGACAGCAGCGGCAGTGAGCACATGGAGTGGAACCCCTTCCTCACGAGAAGCTGTGGCACGGCGTGAGCAAACGCCTGCAGGTCCGGTAGAGTATTGGCGACCGCGGGACCCCTCCGCTCGAAGGCCAGGCCGGCCAGAGACCCGGCGACATCTGACATCGCCCCCTCGGTCAACGCGCCCTCATTGTCAGGAAAATCCAAGGCCTCAAGGCGGACACGATTGGTTGTGCTTTGGTAGAGGATCAGGCTGGCGTATTCCTGCGGCACCATCTCGCGCAAGCAGAGGCTCACCGCCTTGAACACCTCACGCAAATTCAACGTCGAGGCCATCGTGTTGGTCATGCGCAGCAAGAGACCGAAGCGATCGCGCTGCCGTTCCACGTCGCGCCGAGAAGCCTCCGCCGCTTCGCGGTTGAGCACATTTTCCACCGCGACCGCCACCTGACGCCCGATCTGCTGCATCAAGTCCAGATCCTGTTCGCCGTAGGCACCAGGCTGCAGACTCGAAAATTCCAGCGCACCCAGCTGGCGGTCGACCGACGTGAGCGGCACGAGACAGCAGGACTGCACGCCGTCCTCGCGCATCAGCCCGACGATGGACGGCCAACGGGATTCTTTGGTCAGATCATTGATCAATAATGGGCGCTGAGTGTCCCATACTAGACCGGCTGGTGTGTCGGCTGGGGGCGCCTCCTGGCCGCCGATGATGTCAGCCGGCACATTCGCCTGCAGCACATGCAGGCGCATGACGCCCCGTTGGGCATCGTAGAGTGACAGGCCTACAAAATTGACGGGAACGAGCAGGGGCAGGAGACGGGCAAGATCCTGAATCAAGGTCGACAGGTCGGAATGGGTCGCGATGGCTTCCACCACCTGCAGCAGTGCGCCGTATCGCTCACTGTTTCCTTGCGTCGCCTGTGCAGTTGGTAGGGATGGCCGGTCGTTCATGAGTCGTAACCTAGTATGACCGCGACCGGCAGAGTACGCAACGGCACCGGGGAATACTCTCGCCTCCGCTCTTCCGAGACGGAAACTCCCGGTGCGGCGATCAATGCAATCGTTCTTCACTCTATCCCTTTGAGGTGCATGTCCACGATGCAAAGGCGAAGCACCGAAACGTCTGACCATTCATGATGATCTCCCGGCGGCCTCGAACAGGGTATCTAGCCGTTACGAGCCGAGACGGACGATCGGCTTAATGGTGATGCCCTTCTCGCTGTCTTCCGCCGCCTGATTGATCTGATCGAGGGGGTAAAATTTCACCAGTTTGTCGAAAGGAAAACGGCCCTGTTGGTAGAGTTCGACGAGGCTTGGGATAAACAGATCCGGCATGCTGTCACCTTCAACGATGCCGATAATCCGCTTGCCGGTCGTCATGACTCCGTTCACATCGAAACCGGCTTCGGTGCCCAACGCCGGAGCGCCGACGATACCGCACACACCTTTGATCGCCAAGGCGTCGATGGCCTGGCGAAGCACGGCCGGACGCCCGCTCGATTCGAGCGTGAAATCGGCGCCACCGCCGGTGATCTTGCGCACGGCCTCGACAGGATCGGTCTCGCGGCTGTTCACCGTATGGGTGGCGCCTAGTTCCTTGGCCAGTGCAAGCCGCGACGGGACGACATCGGCGGCAATGATGGTGGTCGCACCGGCCACACGCGCAGCCATCACAGCGCTCAAGCCGACGGCTCCGCCGCCGAACGCGGCGAAGCGGCTGCCCGGCCTGACCTTCAAGGCGTTCATGACGGCGCCCGCACCGGTTTGGATGCCACAGCCGAGAGGGCCGAGCAATTCAAGCGGCGCATTGGCCGGAACCTTGACGACGTTCCGCTCGTGAGCAAGCGCATAGGTGCCGAACGAGGACTGTCCGAAGAAATGATCGTGGACCGCTCCCTGCTTGTCATGCGTCGCGGTGCTGCCGTCTTCACGGGCGCCCCCGAAGTTCAACGGGTAAAAATTCGCGCAGTAGGTCAGGTCGCTGTTCAGGCAGGGTTTGCAGTGGCCGCACCACATGTACGTCAACACGACATGGTCACCCGGCGCGATTTTTTTGACGCTGCTGCCGACCCGTTCGACAATACCGGCCCCTTCATGGCCGAGGACAACCGGTAACGGCACGGTGTAGAGCTGATCGCGCGCGACCATGTCGGTGTGACACATGCCGGTCGCAACGATCCGAATCAAAGCCTCGTCTGGACGCGGTTCTTCAAGAGCGAGGGTCTCGACCTGGAACGGCCCGCCCTTTTGGCGGACCACCGCCGCCTTGATCTCTCTGGTTGGTATCTTGGATATGTTGGTCATCTGTGACTCCTTCATGCGCGATCGGCATCGCATCGACTGAACAGAACGAGTCGCCGGGCTATCGAATGCCGGATTTGCCCGGCGCAAGAATGCCATTGGGATCGAGCGCCTTCTTGAGCGTCTTATGGACGTGGCGTTGCACCGGACCATAGGTGTGCGCGACCTTATCCATGAAGGCCGTATTGACTCGATACGTGCCGTACCCTTCATTTGAAAACTCCGTCAGCAACTCATCGAAACACTGGTAGGCGGCCTTCGTCATGGCCGGATCCGTTTTGTCATAGAGCACGTCCACGATGTGGTGCATGTCCCGCATGCCGACGATGAACTCGCCGGAATAATCCAGTCCGTACTTCCCCAGAATGCGTTTGGTCATGGCCATCTGTTTGAGCGTCTCGCTCCCACGGGCCTGCGAGACCGGCGCGAACCACATGGAGCCGCCGCCGCCGCGCCAGTTGTAGAGCGAGAATTCCTTGAGGGTCATGTCGCCGCGCATCAGCGCCGCGCGATACTGGAAGGCCGGATCGTCGCCCGCCTCTTGCTCCGTCAGAATTTTTGCCTTGCCGGATTTGCTGAACGCGTCCGTCACAATCTTCCAATTCACGTCGATCTGTTCCTGCGTGCCATAGAGTGCCGCGTACACGTTCCAGACTCCCAGCTTGTGGTCCTTCATGATCTGCCGCACTGCGTCATCGCTGATCGCCCCAGGGCCTGTCACATAGTCGCTCCGCTTAGCCTTCGTCGGCGCTTCATAGAGCGCATGGGCGATCACAATCGCATTGGGGATGACGCCGCTGATGCGAAGCGGCCTGATGGTCTCGACGATTTCCACGATATCGTCTTCGTTCTCGTACTGAATGACGAACGGCTTGAACGCGGGAGGGGCGGGCATCAGCCAGAATCCGAACTTAGTGACGATGCCATAATTGGATTGGGTGAAGATCCCGTCGAGGTAGGGTCCATATCCCCACTTGAAGACCTGCCAGGTGTTGGACTTCGGCAACGAGCCCATCCCGGTTCGCAGCACCTCACCGCTCGCCAGCACCACTTCCATCCCGCAGGCAAAGAGGAAGTGTTCTCCATAGGGCGTATACCCGACGCCGCGATCCAGCGTATTGCCGGTCGGTCCGGCAATGGCGGAAGGGGCGGGACAGGAGAGCCACAGCGGGTACTTATGCTCCTGGATGTAATCGTAGAGTTGTTTGTAGGTGACACCCGGTTCAACGAGGGCGAAACAGAGATCCGAATCGACCTCCAGAATTCGGTTCATTCGTTTCAGATCGAGCACCACCTGACCCCGTTCGGCCGGCGCGGCAGACCCATAACCGAAATTCCGGCCGGTCGAGATCATCCAGATCGGGACTTTGTATTTGTTGCAGACCGCGACAATCTTCTGAATGTGCTCCACCGTCGTGGCGAGGAGCGACGCGGACGGGGTATGGTCCGCATCCGGGACCGGCATCATGGTTTTGATGTAAGGGGCAAGCTGTTCCGCCGTGACGAGGACGGAGTCCTGACCTAGTATGCCGCGGAACTCCGCGATCGCTGCCGTAAATGATTTCTCAGAGACGCCCTTCGGCAATGCGATAAATTTGCTGGCCATGCTGATCCTCCTGTCCGCCTAAATATCCATCACGAATGAGACGAATCGTTGTGTGGGTGGCAACGAATGGGGAGTGAATGCCCGATGGACAAACGCGCGACCGGAACAGGACTCCGGAATCTGGCCCCCGAGAGCCGAAGCCGCCACGGCATGCCCCACGGCTTCCACCCACTGTAGCGACTGCTGCGACACAGCTTCGCCTGCAGAGACGTGGGATGGGATGGGCGTCCATCCCTCAACTCCAGTCAGGCCCAGCTGTGCACATCCTTCCAAGAGCGACAGTCCCGAACAGTGGAGATGCATCGCGTCGGATCCGGCAGACCGATAGGAGGCAAACCCCGGTGCAGACCAACCGGTTGGTTTGCTCGCGGCCGATGATCCCTCGAGGAAGCTTTCGGTGATCAAAAAACTTTCACCCGCGCCGATGAGTCGAGAAGCCAGGACACCACCCGCGCTCTGAGCAGATGAGGCCGCAAGCCACGTATGCCGAAGCGGACAGGGGTCATCCTTCGCAGAGGCATGAGAACCGACCGACAGCAGCCGGCCTCCGGCTGTCCGAGCGAGTTCCTGAAAGACCGCCGCACTCGCATCGTCCATGACGGCGATCCAGCGCGCGCCTTTCGTCTGTTCGAGCAATGCCACCAGCTTGCCGGGATCGGACAGGAGTCCGCCGTCTACCTTCATCGTCTCCAGCCCGTCGTATCCTGTCTCTGCGCAGGCCGCGCGGACACCGTTCGCAAACCGGCCGTCCACATTGGCGCCTCCCAGGAAGAGCAGACACCTCTTGGCCTTCTTCGCCGGCTCGTCCGCAAACGCCCACGACGGAGTCCCGAGCGCCAGCAGGGCTCCTCCCGCCAACAAACCTTTCATCAGGTTGCGTCGATCGATCTCCATGGCGTGAGCCCTCCCTACTGATTGGCTGCAGCTTTGGAAACATACTCGGCCACCTTCGCGAGCGACTCATCGTCGATTTCGGCCGCGCGGAATGGTGGCATGGCCCGGTTACCGTGTCGGACGATGAAGGTGATGTAGGCGGGAGCAAGGCCACGGCCGCGAATGGTTGGGCCGACCTTGGCCTCATGGCAAAACGCGCAGACCTTCGCATAAACTTCGGCCCCGTCTTTCCACCGGAACCCGGGCTCGGGACTCTCTTGAGATGTGGCCCCTGCGATGCGTACCACATTCCCGAGCAGCACGAATGCCGTCAGGATCACGGCCGACACAATCCATACTGCTTTTGGCGCTTGCATGGCATCTCCTCCCTATACAATACAACCTCTACTTCTCCGCAGGCGGCGGGGCTCCTCCCTCGGACTTATCGGTAACAATCGCTGCATATCCCGAGCCAGTCACTAGGCGGCGGGAAGGTCATGCAGAGGCCCATGGCCGATCAGATGAATGGCGCGTTTTTCACCGAGACATGGCCAACAGGCCACACTTCAGATCGAGAGGAGGCAGAACAGAACGATTTGGGGGACGTCGGTGTCGGCAGGCGGGGGCATCATGGCCTGCGCTTCAGGAGAACGCAGACCACGACAGGATGAAGGCGTCTTGCGTCAGTAGCCCGTAAATTTCTCGGTTCGAATATCGCTGTCCTCGATGTGGGCCTCTTTGAGCATCGTCCGCAGTGCGGCGACCATACTCGGCGGGCCGACCACGTAATAGATCGGCTTCTCCACAGTTCCGAGATGTTTGGAGAGTAGAGCCGCGTTGAGGTATCCCGTCTCCCCCTGCCAGGGACGGGAAGATTTCGCGGGTTCGGTCATGGTGCCCACGAAGCGATAGTGGGGATTCTTGTCCTGCAAAGCCTGCAGTTCCTCCAGAAACGGCGCATCCTCCGGGCGCCGGTTGGAGTAAAACAGCACTATGGGGTGCGGCGACTGCTGCATCGCCGCCTGCACCACCATGCTGCGAAACGGGGTAATGCCGATCCCGCCTGCCAGGAAGACGGCAGGGCGGGTCTGGTCGGCATGCAGCACCAATTTTCCGAACGGCCCCTCCATCCGGACAGTGGAACCGAGCGGCATGCGCTGCAGCTCGCGCTTGAAGGCGGTATCGCGCAGCCGGGTTGCCACCATTAAGGTGGATTCCTGCGGTGCGCTCGCAATGGAAAAGGCCCTGGTGTCGCCCTCAGGATCGGTCTCAGACGGGTGGGGCAGCGTCAGGTCGACAAACTGACCCGGCGTGAATACAAACTGCGACGGCTTGTCGAAGTAGAATGCCATCGTCCCTTCCGCCACCAGCCGCCGCTCGGTCAGCGTGATCAAATACCCATTCTCGCTCACCGCCTCACCCATGATTCACCTCTGCTGTCACGCGCTGCTGGCCGCTCGATCGGGAGCTCAGAGCGATTTGTGCGACCCGTCGCAAAACGGAGGATTCTTGGTGTGCTTACATTGGCACAAGGCCACGGTTTTCTTTTCAGTCGTCGTGAACGCCATGGGTGTGAAACTGGTTCCCTTGTGAGAGCCATCACAAAACGGCTGCTTCTTCGAACGCCCGCACCGGCACCAATAGTGCGTGCCTGCTTCCAACTCCAACACGGCCGGCTGCTTCGCTGCAATGACTGGTTCTTCCATGAATGTTCTCCTTTTTGGGGTTACAAATGCAGCGGCTTGATCGGTGATACCACCGCCGCGGGGTTATTTTTCCAGATAGCTTCGTCGGCATCGACATACACCTCGACTTCATTGCCATCCGGGTCACGAAGGTAGAGGCTCTGACTCACCGTGTGGTCGCTCATCCCATCGATCGAGACGCCGGCGGATTCCAGGTCCTGCTTCGCCGCCCTGAGCTCATCGAGGCTGTCGCCCACCTTGATGCCGATATGATACAGGCCTCGACGTCGTCCGGATGGAGGCCCAGGCGCATCGCCCACTTGAATGAGCAGCAGTTCATGATGCGTGCGGCCGGACGTGAGCGCCGCCGCCGCGCCATTGAAGATTTTCCCCACTTCCTGAAATCCGAGCAGATCGCGATAAAATGCCAGCGACCGTCCAAGATCTTTCACATAGAACACGACATGGCCGAGATAGTGCGCTTTCATGTGATTGACTCCTTCCCGGGCGACGATGTCCGGATCAGCGCCCTGACCGCCGCATGCGCCAGCACCACGTCGGGCTCACGCTGCAGTGCATCGTAATAATGCCGGCCGAATCCATTTCCCTCTTCGGACGGCGTCAACATGGTCCGCACCGAGTCGATAGTCTGGGT
>VOPR01000094.1 GCA_009594995.1 Nitrospira sp. | reverse complement strand
GGGGAGTCCCTTAGGTGGCATGGGGGAGGGGGGTGTCACCGTAATCGACCCTGACGAGGTACAGCCCATGCGCGGGGGCCGTTCTGCCGGCGGCCGGGCGTGAACGGGCCTCGAGCACCGCGCGCATGTCAGCGGCTGTACGTTTGCCTCGTCCAATCTCCACCAGCGTCCCCACCAGACTCCGGACCATCTGCTTGAGAAAACGATCGGCGTAGAATGACAGTACAACGAGATGGCCGTCACGACGGACGTCCACCTGTTGCAGTCGACAATGCGGGTTTTCATTGTCGGTCGGCGCGGTTTCAAACGACGAGAAATCATGCGTGCCGAGCAGGGAAGCGGCGGCCTCAGTCATGGCGGCAATGTTGAGGGGGTGATACACAGTCCAGGCCCGCTCCCGAAGCAGGGCGGCCCGTTCGGACCGGTTCATGACATGGTACTCGTACAGCTTGCCTGTGGCGGAGTAGCGCGCGTGAAACTCATCCGGCACTTCATCGACCGACAGCGCACTGATGTCTGCCGGGAGACGGGCGTTCAAGGCCCGAAGCCATTCCCGCCGGGAGAGCCCGCGATCGGTCCTGAAGCTGACGACCTGTCCGAGGGCATGCACGCCCGCATCGGTGCGGCCGGCGCCGACGACCGTAAGCCGCGTTTGTGCGATGGACGCAAGGGCATCTTCCAGCGTCGCCTGGATGGTCGGCGCGTTCAATTGGCGTTGCCAGCCGGAGTAGTGCGTCCCGTCGTACTCGAGGACGAGCTTGAAAGTTGTCATAGGATGAAGGGAAAAGAAAAACTCTAGCCCAACGGAGAGACGTCTGTCACCTGGGGGGATTGGTGCGGAGGTAGGTTTTGACTCCTTCGAAAATCGATTCCGCGATATGGGCCAGGAACGGCTGCGTCCGCATCTGTTCCTCTTCCGCCGGATTCGACATAAAGGCAATTTCGGCGAGAATGCTGGGCATGGTCGTAAACCGGAGCACATAAAAGGGCGCGGTCTTCACGCCATGATCGATGGTGCTGTACCGCCCGTTGAGATTCGTGACCATCGCCTGCTTGGCGGTCCAGGCCAGCTCGAGGGAATGCTCGATCTTCTTGGTGGTCAGCAGATCCGCGACGAGATATTCCCATCCCACCCCGGTATTGTTCAGCGGGGTACCGTTTTCACGCGCGGCGACCTCCAAGGCCCGCTGATCCTTCGCTTCCCCGAAATGGTAGATCTCCAGGCCGCGCACCCCCTTGTGCGGATGCGAGTTGACGTGAATGGAGACGAACAGATCGGCGTCCTTGCCGTTGGCAAACTTCGCCCGGTCCTCCAACTCGATGAAGGCGTCGCGTTCACGGGTCATGAGGACACGGGTATTGGGCAATGTCGCGAGCAGATCCTTTAGCAAGAGCCCGACTTTGAGCGTGACATCCTTTTCCGTCGTCCCATGTTGTCCGACGGTGCCGGGATCTTTGCCGCCATGTCCGGGATCGATCACGATCGTCTGGATCGGGCTTGCCGGTTTGGGCGCCGTCGGGCGGACCGGTTCTGTCACCGTCGGTTTGGGAATGGCCGGAGGAGTCGGAAGTGCTACGGCAGGGGCCGAGGGCGAGGTCGCCGAAGTGTCGCCGATCTGCCGGATCTGATCCTTCGATTTGTGGTAGAGGTCGATGACCAGACGGTCCGGATTGTCGAGGGTGAAGGCCTTATACTTCGAGCCCTGGGTACGCGCCAGGGTAATGCTGACGACACGCGGGCGACTTTGCGCGATCTGAAAGGATTGGGGAATGGTGCCGCCTGAGACGCGCTGCCGTGACGACTTTCCAAGGATGGCGTTCGTGACTTCAATGACCACGCGATCCGGGTTGCGCAAATGGGTTTCAGTGAAGGAACCTTTGTGATTCAGATCGAGGACGAGCCGTGTGCCGTCCGGGGTGGACCAGGTCCGAAGGTCGCGAACGAGGATGGGATAGCGCGAGGATTCCGCTGAGCCTTGTCTGACGAGGAGAAAGTGAGGGGGCCCTGCGTCGCCGGATACCTGAGGTACCACAGGCCAAGCTGGTTCGGAGGGCATCTCGGCGTTCGCCAGGGCGACCGTCCAGGACAGGAGCCACACGAGGGTCAGTATGAGGCAGTTTCGGAGCAGGGAGGTCACCTGGTGCACGAGCGGAAACTCCTGTTGAGAGGGTACATCTAGGCCTTTTCTCAGATGTTTATGGTATTGTCAACAAAAGCTCTCAAACTGCGTAATTGTAGATGGCAACACATCTTCTTGTCGATGGATATAACCTTGTCGGGAGCGCCGGGATGGCGGGGCAGGCTGGTTCCGGACGCCTTGAGGCGACCCGCGAGACGCTCCTGCAGACCCTAGCC
Organism: Nitrospira sp.; assembly: GCA_009594995.1. Lineage (GTDB taxonomy): Bacteria > Nitrospirota > Nitrospiria > Nitrospirales > Nitrospiraceae > Nitrospira_A. The sequence continues at coordinate 23,163 of VOPR01000094.1, read as the reverse complement.
CGGTATCGTCAGCGAAAAGGCCATGCAATCACGGTCGTCTTCGACGGGTGGCAGGGAGGCCTGGGGGCGGAGCATCGTGAGTTTCAATCCGGTGTCGAGGTTGTGTATTCAAAGCGGGGCGAACGGGCCGACCAGGTGATTCAGCGTCTTGCGCGGTTCTACGGGAAGGATTGCGCGGTCGTGTCGTCGGATCACGAAGTGGTCAACGCAGCGAGAGCGGCCGGAGCATTCGTCATCGGGGCGCCGGAGTTTCGCGCCAAACTCCAAGACAGGCCTTCGCGGTCGCCGAACATGGCATTCAAAGAATTGGACCGGGGCGAGGCGGATGTCGTGAAGCGGTCCAAAGATAAGGGCGGGAATCCCCGCAAGCTGCCGAAGTCACAACGTAAACGAAACCATCAACTTAGGGAATTTTGAACAGGCGGCGGGCGTTCTCGCTGGTGAGGCGGCCGATGTCCTCCGCTGTTACGGTGCTTCCATTGGATGTGATGGATGCCAGCGTCTCGGCGACGTGTTTCACATAGGCCGGTTCGTTGCGCTTGCCGCGATGGGGAATCGGCGTGAGATAGGGACAATCGGTTTCAATGAGCAACCGATCCGCCGGAACCGTCTTGGCAATCTCTCGCAACATGGTTGCATTTTGAAAGGTCAGGATACCGGAAAACGACAGATAGAAGCCCAACTCGATCGCATCCTTCGCCAGCCAGGCATCTCCCGAAAAACAGTGAAAGACTCCGCCGATTTCTGACGCCCGTTCTTCCTTCAAAATACGGATGGTATCGTCCTGCGCCTCGCGCGTGTGGATGATGACTGGAAGCTTCAGCTCACGAGCCAATTGAATCTGTTCGCGAAAGCGCCGGCGCTGCAATTCTGGGTCCGAATGGTTGTAGTGGTAGTCGAGCCCGATTTCGCCGTAGGCTACGATCTTTGTGGTGTCCCGCGCCAGTTTCCGGAACTCATCGTACCAACCGTCCTCGATGTGTTTGACCTCGTGGGGATGGACACCGATCGAGGCATAGACGAAGGGATGTTGATTGGCGAGCGCGACGGCGGAACGGCTGGTGGCAAGGTCGCAGCCGATGGTGATCATCGATTCTACGCCTGCTTCTCGCGCCCGGGCGATCATGGCTTCGCGGTCCGGCTCGTAGCGAGCATCGTCGAGATGGGTATGAGTATCGATCAACATGGGCGCATCCTACCATGGTTCTCCGCTAGGGCGGAAGGTGACGGCGCTAAATCTGATCATCGAGCGGGCCGTCGCCGTTCATGCCGCCCATGCGGTCTTCCACGATGTTGGTGCACCAAGCCGTCTTAAGGGATCGGCAACGTTACCTCCGCTGAATGGTCACGCCGGTCATCGACGAGAGGGATCGTTTGGTCGGCCTGTTGCATACCATCGACCGTGACCGACATCGCCTGTTGATCCGTACCTGATTGCCGCAGGGTGATGTGATACATGGTCTGCCTGAAGCGGTAGTGCACCTTGAACGTTGCCCACTCTTTGGGAAGGCAGGGAACGAACCGCAGCCGGTTGTGTTCCAGTCTCAGTCCCAGCAGTGACTCGACGATCAGCCGGTACATCCATCCGGCTGAGCCGGTGTACCAGGTCCACCCGCCACGGCCTGTGTGAGGTGAGACCGCATAGACATCTGCCGCGACCACGTAGGGTTCGACTTTGTATGTGTTGATGCTTTCGGGTGATCGGGCATGGTGCACTGGATTGATCATGCCGAACAGTTCCCAGGCACGTTTGCGGTCGCCCAGTGCGGCGAAGGCCATGGTGGCCCAGAGCGCGCCATGCGTATATTGCCCGCCGTTTTCTCTGACTCCCGGCACGTAGCCTTTGATGTAGCCGGGATTCAATGTGGACTTGTCGAACGGCGGGTCCAGCAGTTGGACGAGGGCATCGTCGCGCCGAACCAGTCTCCGGTAGACCGCTTCCATTCCCAGGCGAGAACGGGTCGAATCTCCCGCTCCCGACAAGACAGACCAGCTTTGCGGAATGGAATCGATTTGGCACTCATCGTTGGTGGCCGACCCGAGTGGCGTGCCATCGTCGAAGTAGGCGCGACGGTACCACTCTCCGTCCCAGCCCTGTTCTTCAATAGTTCTCTGCAGCTGAGCCGCTTCCGAATGACAACGTTCAGCGAACGGCCCGTCACCCTTCGTACCTGCAATTTCGGCAAACCGCATGAGGACGTCATGGAGGAAGAATCCCAGCCAGACACTTTCGCCCTGGCCGCGATCGCCGACCATATTCATCCCGTCGTTCCAATCGCCCGAGCCGATGAGCGGCAGCCCGTGTACCCCCCTCGTGAGGCCCTTCAGAATAGCCCGCACACAATGATCGTAGAGACTGCCGGATTGCTCCGATCGGCCCGGAAGATCGTAGTAGGAGTCTTCGTCCGCATTGATAGAGCGGCCTTCGATGAACTGGACCTGGGCATCCAGCACGCCGGTGTCTCCGGTTGCCAGTACATAGCGACTGGTGACATAGGGAAGCCAGAGGAAGTCGTCGGAGCAGCGTGTACGCACGCCCCGGTTCGATGGTGGATGCCACCAGTGTTGCACGTCTCCCTCTTTGAACTGGCGTCCGGCGCACAGCAGCAGCTGTTCCCGTGCCAGTTCCGGCTTCGCGTGCACTAAGGCCATCACGTCTTGCAACTGATCGCGGAATCCAAACGCGCCTCCCGATTGATAGTAGCCGCTTCGTGCCCACAGGCGGCAGGCTATCGTTTGATACAGCAGCCAGCCATTGGCAAGCACATTCAGGGATTGATCGGGCGTCTCCACATGCACGGCGCCCAGCGTATGCGTCCAGTGATGGCAGACGGTTTCCAGCGTTGCGCGGCCGGCCGCGGCTCCCCTGAAGCGGCGCACGAGCTGACGGGCCTCGTCGGTATCTTTGCCAACGCCCAGGCGGAAGGTGCAGTCACGCTCTTGACCGATGGCGAGGTCGAAGGGCAGTTGAATGGCGCCACAAGGATCCAGAGCGGCCCCCACTTTCCCGGACAGTCGTGAGCGGCCCATTGAGGCAGGATTGTGCAGCGTGCCGTTGCGTCCTAGAAACTCGGTTCGGTCGCCGGTCACGCTCCGTGTGCCCTCATCCACGTCGAAGAAGGCAATCCGCCCCGGGAACTCCGTGTTATACGGATTCCGCGCGAACAATGCCCCGGTGGCCGGATCCATTTCAGTGATCACATGCATGACCGATTTGGGTCGTAGGTCGCCCAGCACCCATTCCACATAACCGGTCGCCGACAGCCGTCGTGGCCGGCCTGATTCATTCCGTAGCTTCACCACCGTAAATTTTACGGAGGCATCCAGCGCCACATAGACCCAGGTCTCTGAGCGAATCCCGTTTTCCGTATGCTCGAAGCAGCTGTAGCCGAATCCATGCCGACTGACGTAGGGTCTTGTCCCCCTGCAGGGCTTCGGCATGGGAGACCAGACGTGGCCGGTCTCCTCATCGCGCAGATAGACGGCTTCCCCGCTTGCATCGGTGACCGGATCGTTGTGCCAGGGCGTGAGGCGGAACTCATGTGCATTTTCGCTCCACGTATAGGCGAGGCCGTTCTCCGAGACGACGGTGCCGAAGTGCGGGTTGGCCAGCACATTGACCCAGGGCGCCGGCGTCACCTGTGCCGCTGTCGTCGTGATGACGTACTCGCGGCCGTCGGAAGAAAATCCGCCGAGCCCGTTGTAGAACAACAGATCCGTCCGGGCCTCGACGGTGACCTCCGGTTCGGGGCGGTGCGTGCGGGTAGGTTTGAAGCGGTAGGCGGGCGGCGCAGGGGAGGCGACCCGCGCAAGTTGTTCCGCCAACGTGCCGCGCCGATCCGTGAGGATCACGCGAGCTACTGATTGCTGCAGCAGGCGATCCTCGACCGACATCTGCTCCGCCGTTCGCACGAAGATACCCCCCGGTCGATCCATCACATTGGCCTCGACTCCGGCAGAGATCAGACCCATGATTTGATCGTGGAGGACCTGGCGGTACCCGGCATGGTCTTCGTTCCAGATCACGAGGTCCACGACGAGCCCCTTGAGTCGCCAATAGGCATGGGCCTGGACCAGTTGACGGACCAGATCAATGTTCGACGGGTCTCCGATCTGGAGCAACACGATCGGCAGGTCTCCGGAAATCGCATAGCCCCAGAGTCCGGATTGTCCACGGCGGTTCTTGCTGAGCACGGAGGCTTCTGCGCGGAGGGAGGCATTGGCATAGAGGATCGATCCGGCCAGCCTGCCATACAACTGCGCATCCGCTTCGGTGGTATTGAGTTGCCGCAGCACGACCTGGCTGTGGGTCCAGGCGAGCTCAAATACTCGATCGGCGAGACGCCGGTCCTGGTACTTGTCGACCAGTCGGAGACACAGATCGCGGGATTCGCCAATACCCGAGACCAGGTCCACCGTGACCGACTCCTCCGGCTCGAGTACGATCTGACTGCGGATGGATACGATAGGGTCCAGCACGGAGCCCTGACTTCCCGAGAGAGGCGTGGAGTGGTCCATGGCTTGTGGAGAAGCGAGGCTGCGCCCCCGGCCGATGAACTGCATCCGATCCGTTTCATAGGACATCTCCCCGCTGTGTGGGCCACGAACCGCCATGAGATGAAACGCCCAGGGGGCCTGCTCGTTCTGAGAACGGCTACGGCGCGTAGAGAGAATCGCCTGACGTTCGCGGATGATCTCCGTTTGGACGAAGAGATTACTGAACGCGGGATGGAGGGCGTCAGCCGCCGGCAGTGCCAGCACGACTTCCGCATAACTGGTGAGGTCGATGGTGCGTGTTGTACCGGAGCAGTTGGTGAGACGGATTCGCCGCAACTCGATGTCGTCTTCCGGCGACACGACGATTTCGATATGTGTTTCGATGTCGTGGTCGCGGCGCCGGAATTCGGCCCGCCCTTCGGAAAAAATCACCTCGTAGCTCTTGGACGATGTCAACGTCGGCTGATAGGCCGTCGACCAGAACGCACCGCTCTCCACGTCGCGGAGATAGCAGAACGTGCCCCAGCTGTCGCAGGTGCTGTCCTCGCGCCACCGCGTGACGGCCAGGTCCTTCCAGCGGCTGGAGCCACCTCCCGCGTTGGTCACCATCACGTGGTATCGGCCATTCGATAGGAGTTGCACGTCCGGGACCGGGGTGTGTGCGGTCGTGAGCACGCGCACCGGCGTGTCTGCCGTGGCGGACGTCGCGCGCAAATCCGATAGCTCGGTGCTGTGGGCGTAGAAGGCCGTGGCCTTGGGAATCCGCTCTTGCAGGACCAGCAGGGTGGCTTGAAACAGTGGGTCGGCCTCGAACCGCTTCTGCATCGGGCGGTCGAGGAGCAGATAGGCCAACGAGAGGAAACTCATTCCCACATGGTGGGCCATGTAGGAGCGAATGACGACCCGCGATTGTCCGCGGGGCAGACGCGAGGGCGTGTAATCGATCGCTTCATACAAGCCGAACGGCCCATCGGCTCCTTCGTCCGTCAGGCGCTGGAGGTTCAGGCAGGCCTCTTCCGGTGCGACCATGAGGGCGAGGGAGGTGGCGTAGGGGGCGATGACCACTTCCTCACCCAGTCCGCGCTTCAGTCCAAGGCCGGGCACACCGAAGGCCCGGTACTGATAGTTCAACTGCACGTCGACCATGTTGTAGCCGGATTCCGAGACGCCCCAGGGAATGCCTCGCTCCCGGCCGTAGTCGATCTGTCGTTTCACCGCTGCACGGTAGGTTTGATCCAGCAACGTGTGCCGGTACGTCGGCATGACGAGGAGCGGCATCAGGTACTCAAACATCGACCCGCTCCAGGACAGGAGAATCGCCTCTCCTCCTGTCGTGGTGAGCAGGCGTCCGAGGGCGAACCAGCTCTCCTGCGGCAGTTGCCCCTGGGCAATCGCCACGAAGCTGCACAATCGCGCTTCCGAGGCCAGCAGGTCGTAGTAACTCGCGTCGCGTCGCCGTTCCGCGACGTTGTAGCCGATCGACAGCAGATACCGGGTTTCATCGAAGAGGAAGTCATATTCCATCCGGGCAAACTGATTCGCTTGCGCGGCCAGGTGGTCGAGGGAGGCCATGCGTTGTTCGGCCAGCCGGGCGGCAGCGCTGATCTGTTCTTGAAGCTCGATGAGCCAAGCCCGTTCCCTGTCTGACGTGTCAGGTCCGAGCCGCTGGTCGATGGCCGGCAGCCATTCGCCTTCCAGTCTGGTCAGCGCCCGGAGCGTCGGGATCCGATCCAATTCCGGGAACAGGCTCAGGATGTGAGCGGTGAGAGGAAGGCCGATCCAGGGAACCAGCAGCATCAGGTCGTTATGCGCGTCCCGACATTGCCTTGCGAACGCATGGGCCCACCGGTGCGCTTCCGCGTTGGAAGCGGGGTCGAGATGGGTAGTGAGCTCATCTATCTGCTTGATGAGGAGGGTGAAAGCCTGGTGGCTTTGAGTGAGTGTGCTCGGCCGCTCGTGACAAAGAGCGACGATTTGGTTCTGGAGCGCGTCGACCTGAGACCGTGTCGAAGGTTCGAGGGCGTCGTTCAGCAGCGCGAGGGTATCACGGAGTCCCTCCCAGATGCGCTCAGCGAGGATTTTCTGTTCGGGCAGGCTCAGGAGGCCCGCGTGCAGGGTCATGACATGCCCCGCCAGATTTCCACTGTCCACCGACGAAATGTACATGGGCAGCAGTGGTTTCAACGTCTGAGTGTCGTACCAATTGTAGAAATGGCCTCGAAACCGTTCCAACGTTGCCATGCTGTCGAAGGTATGAGCCGTGCGTTCGATCAGCTGTCCTGCCGACAGGTAGCCGAAGTCGTAGGCGGAGAGATTCGCTAATAGGGCCAAGCCCATATTCGTCGGCGATGTCCGATGCGCCACCTTCGGAGCCGGATGCTCCTGAAAATTGTCGGGCGGGAGCCAGTGATCGTCCGGGCCCACATAGGTCTCAAAAAAGCCCCAGGTCTTGCGGGCCATCTTCCGGAGAAACATCGTCTGGTCTGCCGTGAGTCTGGCTTCCCGTGGAGCGAGCGGTGTGCTGATCCACCAGGTGAACAGGGGAGACAGCGCCCAGAGGCTGAGAACTGGGGCTGCAATCAGGAGTGCTTCGGCTCGAGTCTGCACCAGAATGATCGTGATGATCAGAGCCATAGCCGGGCCAATCCACATCGAACGATAGGACCCGAGCAGATCCGTCCTGCTTGTGTCTGCTGCGCCAGAAGCGTTCCATTCCAGTAAGCCCGTCCGGGTGAACCACATCCGTGCGGCGGTCCGTACAATTGCGCCCAGGCTATAGAAGCTCTCGTAAGGAAGGCACATGAGCGTCAGGAGCACGTGGGTCAGCTGTCGTCCCATGGCTCTTACTGTGGCGGTGACGTGCTGGCTCATCCGCATGTCTTCGGGCTTGCGGCACAGGTCGACGACGGCGGCCAGTACCGGTGCGATCAGGAACAGGGCGAGCGTGGCGAGGGTCCAGAGCCAGGCCGGCGAAAGCAGCGTCCATCCCACGACGAACAAGGATGTCAGCGCGGCGGGGACGAGACTGCGCCGCAGGTTGTCGAAAAGTTTCCACCGCGACAGGGCGGACAGCGGATTGCTGCGGGTGCGTCCGTCCGGTCCCGGCACGCGAGGAAACACCCAGCGGGCAATCTGCCAATCTCCCCGGATCCACCGATAGCGACGGGTCACATCTGCGCTGTAGCGGGCGGGGTATTCTTCATAGAGCTGCACGTCGCTCAGGAGTCCGGCGCGCGCATAGGACCCTTCAAGCAGGTCGTGGCTGAGGATGCGATTTTCCGGGAAGCGATCGCCGAGGGCCCGCTCGAAGGCATCGACCTCATAGATTCCCTTCCCGATAAAGGACCCTTCTCCAAATAGATCTTGATACACGTCCGACACGGCGCGCGTATAGGGATCGATGCCGGGTTCGCCGGCGTTGAGCCGCGCGTACCGCGAGCGGTTGGTGCCGGGGAGGCTGACAGCTACTCGGGGCTGCAGAATCCCGTACCCCGCCGTCACGCGCTGTGCCGTAGGATCGTATTGCGGACGATTGAGCGGATGGGCCATGGCCGCCACGAATTGCCGCGCCGAATCGCGAGGCAATTGGGTATCCGTGTCGAGCGTGATCACATATTTCACGGTGGAGAGGATGTCCGGTTGTCCGACGATCGTGGAAAACCGGTCCATCGACCTGCCACGCAAGAGCCCGTTCAAGTCCGCCAGTTTGCCTCGCTTGCGCTCATACCCCATCCAAAGTCGTTCATGGGCATTCCAACGGCGCGGGCGATGGAAAAGAAAAAACGTCTCGCCCTGCTCGCCTGGATACTTGGCATTCAGCGCGTCGATGCCGGCCCCTGCCGACAGGACCAGCTGCTCATCACCAGTCACCGTCTCCCGGTCGGCATCTTGAAAATCCGTGAGCAGGGCAAAGTGCAGGTGACTGTCCCGATTGGCGAGGAATCGGACTTCAAGCGCCTCAAGCAGATCGTCGATGCCTTGTGCATGTTGGAGGAGCGTCGGAATCACCACCAGGGTTTGTACCGATGACGGAAGACCATCGGAAAAATCCATTCTCGGGAGGGGATGCGGCGTCACCAGCGCCGTGGCGAGCCAGTGCACCAGCGTTACCGCCAGCTGGCTGGCAGCCAAGGCCGAGATGACTCCCAGCAGGGCGAGCGGCCATCCATTCCAGCCTGTTGCCATGGCGAGGGCCACGAACCCGCCGGTGAATGCGGCTGTGAGGAAAAGAATGGAGCCGAGATAGAGAGGCACGCTGCTGGATTCGCCCCATCGTCGAAGGCCATCGAGGACGGAACGGCCCTGGCCGATTGCCTGTTCCAATTGTGCTTGTCCGCTGTCGATGAGATAGAAGCCGACATGGGCGGCTCGATGATCCGTCCCGATTGCTGCGATGCTTGCCTGCGCGAGCAGGATCGCCTGGCGTGCGACCTCGCCCTCAGAAATGGGACTGGTCTTTGCGAGTCGCTCTACCGCATGGCGATACCGGTCGCGGGTGGCGAAGTCCATTTGCCCGTATACGCCGGCGGGATCTCCATGAAGCGTCTGTTCCACCAGGCTCTGCGCTTCGACGAACTCCCGCCAGTCCATGGCCGCCAGGAACCGGAGACTACCGATACTGTTGCTCATGGAAACTTGATCGATCGCCTGCTGTTGCGTCTCCGACTGCACCAGTTGCTCGATCGTAAGGCCGGACTCCGACAGGCGCTGTTCGATCCAGGTCAGGGGAAGGGCCAACGCCGCACTTTGTCCTTGGAGACGGCGCGCGAGTTCCGCCACGAAGGCGCTCACCATGGGTGGGTTAGACCGCGCCATGTCTGCGATGACCAGGATGAGACTCTTGGGGTCCTTTTCAGCGGTCTCCATCATTTGACCGGCCCATTCATGGGCGCGGTTGCGATCCACTCGATCGCTTGCAATGCGGGCGCCCGCACGCCGGAGGTTCTCGATCAACGCGAGGCGAATCATGATGGGGATGGCCCATAACTCGCCGAGTTTCAAGGGCGTGACTGACTGATAGGCCGCGACGAAACCGCTGAGACTCTCAGGGTCTACCCGTCCGTCCCCATGCGAGATGATTTCAAGCGCGATGTCATAAACTCTGGGCAGGCCGGCCGATGGTCCGTTGCTGAGCCGGGGCAATTCTCGGCTATAGCCTTTGGGGAGGTGCCGCCTGGCCAGGCGAATCTGTTCTTCGATCAGGTAGAAGTTATCAAGCAACCATTCCCCGGCCGGCGTGATGCGCCGGCTTCCCTTCACCGCCTCGGCCACCAGGTTCCGCACATCCAGCAGGACGACTTCATTCTCAGCCAGTCGATTCAGCAGCGGGTCTGGTTCATGCCGGGCGCTGAGGGCATGCAACCGCGCGAGGGTCTTGCCATGCTGTTCCATTTGCTCGGCGCTGAACAGCTCCGATCGCAACGGCGGCTCATCACCGGTGTAGGGCTGGATCGGACTGTTTCCACTCAACTGTGCCTTCAGGCGGAGCAGTGGCGCGGGGAGGATCGTCGGGCGGATCTTCAACGGTGAGGTTCCCTTCTTGGACGTGATGTCTAGGCTGCAGGTGAAAGTGCGGGCGCAGCAGAGGCCGCAGTCATGGAAAACGGGTCAGCGACGAGGTCAGCACAGGACGGCTTGGGTCGGCGATGAAACGACTATGCGACAATCGACGGATCGGACGCTTCGATGCGAGCTATGATGCGGATCGAACGCAGCGATGGGAGGCGTGAAAAGTTCTTGTCCACTCTAGTCCCTTTCGGTAGGGAAAAGACAGACAAATATCCGCCGTCTGTCTGCGCCGGGGAAGCTAAGAGCCGTGGGTAGTGGGTTCTGGTGAACAGCGAGGATGAAATCGGCTGATCCGGCTGGAACTCAGTCAGGGCTCAGTGGTCCCAGTCCCAGCGAGGGGGAGTTCCTCAGCGGAGGAGCCGAAACGGATGGGCCGGTGACTCGTTAGACCGATTTTGTGGCGAGCGACTCGGCCATGCCATACAGCAACGCTTCAGTGTCGCTCCAGCCCAGGCAGGAATCGGTGATCGACATGCCGTAGGTCAGGGCCTTGTTGGGATCCCAGGTCTGCCGGCCCCCCTGCAGGTGACTTTCCAGCATGAGACCCATAATGGAACGACGACCGTGTTGGAACTGTTTGAGGACTTCGCCGGCGACTTCCACCTGGCGTTGGTGGTTCTTGCCAGAATTGTCGTGCGAACAGTCTACCATCACGCCGCGGGCCAAACCTTCGCTGGCGACGGCCGCTTCCGCGCGGGCGATATCTTCGACGCTATAGTTGGTGCGCCCGCCGCCGCCGCGCAGCACGATGTGATGGTCGGGGTTGCCGGTGGTCTTGATGATCGAGGTAATGCCGTCGGCATTCACGCCGACAAAATGGTGCGGGCTCCGGCTGGTGATCATCGCATTGATGGCCACCTGCAGGCTGCCTTCCGTCCCGTTTTTGAAGCCGACGGGCATGGAGAGGCCGCTAGCCATTTCGCGGTGGATCTGGCTTTCAGTCGTGCGTGCGCCGATTGCGGTCCAGCTCAATAGGTCGGCGATGTATTGTGGGGTGACCGGGTCGAGCAGTTCCGTGGCGCAGGGAAGCCCTTTGCCGTTGATGTTCAAGAGAATTGTCCTGGCCAGCTGGATGCCCTGGGTAATGTCGCAGGTGCCGTCCAGATGGGGATCGTTGATCAGGCCCTTCCAGCCCACCGTGGTGCGGGGCTTTTCAAAATAGGTGCGCATCACGATCAGGAGTTTGTCGCGGACGGCATCGGCAACCGGTTTGAGGCGGTCGGCATACTCGTAGGCGGCATCCGGATCATGAATCGAGCAGGGGCCGACGATCACGATGAGCCGGTCCATGTCACGGCCGTGCAGGATGTTCCGGATCGCCTGTCGCGTCTGGAAGACCAGCTCGGACACCTCGTCGCTGATGGGCAGCTGCGTTTTGACATCGCGGGGCGAGGGGAGTGGTTTAATCTCTATGACATGCTGGTTATCGATCGGCCTGGTCATGGTCGTCCCTTTGAAAGGTCTGTCTCGTTCACGCATCAATTCAAGATTGCCCAACAAGATATCGAATTTTATAGGATAAAGTCCAGTGGGCGTGGGTCGTGACGCGCCTTCTTGCTTTCAATCGGGGCCTTTGTTACATATCACGACTCGTGCAGAGGCTAAACCGGATAGGCATGTTTCGTCATCATTCCAGTAGAAAATCGAGCTCGGTCGTCGCGCTCCTGCTCGCCTGCATGCTGCTCGCGATGGCGCCGTTTGCCGCGGCGTTGGAGATCCACCACGAACTGGCGGCGGCGGACCACGATGGGCATGAGCATTCCGATACCGATCTTTGTCAGTGGGTACAATATCACACCGGCCATTCATTGGCGGGTGACGCACCGCCGCCCTGCGCGTTCCTGGCGGAAGCTCCGCCGCCTCCTGTCTATCAATCGATCCTCAGTTCTCAGTCTCTCGCGACCACCAGAACCTCGCGCGCGCCGCCTCTGACCTAACCTCAACGCCATCGCTCCGTTCATTTTGGCTTTCCCGCTTCGTCTGAGCCACGGCTTTGAGTCGGGCTCCGACCTCTGCGGGGTTATTTGGGGGAGGTCGCATGCTGTCGTCGGTTTCGTTTAGAGGGGTGTCTCACATGTGTCTTGGATTGTTGTTGATGGCTCTTGCGCCGGGCCTTTCGCCGGTGTTCGCGCAGGAGCCGGCGGTTGCCAAAGGGCGAACCATTACCGGGACGGTGCAAAACCAGGACCTTCGGCGGGTGCCCCAGGCCTCGGTGGAGGTAAAGGACCAGGAAGGGACGGTCGTGGGCGCGGCGGTGGCGAACGAGGCGGGGGAGTTCGCCGTGGAAATCCCGGCGGCGGGCACCTATTCTGTGAGTGCGATACAGGATACCTATCGAAGCGAGTATGCCATCGTGAAGGCGGCGGCCGAGTCCCTCGCTCCCATCGTGCTCACGTTGTCGCACACGAAGGAGATCTCACTGGAAGTGGTCTCGCCGCTCGCGCCGATTCAGTATAAAGCCTCCAGCGAAACCTATGCGCTCAGTCGCAAGGAGATCGAGTCCCTGCCGCGCGGGAACAACAACGATCTACAGGACGTGCTCCTCACGATCCCGAGTGCGGTGTACGGCTCGCTCAAGCAAGTGCACATTCGCCAGGACCATGCGAACCTGCAATTGCGGATCGACGGCGTGCCGATTCCGGACACTGTCTCCTCCACCTTCTCCGATGTGATCAGCCCCCGGGCGTGGGAGCGGGCGGACATCATCCTGGGCGGCATGGAAGCCCAATACGGGAACAAGGCGGCGGCCGTTCTGGACATCACGACGAAGAGCGGCACGAAGCCGTCGTTCGGATCGATGCAGGTCATGGGCGGATCGAATCAAACGATCAATCCATCCATGGAATACGGCGGCACCATCGGTGAAAAGTTCCGGTTTTATATTTTGAACAGCCATACGGCGACCAATCGGGGCATCGAGCCGCCGACGCTCGGGCATTCGATTTTTCACGGCCAGAGCGAGCGGAACCAGACTTTCATCCGCGGCGACTACCAGCACGATAATAAGAACAACTTCACGTGGCTCTTTCTGAATTCGGTGGCCAAGTATCAGATTCCGACGCAACCGGGATTGGAACTGGATCCGAGCGGGCAGATGCTGCCGCTCCTGCAGGCCGGGCGGCCTGGCTTTACTCCGGTCGCCTCACAGGCGCTCAACGAGTTCCAAAAGGAAAATAATCAGTACGGCCACATGGTGTGGCGGCATGATGTGAACGCGAATAACTTTTTCAGTCTCGCCGGATACATGCGTCATACACGCGCCACGTTTAAGACCGATCCGTTGAACGTGTTGGCCTATACTGCCGACCCCACTGGACCCTTTTCGGCATCAGATCAAGACCGGAACGCCTATTCGACCGGCCTGCGTCTCGATCATACCTACGTGCATAGTGCGCAGCACCTCATCAAAGCCGGGTTTCAGATCGACCGGACCCAATCGGTAAACAAGACACGGCTGTATACCTTTGCCGACGACGGGGCGGGAAATCCAACGGGGGACCTGCTCAGTCTCAACGCCGACAACCGGCAGATCGGGTACCGCCAGGAATTCTGGATTCAAGATCAATGGACACCGAATGAGCGGTGGACCTTCAACCTTGGCCTGCGCGGGGACGCCGTCCAATACTTACGGAATGAAGGACAGATCAGTCCGCGTGTGGGCGTGAGTTACAAGTACGACCCCTCGAACGTGTTTCACGTCTTTTATGGACGCATGTTCACGCCGCCGAATCTGGAAGCCATTTCCTTCGCGAAGTTGAATACGGCCGGCACGCGGGCTCAGCCGGATGACACAACGAACAATACCGTTCGGGCCGAGCGGGCGCATTACTTCGAGGTCGGCAGTTACCATGCGCTGAATCGCTATGCCACGTTGCAATTCACCGGCTGGTACAAGCTCAGCAATTTCCTGTCCGACGCGGGACAGTTCGGCACGACGCCGTTGTTGAACTACTTTGCGTTCGAGCGTGGCTGGCAGCGGGGCATGGACGCTGCGTTGAAATTGCAGCTCACCGAGAATCTCACGGCGCGCGGCAACGTGGCCTGGGGACAGTGCAAAGGCTACGGATTGCAGTCCGGCCATTTCCTCCTGGAGGCAAAGGAAATTGCGGACATCAATTCACGGGGCGGTGTGTTCTGCGATCACATGCAGACGCTGACGAGTTCGGCGATCATGACCTATCGGTTCCTGGAGCGGACCACCGTGACGGGGCAGATGCTGTTTGCCTCAGGATTGCGGACGGCGGAAAACGAAGACGCGAAGACCAACTCCACACACAGCCCTTCGTACACGATCTACAATTTCTCGATTGCCCATGTGTTTCCGTTGCCCTGGGAGGGACAGAAGTTTTTGCTCGGCTTCGACATCATCAACCTGTTCGACCAGAAGTATTACATCAACCAGGGCGAGGGCAGTATCGGCCTCGGGGTGGCGCATGCGGGGATGCCGAGATCGTTCTTTTTCCGCGGCCAATGGTTCTTCTAGCCCACATGAGTCATGAACGCTTCTACTGCAATCGCCCATCTCGCGGCTGCGATGAACCCGGCCATTCCTGTAGAATGGCCGGGCGAACAGGCTCGCGACTCAGTCAGTCAACGTACGTCAGTACGCCTCCTTCCTTCGCCGCTCCGCGTGCTCGTCTCGCTCGCGGCTGCGCGATTTCGTGACGAAGCATCATGACTATGTGGGCTAGAGGAACCGAAGGAACTACGTGCTGGATATGATTGTACTTCTTGGGTAACCTGTTTTTGAGTATTGTCACTTTGTAATGATTCGGGGAACGCTATGACGAAAATGATCGAGGCACTAGTCCTGACAAGACGCATGGTTGTGAGCTGTGTCTTGTGCCTTTCGCCGGTTGGCGCGTGGGCTGTGACGGGCGATGAGGCGACGCATGAGGCGGACCATGCGTTGGATGCGGACATCATCGAACTGCCTGAAGTGCATGTGCACGGCCTGCCTTTGAACAAGGATCAGCAGGTCGGGCCGGTGCCGAAGTCTACGCCCTGGCCGGCCATTCCCGCGTCGTTGGATGGCAAGCCGCTCGATGACTGGATGAAGGCGCGCCTGTTGGTGTCAAAGGAGGCGCAGGTGACGGTGGTGGTACTGGAGCCCGCAAAACATCGGGAACTCACCGTGGCCGGCATCATCGCCCTGAACAAATGGACCTTCGCCCCCCAACTCAAAGGCGACGACCCCATCGACGGCGAACTCACCGTGCGCATTCACTTCCGATCGCAGTAGATATTTCTCGAACAAGCGGGACCAAAAAATCCTTGAGGTGCGACCACCCATTACTTTGGTCGGCGGCCTTCGTAAGGCTCGAATCCATCAGGAACAGGATGTTTGAAGGGTGTCGACCCAAAATTACCGGTCCACGTGTCCGTCTTCGTGTAATTCCCCCCGGGCGAGCCGACCTCTACTGAGACGACATATTGGCGGTCCTTGGCAATATGAAGGATCGGATTACCGCTGTCGGGCGAGCCTCCAACCCATACGCCATTGTGTCGAACATAGAGATGGCCTCGCGTCAGGTCCATGGCGAGGCCTATCACATCTTTGTCGCGTAGTCCGCCCAAATTCCGAAGATACTGCTTCACTCCGTAAGCCAATTGCCCGCCATGTGAAGTCAGTCCGCCCACCTCGTTGGCCGTCGATCGAATACCGACGTTGGTCCACGAGTTTGGGACCGCGTTGTCGGCCTCGGCATGGACGATGAATTCGGCGTACCAGCGTCCTTTGCTGTGCGGCATAGTGGCGATGCTCTCTGTCGAAGCGCCGCTCATGCCATATCCGACAGTCAGGCGATCCGGGGAAATCATGTTGCGGCCGCGGAATCGTGCGGTGGATTCGCTTTCCGACTTGAATACAACTGGTTGCGTGAGAGGCGTCTCGATTGGAGTCGGAAACTCCAGCGTAGTCTTTCCGTCGATCACCATCGAATCGCCGGTGTAGAGGCTCTGGACCGTCGCGGGTTCGACTCCGACCATCGATCGTACATAGGATTTAAAATCGATCAGTCCATCTCGGGAAGTCACGAGAGTCCGAGGAAACATCTGGTCCCATTTGTCATCCTCAGCAGATGCGACATTGATGGGAACGGTTTTGTCCAGTCCTTGAATTGTTTGACGGTAATAGCCGCGGAGAATGACTGACCCTATACGTGCACCAGGTGCGGCAGAGACTTTCCAATCGACCGGGTAGTACGACATAAGAAAGAGCGTGATCGGTTCACGGGTCCTCTCTACCTTGAGGTGAATGATTCCCTGGGGAGTCTCGATAGGATGAGAGTCTGGACGAACGGCCGTCCCTTCGTAAACCGCCACAGCGTGAAGCGTGTGAACGGTGATCCTATCGAGCGCTGTGGAGGCCGCAGTTTGCGGCATGCGCGGCTGCTTGCCCGCTTCAAGAATCTGACGTAACACCTGCGCGAGAGGGACGGTTGTGCCATTGTGGAACTGAACAACACTGCGCCCAAGAACGGCCTGCATAGCCGGGTGAAGAATGGCTTCGCAGACGACCGAGTCTCTGGTCCCTCGTAAAGAAATCTGCGCATCATCCGAATCCGTCCGGGTTGCCTCCAGATCCATGACGGAGATACCGGGGCCGATTCGTACCATTCTGACGCACTCGGACCGTTTCTCTCCCGCCCCTCTGGATAACTCATAGTGCTGAGCGATCTGTTGCTGCTCCACGGCACGGGCATGGTGTAGAGAGTAGGCGGCCAGGTGCGCTGTCAGCGCAAGCGCAAAGGAAAGTACGAAAGCTTTCCGCGTCATCGTGACGCGTGCCTACATGGTGTAGGGAGCGGAGAGGGGCGCATTCTCAAGGGATAACATGAACAACGCCTGCCACCAATCAGGAACGAAATTTATGAGCGCGACAACTAGCGGATGACAGGTTTGGTGAGATCGTTGTGCATTCGATTGTTCTCCGCGTTCACGTCGATACCGCCTACTGGTAGAGGCTTCTCGAGATTCGTATATTGGAACGTTCCGAAGGGTTGAATCTGGTCGTCGGTCGGTAGCTGCTGGCGGTTCCATCCGCCGCCGAGCGACCGGATGAGCGCCACTGAGGTGCGGAGCAATTCGGCTTTGATCTGCACGGAATCGATACGTGCGGTCAGCATGGCAACTTGCGCGTAAATCAGCTCGAGGCTGGAGGCCAACCCGCCCTGATACAGCTCCATGGTCAAGTCTTGCGTTTTGAGGGTCGCGCCGACGGCTGCGTCCTGTCGGTTGGCCGCGAGGGTCAACCGGTTGGTCAGGCTCAGATTGTTCTCGACCTCGCGAAAGGCATTGAGCACCGTTGACCGGTATCGATCCTCGGTTTCGCGATAGGCGGACCAGGACTGCTGCAATTGCGCCCGGCGGTAGCCACCTTGGAACAGAGGCAGCGAGACGCCGGACCCGTAAGACCAGAAACTATTGGCCAACGAGAACAGATTGAACGCCTCATCTTCGAACCCGCCACCGAGACGAAACGAGATATTGGGATAAAACGCGGCGCGCGCGATCCCGATCGTGCGATTCGCCTGTGCCATCCGGCGTTCCATCGCGGCGATATCCGGCCGACGTTCTAGTAAGGTGGAAGGAAGGGTTTGCGGGATGGTGAAGGATGCCATCTTAAGATCGTTGACCGGCGCGATTCTGAACGCTGCGGGCGCCATGTTGAGAAGGATGGCGATTGCCTGTTCCAGCACTTGGCGTTGGCCTTGGATCTGAGCCCGTCTCGTCTCGGTGCTGAATAAAAGTGATTCGACGCGAGCGACGTCGAGCGCTGACGCGATTTGACCGATGAACTGCGCGTTGACGAGTTCCAAGGATTGTGTGTAGAGGCCGATCGATTGGGTATAAATCGCCTCCTGCGCATCAAGGCCCCGTAACGCAAAATAGTTCGCCGCCACCTCCGCCTGCAGGCTCAGGCGCGCGAGACCGAAGTCGGCGGCGCGTTCTTCGGCGCGGTACACTTCCACGCGTGTCGCGTTGCGGAGCGCCGACCAGAAGTCAGGCTCCCAAGACGCGATCCCGCCGCCGGCCACACTCGATTCTTCCAATGGGCTGTCAGGGGCGCGAAACAGACGATGGAGGGACTGCCGATTATCGGTCGCGTCGAACCCCAAGCCGACGCGAGGCAGATATTGCGACCGGGCTTTCATCATCACATCACGGGATTGCACAAATCGTTCGGCGGCGGCCTGTAAGTCAGGATTCGCCGTCAACGCCTGAGCTTCCAACTTATTCAGGACCGGATCGTTGAACAGTTTCCACCAATCCTGACGCAACTCGGCATCGGACGGTTTCGCTTCGACGAAAGGGCTCGATCCATGCCATGAGGCGGGAACGACGAATTGAGCCGGCTCATAGGGAGGCGAAAGATCGACGGCTGGAAACGAATTGCAGGCCTGCAGGCTGAGCGCCAGCAGCAGAACGCTGGTGCTGGCTAGGCCTGTGAATCGACGTGCCCCGGCTTGTTCAACTTGCACGCATCGGTTGTGCCTGCGTCGGGACAACGTCATTTCGCAGATGGTTCCTTCGTGACTGGCGTCGTTGTCCCCACGAGGTCGTAACCAGGTGCCGGCGTCACCACACGGACCTGGTCACCCTCCAGCAATGCCGCGCTCGGATTGTTCACGATGCGGTCCTGGCTGGATATGCCGTCTGCCACTTCGACGGCATTGTCCATGAGTTTGCTCACCGTGATGGATTTCAAATGCACACGGTCGTTCTCCGTGACCACGGCTACTTGCGTTCCGTGCTCCTGAAAGACCAACGCGGTGGAGGGAATGGTGAGGACATTGCGGTCGACCGGCGCGGTGAGATGGACCTGGGCGTAGGACCCTGGCCACAGGGCCCGGTCTTCATTGTCGATCGTGAAGACGGTGACCGCGGTGCGGGTGCTGACATCGAATCCCCGGGCGACCGTGAGGAATTTGGCGGTGAAGTGGCGATCAGGTAATTGCGGAACCGTCACGTCGGCCGTTAGGCCAGGCTTGAGAAAGGCCCCGAACGCGGCCGGCACGGACACGAACAACCGCAGCATGCTGACATCGGCCACTGTGAACAAATTGGTGATCGCGCTGCGATTGCTGATATTGCCTTCCTTGTTGATGTAGTCGCCGACATTGATGTTGCGGACGGTCACCACCCCGTCATAGGGCGCGACGAGGGTT
Source organism: Nitrospira sp. (assembly GCA_009594995.1). Lineage (GTDB taxonomy): Bacteria > Nitrospirota > Nitrospiria > Nitrospirales > Nitrospiraceae > Nitrospira_A. The sequence goes on along the minus strand of VOPR01000094.1, from coordinate 3,928 downwards.
TTGAACTGAATCAACGCTTCGAAGTTTTTGACGTTCTGTTCCGACGCCTTGACCCGCGCCGCTTCGGCCTTCGCATTGGCTTCCTGCACGGAGATCGATTGTTCGGAGACGGCGTGGTTTTTGCGCAGCGCGACCCAACGTTTGGCCGTCAGGTCGGCGAGGGCATACTTGGCCCGCTCCGCCGCCAGATCCGCTTTGGCTTGAGCATACTGGGCATCCAGGGCAGGGGCGTTGATTTCAGCGAGGATGTCGCCCTTGCGTACCAGGGCGCCATAGTCCTTGTACCACATCTTGACGTAGCCGGAGACCTGCGCATAGATCGGCGCCTCGAACCAGGCCTGAATGTTGCCGGGCAGAGTAATCGTTTCGGTCGGTGGCACAGGCGTTGGATAAGTGATGGCTACCGTGGGGATGGTGTCCTCCAGGGTGTGCTTGCGCAAAGTCGAGGCGTCGACAGTACTCTCATAGATTCGATAGCAGAGATAGACCAGGAGCAAGATGATTCCTGAGAATATTCCAGGTCGCCGATGGAGAAGCTTCAGCATTACCGGTGCTCCTTTGCATGAACGCTTCGCCGGTCATAAAAAATGGCATAGACGCAGGGGACGAAAAACAAGGTGAAGACGGTAGCCACGAGCAGGCCGCCGATGACGGCGCGGCCCAACGGCGCATTCTGCGAATAGCCTGTCGCCATGGGGACCATGCCGAAGATCATGGCCGAGGCGGTCATGAGTACCGGACGGAAACGGGTCGTCCCTGCTTCCATCGCGGCTCTTAGCGCTTCGCCGTGCTCTTCCAGCCGTTCGCGAGCGTAGGAAACGACAAGAATCGAATTGGCTGTGGCCGTTCCCATGGTCATGATAGCGCCCGTCAGCGCGGGCTCCGACAGGCGCGTATGCGTGAGGAACAAGGCCCAGGCGATACCAGCCAGCGCGCCGGGCAAGGCCGTGATGATGATGAAGGGATCGAGCCAGGATTGAAAGTTGACGACGATCAACAGATAGACCAGCACAATCGCGGCGAGGAGACCGAAGATCAGCTCGAAATAGGCATCGTGCATGAGTGAGGCCTGGCCATGGATTTCGACGGCGGCACTGCGAGGCAGTTCGTGCTCCATGCTCTTGGTGACCGTTTCGACTTCCGCCAGCACGCCGCCGAGGTCACGCCCTTCAGTGCCGACATAGATGTCGAACAGCGGCATGATGTTCGCGTGGGTGATCACCCCGGGTGTTCCCTCTGCCGAGAGGTCGGCTAGATTGCCGAGCAACTGCACGTCATGGTTGTCAGACGCCTCACTCGAGGATTCGACCGGAATCGTCTTGAGGCTATTGACGCTATTGACCTGCGCTTGCGGCGTATACACGTTGATCAGATACGACATGCCGGTTTTGGGGTCGAGCCAGTACACCTGGTCGATCTGCTGGCTGCCGGCAGTCGTCATCAGCAGATTGGACGCCATCTCCTTTTGGGTTCTGTTGACCGATAGGCCAAACGTGCGGTTGGCCTCGACCATGAGCGTGGGGGTCCGCATGGTTTGCTGGATGACCACGTCGGTGGCGCCGGGGATCTGGCGTAATTTTCCGGCCAACTTGCGCGCGAACTCGTAGTTGGGATGCATGTCCGGGCCCTTGATCTGCACGTCGATCGGCGCCGGCGCGCCGAAGTTGAGAATTTTGGCGGTCAGATCGGACGGCTGGAATGTGAATTCGGTGCCCGGATATCGTTCTGCCAAGCCCTTGCGCAGAATCCGTCGGTAATCCCACACCGGCGACTTTTCATCTTTCAACAGAATCGTGAGGTCGCAATCCTGCGAGCCAATCGTCGGCGTGGGAATGAATGCGAGGTTATGCGCTCCGACCGGAAGGCCGCAATTGCTGACGATGTTCTCGACTTCACCAGCCAATAACTCCTCGACACTATTGGAGACGAGCGTGGCAATACGTCCCGACACTTCGATGCGCGTCCCGAGGGGGGCCCGCATGTGCATCTGAATGACACCGGACCTGATCTCGGGAAAATAATCGCGCCCCAGAAAAAAGAACAGGGACAGCGAGGCAACGGCGAGGATCAGAGAGATGGTCACGAAGGTACTGCGATGAGCGATGGCCTGTTCGAGCAGCAGCCCGTAGCGCTCGCGCAATCGATTGAACCCCTGCTCGAACCGTCTCTGAAAGCGGACGAACAGATTCCGCGATGGTCCCGGGCCGGGATGCCCCGGAAGGTCAAACGGCGTCGGCATGGTGACCCTTCATCATATATTTCGCCATGGTGGGCACCAGCGTGCGCGATAGGATGAAGGACGCCAGCATCGCAATGATGATCGCTTCCGCCATGGGTTTGAACAGATAGCCGGCGACACCGCCGAGTTCGAAGAGGGGAATCCAGACAATCGCAATACAGAGCGTGGCCACGAATGTGGGGACCACGATCTGATTGGCGGCATCGACGATAGCCTGTTCGAGCGGCTTGCCCATGTCGAGATGCCGGTCGATATTCTCGATCATCACGGTCGCATCATCGACGAGGATGCCGACCGCCAGCGCCAACCCGCCCAGGGTCATGACATTGATCGTCTCATTGAGCCAGTGCAGGCCGATCAGTGCGGTCAGGATGGAGAGCGGAATCGAAGTCCAGACGATCACCGTGGCCTTCCATGATCCGAGGAGCAACAGCACGATCAGGCCGACCAGCGCGCCGGCGGTGGCCATTTCATGCAGCACATCGGCAATCGAATCCTTCACGAAGGTCGAGGCGTCGTCGAGCAGCTTGATTTCCACACCTTCCGGAGAGATTTGCTCGGCACGCGGGATCATTCTTTTGATCCCATTGACCACGTCGAGGGTCGAGGCCTCCGTGCTCTTCATTGCCACGATGATGACGGTCTGTTTCCCTTTCACCAGCACGGCGTTCTGTTGGACCCGGCCCATGAGCCGCACCGTGGCCACATCACGCAGATAGATGTAAGCGTTGTCTTCCCGTTTGACCGGGATATCGCTGAAATGCTCGATCTGCATCGGTGAGGCATTTGTCTGCACGATCCAGTCGGTCTGTTTGATTTTAATGTCGCCGGACGGCAGCACCAGATACTGCTGCATCAAGGCATTGTGAATGTCCGCCGGAGTCAGATTACGGGCCAGCAGTTTTTGCTGATCGAGATTGACCATGACCTGCATGTCCTGGCCGCCGTAAGGGTGCGGCAGGACGATCCCCGGCACCGTCACGAGCAGGGGACGGATGCGCATGTAGGCAAGATTGTAGAGTTCCGCCGGGGTCAGCCGGTCTGAACTGATTTGGAGCATGGCGACGGGTATGGACGAGGGCGCGAGACGCATGACCATGGGCGGCGAAATGTCGGGCGGCAGCGCCTTGACGACGGTCTGCGCAATGGCAGTGATGTCCGCCTCGGCTCTACCGACATCCACGCCGTCCTGGAGGAAAATATTGGTGATACTGCTGCCGTAATAGGAATGGCTGTGGATGTATTTGATCCCTTCCACCGTCGACGTGAGAAAGCGCTCGAACAGATAGGTGATGCGTCCTTCCACCTGCTGCGGCAGCAGACCGGCATAGGCCCAGACCACCGAGGTGACGGGTATGGTGATATTCGGAAAGACGTCGGTCGGCATGTGCAGCACCGTGATGGTGCCCAGCAGCACGATCAGAATGGACATCACGACGAAGGTGTAAGGTCTGCGTAGGGCGATGAGGACGATCTCGTTCATACCTGAGGTCCTCGAAATGGAGTGGGAGCTGCGGTCTTTCGAACCGCTGGTCCTTTCTCCCTGAAGAGAGCAAGGATCTTGCCGTGGTGTGATTCTCAGGGTGAGATGGGTACTGGCTGGTTATTCGTCGCATTTGTAGCCAATCCACCTGTACAGCGTGTGTGACGATTGAACCAGGGACTGCAAAAATTACGAAAGGCGCAGAA
>VOPR01000028.1 GCA_009594995.1 Nitrospira sp. | reverse complement strand
TAATGGGCGACACGGTCAAGGACACCTGAATGGCATGTCCGTCTTTATGGATCCGCACGCTTTCGAATTGTTGGATGCGGATTCCTGCTTTGATTTGCTCAATGAGGATCGATTCTTCTGCACGACGGTCCTGTGGCAGGATCCTGGAAATGGGTTGGCCGATAATGTCTTCACTGGAGTAGCCGAACATCAACTCGGCACTCTTGTTCCACGACAAGATGTGTCCCGTCAGGTCTTTGCTCATGACGGCATCGGAGGACGATTCCACGATCGCGGCCAGCCTGGCCTGGACCTCCTGGACCTGTTTACGATCATGTGAGTCGGTATAGGTCCCTACCCACTTCAGCACACGGCCGTCCTGGTCCTGAATGGGAGTCGCATGGGCGTGGAACCAGCGGTACACGCCATCCGCCCGCTTGAACCGCAGTTCTGTATCCAGGGGGTGGATGTGCGCCACTGAATCACGCCATTGTTCGGTGATCCGCGGGCGGTCTTCGGGATGAACATGCTGGAGACATCCGGTGCTGAAAGGCTCTTCCGCAGGCCGACCGGTATAGTTCCTCCATTGCGGACTGAGGTAATTACAGGTGCCGTCGGGGAGGCAGGTCCAGATCGGCAGAGGAAGCGATTCGACCAATTCGCGGAAACGGCTTTCGCTGGCAGCCAACGCCTGGTGGATCTCCTCGCGGTGCGCCAATTCCTGCTCGAGGCGTTGATTGGTTTCCTGCAGAGCGGTAGTGCGCTCTGCTACCAATGCCTCCAGAGACTGATGACTCCGGCGCAAGGCCTCCTCCGCGCGTTTCCGCTCCGTGATGTCGATGAGCGTGGTGCGGCTCGAGACAAAGCGCCCTTCGGAGTCGGTCATGGCCGTGGCGCTGAGCAGGACCGGGAACGTAGAACCATCTTTGCGAATCAGTTCAAATTCCAGATCGTTGACACGTCCGTCCCGAATGAATTGCGGGAACCGCTCCTTGAACTGGGCAACCCCCGCAGGGGTGACGAGCTCCGTAAAGCGCTTCTTGCCCAGGAGTTCGTCCTTGCTGTAGCCCAACCATTCTGATTCCGTTTGGTTCATGGCGATGATGAGGCCGGTGGAATCGAGAGAATGGTAGCCACAGGGGGCCCGATCATAGAGGTCCTGCACCTCCGCGGCCGTTTTCTGTAACCACTGCGATTTTTCTCGAAGCGCCTCGTGTTCTGCGGCCATCGTGGCGGATTTGACCCGTTCGTGGTTCAGGCTCTTTTCTCGATGAATCAGGTAGGCGATGAACGGGAAGACGGCAAGGCTGAAGGAACGACTGACTTGCGACAGCCAGGTGGGGACGCCAGGCACTTCCGGGGAAAGGGCATAACCAAGAAATGTCAGCCCGGTGCAGATTGCTGCGACGACCGATGAACTCCAGGGATGAGACGTCCGGGAGGTGAGAACCAGTGGGAGGGTGTAGAGCACCCACGCAGGAATGCCGCGTGGAGTCAGGTAGTCCAGTAGAAACGTCCCGCCGATCAGGGCAGCGATGACTGCGAACATGCCCAGTTCGCGAAGGCGCGGCCTCAGCTTTTCGGTCGTTAGCCCGGAGAGACCATCACTGGTCATGGGGCTCCTGCTTCGTGGCGCACGGTAGCGTCGCTCAAATTGCTACAGTGAGCGATCGAACAATTGTTCTCTCACTATGAGGAATGGCAAGGAAATCCAACAGATGCGATACGCCCTAGTGAAATACCCAGGGTATTTAGTCAGAAGAAGTGACTTTTGTCGAGTGGAGAAAATCGTTTGGTCCGGCTTCAAGCCGCGGCCTAGGTCAAAAATTCGTCTCGATGCTCGCGGACGTCTTATTGAGGACCGTGGCGGCGGCCTTCGACAGGGCGGCATCGTGGTCGTGGTCGAGGGCATAGATACGGAATTGCACTAGCCTGGTCGGCAGCAGATCAAGAAACTCTTCCAAGGGCTCAGTCGAGAGTCCCTTGGTCCCTGGGTCGTAGACGAGCAGGGGAATGCCGCGCGTATCCTTGGGATCGGGCCGAGGGTCGAGCGGCGCCATATCGACGCGGAACGGAAGGTTTTGTAACTTGGACGGCAACGCTTTCTGGACCTGTTGCTGGAACTGTTCATGGCTGGGAAAGTCCATGCCCCGCTCGATGCCCTTCTCCTTGAGCACCGTACTGTAGGCCATTTTCCATTTCACATCACGGCCCAGGATATGCGCCCACTCTTGATGTAAGCGCCGCAGACTGATCTGTCCGGCCTTTTTCCATCGGCGCACATCTTCCAGCAATGACCAATCCGTCAGGGTCAGGTAGTCCTCCATGTGCTTCGCCGGGTTGGCAGGAAAGAGCCGTTTCATGGTGTCGCCGAAGATATCGCGGAGATGAATATCGATGGCTCGGGTGGTCCGGTGATAGTACACGTTTGAATAGAGGTACATCCGCGTGTTCAGAAACATATGCAGAGCCGGGAGGCCGGTCTTATGGATCGTAAAGCCTTTGTCGGTGACGATGGTGTAATGAATCAGCCGGGTGAGGTCCACCGGTCCCACGGCGACTCCGCACATGTAGGCGTCGCGCAGCACGTAGTCCAGGTTGTCAGCCGTGTAACTTCCTGAAATGACCGGCTGGAGCACATTGATCCAGCGCGGAATTTTGGAGTTGTCCTTTCCCTTTTCTTTCAAGATCACATGCGCGATGTGGTCCGGGTTCAGTTCTTCGCCTCGATCGAACGGCCCGGACGGGCTGCGGCGGATTTTCTTGATCAGCGGTCCAAGGTGTTCGCGCACGATGATCTGGCCGAGTTTTTCGTGCGAAAGGCCGAAGCTGTGCAGGTAGTTATCATCGAAGAAATGGCAGAACGGACCATGGCCGATGTCGTGCACGAGCGCGGTGATGCGCAGGAATTCTTCTACGAACGCCGCCGATGGAAGATCGGGGACGACGTTCTGTAAAAACGGGTAGAGATGCCGTGCGAACCGGCCGGCCACATGCATGGTGCCGAGCGAGTGCACAAACCGCGTGTGCTCGGCCGACGGGTAGACCCAGCGGGCGCTCTGCAGTTGATAAATGTAACGCAGCCGCTGAACCCAGGGAGAATCGATCAGGTCCTTTTCCGTGCGTTCCGACGGGTCAGGCGTCGCATAGGGGACGGTGAAGGACACGTACTCATGGATCGGGTCGGCGATGAGTGCCGATCCGTCGTATGGAGCGGGGGGCGTTGCGGTTGGTAGTTTCATGCGTTGTGGACCGAAGGACGATCTTAGCCCAGGCCGGAGGACGGGGGCAAATGTGCAGAGTGTTCGGCCGTTCTGCTTCGGCGATATTTGACGAGCAGGAAATAGGCAATCGGATAGGCCAGTAATCCGCCGACGATGCTGAGGACCATTCCGCCGAGTACAAAAGGCCAGGCATGGGGGGCGACCTGATGATAAATCCCCGTAAACGACAGGTCGCTCCAATCGAACGAGGGAAAATCGTGCATCCCTAACAGGGTCGCGCCGGTCCAGTATGTTCCGCCGAGAATCGGGATGAGGGTCCACGGATTGTTGAGAAACGCGCCGGCGAGCAGCGCCACCACATTCCACCCGAATGCCCAGGCGCAGAATCCCACCATGACCATGTGGAGTCCATAGGCCGGAGAAAACCCGATGAAGACGCCGATCGCAAACGCCAGCGCCGTTTGATGCGGTGTTTCATCGAGATGCAAAATTTGGCGAAACAGCGATCGTAGGTCTGCCATAAGGCGTCTGACGTCTGGAGCTGCTAGGACGGTCTGAGAAAATGTTCGTAACTGGTGACCGGAAGTGGTTGCGTGGTGTCCGTGCCGGTCCGCAAGCGCAGACCGAGTCGTTTGGCTGTGATCGAGCCGATACAGGTAAAGTGAAATCCTGTCTTGCCGGCCAACCGTTCAAAGCGGGCCTGTTTGCCCCGTGGAACGGTGAACAGCAATTCATAGTCCTCGCCGCCTTGCAAAGCAATCTGTCGGGCGTCGAGTCGCCGTGCTGCGGCATAGGCTCGACAGGCCGGTGAGAGTGGGAGCGCGTCGGCGATGATTTCCGCACCCACCGCGCTTTCCTCGCAGATGTGACGAAGATCTCCGGTAAGGCCGTCTGAAAGGTCGATAGCCGCCCCTGCGAGTCGCTGTTTCACAAGCCATTGGCCTTCTGCAATGCGGGCTGACGGCCGGTGATGCCGGGCCAGGAGGAAGCGCGCATGGGCAGGGCGCAGTGCTGGGCGGCGGCGTGACCTCAATAGGTCCAGGCCTGCCTGGGAATCGCCCAGCGTCCCGGTGACATAGAGCCGGTCGCCGACGCGCGCACCACTGCGCAACAGGGCCTGCGATGGCTGCACCACGCCGGTGAGTGTGATGCTGAGAAACAGTCCCTGTTTGGATGCGGAGGTGTCTCCGCCGACCAGCGACACTTGATAGGGCGCGGCGGCTTCCATCATGCCGCGATACAGCCGCTGAATTTGTGCCGTCGAGCAGGTCGGCGGAATCGCAATGGCGACCAGCATGAAGCGGGGAGTTCCGCCCATCGCGGCGATATCGCTCAGGTTGGCGATGGCCGCTCGATATCCGATGTCTTCAAAGGAGGATGTCGCAGGATCGAAGTGCACCGCCTCCGCTAGCAGGTCGGTGGTGATGAGGGTCCATTCGGTCGACGAGGTTTTGAGGATAGCCGTGTCGTCGCCAATTCCTTTGTATACCTGCCGGTCCGGGTGCCGCGTCTGCGCTTCCAGGAGCCGGATGAGGCCGAACTCACTGCTGACCGGGCTGGTCCGACGCGATCGGCCTGGCGGCATACTAAAGGATGAACGACGGAGCGGTTGCCGGAAGGTGGAGGCTTCGCCGCGGCGAGCCGGTCGCTCGCTTAGAGGCGCCCGCCCGCGCAGGCTTCTTCACCGGAGTCTTTGGTGCGGCCACGCGGGTCTTGCGTGCCGAGGGGCGTCGCAGAGCCGCCTTGATGACATCGTCCACCGTATCGACAAAGATCAATTCGATGCCTTTGAGGATGTGTTTTGGAATTTCCTCCAGGTCCTTCTTGTTGCGTTTCGGAAGGACGACGGTCGAGAGTCTCGCTCGCTTAGCCGCAAGAATTTTTTCTTTCAGGCCTCCGATCGGCAAGACGCGTCCGCGGAGGGTGATCTCGCCGGTCATGGCGAGGTCGCGCCGCACCGGAATCTGGGCCAGTGCCGAGGCGATGGCCGTCGCCATGGTGATACCGGCGGAGGGTCCGTCTTTCGGCGTCGCGCCGGCCGGCACGTGGATGTGAATGTCATTCTTCGCGAAAATATCGGGGCTGATGCCCAGCGTCTTCTCGCGCGACCGCACATAACTCAAGGCGGCCTGGGCTGACTCCTTCATGACGTCACCGAGATGTCCGGTCAGCGTGAGTTGTCCTTTGCCCTTCATCACGGTTGCTTCGATGTACAGGACATCGCCGCCGCTTTCGGTCCAGGCGAGGCCCGTGGCGACACCGATTTCGTCCTTCTCAAGTTCCGCCTCGGGGACGAACTTGGCCACCCCCAAGAACTTATTCAAGTTGGTCTGGTCGATGGCCTGGCACTCAGCCTTACCCTCTGCGACCTTCTTGGCCACTTTCCGCATGAGGTTCGCAATTTCCCGTTCGAGATTGCGGACGCCGGCCTCGCGAGTGTAGTGCGAGATGACATGACGGATCGCCGTCTCCGAGACGCGAATATGCTTCTCGGTGATCCCATGCTCATTCATCTGGCGGGGGATCAGGTATTTCTGCGCGATGCCGAGTTTTTCTTCTTCGGTATACCCCGGGATGTCGATGACTTCCATGCGGTCCCGCAGGGCGGGGAGAATCGGATCCATCAGGTTGGCCGTCGTGACGAACATGACTTCCGTCAAATCGAACGGCACGCCGAGATAGTGATCCGTGAACGTGCTGTTCTGCTCCGGGTCCAGCACTTCCAGGAGGGCAGCCGAGGGATCGCCACGGAAATCCATGCCGACCTTGTCGACTTCGTCGAGCATAAAGACCGGGTTGTTCGTCCCGGCTTGTTTCATGCCCTGGATGATGCGTCCCGGCAGCGCGCCGACGTAGGTCCGGCGATGCCCGCGGATTTCCGCCTCATCCCGCACACCGCCCAAACTGATTCGCACGAATTCGCGGCCTAATGCGCGCGCGATGGACTTCCCGAGCGAGGTTTTGCCGACGCCCGGCGGGCCCACGAAACAAAGGATCGGGCCCTTCATCTTCTCTTTGAGTTTGCGCACGGCGAGGTACTCGACGATCCGCTCTTTGACCTTCTCCAGGTCGTAGTGGTCCTCATTCAGGACCTTCATCGCGGCCTTCAGGTCGAGATTGTCTTTCGACTTCTTATTCCAGGGCAGCTCGACCATCCACTCCAAATACGTACGGACCGTGGCCGATTCGGCCGTGTCCGGATGCATTTTCTCCAGGCGCTTGAGCTGCTTTTCGGTTTCCTTGAGGACCTTCTCGGGCATCTTGGCGTCTTTGATGCGCTTGCGGAATTCCGCGACTTCCTCCGCCCGTTCGTCCAATTCGCCGAGTTCTTTTTGGATGGCCTTCAACTGCTCGCGCAGGAAGTATTCGCGCTGGGTCTTGTCCATCTCCCCTTTGGCCTGCGCCTGAATCTTCTGCTGCATGGAGAGGACATCGATTTCCTTCGCGAGGATTTCGCTGATTTGCCGGAGCCGTTGAATCGGATCCACGATCTCCAGGACGGCCTGGGTGATGTCGACTTTCAGACCGAGGTTGGAAGCCACCATGTCGGCGAGGCGTCCGGGGTCTTCAAGGTTCTCGATCACGACCATCACATCCGGGATCAGCACCTTGCCGAGGCTGACAATCTTTTCGATCTGCTCCTTGACGGTGCGCATGACCGCTTCGGTCTCCAGGGTGGAGCCGGGTTGCTTCGTCTCAACGAGCTTTTCGATCTTGACGGAGTAGTAGGGATCGTTCTGGATGTATTCTTCGATCCGGCCCTTGGCGAGGCCCTGCACCAGAATCTTGATCCGTTCATCGGGCAGCTTGAGCATGCGCATGATGATGCCCACGGTGCCGACGGAATGAATATCCTCAGGCTGCGGGTTTTCCACATCCAGGGACTTCTGGGTCGCGAGGAACAGCATGCGGTTACCCGCCAATGCCGCCTCGATCGCCTTGATCGACATCTCCCGGCCGACGAACAGCGGGAGCACCATATAGGGAAACACGACGATATCTCGGACGGGCAGCAGGGGCAGCTGGTCCGGCGGTTCAAGGTTCTGATTGTTTGAAAAGTCTTGTTCTACTGCTTCAGCCATGAGGCTCCAGTCTGCTGGTGTATGGTCTCACTGACGATGTCGTGCAGTGGCACGGTTCGGGTGACGGTGATCCGTCATGCCCTGGGCTAGGTAGTGGTGCGTGTTCGACCCTGGCCGCGTCGACGCACGTCGGCGGCGGTCGGGCGGAGTCGTTGTTGCAGGAACTCGCCGAACGCAGGTCCCAAGGACGGGTTTTTCAGAGCCAATTCTACGGTGGCGATGAGAAATCCGAGTTTGTCGCCGGCATCGTGCCGCTGTCCCTCGATTTCGTGGGCGAACATCGGGGTGGTCTTGACCAGCTGACGCAGCGCATCCGTCAGTTGAATTTCTCCGTTCTTGCCCGGCGGGGTCTTGCGGAGGATCGGGAAAATTTCCGGTGGCAACACGTAGCGTCCGATGACGGCCAGGTTTGAGGGCGCATCGGCGGGCGCGGGCTTTTCAACCAGGTCATCGACCCGATGCAGGCCGTTGCGTACTTTGCGTGCCGAGATGATGCCGTACCGGCTGACTTCCTGCTGCGGCACTTCCTGCACGCCGAGGACTGCGCCTTTGCGCTGTTTATAGATGTGGATCAATTGCGCGAGGCCGGGGACCGACGCATCGATAATTTCATCGCCCAGGATGACAGCGAACGGTTCATCGCCGATCAGATGTTGCGCGCAGAGGACGGCATGCCCCAGTCCCATCGCTTCGGGCTGGCGGACGTAACAGAAATTGGCCAGATTCGAAATGTGCCGCATCTGGTTGAGCACCTGGCCTTTGCCGCTGCCCTTGAGATTTTCTTCCAGTTCGAGAGAACGGTCGAAGTGGTCTTCGATCGCGCGTTTGCCTCGGCCTGTGATGACGATGATGTCTTCGATGCCGGAGGCGACCGCTTCTTCGACGACGTATTGAATCAGCGGTTTGTCGACCAGCGGTAGCATCTCTTTCGGGGATGCTTTGGTGGCGGGAAGAAAGCGTGTACCCAGTCCGGCAGCGGGAATAATAGCTTTACGTACATCTGTTCTTGTCATAGGGGCGATAGTATGTGATGGGGTACATGAAGTCAAGATTTCGTCCGCTCTTTTCAGCCGTTGCCGGCGCGTCGTAGTGCGGGGAAACTCCTTTACATTGAAAAATGTGGTCAATATAATCCGAGAGTTTTTCTGCAGATGTGCGGTGGTGCTGCAATGAAAGCGGCGCATCGATGACTCAGATGGCGACAGTTCGCGTGTTTCCGCAGGCCCGTCGGTTCGGGGCAAGGAACACGGTATGGAATGTGACGATTTCTCATCTCGAGGGTCGGGAGAACCAGTGTTTGCATTCCCAGGCGGTACGGAAGGATTGCGGTGACCAACTCGGGAGGCAGGCGGTGGCTGTGTATCCTCATGTGTGTACTCGTGGCGCTCTGCGCGATCGGCGCGGGAGATCGCGTGTTCGCGCAGGCCAGCACGCCGCTGGTCACCTCCGTCACTATCAGTGGCCAGAAACGCATTGAACTTCAGGCGATCGAGGGCCGTCTCACGCTCAAAGCCAATGACCGGTTTACCCCCGACGCGCTCCGGGAACAGGTCAAGATTCTCTACGGAACCGGCTATTTCGAGGACGTGCAGGTGGAGACGGATACAGCCGCCGGTGGCGTGTCCGTCGGGTTCATCGTCCGCGAGAAGCCGTTCATCACCGAAATTGTGTTCGATGGAAACGAGGAATTGAGCGACGACAAGCTCAAAGAGAAGATCACGATCAAGAGTCAGACCTTTCTCGATCAGCAGCAGGCCAAGGAAAGCGCGGAAAAAATCCGGCTCGCCTATCAGGAAGACGGGTTCTACAACTGCCAGGTGATTCCTGTGATTCAGGCGGTGGATGAGGACCGGAAGCGGCTGACCTACTTCATCAAAGAAGGCACGAAGGCCAAAGTTCGCCGCATCAATTTTGAAGGCATGCGGGCCGTGACCAAGGAGGAAGTGTTCAAGGTGGCGGCGACCCGCGAATGGATTCCCTGGTACGGGATCATCACGCAGCTGAAAATTCCGTCGTTGCTCTCCGATGCCGGCGTGCTCAAACGCGAAGAACTCGGCAACGATATCGAGCGCATACGCGAAGTCTATTTGAACAAGGGCTATCTGAACGTGCAGATCAGCCAGCCGACGTTGGAATTGAGCGAAGATAAGAAGTGGTTCGACATCAATTATTCGGTGGTCGAAGGCGAACCCTTCATCGTGCAGGAAATCGGCTTCCGCGGTAACACGGTGTTCGAGGATCATGAATTGCGGGAGGGGTTAGGTATCCGGCCCGGCGAAATCTTTCAGCGGGCCAAGATCCGGGGTGAAATCACCCGCATCACCGATCTCTACGGCGCCAAAGGGTATGTGTTTGCCGATGTCGTGCCGAACGTGACACCGGACAACAATGCCCGCACCGCAACGATTACCCTCAATGTCAAAGAAGGGGAGATGATGCGGATCCGGGAGATCCACGTCACCGGCAACGACAAGACCCGCGACAATGTCGTGCGCCGGGAGTTACGCCTGGATGAACAGGACGTCATCGATACCCTGGCCCTCAAACGTAGCTTTCAGCGTTTGAACAATCTCAACTTTTTCGAAACGGTGGAAATTCTGCCGCAGCAGGTTGATGTCGACAAGGTCGATCTCAACGTGAAGGTGAAAGAGAAGCCCACCGGTCAGTTCAGCATCGGCGGCGGATTCAGCACCTTGGACAAGCTGGTCGCCATTGCGGATATTACCGAAGGAAATCTGGGCGGAAACGGCTGGCTGGGGCGCATCCGCGGACAGTTGGGGCAACGACGGTCGTTGGGATTGGTGACGTTCCGTAATCCGTACGTGAACGATTCCTACAACGCGTTGCAGTTGGATATTTACCGGTCGATGACTAACTACATTTCCTATTTCGAATCGAAGTCCGGCGTGAGCGCGACCTGGAGCCGATGGTTGTCCGAGTATGTGAACGGAAGCATCAGCATGTTCGGCGAGCAACTGCGATACAGTGATCCGCAGGACGGGCTGTGTCCTGATCTGATTCCGCTCATTTGCCGCCAGCTCGGCACGCAGTCGTCGACCGGGTTTCGCACGGCGATTTCCCGTGACACGCGCGACTACTATCTGGACCCCCGGAGCGGCTGGCGCATGCAATTGGGCGCCGACTACGGCACCCCTGCGATGGGCGGAACCAATCACTTCTATAAGCTTTATGTGGACGTGATCAAATATACGCCGTTGATCTATGACACTCGGTTTTCGATTCATGCTCGGTATGGTCAAACGGAGGGAATCGGGGGCCGGCCCATTCCCTTGACCGAGCGGTTCTTCGTCGGAGGCATCAATACGATGCGCGGATTCGTGTTCGGCCGGGCAGGTCCCGTGACCCCGTCCGGTTCGCTCCTAGGTTCCGCCAAGGAACTCATTTTCAACAACGACTTTATTTTCACCATTTCGTCCGAAGCGAAATTGAACGGCGTGTTCTTCTTCGACTACGGAAATGGATTCGACGACAACGAGCCGGTGAAGTTTAATAAGTTGCGCAGTACGGCCGGGTTTGAGGCCAGGTGGATTTCACCGTTCGGTCCCTTGCGGGCAGCCTATGGAATCAATCTCGATCCCCGGCCCACCGAGCGCATGGGAGTCTTTGAGTTCACCATCGGATCGCTGTTCTAATGTGTCTCTGTGACGCGGTGTCGGGGAAAGGAACGGAACGAATGCGGGGACTGGCTGGTTGGACAGGGCAGAGGGGAGCCGGGTGGACCGGGTTGTGCCTGGCGCTTGTGACCGTCGCGCTGCTCATCGGCGGGTGCCGGTCGAACACCTCGACGGTCCCGACGTCGACGCGCATCGGCGTGCTGGACCCTCAGCGGGTGCTGGGCGAGACCAATGCCGGGAAACGAGCCAAGGACATGTTGGCCTCCTTCGCCAAGAACCGGCAAGCGCTGATCGAATTGGAAGAAAAAGAATTGCGGCGCATGGAAGAAGACTTTGTGAAGCAGGGGAGCGTCCTGAGCGCACCGGCCAAGCGCGAGCGGGAAGAACAATTCCGGCGCCGCATGTCCGAATACCAGCAGAAGGTGACCGATTTGAATCGGGAAGTGCAGGACAAACAGAAAGAAGTGTTGGACGGATTCCGGGATAAGATCGAGGCCATGTCGGGCAAGGTGGCCAAGCGGCTGGGGCTGCAAGCGGTGTTTGACCGGGGACACGGGGGACCCACGTTGTACTTTGACGAGACGGTGGACGTGTCGTCGCAGGTGATCGAGGAATTCAATAAAACGTATCCATGATGAGGGATCCCATGAATGTACGCAATGTGATCGCGGCGGGAGTAGTGCAGGTGCTCGTGGTGTGGGGAGGCCAGCCGGTTCAGGCTGCGGATCATCTCAAGGTGGCGATGATGGACCAGCAACAGGTCATCGAGCGCAGCGCAGCCGGGAAACGTGCGCTTGAGGAACTCAAAAGCTATTCCACCACGCGCCAGAAGATCATCGATTCCGATGATCAGGAATTGAAGGAGTTGGAGAAGGGGGTCCAGGACTCCACGTTGTCCGAAGAGGCGCGCAAGGAGAAACAGGAGCACTTCAGGACGAAACTGGAGGCTTATCAGCGCCGCATCCAGGACTTCAATCGGGAGGTGCAGGACAAGCAGCGGAGCATGGTGGCCGAGTACGCCCAGAAAATTCACGCTGCGGCTTCGACCGTCGCTCAGAAGGAAGGGTATGCGGCGGTCATCGACAAGGGGAGCGATTCGACGGTGAAAATCGTGATCTATAGTCACCCGTCCGTCGACCTGACGGAACAGATCATCAAGGAATTCGATCGGCAGAACAAGTAAGGCTTGTCGTAATCGTCTACGCAACACAGGAGGCGGGGCTGATGTCAGTGATGGACAGCGTTGAGATTCAATCGATCCTTCCCCACCGGTATCCGTTTTTGCTGGTCGACCGCATTCGCGAGCTCGACCCGGATCGACGGATCGTGGGTATCAAGAATGTCACGATCAACGAACCGTTCTTTCAGGGGCATTTCCCTGGCCGCCCGGTCATGCCGGGGGTGTTGATCCTGGAGGCGTTGGCTCAGGTCGGCGGCGTGCTGGCCTTCAAGTCGCTTGGAGCGGTCGGCCGCCCGGTGGTGTATCTGACCGGCATCGATGCGGCCAAGTTCAGAAAGCCCGTCGTTCCCGGCGATATTCTCCGACTGGAAGTTGACGTGCTCAAGAAGCGCGCCCCGTTCTGGAAGATGCAGGGCAAGGCGTTCGTGGAAACCGAATTGGTCTGTGAAGCGGAAGTTACGGCGATGGTGATGGACGAACAGGCGGCTGCCGCAAAGTAACCGCGCGCCTGGTGTGGTAATGGCCGGGGACTGGCCAGGACATGCAGGTTGTCCAACGGGCCGTCCAGGGAGGTCCGCGATGCGAACGTCCTGCGCAGCACATTCGCGGACCGGCGCGAGCCGGTGAACTTCGGTATCTTGAAATGAACCTAATCCTCCGCGGAACGACAACCCGTGGAGTGAGACGAGAACAATGCTGGCGGGTTGGTGCAAGAGCCTGCCAGAGCGTGAGGAGGTGTGAGTGAAGATCCATCCGACCGCGGTGATCCATCCGAAAGCGGTGCTCGCAGACGATGTGGAAGTCGGGGCCTATTCCGTCGTCGGTGAACACGTCACGATCGGTGCCGGTACGCGTGTATTGTCTCATGTGTCGATCGACGGTTGGACCGATATCGGGGAGCGGTGCGAACTGCATCCCTTTGTGTCGGTGGGCGGACCGCCCCAACATATGCAGTACAAGGGCGAGCCGACGAAGGTGGTGATCGGTCACGACAACATCCTGCGCGAGTATGTAACGGTCAATCGGGCAACCGTGCAGGGCGGTGGCGTCACGACCGTGGGCCATTCCAATTTTCTGATGGCGTACGTGCATGTCGCGCATGACTGCCATCTCGGCAACCATCTGATTCTGGCGAATGCAGCCAGTCTGGCCGGACATATTTCCATCGGCGACCATGCCATTATCGGCGGGCTCTCCGGCATCCACCAATTTGTGCGGATCGGTGCCTATGCCATGGTCGGGGGCTGTTGCGCGCTGGGCCAGGACCTTCCGCCGTTCATGCGTGCCGCCGGCGGCTATCGTGCCCGGATGTATGGATTGAACTCGATCGGCCTGCGCCGCCACGGATTTTCGGCGGAGCGTATCGCGGCATTAAAAAAAGCCTATGAAATGCTGTTTCGTTCCGGACATCGCGTTGCGGAAGCCGTCAAACTGGCGCGTGAAGCCTTCGGCTCAAGCCAGGATGTCATGCAGGTCGCCGAGTTTATGCAAGGAACGAAGCGGGGTATCTGCCGTTCAGTGGGTAAAGATCAGGAAGACGAAGAGGAATAACGCGGGTGGGCGAGCATGCGACACATGACAGGCAGGCTCCCGACGGGCAGCGGATCGGACTTATCGCCGGCAATGGCCGGTTTCCGATCATCTTCGCCGACAACGCGAAACGGCTCGGGTATACGGTGTTCGCGGTGGCACATGAAGGCGAGACCGATCCGGAGTTGGCGCGGCACGTCGATCGGATTCACTGGATCAAGATCGGGCAGTTCGGCAAATTGATCGACGCCCTCAAGGGCGATGGCGTGCAGCAGGCCGTCATGCTGGGCGGGATCAAGAAGACGCATGTCTTTTCCACGGTTCGCCCGGACTTTCGCGCGTTGGCCCTCGCCGCCAAACTGATCCATCTCAAGGATGATGACATCCTTCGCCGGGTTGCCGAGGAAATCGAGCAGGAAGGGATCCGGATCTGCGAGTCGACGTTCGGGCTCCAGGGAATTCTGGTCGAAGCCGGGACGCTGACGCGGCGCGAGCCGAGCAAGAAAGAGTGGGAAGATATCCGCTACGGCTGGGATGTCGGAAAGCAGATCGGTGCGTTGGATATCGGACAGTGCGTCGTGGTGAAAGACCGCGTCATTGTGGCGGTCGAAGCCGTCGAGGGCACGGATGGGGCGATCCGCCGGGGCGGAGAACTGGCGCACGGGGGCGCGGTCGTGGTCAAGCGCTGTAAGCCCCAGCAGGATCTCCGGTTTGATCTTCCCGCCGTCGGCCCGCGGACGATCGAAGTGATGGAAACCGTCAAGGCGTCGGTGCTGGCACTGGAAGCCGGGCGCGGCATTCTTCTGGACCGCGAGGAAACGATTGCCAAAGCGAATCGCGCCGGAATCGCAATCGTGGGTGTGACATGAGGCCGTCAGGCATGGGAACAACGGCCGGTCCTATCGGACGGGAGAGGGCGTGATGAAGCCGCTTCGGGCCGGCGTCATCGGTGTCGGTCATTTGGGGCAACACCATGCGCGGCACTACGCCACGCTTCCCGGCGTTACGCTGGTGGGGGTATGTGATGCGGCGCAGGACCGGGCCGCATTGATCGCCGATCGCCATGGCGTCCAGGCCTGGTCGGATCTCACTGAATTGCTGAAGCACGTCGATCTCGTCAGTGTGGCCGCTCCGACCTCCGCGCACTTTGCCACAGCCAGGCTGTGCCTCGAAGCCGGCAAACATGTCTTGGTTGAAAAGCCAATCGCGGTAACCTCGTCAGAAGCCCACGAGTTGGTCGAACTGGCCGCCCGGCGCGGGTGCCTGTTGCAGGTCGGGCATAGCGAACGGTTCAACCCGATCATGCAGCGCATGCGTGCCTACATCGAGCGGCCGGCTTTCATCGAAGGACACCGGCTCAGCGCCTTCGGCGAGCGCGGGACCGACGTCGATGTGGTGCTGGATCTGATGATTCACGATCTGGATCTCGTTCTGTCGTTTAACCCGGGGCCGGTGGAGGAAGTGCGGGCCGCCGGGGTGCCCGTGCTCTCGCCCAATATCGATATCGCCAACGCCCGCATTGCGTTTGCGAGCGGGTGCGTCGCCAACCTCACGGCGAGCCGCGTCTCTACGAACAAGATGCGGCGGTTACGGTTTTTTCAACACGACCGCTATGTCTCGATCGATTTTCAGACGCGCCAGGCCATGGTGTCGCGTCGCGTGCAAGGGACCGGGCCGCGGCCGACGATCGATGTCGAAACCTTTCAAGCCGGTGACGACGAGCCGCTGCGGCTGGAATTGGATTCATTCGTGCAGGCGGTGGCCACCGGGTCGCGTCCGGTTGTATCCGGGGAAGACGGCGAAGCGGCACTCAATCTGGCTGCCCGGGTAGTGGAGGCCATCGGTCAATTTACGCAGCGCCATTCCGCCGCCGACGTGTCCGCAGCGGCGTTCGGCCGGGAACCTATCTAGGAGTGCCACGTCCGTGTCTGTCCGCGTGAGTAGAGCCACATGCCGCGTATCCTAATCGTCACCGGAGAGGCCTCCGGCGACCTCCATGGAGCCCACTTGGTCAAGGCGCTGAAGGAACTCTCTCCGTCTCTTCAGATCGTAGGTATCGGGGGCGCCTCGATGCGGGCGGCTGGCGCGGAACTGGTGAAGGACATCCCGCAACTGGACGTGATGGGGCTCATCGGCTTGTCGGCCGTGAAGACCATGCTGCAGAGAATTTCCCGTATCCGTACCCTGATCAAACGCGAGCGTTGGGATCTCGTCGTGCTGATCGACAATCCCGGGCTCAACTTCCATTTTGCGCGTGTGGCCAGGGCCTGCGGTCTCAAGGTACTGTATTACATTGCGCCTCAAGTCTGGGCCTGGCGTCGGGGCCGGATGCGCTGGATTCAACAGCGGGTCGATCACGTGGTCGCGATTCTGCCGTTCGAGGAACCGCTCTACAAGAAAGCCGGCGTGCGCTGCACCTTCGTGGGCAACCCGATCCTTGACGAAGTGGCGCCGTCCTATGATCGGCAGGCGTTACGCCGGCAGTTCGAGCTGTCGGAGGCAGGGCCGGTCATCGGGCTGTTTCCGGGCAGCCGCAAGGCCGAACTACTCGAACATATCCCGGTGCTGCTGGAGACCGTGAAGCGGCTCGCGCAAGGTCACCCGGGCATGCAATTCATTCTGGCGCAGGCCTCTTCTATCCAAGACCAGTTCCTCGCCGATCTCCTGAAGGGCAGTGCCGTCCCTATTCGGGTGTTCCGCAACCAGGCCAGCGAAGTCATGGCGGCATCGGATCTCCTCGTCGTCAAGTCGGGCACGTCCACGTTGCAGGCGGCGGTGGTAGGGACGCCGATGATTTTGTTTTATCGAGCCTCTTCATGGATTACCTACCGCTTGGCGCGGCTGTTGATCCGTGTGCCCTGGATCGGGTTGGCGAACCTGGTTGCGGGGCGTGGGATTGTCCCCGAGCTGATTCATGACGAGGCGACGCCGGAGCGATTAGTTCAGGAAGTCGAGCGGCTGTTGGGGGATCCCCGCGCCTATGCGGATATGAAGACGGCGCTGCTGTCGGTGCGTCAGGCGTTGGGAACTCCCGGAGCCTCCCATCGGGCGGCTGAAGCCGTGCTGGCGGAGTGCGGATCATGAAACATTATCTTCGCCTGCTCGCCTATCTGAACCCCTATCGATTCCGGCTGGGTGCCGCGTTCGTGTGCGCGTTGCTCGTGGCGGGCCTCTCCGCCGCCTATGCCTGGCTGGTGCGCCCGGTACTCGACGGTCTGTTCATCAGTAAGGACGAGAGTTTGCTCCTCGTCCTGCCCGTAGCGATTTTGGCCGTGGCGATCCTCAAAGGGGTGTTCAACTACGGCCAGAATTATCTGATGAATTATGTCGGAAACCAGGTGATCGGCGACATCAGGGAGCAGCTCTTCTCCAAGCTGGTTCGGTTGCCGGTCCGCTTTCACGATACGAATACGTCCGGACGGCTCGTGTCGCGGGTCATCAACGATGTGAACCAAATGGCCAATGCCGTGGCGGGGGTCTTGAAAGACCTGTTTCAGCAGGGCCTGACGTTTCTGGCTATGATCGGGGTGATCATTTATCAGAACTGGAAATTGGCGATGGTCTCGATGATCGTGGTGCCGTTGTCCGTGGTCACGATGGCGCGCATGGGAAAGAAGTTGAGAGGGCTGGCCACACGTGGTCAGGAGCGCATGGGCGATATGGCATCGACGCTCCAGGAGGCCCTGGCCGGTATTCGCATGGTGAAATCCTTCGGCCGGGAGGAAGATGAGGCCAAGCGGTTTCGTCAGAGCAACGATGCGTTTATTCATACCACGATGAAGGCCATCCAAGTCTCCTCGCTGGGTTCCTCCCACATGGAGGTCATCGGAGTGCTCGGGGTGGCGGGAATTATCTGGTATGGCGGGTATCTGGTGATTCATGACGAAATGACGCCCGGCGCCTTCTTCTCGTTCCTGGCCGCGATGTTCATGGCCTACACGCCGATCCGGAGGCTGTCGGGCGCCAACAATACGGTGCAGCAGGCGCTCGCGGCGGCAGAGCGCGTATTTGATGTGTTGGATCTGCCGACTGAACAGGTGGCCAACGGGGGACAGACAGAACTGCCGGCGATCTCCCGCTCCCTTGAATTCAGACAGGTCGCATTTCAGTATGAAGGGCAGGCGGATCCGGCGCTGTCAGGGATCGATTTGACGATCCGCGCGGGAGAAGTCATCGCGCTCGTGGGCAGTAGCGGGAGCGGAAAGACGACGTTGGTGAGCTTGCTGCCGAGATTTTACGATCCCTCCGGCGGACAGATCCTGATCGACGGGGTGGATCTCCGGACCTGCACCCTGCAGTCGGTGCGCGGGCAGATCGGGATTGTGTCGCAGGAAGTGGTGCTGTTCGACGATACGGTTCGCAATAACATTGGATATGGGCGGCAAGGAGCGACATCAGACGACATCATGCGTGCGGCGGAGCTGGCGTATGCGCATGACTTTATCGCCCGCATGCCGGACGGCTATGACACGTTGATCGGAGAGCGCGGACTCAAATTGTCGGGCGGTGAACGGCAGCGTCTGGCGATTGCCCGTGCGATTCTTCGGGATCCGCCGATTTTGATTCTGGATGAGGCCACCTCGGCGTTGGATACACAGTCGGAGCGCATCGTGCAAATGGCGCTCTCCAATCTGATGCAGAACCGGACGACCCTCGTGGTGGCGCACCGGTTATCGACCATTCAGAATGCCGATCGCATCGTGGTCCTCGATCATGGCAAAGTTGCGGAGATCGGCACCCATGACGAGTTATTGCGAAAAGGCGGCATGTATAAACGTCTGCACGCCATGCAGTTTGCCGACGCGTTGCCTCAATAGACAGGCCGCGATCACGAAAAGATGAACGACTCCATGACGAATAATCCCCAGGCGGTTCCCCAGCCGAAACAGGCCTTGATGAAGCGCCTGACGAACGCGCTGAAGGTTGCGGTGGTGCCGCCCGTGGGGTATCAGGTGATCCACATGCTGCGGCGCACGATGAGCTGGCAGACGGAGGGCGGGGAACATGTCTCCCGCTTATTCGCTCAAAACAAACGGGTGATCCTGGCCTTCTGGCATGCCCAGCAACTGATGATGCCGCTGGCTATCCCAGGGCTCAAGGCCCATGTGCTGATCAGTCAACATCGGGACGGGGAACTGATCCGCCGCATCGTGGCACGCTTCGGGTTAGACGCCGTGCGCGGCTCCAGCACCAGGGGCGGTGCGGAGGCGTTCCGCCAGCTGATTCGTATCGGACGTGCTGGCGGCAATCTCGTCTTGACGCCGGATGGACCGAAGGGGCCTCGACAGGTCGCGAAGGTGGGGGTGGTGCAGTTGGCGCGGGCGACGGGCCTGCCGATCATCCCCATGGCGTTCGGCTGCTCAAAAAAAAACTCTTCGCGAGCTGGGACCGGTTCATCATGCCCTATCCGTTCACGCGGGGCCTGTTCCTTATCGGGCCGCCGATCGCGGTTCCGACGGATGCCTCCTCCGACGATCTCGAACGCCTGCGCGGGGAGTTGGAAGCGACCCTGAACCGCATGACGATTGAGGCCGATGCGGCGGCCCTGCGGGCTCGTCCGTAATGTGGTACCTGCTCTATAACAGCCTCCTGCTCCTGGTTTCCCCGATCATTCTGTTCGTCCTGTTGGCCAAGCAGCGGTGCCGCCGCGGGTTGCCCCAGCGCCTGGGACTGCTTCCCGAACGGCCGCCGGAGTCCGCGGGCACGACGACCTGCATCTGGATTCATGCGGTATCTCTTGGTGAAGTGGTCGCGGTCGCGCCACTCGTACGGGATCTTCACCGGCGCTATCCCGAGGCGCGTTTGGTGGTATCGACTGTGACCGAAACCGGACGCGAAGCGGTGGAGCAGCGCCTGGAAGGCGTGGCGGAACACCGGTATGCGCCGCTGGATTTTCCCTGGGTCGTCAACCGGGCGATCGACCTTCTCAAGCCGAGTCTCTACGTCTTTGTCGAAACCGAGCTCTGGCCCAATCTGCTCCGGAGCCTACGGCGACGGAGTATTCCCTCGGTGCTGGTGAACGGGCGGCTCTCCACACGGTCGTTCGAACGACAGCGCCTGCCGGTGATCCGGGATTTCTATCGGACAATGTTGAATATGATCAGTTGTTGCCTCATGCAATCGGAACGGGATGCGCAGCGCATGATTGAATTGGGCGCCGACCCGTCGCGGGTCCGGTGCACCGGCAATATCAAGTTCGACCAGCCGGTTCCGCAGGCGGCTGCCGGCGGCACGGTCGTGTCGAAGCAATCGTTGGGGGTGACCGAACGCGACCAGCTATTGGTGGCGGGGAGCACCCATCCCGGCGAGGAAGAAGCGGTCGTGGGGGCCTATCAGTCGTTGTGCGATGAGTTTCCCGATCTCTGCCTGGTCCTCGCTCCCCGCCATATCGAGCGAGCGGCGCAGGTCGAACAGATGGTCCGAACCAAGGGATTGGCCGTGTCCCGACGTAGCACCGTCAGTGCAGGGTCGATGTCTGGAACCGGGCCTCGGGTGGTGGTCCTGGACACTCGTGGCGAGTTAGCGTTGTTGTACCGGGAGGCTGTGGTCGCGTTTGTTGGGGGGACCTTGGTCCCCGTGGGCGGGCACAATCTTCTGGAGCCCGCCGTCTGGGGAAAACCGGTGCTTTTCGGTCCGCATACCGACCATTGTGCCGAAGTGGCGGCACTCTTGCTGAATGCCAGGGGCGGGCGTGTCGTCGAGGGTACGCAAGGGCTTACGCAGGGCCTGAGGGAACTGCTCGGCAATGCGGCGGCCTTGAAACAAATGGGCCAGGCGGCACAGCAAGTCGTGCTGGACAACCAGGGAGCGCTAAAGCGCAGTGCTGAAATCATTGCCACGTTTCTTCCGGGACCGGTGTCTTCGGCTGAAACCGGAGGCGCGCAGCGGCAGGACCTCTCGAGTCGGCATTCGCCGTGACGATGATGATGTCGGGTAAGCTGCAAGCGTGGTTGCGGTGGGCAGGGTATCCGTATGAGCTTGCGGCCAGGCTCCGCCTGTGGGCCTATGAACAGGGGTGGTTTCAGGCGAAGCGTTTGCCACGGCCTGTGATCAGCGTGGGGAATCTTACCGTCGGCGGGACGGGAAAAACGCCGGTCGTCATGTATGTCGTCGATCGATTGATCGCTCAGGGCAAACGTGTCGCCATCTTAAGTCGTGGATATCGGCGTCGCAGCAGGGACCCGCAGTTGCTCGTGTCGGACGGGCGGCAGCTGTTGGTGGGACCGGAAGAGGCCGGTGACGAACCGTATTTGATCGCGCGCCGTTGCCCTCAGGCGGTGGTGGCGGTTGGCGCAGACCGGTATGCGCTCGGCCAATGGGTACTGAGCCGTCTGCCGGTGGATTGTTTTGTGCTGGATGACGGATTTCAGCATGTGCAACTCCACCGTGATGTGAATCTGCTGCTGGTGGACGCCACGGATGCCGCTGGTCTGCGCGCGGGCTTGCCGATCGGGCGGTTACGGGAGCCTCTCTCGGCGGCGGCGCGTGCGTCGGCCGTGCTCATCACCAGAGTCGATCGCGAGCATACGGCGGAACCGGTCTGGCAGCAGTTGCTCCAGGCTTGTCCGGCCCTTCCGCCTCCGATCTGCGTGGGATTTCCAGCGGAGGAATTCCGGCGGGTGGGGACGGATGAACGACATTCGCGGGATGCCTTTCGCGGCCGTTCGGCGGTGATCTTCAGCGGGATCGGCAATGCCGAATCCTTTCGTGCCTTGGTCGCGGGGTTGGGAATCTCCGTGATCGAGATGCTGGCATTTCCCGATCATGTGCACTATACCCATGCCATGGTGGAAACGATTCGCAATAAGGCAAAAGCAGGCGGCGCCGAGTTGCTGGTCACGACGGAAAAGGATGCCGATAAGGTCGCTCCGTTTCTCGCCGTGGATGATGCCTGTTGGGCCGTCAGGCTCCGGACGAACATTGTGTCCGGGGCCGATCGGCTGGAGCACCTCTTGCGTCTGGACGCGCCGGGCAGGACGGCGGGCCATGCATAAGGAGGGCATCAGGCGCATCGTCGTCCGAGGGCCGAATTGGCTGGGTGACGCGGTGATGTGCGAGCCAGCCTTGGGCCAGTTGCCTATCCTGTTCCCGCAGGCCGAAATCACGCTCCTGGTGAAGCCGGCCATTGCAGATTTACTGGCGCAGCATCCGGCGGTGAATCGCACGCTGGTTTATGACGACCGGGGCCGCCATGCGGGGTTGACCGGCAAATGGACCCTGTCCGGGGTGTTGCGCCGGCATCGGTTCGATCTGGCCATCCTGTTTCAGAATGCGTTTGAGGCGGCATTGATCAGTTTCCTGGCCGGCATCCCCCGGCGATTCGGCTATGCGACGGACGGGCGGAGCCTCTTGCTGACCGACCCGGTCGTGGTGCCGCCGCGCAGCGCGCAGCGGCATCAGGTCGAGTATTATTGGGATCTGCTCAAGCCGCTGGGCGGGCAGGGCCCCGCGCCGGCCCCGCGTCTCTTTGTGACGCCCGAAGAATCCGCATTGATCGCCCGCCGATTGGCTGACGCAGGAATCGGCGCGGCAGATCTGGTCATTGGTGTGAATCCCGGCTCAACCTACGGCCATGCCAAGCGCTGGTTGCCGGATCGATATGCCGAAGTCGTCAACCGCGTGGTGAAGGATACGCAGAGTCGATCCGGGGCGAGAGTCGGCGTGGCCATCCTGGGAGCCAAGGGCGAAGAGCCGTTGGGGAAAGCCATTGCCGATCAGATCAAGACCCGGTCGGTGGTGTGTTCCGGACAGACCACGGTGCGGGAGTTGATGGCGCTGGTGAAGCGCTGCCAATTATTTTTGACGAACGATACAGGACCGATGCACGTGGCGGCGGCCTTCAACGTTCCGCTGGTGGCGATATTCGGTCCGACGGATTGGCAGACGACGTCGCCGTTCGGCGTCGATGCGCAACTGGTCCGGCAGCCTGTGTCCTGCGCGCCCTGTCTGTTGCGCGAATGTCCGATCGATCATCGATGCATGACCGGCGTAACAGTGGAGCAGGTGCACGGCGCGGCGGTGCGGCATCTGCCGCTGGTGGCCCCTCCTCCGGTGAGTGAACCGGACGCATCAATTCCCGTTCTGTCGCCTGCGTCCCTGGCGGGGGTGACGGTGTTTCTGGATCGTGACGGTACGTTGAATATCGACAGCGGATACCTCAAGTCGCCGGATGATCTCACGGTGTTGCCCGGAGTCGGTGCCGCCTTGGCCAAACTCAAACAGGCCGGGGCGCGGTTGATCGTGGTCACGAACCAGTCCGGGGTAGGGCGAGGCTACTTTACCTCCAAGGATCTTGAGGCCATCCACAGCAAGTTGCGGCTTGTGTTGGCCGAGGACGGCGTGACGCTGGACGGGCTGTACTTTTGTCCCCATCATCCGGACGATCGATGCAATTGCCGCAAGCCGGCGCGAGGGATGGTTGATCGGGCCCTGGCCGAACTGCACGTGGACCTGAGCCGCGCCTATGTCGTCGGAGACAGTGCGCGTGATGTTGAGCTGGCCAGGCAGGTCGGCGCCAAGGGCCTGCTGGTCATGACCGGACCATCCGGCGCGGAGGCGCTGGCCGATCTGACGGCGCGAGACCTTTCCCCTGACCACGTGGCCGATGACCTTTCGCAAGCGGTTGAATGGATCATCGCCCACGCGACGCGCAAGGCGGCCGCCGACGTGCCGCGCTGATCAAGGCATCATCCCTGGTGGCCGAATGACCAACCCAGTTCGTCGAATCCTGCTCATCAAACCGAGTTCGCTAGGCGACATCGTGCATGCCATGCCGACTCTGGCCGCGTTGCGCGAACGGTTTCCGCAGGCCGAGGTGACCTGGCTGGTCAAGCGGCAATGGACTTCGCTGGTGGAGGTGATCGGCGGAGTGGACCACATTTGCGTGGTGGAGCGGGGACTGCGGGGCTGGTTGGGACAGGTGCCGGGCCTTCGCGCCGCCAGGTTCGATCTGGTGGTCGACCTACAGGGTCTGTTCAGAAGCGGAGCCATGGCACGGTTGAGCGGCTGTGGCCGGCGGATCGGGTTCGCCAATGCGCGTGAAGGAAGTCCGTGGTTGTATACCCAGCGAGTGGCCGTCCCCGCCGCGCCGATGCATGCCGTAGACCGGTATCTGTTAGTGGCCGAAGCGCTGGGTGCGGCGCGTCCGACAGAGCCACGGTTTGACTTCGTTGACCGTTCTGAACACCGGCAGGCAGCGGAGGCGCTTCTCACACAAGCTGGTCTCGCCGCCTCGTCACCCTGGATCGCGATGAACGTCTCCGCGCGTTGGGAGACGAAGCGCTGGCCTCCGCAACATTTTGCCGAGGCTGCGGATCGACTGTCGGAGGCACAGGCGTTGCCGATTGTATTCATGGGAGGACCGGCGGAGCGACCGGAGACGCATGCCGTGATGGCCCACATGCGTACGAAAGCGGTTGATCTGACAGGACGGACCCCTGTAGGCTTGCTGCCCGGTTTGTTGCGACGCGCGGCTGTGCTGGTGACGAACGATTCCGGCCCGATGCACATTGCGGCGGCGGTGGGAACTCCGGTCGTGGCCCTGTTCGGCCCGACCGATCCGGTTAAAACGGGGCCCTATGGCCCGGGGCATGTCGTCCTCTCCCATGCGGTCGAATGCAGACCCTGTTTTCGCCGTGACTGCTCCCGCGCCGTGGCGCTTGAATGCCTGACCGGTGTACAACCGGAGCAGGTCGTGCGTGCGGTGCAGCAGCAACTTGGTCGATCACGCAAGTCAGGATCATCGTGAATATTCTCATTGCGGAATCCAGCATGGCAGTCGGCGGGCAGGAACTGGCCGTCCTGCTGCATGCTGAACGATTATTGAAGCGCGGTCATCGAATCCGCCTGGTGCTGGAGCCGCGCAGTCCCATTATGGCGATGGCCAGGGAGCGCGGTCTTCCGGTCGAACCGTTCGTGATGCGCCAATGGCGCCTGCCCATCTCAATACTGGCCTTTCGACAATTGATGAGGCGCGAACGCCCCGAGATCGTCCACGTCAACAGCTCGCGGGATAGCTGGATTGCGGCCCTTTCCACGCGCCTGCTCAATCCGCGCCCGAAAGTGATTCGCACCCGTCATATCTCGGCGCCGCTCAACAACAATGCCACCACGCAGCTGTTGTACCGGCGTCTCTTCGACATGGTAATCGTCACCGGCAGTGAACGAAACCGGCAGGACTTGATTCATCGGGACGGCCTATCGCCGGATCGTGTGGCGTCCTTTCCCATCGGGTTGGATGTGGAGCAGTTTTCTCCGGCGAAGCCCCGGCACGATATCCGGGTTGAATTGGGGATTCCGTCCGGGCATCTGCTGGTCGGCATGATTTCTTACTTGCGGGATTATAAAGGTCATCGTTACCTGGTGGAGGCAGCCGCCAAAGTGTTGAAACAATATCCGGCGGCGGCATTCCTGATCGTCGGAGAAGGGCCGGAGGAGCAGAACATTCGCGCGCAGATCGAGCGTCTCGGCCTGACGGCCGAGGTCCGCATGCTGGGATTCCGCGACGATCTCCTGGATGTCTTCCGGTCGTTGAACCTGTTCGTGATTCCCACTGTCGAAGGCGATACGATTCCCCAGGTTCTAATGCAAGCCCTGGCGATCGGTCTGCCGGTGGTGTCGACGACTACCGGATCCATTCCCGATGTCGTCGCAGAAGGAGCATCGGGTTTTCTCGTTCCGCCCCGCGATCCCGATGCGCTGGCTGACCGGATCGTGCGGCTGTTGCAGGATGCCGAGCTCCGCGCGGCAATGGGCCGGCGGGGGCGCCATACCGTGGAGCAGTCCTATTCGATCGACCGGATGGTGGATGAGTTGGAGCAGGTCTACCGCAAGGTGATCGCATCATGATGCAACGATGGGCCGACGCGCGGGCGTCCATCCGCAAGAGTGTGTTGTTCTGGTGGATCCTGTTTGTCGTCATCCAGATGGCGGAGCGGGTGTTTCTGTTGCGTGACGCGATGGAGCAGGAGATGCCCTCAGGGCCGCTGCTTCTCAAGACCCTCCTTGTCGGAGTGCGGGGGGATTTCATCACCGCGACCTTCGCTCTCGTGCTGGCCGGAATCGGTGCCGGCGGCTGGGCGTTGCTCAGGCAGGGATGGACCGCTCTTCGACACTCTCCGTGGCTGTTCGCGCTGTCGTTTCGCCCCGCGTTACACGTGGGCTGTCTGCTCGCCGGCTTGCTGCTGTTCGTACTCCTCTGTGTGGACATGGGGTATTACGGCTTCAATCGTCAACATATGGATTTCGTGTTTCTGGAATATATCGGCGATCTCCTGGCCCCTGCCGCGACGACGGAAGGGACGAACGTCCAGGCCATGCAGCAGACCGGTGCCGAGTTGGAGGACACGGGCAAATGGGCCCGGCGTCTGGCGTTGTTTTTGGCCATTCAAGCGGCAGGCATCCTGCTGTGGTGGTGGAGTTTTTCTGCCGCTGTGGTGCCGGCACTCGACCGCTGGCGCCCGGGCTCAGGCTTTCAGGCTAATGCGTTGCTGGTGGTGGCGCTGGTGGCCGGAGGGGCCGGCTTCCATCATTCCGGGCCCTACGGCATTCGAATCGCACCCATCGGCAGCATGGTCTATTACACGCTGGCGCAGAATCCGATCCTGTTCGCGGCTGAAGCGTTGCGAATCGCGGTCGTGTCGCGCGGCACAATGGAACAACGCGCGAACACCGAGGCCATGCCCTATGAGGTGGCGGTGAAAACCGCGCAACAGCTGCTGGCGCCTGCCGATACGTTTGTAGATCCTCGATATCCCTTTGTGCGGACTACCGCGCCGTCTCCCGATGGTGTCCGATTTTCCAAGCCGGCCAATATTCTGCTGGTGTTTCTTGAGGGCTTGGATCGCCGATATCTCGGACAGACGTACGGCGAGGTGAAAGGTACCCCGTTTCTGGATCGTCTCAAAAACGACAGCGTGTATTTTCAGAACTTTTTTTCGAACGGTGTGCAGACCTCCAGAGGATTGTTCGCGACGCTCTGCAGCACCTTTCCGCGACAAGGCGCTGCCGCGATGAAGACGCGGTATGCCCACGATTACCTCTGCCTGCCGTCGCTCCTGCAACGCCAGGGGTATCGTACGGAAATGGTGATTGGGCAGCATCGGGACCTGAACCGGCTCCAGACGTTCGCGGCCCGCAATGGTTTACACCAGCTGATCGACGAGGGGGATTTCCCGGCGAATGCGGAACGGGCCGGACTGGGCATTGTCGACGGAGCCCTGTTCGATCTTTGTTACGAGCGAATTAAGCTGCGCCAGTCGGAGGGGAAGCCGTTTTTTCTCACCACCCTCACCCTGTCGACGCATCATCCGTTTGCTGCTCCGTTGAACCATCCGGACGTTCAGCTGCTCCAGCAACAGGTGCAGGACAAGTATGTCGCTGCGTTGCGGTATACGGATCTCGAACTCGAACGAGTCTTCACCAGACTTGTCCGCGAGGGGCTGCTGCGCAATACGGTGGTGGTGATTCTCGGAGATCACGGGCGGCATGAACCGGTGGGAAGCACGGATATCGAGCGGAAGGCGGGTCATTTTGCCTCGCCGCTGTTTATTTGGATGGACGAATCATTGCGGACCCCCGCCACGTACAGACCCCGGCCGGTCTCGGTCATTGCCAGTCAAGTCGATCTGGCGCCGACGCTGCTGGCATTAAACGGAGGACTGCCCGCGCTAGGGTCGTTTGCCGGACATGACCTGAGCTGCGTGCTGGTGCGGGATTGTCTGCCGAATCAGGTGGCCTACCTCACCAGTGTGTACGACAACCTGGTGGGACTCGCCAGTGCAGAAGGACTGCTGTTGTACTCGTTTGCAACCGCACACTTTCAGGAAGCCACGCTGAATTTCGAGTCGGTGTCCGACGAGCAGACGGGCCCAAGACAGTTGCCCGCCTCCCGTGATCGTGAGTTGATGGCCCTCTACGAAGTGGCGAACGTGGCGCTTGATTCCAATCGGCTCTGGTCCTGGCGGGAGTTCGGGACCAGGTTGTAACGAGAGCATGAACGGCACGTATGGTTGAAGCGGTTCGACAAAGTCCTGGCGCGGTGGATCGTCTACCGGTTTCGGCTGTCGTCATTGCCTACAATGATGAGCCCAACATGCGGGCCTGCCTGGAATCTATCACCTGGGCGGATGAAATCATCGTCGTGGATTCTCACAGCACGGATGGCACGGAACGCATCAGCCGCGAGTTCACGGACAGGGTCTATCAGCATGATTTTCACGGGTTCGGCCGCCTGCGGAACGAGGCGTTGGCGCATGCCACCCACGACTGGGTATTCAGCCTGGACACAGATGAGCGGGCGACGCCTGAATTGCGCGAGGAGATTCAGCGCCTGTTGGCCGCAGGGCCGGAGGCGGATGCCTACTTCGTGCCGCGGAAGAATTATTTCCTTGGGC
>VOPR01000066.1 GCA_009594995.1 Nitrospira sp. | reverse complement strand
GTCCGCTGAAATGCATGATGGAATGGCCGGCCACTTTGACGACGCAGCCTTCCGGAGCCAGGTTACCCTTGAGAATCACTAGGCCGCCTGTTGGCTTGATCGGCTTGGACAGCGGTCGCAAGACTTGTTGCTCTGGTTTCTCGACGGCTGCCTTGGCTTCCTCGCCGATCGTGCGTCCGGTGACGGTGATCTGGTCCGGGTGCAGGATCTTCGCATCGATCAGGCGTTTGGCCACCAGGGTGGTGCCTCCGGCCGCATAGAGGTCAGCGGCGGTGTAGTGGCCGCCCGGCTTCAGATCCGCCAGCAATGGCACCTTCCGGTTAATCTTGTCGAAATCGTCGATGGTGAGACGCACGCCCATCTCGCGCGCCACGGCGAGGAGGTGCAAGACGGCATTGGTCGATCCGCCCGTCGTTGCCACGGCGGCGATTGCATTTTCAATGGAGCGCCGCGTGATGATCTGTTTGGGGCGAATGTCTTTCTTGAGCAGATCCATAATCAGTTTGCCGCACTCAAACGCAACGTCGTCCTTGCGCGCATCCATGGCCGGAACGCCGTTCCGACCCATCGGTGAGATACCGAGGAATTCAAAGGCGATGGCCATGGTATTGGCGGTGAACTGGCCGCCGCAGGCGCCGGGGCCCGGGCAGGCATGGTCTTCCAGGTCTTTCAGTTCGGCATTCGTCATCTTGCCGGACGCATGTTTGCCGACCGCTTCGAATACGTCCTGAATGGTGACGTCATGTCCCTGGAACTGCCCCGGCATGATGGAGCCTCCATAGATCATGAGCGACGGCACGTTCAACCGGCAGAGCGCCATGACGGTGCCGGGAATGGTCTTATCGCATCCCGACAGGGCGACAACGCCGTCGAAGAGGTGTCCGCGCGCGACCAACTCGATGGAGTCGGCGATGACCTCGCGGCTGATGAGCGAGGCCTTCATGCCTTCGGTGCCCATGGAAATGCCGTCCGAGACCGCGATCGTGTTGTATTCGATCGGAGTGCCGCCGGCTGCGCGGATGCCTGCTTTGACCCGCTCCGACAATCGGCGGAGGTGGTAGTTGCAGGGCATGACTTCAATCCAGGTGTTGGCGACGCCGATCAAAGGGCGTTCGAGGTCGGCATCGGTGAAGCCGACGGCTTTCAGCATGGCGCGGGCCGGTGCGCGGCCCGGTCCGTCGAGCAGGTTGTGGCTTTTGTGTCGTGGGTCGATCGTCATGGAAACTCCTTCATTTACGGGAACGGGAGACTGCCGCTTCGCACACCGCGTTTTCTGATGGATCGCAAACTTTCGCACAGAAGGGCGTGGAGGGTCAATCGGCCGGGCTGAGGATCGTCCCGAACGTGAGGGAGCGGAGACAGATAATGAGGGCAAACGGATGGGGAATGATGATCAGGGAGGTACGGCAGGGCGACATCGGAAGATGTTGCCCTGCCGCAGGGAACTTAGTGCTTATCCTTCTTCTCGTGCTTGTCTTTCTTCTCGTGTTTCTCGTGCTTGGCCTCCGTATCGATGACGGTGCCTGTGCCCGCATCGATATGAACTTCGGTCATCTTGCCGTCGGCACCCAACACTTCAACTTCCCAGACCGTCTTGTCGTGCTTCTTTTCAAGCTCGGCTTCGACTGCCGTGCCGGGAGCCGCTTCCAAGGCTGTTTTGATGGCCTGGTCGATGGTCACCTTGGCGTCCTTCACCAACTCGGCGACGTCGCACTTCTCGTCCTTCCCTTTGTGCCCCTTGTCGCTCCAGGCAGGTGTGCTCATCAGGCAGACCGCTGCGACCATCAGCGCGGGGACTGCAATGTGCTTGATCATGTGTGACCTCCGATTCAGTGCCGGTGAATGGTTACTGGGGTTTCGCCTCGCCGTGCGGGTTGGCTCCATGGGGGTTGGCGCCATGCGGATTCTTCCCGTGCGGAGCGCCCTGGCCCATGCTCTTGTGCTGCTGCATCATCTTGTCGTGTTCGGCCTGCTCTTTCGCACGCTGTTCCGGAGTCAGCAACGCGAGGGCATCGCGTCGAGTCTTGACCGACAGCACGCGCAGTCCGATTTGCACGTCCGCGCTCTGTTTCAATTTGGCTTCGATCGCTCCAATATCCGACTTTTCATCGTCTGTGAGCGCTTTGACTTCCCGTTCGGCCACCTGAATGTCGGCTTCCATCTTGATGCGGTTCTTGTCCAGATTGAGCTGCAATTCCTTGAGCTTGGTGACCTGGTCTGCGCTCAGCCCGATCTCTTTCTCGTGCTTCAGGAGATGACGGATGAGGTGGCCTGCGCCGCCATGCATCATCATTTCCATCATCGCCTGGCCCATGCCGTGCTGACCCTTCTCATAACCGCCGCCATGCCCGCCGTATCCGCCTTCGGGATTCGCCCAGGCGGGGGAAAGCGTCAGCGCGCAGGCGATGGCCGAAGCGGTGGCAAAGGTGAACAGTTTCGTCGTCATTCGAATCCTCCTTCGTTTAAGTTCGATTAATGTCCCGTTAAGGCACGTAACAAGCCCCGTTCTCCGGTAAGGGCATTCACCATAAATTGAACGGCCAGCGCGGCGAGCAGCAAGCCCATGAGTCGCGAGAGAATTTTCTCGGCAATGGGATTGAGCCACTTCGCGCTACGTGCGCCGATCGCTAATATACTGTAACTCGCCAACCCGATCAGTACAAGGCATCCCAATAATACTGCCCGCAACGCCCACGTAGTGGCTTGCGTTTCCAACAAAATCACGGTGGAGATCGCCGCCGGTCCCGCCAGCATGGGAATGGCGAGCGGGGTAATGGCGATATCGTCCTTACTCGTTCCTGCGGCGGTTTCCGCGGCTGTTTCCTGCACGGTGGAGCGTTGAGCGCGCAACATATCCAGTGCGACCAACAACAGGATGAGGCCTCCGGCGATTTGAACCGCCGGCAGCGTAATCCCCAACAGACTGAGGAGTGTTTGTCCGAAGAGCGCGAATCCGCTCAATGAGCCGACGGTCACCAGACAGGCGACGCGTGCGGTGCGGAGGCGTTGCGCCACGGAATCCCGCGGGGTCATGGCGAGAAAGGCCGGCACCACCGCGATGGGATCGACGATCACGAAGAGGGAACTGAACGCAAGGAGTGCGTATTCGACCATCGTCATAGCAGGGGCCGGCCTCGCTGCGGTGCGGACGAGATCAGGATGAACTGCGTCGGGATGCGGCGAGGATCTCCGCCCGCGGGTCGCTGTGGCGGCCGTGGCTCAATTGTTCGTACAGCGCGCGTTCCTCGTCGGAGATGGCGGCGGGCATCACGATTTTCAGCTTCAGAAAGAGATCGCCCTGCTCGCCGGTGGCGGTCGGCAAGCCCTTCCCTTTCAGGCGAAGTTTGCTGTCGGCCTTGCTGCCGGCAGGAATCTTCACCTTCACCGGTTCCGTCAACGTCGGCGCCATGACCTCGGCGCCCAGGGCCGCTTCCCATGGCCAGACCGGCAGGGTGACGTGGATGTCGAACCCCTTTTGCCGGAAGATCCCGTTGGCCTGGATATGGACGCGCAGGTACAGATCACCCGGTTTGCCACCATTAATGCCCGGTTGCCCTTTGCCCGTGATGCGTACGCGAGTATCGTGCTGGACTCCTGCCGGAATGCGTACCTCAATGGTCCGCTTTTCCGCTTGGGTGCCGGTGCCGCCGCACACGACGCAGGGGCGGCCCCGTACGATCGCGCTGCCGCCGCAGGCTTTGCAGACGACTCGCTCTGTGAGATCGATGCGCCGGCTGACGCCGGTCAGGACGTCGCGGATGCTGAGCTCCACGTCGGTTTCCAGATCTTCCCCATCGACGGCAAACCCCGGAGCTCCTCCTTGGGCGCCACGACCACGGCCCCCGAAGAAGGTCTCGAAAATATCCCCGAAGTCGCCGCTGAATCCTCCGGTGGCGCCGCCTCGTCCGGCTTGGCTGCCGGCCTGCTGGCGGGCCTTCTCGTAGGCTTCGGCCTGTTCCCAGTTCTGGCCGTACTGGTCGTATTTCTTCCGCTTATCGGGATCCGACAGTACCTCATGCGCTTCGTTCAATTCCTTGAACTTCTTCTCCATCTCCGTTTTTTTCGCGCCGGTATGGAGGTCGGGGTGGATCTCGCGAGCCCGACGGCGAAACGCTTTCTTAATGTCGTCGGCGGAGGCGCTGCGGGGGATGCCGAGAATTTCGTAGTAGCCGCGTTGTGCTGTAGCCATCAGGTTCTGTCCGTGGACAATAATGCGGGGCGCACAGGCAAAGAGTGCAATCCTTTCCGGAGCTTACGAGGTCTCCAGACGCATTGCAAGCGAACTTGTGGTTTTTCTCTGCTTCCCTCGCACCCGTTACTGAGAGATAAGAAAGTCGAGGCCGCAGTCAAGTGGTCGAGGCGGCCGTCGGCTCGTACCGGCGATTGTCGATGAAGAGATGGAGTGTGTTGAGGGGGAAAAAAAGCTGCACCGCCGTGCCGGTGGTGATGCCGGAGTTTCGATCGGCGCGGGCCACCAGTTTGAGGTCCCCGACCCGGCAGTGGATGAGCAGATCGGCGCCGAGGTCCTCGATCAGGTCTACCTGTGCCTCCACCCGCAGGGTTTGTGGTGTTTCTTGTAGCGCGATGTCTTCCGGTCGGATGCCGAGGGTCATCGTCGTGGTTTGTGTGGAGTCCGTGGGAAGGAGATGGGCCGGTAGCCGGAGGATCATGTCACCGACTCGGAAAATGGTCTCACTGCCTTGCGCCGTGACCGTGCCTTCCCACAGGTTCATCGGCGGTGTACCGATGAAGGAGGCGACGAAGGGATCGGCCGGCGCGGCATAGGTGCGTTGTGGCCCATCCATCTGCCGGATCCGGCCGCCTTCAAGGACGACGATGCGGTCGCCCAGCGTCATCGCTTCGACCTGATCGTGAGTAACGTAAATCATCGTGGCCTGCAGGCGCTGCTGTAGTTTCTTTAACTCGATCCGCATCGATGTGCGGAGCTGCGCATCCAGGTTGGAAAGCGGTTCGTCGAAGAGAAATAGTTTGGGCTTGCGCACAATGGCTCGTCCCATGGCGACCCGCTGCCGCTGGCCTCCCGACAGGTCCTTGGGTTTGCGGTCCAGCAGCGGCTGAATGTCGAGTAACTGTGCGGCCTCGGCGATGCGGTCGTCGATCACCTGTCGCGGCACGCGCCGCATCTTGAGGGCAAAGGCCAGATTGTCGCGCACCGACAGGTGCGGGTAGAGCGCGTACTGCTGGAAGACCATGGCAATGTCGCGCTCCGCGGGCGGCAGGTGATCGACCTCCTTCCCGTCGATAAACACCTCGCCGGAGGTCTGGCTGTCGAGCCCGGCAATGATGCGCAGGAGCGTCGATTTGCCGCAGCCGGATGGTCCGAGCAGAATCGTGAAGCTTCCATCAGGAACCTGCAGCGAAATGTCACGCAGAACGGGCTGGTCACGGAACGATTTGGAGATGGCGCGCAGTTCTAATTCGGCCACAACAACTCCCTGCTGGAAACAGTGCTCACAGAATGTTCAAAAGGGCCGTCCAGCAAGGCCGCAGGGAGCACGACGACTGAAGCGTACCCTCCGGGCACGTTGCAGGGAGACGTGCGACGAGAACGCCGCTGGCGGATCTTTTTCAACATTCTGCTAGCCTTTCACAGCCCCGGCGGAAAGCCCGCTGACGATCCATCGTTGGCACAACAGCACGACGACAATCAACGGGAGGGTTGCCACGACAGAGGCCGCGGCCAACTCTCCCCAGGGCATGGTGAATTCTCCCTGGAAGAGCGCGATGCCCACGGGGAGTGTCTGTTGCTCCGGTTGGGTCAGGATCAGGAGGGCGAAGAAGAATTCGTTCCAGGCATAGATCAGGATCAGAATCGCGGCGGTAAAAATCCCCGGCGTCGCCAGCGGGAGCGTGATGCGGATCAGCGTACCCCAGGGGCCGCAGCCGTCGACGCGTGCGGCATCTTCAAGCTCGGGCGGCAGTTCCTTGAAGAAGCTGGCCAGGATCCAGATCGCCAATGGCAAGGTCAACGCGACGTAGGGCAGGACGACGCCCCACCGGTGGTTGAGTCCACCCAATGAATCCAGCAGCCGCCAGATCGGCCCGGCGATAGCCATTTGCGGGAACATCGAGACGCAGAGCAGGAGCGCGAGAATAGCTTGCTTGCCTGGAACGGTGAGCCGTGCCAGCGCATAAGCAGCGGGAATCGCAAACAGCAGGGCGATCACCGTCGTCGCGCTCGCGACGATGACGCTATTGAGCACATAATCGAAGAGATGATGGTCGAAGAGCGCCGATTGATAAAATCCCAGGTTGCCTGATGGCCACCAGGTTGGTGGCGCCGCTTCGATGTCGGCTTGCGACTTGAAGGATGTCAGCACAAACCAGAGAAACGGCAGCAGGCTGAGGCCGACCGTCACCAGGATGCCGAATGCGAGGAGGACCCGCCGGCTCATGTTCGTCGCTTCTCCAGAAGGCTTGATCCGATGGCGCGGAGGTAGATCAACGACAGCGTCAGAATCATCAGGAAGACTGCCACCGACACGGCGGAGCCGTACCCGATCCGGCCCTCGGTGAATAGGGTTTGATAGCCGTAGAACTGCAGGACTTGCGTGGCGTCTCCCGGCCCGCCCTGCGTCATCACGAACACGAGATCAAACACACGAAATGCGTCCATGGTGCGAAACAGGAGCGCCAGCAGGAGCGCCGGTTTCAGCAACGGAAGCGTGATGTGCCGGAAGCGTTGCCAGGCACCGGCTCCGTCTACCTTGGCGGCATCGTAGAGGTCGTCCGGAATCACCTGGAGTCCGGCCAGGATCAGCAAGGCGGCAAAACAAGACGTTTTCCAGACGTCGGCCAGAACCACGATGCCGAAGGCGACGCCTGGATAGGCCAGCCAGGGAATGTAGGCAGTCACCCTGTCGCCGAACAGGAGTAGATTCGCGAATCCGTACTGATCGTTGAAGATGTACCGCCACAATTGAGACGCCACGACCGTGGGAATGGCCCAGGGAATCAGGATCGCTCCGCGCACGAGCCCTCGCCCGCGAAACCGTTCGTGAATGACGAGCGCGATGATTAGGCCGCAGGCCAACTCGAGCAACGTCGAGAGCACGACAAAGGCGAGTGTCACCAGCAGCGCCTGGCGCGCGGCCGGGTCGCGGATCAGCGCCAGATAGTTGTCCAGGCCGACGAATGGATTTCCCAACTGCGGAATTCCCACCACAATGTGGTGCAGACTGAGCCAGAGCGAATCCACCACCGGATACAAGGCGAAGACCAGAGTGATGCACAGCGCCGGCGCGACCATCGACCAGGCTGCCAGACGTTCACGGTGCCGTGCGGGGACGAGCGTGCGGATCATGGCGTGGTCCTCGTCAGAGCCAGGAGTCGATCGATGTGCGCATCGGTGCTGGCGGCTTCTTGCGCCAGGTCCAGGCCATCAATCGCCAGGGCGCGACTGAAGTAGCGCTGCAGAAGATGTGACACGGCAGGATAGACAGGCGACCGCGGGCGAGGCGTTGCGCCGTGCAGGACAGTGAGATGGTTCCGGAGCTGCGGAGAACGGGCCAGAACATCGGGATCGGAGAAGAGCGCTTCCCGTGAGGGCGCGATACCGGCCTCGCGCGCAAACTTCTTTTGCATGGCCTGGCTGGAGAGAAATTCGATGAGGGCCCAAGCTTCGTCGGGATGTTGGGAGTAGGCGCTGATTCCGTAGAGCCAGCCGCCAAGCGCGGCCGCAGTCTGTCCTGACGAAAATCCCGGCAACGGCGCCACGCCCACCTGCCCGGCAATGGTCGAACGAGCTCGATTGTTGGCGAGTTCCCAGGCGTAGGGCCAGTTGCGGTGAAAGATCGCATGACCCTGAACAAAGAGGGAGAGGGACTCCGGCTCCTGATAGGTGAGGGCGGCGCGCGAGGTGAGCCGCCCGATCACCCGGTCGCGAACGAATTGTACGGCTGCGAGAGCAGCGGATGACGACAGCGTTGAGCCGGTACCATCGGACCTCATCAGGCTTCCACCATGGGCACCAACGAATTCCAGCATGTTACAGACCAGGCCTTCGTATTGTTTGAATTGCGCTGAGTAGCCTTGCAGCGTCGGGTTGGTTTGGCGTTCGCCGGCCAGGATCGTCTCTGCCTGGTGAACGAGTTCCGGCCAGGTTCCCGGTGCGGTGAAGCCATATTTGGTCAGCAGGTCATGGCGATAATACAGCAGTCCGGCATCGATCCGGCTGGGGACGCCGTAGACATGGTCGGAGTAGCGACCGACCTCGATGGTGGCAGGCAAAAATTCCTGGCGCATGGCGGGTAGAAATGTGTCGTCGAGTGGACGGGCCCATCCGGCCGCCGCGAACTCCGGGACCCAGATGACATCCATAAAAAATACGTCAACGGCGGCATCTCGATTCTTCAGCTTCTGCGTCAGGAGATCGTGGTAGGCCGTCGAGGAATGCGGTGCAAGTTCACGCACCACGGAGATATGCGGGTAGTGCTTGGAGAACTGCGCGAGGGCCTCATCCCATGCGCGAGGATGGTCTGGTTTCCAGGAGACAAACCGAAGCGTGACACGGGGCGTTTGCGTGATCGGGTCTGATCCAGGCGCCGATCGGGCGTGATGGATATCTACGCCGAAGCTGATGAGCAGAACGCTAACCAGCGTGATCCAGCGGAATACCCTTTCCGGAGGGGAATTGATCGGGCGCTGGATGCGCTGACGTGGGGGAATCCATCGCATCACTCCATAAAGTTATACACAGTCTCGGTGGGTGATGCAAAACAACCAGGGCGTAGGGGCGATATATGCCGAGTGCAGGGCGTCGCACAATTTGGGCCCTTGAGAAGTGTCCTCCCTACACCCGATATGGGACTCGATTCATGCGAGTAATGGAAAAACCCTTGCGAACATGATGGTTTGCGAGGAGATTCATTCTGGCATGACGACTGCTAATCAAGTAGTTGAGAGACTGGTAGAATCGACAAACCGGGGCGATATCAGTTCAATGAGCACCCCGCTGACTGTGGCGGGATGCTCGTGTGACGGAGGGATCATGAATAGCCTGCAACCACCTGCGGTTTCGCCCATGCTTGGTTGGCTGCTTCGAATGACAATCGGCGGTCTCTTGGCATGGGCCTTTGCCCTGGTGCCCGTTCCCGATGTCTGGGCTGTTGAATCCACTCCGGCCGCTCTTAGCTTCACGGCCGTGCAAGGGGGGCCGAACCCGACGAGCCAGGTGGTGACCATTTCCAAGAGCACAACCCGCCAGGTGGGTTGGAAGGCAGTCGATAACGCGGCTTGGTTGAGTGCCGCGCCTGCTTCGGGAACCATGACCGGCTCGGGGCAGATCACGGTGGCAGTGAATACCAACGGCTTGGCGGCCGGCACCTATAGCGGTTCGTTGAAAGTGACGTTGAGTAAGGGGGGAAGTCTCTCCATCCCTGTCACCCTGACAGTCGTCTCTGCGACCTCCACGAAATCAGTGACGACCGTAACAACGGCCACTCTCTCCTGGATGCCCAATGCTGATAGTGACTTGGCAGGGTACAAAGTCTACATGGGGACATCGTCCGGCCGTTACGGCACACCGGTAGACGTCGGGAATGTCACGACGTATACCGCCACGAATTTGTCAGCTGGAACCACGTATTACTTTGTCGTGACCGCCTACGACCAGAACAAGAACGAAAGCCTCTATTCAAGCGAAGTAAGCAAAAGTATTTATTGAGGTGGCGCAGCTCGGCTGGTGTCAGCGCCAGCTGCACCGGTTTCTATTTCTTGCTCTGCACGGCCAATTCCCACCGGTACCCATCGGGGTCCGAAAACCAGAGTCCCATGCTTTTTGACCCGGGGGCGACTGGTCCGATCTCGTCTCCCGGATCCTCCAATTCAACCCGATGTTTTTTGAGATGGGCCAGGGCTTTTTTAAGTGCAGCCATGTTCGGCAGATGGAATGCCAC
Organism: Nitrospira sp.; assembly: GCA_009594995.1. Taxonomy (GTDB): domain Bacteria; phylum Nitrospirota; class Nitrospiria; order Nitrospirales; family Nitrospiraceae; genus Nitrospira_A. Next base: position 25,067 of record VOPR01000066.1, on the reverse strand, counting down.
ATGCCCGATGGTTTTCGGCGATGGTTTGCCCTTGGAGAAGACGATCAGGACGTTGGCATTGCCGATTCCCACGCCGCCTTCATATTCAAATTGCTTACTGAGTCCCAATATCCGCATGAACCATGTGGCGCTGGCGCGCGGATCGCGAACGGCCAGGCCAAAATGCCAGACTGCGCCGAGGGTGAATGGAGTCTTCATGTCTGCACCTCCTGGTCAAGAAGAGCGTGATCATACCATTGGTTCTCTGTTGTAGCTGCAGAGAAGTGCGTAGCACTTTCAGTCACCTGTCTCTCGTGATTCAGCAACCAGCGTTTGCGGTCCAATCCTCCGCCGTAGCCGGTCAACGAGCCATTAGCCCCGATCACTCGATGACAGGGCACCACGATGCCGATGGGGTTGGCGCCATTGGCCAGGCCGACGGCGCGGACGGCGGCCGGTTGTCCGATACGTCTCGCGAGCTGCCCATAACTTATGGTCTGTCCTGCAGGGATCTCGCGCAGTGCCTGCCAGACGCGTTTCTGAAACGGGGTGCCCCCTGTTGCCGTTGAGAGAGGTTCGATTGCGGAGAGATCCCCCTCGAAGTAGGCCGCGATGGCCAAAGCAGATGGTGATAAGTGTAATGCGGGTGTCAACGTCATCCGGTCGCTTCCATAGTGTCGGTTGAACAGGCGGCGCATGCGATCCTCATAGTCCGTCCAATCGATGGCGCGCAAGTCTCCGCGTTCGTCTGTGATCACCACCAGCGTCCCGATCGGTGTCTCCAGCGTCTCTCTGAAAAGACACAGGTTATGAGCCATGGCGAGTTTTCCTTTTTGCGTGACTGGTGCGCGTGCTGATGGTCCATAGATACTGTGCGGCATAGGCCCGCCAGGGGCGCCAGGCCTCCGCGCGGTGTAGCAGTTGAGAAGCCGAGAGGACGACTCCTTCCAGTTGCGCAGCGCCGCGCACAAGACCGACATCGGCAGACGGAAAGGCATCTGGCTCGCGCATGGCGCGAAGGGCGATATAGTGAGCGGTCCATGCCCCGATGCCATCGATCGCCCGGAGTTGCGCGATCTGCTCGTCGAGCGATTTGCCCGGCAGGAACAATCGAGGATTGGCGGCGGCTGCGTGGGCCAGGGCTTTGATTGTGGCCCGGCGAGCGGCATGCATGCCGAGGCGGCTCAAGTCGGCGGTGGCGAGACGACTGGCCGTAGGGAAGGTTCGGGTGAGGCCTGTCTCACCCGAATTGGGCAAGAGATCACCCCACAGATCGACCAGGATGCCACCGAGGCGGCGGGCAGCCTCGACGGTGATCTGCTGTCCCAACACAGCCCGGACTGCCAGTTCAAAGCCGTCCCAACAGCCGGGAACGCGTAATCCGGGCCGTAAGGCGATCAGGGGAGCAAGGGCTTGGTCCTTGGACAAATGACTCGCAATGCTGTCGACGTCGGCGCCCACATCGAACTGATGCCGGATGCGAGCCACAATCGCTTGAAGTGCGCGGACAGATGGAAAGCGGATCGTGGCCAGGAGGCAATGCCGAGCAGGATTGTGCGCAACGGTGACAGTGCCCTGCTGTCCATCGAGTAGGACGCTACGCCGGTATAGGCCATCTTCGACCACTTCCAGACCATTGATGGCGCGGGCGCGGAGATAGTCCAACATGTTCTGCCAGTCATACGGCGGTTGATAGGGAAGCTGCAGCACCACAGGAGCATCGGGGGGGAGAGTTGAGGATGGCTGTGCGCTGCAACGGCGCAACTCCCCGGGTGGTGTGTGGTAAAGGGTGTGGAAGACATGGTTGAAGCGGCGCACGCTGCCGAACCCTCCGGCAATGGCCACGTCGCTCATCGACAGCCTCGTATCGTGGAGTAACTGCTTGGCGAACAGCAGTCGCCTGGTTTGAGCGACGGCCACCGGCGCCACACCGAGGTGCTGGTCGAAGAGCCGGCGCAATTGCCGCGCCCCCATCCCGACGCGCGTCGCGAGGGATTCGACCGTGGCGGTTTCGTGGTCGAGAAAGCCATCGGCGATCAGCGCCAAGGCACGGGAGACCGTGTTCGATGTGCCGCGCCAGCCGGCCAATTCGGGAGCAATTTCGGGGCGGCAGCGCAGGCAGGCGCGGAATCCGGCAGCCTGGGCCGACGCACTGTTGGCGAAAAACCGGCAGTGTTCACGTTTGGGTGTCCGGGCCGGACAGATCGGACGGCAATAGATGCCGGTCGAGACGACCCCGACGAAGAGTCGTCCATCGAAGCGTGGATCGCGGGTCTGCAGGGCGCGGTAGCTGATATCAGGATCAAGCGGGTGCATGCGCATACTCTGCCATATCCGGCGGCGAAATTCCGGCCGTTTTCGGACGTGACCATGAACCGGCAATCAACGGCGTCTGCCGGTTTCGTCCTGACGGGAGAGTTCCAATATTCCTCGGGGTGATTGTGCCTCACGACTGCGAACGAGCCTCAATTCAGACGAGAATACATCTTCAATAGACCAACAACATCGCTGTCTCGTGCCGGGCGATTTTCGCCTGTGGCCGATTGCGATCCTACCCACTAGCTAGCCGATCTTAGAGCCGTTCCACGCGTCCCTATCAATGGCACAATGACACGCACGTCGTAAGAAACTCATGGTCATTCGTCTGGGGCCGAAATACGGTTTGGTTTTCGGTTAGAAGAGGACTATCGTCCTTCCCGTTCGTCCATCTCCATTGTAAGACCTAGGCATTTTCACATCTCCCCTACCGTAAGTGAGGCTGCGCATGTCTCCGGTGGCACGCGGTCGAGCACTTCATAAAAAGGAGGTCCGCATGGCTACCGTCCTTCAGCCGCCTACACACAGCGCCCCTGTTCCCACCGACATCACCGACTGGAGCAACACGGCGATGAACCTCATTGCCAGCACCTTGGGCTTGATCCCTGAAGTGGGATCTCTGCTCAGTGGTCTGGTCTATATCCTATGGCCGAGTGATCAAGAAGACGTCTGGGACGAGATCAAGGATCAGGTGCAAGCGCTCGTCCAGCAGGACCTCACACAGTTGGTTGAGAATCTGGAAGCCCAAACGTTGCAAGGTCTCAAGGGATCGATCCAGGATTACCAGGATGCGCTCACCACCAACGATCCATCGAACATTTCGCAGAATTGGACCAGTGCGAAACTCAATTTTGTTCAACAGATGCCCCAGTTTCAGACGCAGGGGTACGAGGTGGCATTGCTTCCCTATTACGCCCAAGCGGTGAACTTGTATCTCGCGCTGCTCCGGGACGGTGTGCTGCATGGTAAAGATTGGGGATGGACCAATGCCGATGTGGCCGTGGCCACGAAGGAAATGAATCAGGCCATCCAGGATGTTTGCCAATGGGTGGACACGACATTCGGGCAGGAGTATGGGCGGCGCACGAGTGCCTTCGGGGCGGCGCAAGATGCCTATGTGCAATTCTGCAATTCCGGCAACGATCCAGTCAATTATTCATTGGGCTATCACTACAATGTGACGGCGTGGAACAAGCAGAATAACTTCCTCACGTGGATGACGCTGAAGGCGCTCGACTTTCGAAACCTGTGGCCATTTTTTAATTCAGGCCAGGTCGATGTAGTGCTGCATCGTGAGATCTACAGCATGGCCTTTGGCTCGTCGGACTACTCGCCGATACCGATTCGGCCCTGGTGGAATCTCAATCCGCCGGCCCCGACCCAACCGCTCACGACGATCGACGTGTTTGCAGCAGACCGGATCAATGGCGTGCGTCTCAACTATCCGTCCGGTGGCGGGCCGGGCGGTCAAACGCAGATTGTGTGCGGCGCGCTCACAGACAGTTGTGTCACGGTCTATGCCGATGCAGACCCGATTGTTGAAGTGGATATCTATGCGGGTGATATCGTCAGTGCATTGAATTTTACTGGCCAGGATGGCTCATCCACCGGTCAGATCGGAGGCAACAAGCCGCCGGCCCGTAGCCCCATAGGTTTTGTTTTTCGTGAGAATTCGATCCTCTCAAGTCTCTATATCCACGGAACCAGCGAGTTTTACCAAAGCGCCGATCTGATCATTGTGGGATATCAGTATCAGCAGAAAGCAACCACCGACCTGATGGCATTGCGACATCTGTACGTATGCTCGCCGTCGCAGATCGATCTGACTGAATTGGCGGCGCGCTGCGTGACCAAGCCTGTCTCGATCGATGCGCTGAAGGCCGCGGCGGAAACGGAAGGGTGGGATGCGCAGCGCCAACAATATCGGAACAGCCTGACGCGTCGGTCGACTGCCGCCAAACGGGCACGGAGGGCGTCATGACTACCGTCACGTCTCCAGAGGCCCTCTCCATTCATAAGTTATTGCAGCTTCCGGCCACCTTTGCCTGGAACTTCGACCCTGGCCACCTTTCCACGATCGGATGTTGCGGAGACATTGACGGCGACGGGCGCGACGAATTCATCGTCAGTTCGGCGCAAGCAACCAGTCCGGTCGCCTGTCTCAGTGTCTTGTCGTACGTGCAGCCGAATGAACTCGACCCCGGATGGAGCGGCAATCAGCAGCCGACGCTGGTAGTGCAGTGGTCATCCTCCGCCGGAATTCCGAATTGGATGTATCCTCCATCGCCGGCGCCACAGTCCTGCTCCAATTTCTCTTTTTGGTCGGCGGATGTCGATGGCGATGGAATTCAGGAAATCATCGCCTACTTTCCCGGCTACACCGGAGCGTCTGCCAGCCTCGGTGTCCTCAAGTGGGACGGCCACAGCTTGAGCTGCGTGTGGCAAACGTTTGGGGTCATTTCGGGCATCCCAGGGACTCATTCGTGCCCGCTGGCGTCCGGACTACAGTTGTATCCCATGCAGAGTCCGGCAGGTGAGGGGGGAGACCGGATCCTGTTCGTTCAGCCCGTGTCAGGCCTCGGCACGCTCGTCGGCCTGATGGAGTGGAATGCAGGAGCGTTCAGCTCTGTGTGGCTGAATAACGGGTCGATCCCGGGGGCTGGGAATGTTCCTGCGTGGACGTTGGGCACCGTTGATCAGTTCGCGGTCGCGGATGTGGACGGCGATAAGGAGGATGAACTCATTCTCCTTGTTCCAAGCTATGCCGACAAGGTCAATCAGCTCAATCCTGCTCTGGCGGTGGCGAAATGGTCCGGCGGAGTACTGTCCGTCATCTGGCACGTCTCCTCGTCCGCGGGCAACGCTCCCGACTACGTGACCCAGTCGGCTAGTCTCTTTGTGGCCGATCTGGATGGTACGGGAGTTGCCAAAGTCATCATTCCCATGGCGGAATATAAAGGGATGGTGGTGACGGAGTGGGGAATCCCCGCTGCTCTCAACGTCATCTGGCGGTGCGGTCTAACGGTTCCGGGGATCGACGGAGCCCAGGATTGGGAGCTGAATGCCGGCGGGTTCTTCGGCGCTTCCGATGCATTCTCTGTGGCGAATCTTGACGGCACCGGCGATGCGCTCTTCATCATTCAGGCGACGAACAGCGGCTGGGCCGGCATATTGAAGTGGCAAAACAGCGGTCTGTCCTGCGTCTGGCAGGGAACGGCCGACAGCTGGGGGCTCTCCTATTTCAATCAGCATTACCCGGCGCGCCTGAACGGCCCCGGCGAATCGCTGTTGGCCTTGGCACCCGGCGCGTCCATTGGGTTGTTGATGTGGTCGCCGGGAAATCTCACCTGTGTCTATCAATCTCACTATTGCGTGCCGGGTTGGAATCTCAGTTTTCTGGTGGCATTGCCTGCCACGCCGTTCACGCCGTTCACCGGGACACAGCTCCAACTCTATCGGCAAATGTGTGAGAGCCTGATCCCACCGGCGTTGGGAGCCGATGGGCAGACGGGTGACATTCGCTACCAATACGCTAATCTGACCAACGCCGAGACCTTTGCGGGATGGGCCACGCAGATCAAGGACATGCCGCCCATATCGGGGTATTCTCAAGAAGATTGGGATGCCGTGGCGCCGACCATTGCGGACGAGGCTGGTTGGGTCGGAACCATGTACGGATTCTCCGCGGATATGGCCGCTCTTGCATTGGCGATCAGCATTCAGCAGGACAAGGACTTGAACCACTGCTTCGGCAATCTCACCCTGGATCCCCTCACATCCCCGGCGCCGGTTTCGTATTGGGCCGGCGCGGTCATCGACGCGGCATTGTGGGGGCTCTCAGCGACTCCGCTGGGCCCCGAGGTTCAAGTCGGCCTTGCATTGGCGGCCTCGCTGTTTGGGTCGTTCGCCGGCCAGCCGTCCTCAGGCGGCCCGCCGACCACCGTCGTTCAATACCAGGATTTCAAGACCACCGTCGATACGTTATTCAGCGAGGCATTGAATGGAACCTATCTCGACCTGCAAGCCGTGATTACCGATCCTGTGAAGCTGCATGTTGCCGGGCGGCTTGCGGAAGTCCCCTGGTATTGGGGGATTACCGACAATGAGGTCGTAGCGGCCAACGGGACGAATCCGAACCGTATCATGTTCTATCAGATGCTCATGGCGGCCGAGTTTTCGTTGTTTGTGTGGACGAACGCGAAAGAGAATTATCCCGCGCACAGGTGGTTGGATTGGTCAGGAGGACACGAGTTGACCCCTATCGACGCACCGAGTTGGGCCTGGTGGAGCCAGCCGAATGCGGACGGAACCTATACGGTCTCCCTACTCGCTCAGGGAACCATCACCGAAGGAGGGCAGGGGGTGAATCTGGTCGCTTTCCCAATTCAGGCGCTGATGACTGATTTATTCACGAATCTACAGGTTCAACCGGCCGACATGACCTTTCAGCGGTTCGGGTGGGACAAGATTCAGAATCCCCCCAACGGCGACGCCTGGTGACATGCCGACGTAGTGAGGGCGCCTCAACCATATTCAGGAATGCATGATGCCCAAGAACATCATCGTCTGTACCGATGGCACGTGGAATCACCCCGCTGCAAGCGACGTGACGTCCGAGAATTTTACGTCGGCGGATACGAACGTCTTTAAGTTGTTCGCACTGTTGGCTGGAGAGGCGGACATGCGTTCGTCCACCTCTCGCGTTAAAACAGTTCAAGGTCAGGTTACGCTGTATGATGACGGCGTTGGCGCCGATGGCATCTGGGCTGTGCGGGTCGCGGAGGGCGCGACTGGTGCGGGTCTCGAGCTCAAGCTGCGCGACGGGTATCAGTTCATCAGCGAACAGTATGAGTCCGGAGACCGGCTCTGTCTCTTTGGATTCAGCCGGGGCGCCTTTACGGCCCGCAGTCTTGGGGGCATGCTGATCCGCTGTGGCGTGCCGGCAGCATCGCGCCGGAACGATATGTTCGCCAGTCATGCCTTCGACGTCTACCGCCGTAACGACCCGACGGTGACCGCTCAATATCGCGCGGACTATCAGTGTCAGGATGTGATGATTGAGGTCATCGGCGTGTGGGATACGGTTGGAGCGCTCGGTATTCCTCTCGGGTTCTTTAGTCCGCTGGATCATCTCCTGTTCCGATTTCATGACCTGTCGTTACATTCGAGTGTACGGTTTGGGTATCACGCCCTGGCGATCGATGAACAACGTGAAAGCTTCGCTCCGACCTTGTGGGATGCCCGCGAGGGAGTTGAGCAGGTCTGGTTCGCCGGAGTGCATGGCGACATCGGTGGCGGGTACAAGGAAACCGGGCTCTCTGACCTCACTCTCGCCTGGATGCTCAGGAAACTGCAGCCCCACGGCATGCTCTTCGGCGATCGCGCGTTCGCCCAGAACGGCGCGCCGGCGAGCAGTGGAGATCCGCAGATGATGCCGATGCACGATTCCTATAAGCCGCCATTTGTCACTGTACGTCCGGCGATTCGTGCCATCGTTCCATCCGCCGCGATTCATGTCAGTGTCCGGCAACGTTGGGATAAGCTTCAGCCACCCTATCGTCCGGGCAACCTTCCGCCGGAGCCACGAACATACGTAATGTGAGAAGAGGTGTCGAAGGAGAGGTCAGCGGGGCGCGGCGGCTTTGGCCTTTGCCATCATCTTGCAGTAGGAACAGGTGCCGGCGGTGGTGGGTTGACCGCAGGATTCGCAGGGTGTGAGCGTGCGTTGATCCTTCTCGGCCATGGACTCCGTCGTGGGTTCGGGTTTGGTTTGTTTCTCCAAAAATCCCCAATAGAAGCGCTGCTTGGTGCCGGGTGATTCCGTTTCCAGCCGGTTGAGAACTTCTTTATAGAGGATCATCTTCGAGCCCTTGGCCATGGGGCATTCTTCAACGATGTAGTCGATGCGATTGACCACCGCATAGGCCGCGATTTCTCGTTCGGACAGGCGGCAGAGGGGTTTGACCTTCTTTGAAAAACCTTCCACCGATGCCGGCAACGTGGGGCTTTGTTTCTCCAGATATTCGTCCTGCCAGTGCAAGACGTTTCCCAGCAGGCGTGCCGCTTCATCGTCGAGATTGTGGCCGGTGGCCATCACATCATACTCCTGCTCCACCGCCGCGCGATTAAACTGGTAACGCTTGATCGTTCCGCAGGTCGAGCAGGTAGGACGATGAAGAATCGTGGCCAGTTCACGGATGCCGGCGCCTGCCTCTTGTTCAACGACATGGACCAGTAATTTTCCGCCACGGGCGGCAGCTACGGTTTCGGCGTAGTGTTGCACTTTGCGATGTGACTCTTCCGAATAGCTGCCGATGCCAAGATTGACGTAGAGGGCGTCGGCGCGATACCCGAGCGTAAGCAGGATATGCCAGAGGGCGAGACTGTCTTTGCCGCCCGAGACCGCGACGAGGATCCGATCCTCCGGCGTAAACATCTTGAACGCCTTGATTGCGCGCGCGACCTGCTCATGGACAAAGGTGGTAAAGCAAGCCTTGCAGAAGGCGGCATTGTGCCGTGGTAAGCCGATGACCGCGCGTGTACTGGTCGGGCACTTGGTACAGTTCATGGTTTCATCAAGCTGGCAGTCTTCAGCGACAGGAGTGATCGTGTTACTTCGATCCCGCGGCTGAGAGCTGATTGCTGACCGCCGATAGCTATACTCCGCCCGAAATGACCGGCCGGATTTCGATCTGGTCGGCGTCGGCGAGCATTTCATCTTCCGTGACGAGTTCATCGCCGCGGATGACCAGGTGCGCTTCCATGACCAGATTGAGTTCGCGCAGCAGTTCCTTGGTGCGCTTGGGGCCTTTGATCTCGACTTGTCTGTGAGGGTGACTCAATTGAACGAGCATGCGCGATGATACGGCTGATGCGCGCGGGATTGCAATCGCGCTGTGCCTGCCCGGTACGGTGCGGGCGAACCAAGACAGCGCTCGACCATCGCGTTGAGTAGGGAAGCCCTTCTAGGGGGGGCGCCGTGGAGTTTGCGTTGAACGCAACTGCGTGTTTACTTGATGCCCTGGATGATCTGAAAGATCAGCAGGGCGACCACGCTGAGGAACAGAAGCGCGGATGCGAGTGCCAGACGCTTATACTTTTGGTTATTGACGTCCAGTTCGCTGAAGGATGACTCTTTCCAATCAAAATTCTGCGCCTTCACAATACCCTCCTACCTTCCTGGTGGAATCTGCCTCCCCATCCCGTTCCGTATGGATGAATCCAAGGTTAGTTACGTGGCTTGTATACCCTCGTGTACGTGGTCATTGCAAGGAAATATACTGGACAAAATTCAGGTACAGAATTGAATTTGTCCAATCGGCTCGGGGCCAAAATGATGCGTTGAGCCGCTGGGGGGGCACAGGGCTCTCGTAACAGGCGGGTCTATCTGGCGAGGGTGCTGAACCAGTGATAGAGGGCCGAATGAGAGATCGCGTCTCCGGCGACCTCATGGCCCAAGGCGTTCCAGTGGTTATCGGTCGGGAATTCGAACTTGCGACGGTGCTCCGCGAAATGGTCCACAAAGCGTGATTGCAGGTCGATCACTTCAAATCCTTTTTCCCTCGCCTGTTCGATAAAGTATCGACGCATCTGATCGACGTAGGAGCCCGAGGCTGATTGAAGTGTCACCGGGTGGTAGAGGTGCGGCCGCATGCCGTCTACCGTAAATACAATCCGCTCGGGTGGCAGGCCCGAGGCAGTGGGGAGCATGGTGAGAAAGGCATTGATCGCGCGTTGTGATTCCACGATGCGTGGCCGGTCGGCTTGCGCGCGCGTATTGCCGACAAAGCTGGATACGTCAGAAAGTCGACCCAACGGCAGGTGTTGCCATTTAAGCAGGGCGTCCAGCACACCCGTGTTCAAGGTGACGTAGCGCACCAGGGCAGAACTCCTGATCATCGTACGCCAGGTGGATGGCCGATAGTCGATCCGTTGCAGGGCGAGCGCGCCGGAGGCATCATCTACGAAGTAATAGTGTCCCGGCTCATTTTTATAAGTGAGCAGGCTCTCGTCAAAATCGTTACCGATGATGATGAAGGCCATCGCCTGAGGATGGAACTCCTTCGCGACATACTGAGCATAGGCGAGATAATTGCTCAAGGCCGAACTGGATGTGCCGAAAGAATACACCCGCTTCGCCGGGGCCGTCGCTCTGGCGAGGCGACCGGCCACTGTGTCGGAAAACGGCACCATCAATGCTTCCACATAACTGTCCCCGATGAGGGCCAGCAGCGGCGACGGTGAGTCGGGCACATAGTCCTGGTCATTCACGAAGCCGTAGTTGTTCGTGCGGACTTGGTTGACGATCGCGAAATTCCATTCCTTCGACCAGGTAAATGTACGGCGGGGCTCCAGATGGCGGACCGGGTGTTCCTGATCGACGGCCTGGGGGCGCGCCCCCTCATTCACAGGGAGGACCCTCAGTACCAGTTCCATGGCGAGAAGCGCGAAGACGACCCCAAGGCCTATGCTGATAAGGGAGAAACCGGCCCGTCTCATGCCGGACGAGCAAAAAGGTGAGAGTGGAGAGGCAACCCCTGTTCAGCGCCCCATGCGGAGCGGAGGAGTGCCTGTATCGAGGTTGCCGGACTCACTTACAGCACGGCGTCCCTCAGGCATTTGGCCGCTTCTTCCGGCGACACCGGGTTGATGTAGAATCCCGTGCCCCATTCAAATCCCGCCACCTGCGTCAGTTTTGGAATGATCTCGATGTGCCAGTGGTAGAAATCACCCGTCTTTTCATGCAGCGGCGAGCTGTGCAGGATGAAGTTGTAGGCCGGATTGGCCAGCACTGCGTCCATACGCCGGAGCGCTTCCCCCAGCATCGGGGCCAGAAACTCGAACTGGGTTCGTTGGCATTCTTCAAAATACCCGGCATGGCGCTTGGGGAGAATCCACATCTCGAATGGAAACCGGGGCGCATACGGCGTGAGGCAGAGGAATTCCGGATTCTCGAGCACCACCCGCGTTCCTTCCGCTGATTCCTGCCGCAGGATATCGCAATAAATGCAGCGTTCTTTCTGCTGGAAGTGTTGCCGGCAGCCGTCCATCTCTTCCAGGACACTGGTCGGCACAACTGGCAAGGCGATCAGTTGCGAATGGCTGTGTTCCAGTGTGGCGCCGGCTGCCGCCCCGTGATTCTTGAAGATGAGGATGTACCGAAGCCGAAGGTCTTTCTTCAGATCCAGAATCCGGTCACGATAGGCCCAGAGGACATCCTCAACCCGCTTCGCCGGCAGGTCGCTGAGGTTTTCCTTATGGGTAGGGGTTTCAATGATGACTTCATGGGCGCCGATGCCGTTCATACGGTCATACAGCCCCAGGCCTTCCCGACCCATGTCTCCTTCCACGTGCAGGGCCGGGAATTTATTGGGGATGACACGCACGGTCCAATTCGGGCTGTCGGGTTCGGAGGCATGGGGGCGGTAGGCAAGGATCTCTCTGGGCGTCAGGCGTTCCTGTCCCGGACAAAACGGACACATCGACGCAGAGGGAAGGGGCGCAGAGGGCATATGCACGTCCTGGGGGCGTCCGCTCCGTTCGGTTGAAATAATCACCCAGCGGCCGACGATCGGGTCTCTGCGTAACTCAGGCATCTCGTCTCCTCACGTTCAAATTAGTGGCCAGGTGTGTGTGGTTACACCCGCCACATCGTAGCTTCAAAGTCGTCCCCCGGTCGATTGAAGGTGGCCGGGCTGTGATGGGGATACCGTGCGATTTCCATCCCGTGTTCCGACACGGTCAGCGTCAATCGCAATTCTGTGCCGACATCAATCTCCAGGTCTTTGAACGGAATGCCCAACTCCAGAATCTTTCGCCGGCAGATCGTGCTGTACGAGCCCATGTCGCGATAGGTGCCGGATTCATCCGCCCGGGCGAGGAGGAATGCCTCGACTCCGCCCGGTGTCAGGGCGAACGACAGCCTGTATTGCTGAATCCCTGAGCCGATGTACAGATCCGCGCTGCACTGTTCCTGGCGTGTTTCCGATCGTTCATCGAGATCGAGGCGGAGGTACAGGTGTTCGCGATCGAATCCGAAGGAAATGGCGGTGAAGAGTCCTTCGGATTTCCACATCGCCCCCAATGGCGGAGTCGGATTGATGGTGCCGGCGCCGCGCCATTCGAAAAAGTTCGACGCCAGGCCGTCCAGGGTTGGTGTGATCAGAGCCATCGGCAATTGCACCAGATCCAGACCTTGCGGCGTGCGGGCTTCCACCAGGGGTTGATTCAGGATCTCGGGGGGCGTCATTCCGGCATAAGTCCAGACGTTGCGCAGGTGGGTGCGGAACAACCGATCGAATTCCTGTTTGTAGTCGGTGTCGAAATCATCGCCATACCACCAGAACCAGTCGCTGCCTTCGGCGGCATACAGTTCGTCCCAGGCTGCGCGCGCCTTATCCGGCTCCAACGACGGCGTCAGTTCGACGAGGCGCGCCCGCGTATGTTGGAGGAGGTCCCAGCCGCGATTGTCTTCCTGGTGGCCGATCCAGATTTTGAAATCCTGGTTGATCCAGGAACCGGAATGGAGCTGATCGAGACGTTGGGTTGGCGGAACTGCTTCCATGGCACGACTGACGGTATTCAGGTGTACGCGAATACCGTGGCCGAGTTGGAGCCCATCGTTTTCGAATGCGCGAAAGAGGAGGGAGAGAAAGCGCTCACCGCCGTCATGGTAATGCTCCCACGGATTTTCGCCATCGAGAATCACTCCGATAATTCCGTTCTCCAGCGGGATGTCGTATGCGAGGCTGCGGATTCTCCGGAGGACGTCGTCGGCGGCGGACTCCGGTGTGGTCTTATGGTAGACGAAGCCGAACGCGTCGGAAATGTCCCGGTCGCGGAACAGGATGGAGAGTGGGTGGGTTTCCGTCCCGACCGCATAGGGTTGATAAAGATGGTAGTGGCGGTTCCACGCCTGCCCGGCCATCTGCAGCGAGCGGTAAAGAATGCCTTCGTCCGTCGCCAGCCAGCGGATCCCGGCTTTCCCTAAGATCGGTAACAGCTCAGGGCAGACGGACCCTTCGGAGGGCCAAAGCCCGGCCGGTGCCCGGCCGAACGTGTGTGTGTGGTACTCGATCGCCCGCCTGACTTGCGCCTCGGCATCCGCGGGGGCATGAAAGCGCGCGGGAAGCGGCAGATCCGGCCTGGCGCGGCGCGTAAACTCCGAATCGATGACGAGGGGAAGGATCGGGTGAAAAAACGGCGTCGTGGTCAGTTCGATCTGTCCGCGTTCCTGAAGCGCCTTGTACATCGGGACGATCTGCCGGATCGCGGTTTGCTGCAGGGCCAGCACTTCCTGTTTGTCCTCTTCGGTAAAGACTCGATTTTTTGCGCGCAGGTCCGCGAGGCGCGGAAAGTGCTGCAGGCTGCCGTATCCGAACCAGGCCAGGTTGTGCCAGACTTGTAGATCGAGGAATTCCTGGGTTGAAAACTGCTTGGCTACCCGGTCTAAGTCCTGCCCCTGAACATCGATGCCGCGTTTGATCAGGAGTTCCTGGTAACGAGGAAAAGGCCGCACCATCGTGGCCCAGTTGGCCGAAAAGAAATGGCGGATGAGGAAGGCCTTCTCCGTGGGCGTGAGATCGGCGGCCGGACGTTGTGCGTATTCAAGAAACAGGTCCCGGACGCGACCGGCCGAAAATTCCTCCAGTTGCAGCAACAGCGACGGGGTGAAGTTAAAAGTCGAGCGAGCCTGAGGGAACCGATCGAGCAGAAAGGCCATGTCGTAGTAGGCCTTTGTGGCATGCAAGCGGACCCACGGCATACTGGCGGACCCGGTGAGCGGGTCCGTGTAGTACGGCTGGTGCATATGCCAGAGAAAACAGAGCTGTATGGTTTTCATCGGGAAGTTTCTTGCAGACTACCGGGCAGTATGTCATAGGGGTATGAGGGTTGCAACGAAAGGGCGGGATTGAGAATGCACGATCATCGCTTGAGTCTCTGCATAGGTAGTGTCGCGACGATGAATGTATGAAGCGGGGAATACACGAAGATGGCATCTGATCAGGTAGTCTCGGCGGACATGCAAATAGGATCGTCCAGGACTGCGCTCTCGGTCCTACGGTACTGGGGACCGGTGGGACTCTATGCCGCGATTATATTTTTCGGCTCATCGATATCGAGCCCTCCTGAAGCAATCTCGTCGCTGCTGAAAGATATTTCCGACAAAGTGCTGCATCTCAGCGAATATGCTCTGCTCGGAGCCTTGCTCTATCGCGCTTGCCGTCATGGGTCCGGGGGTTGGATGACGCAACATGCGGTGTTGGCTGCAGTGGCCGGTTCGGCGCTTTACGGCGTCAGCGATGAGACGCATCAATTGTTTGTGCCGTTTCGCGAGGCGGATCTGTTCGATGTGGTCGCTGACACAGTCGGCGGCACGCTGGGGGCGTGGGGGTGGCGTTTGATGGAACGGCACAAAGGGGCTCCGTTCCTGTCACAGTCAGGTACCTAACGCAGTCATTTCATCGTCTATTCCCTGCCGCATTGTTCTCTGTCCGCTCCACCCGCTTGTTCCGCCACGTGAGTGCGATCCGGATCCCGCTGCTCCCGTCCCTTCAAGACTTCCGCACCGAACGCAACGTAATGCTCGAATCCAGACGTGGCCTCCGGCATCGACGGTGTCAATATAGAGGTCAGCGACGAGGTGTCCTTGACAGGTTGAGCAGGTTGTCACCCTGGCAGGCCTCGCGTTGCGGGGTGAGGCGGTTCTTGCGTCTGGACTTGGGGGGAGGTTGGTTGTCGGCATGTGTGCCCTCCTCGCGGTGAATGAGTTGCGTCGTGTGAGGCTGAGGGTACGCAATTAGGATGCCTGCGGAATGTGTTTCAGAATGAGTCGGAGCAGGAAAATTTCTGACAAAGGATGTGACGAGAGTCGGCGTGGAACATTCACGCCACAAGCTGTCTCAGTGCCTCATCGCAAAAGTAAGGCGGCGGGAATAGGGTCGAGAACGAGTGCCTATGAAGGATCGTGCGGAGGAAATATTTGCCCAAACTGTTTGCCTGGTGCCGGGACTTACCAGGCATAAGCTTCCGGCGCTGCGCCTCCGGGACCAGGAAAGATCGCGTCCAGCGCTTTCAACTGATCCGGCGACAATGTGAGGTCCAGGCTTGGCATCGCGGCGGTCAGTTGCTCCATCGTACGTGGGCCGATGATGGGAGCCGTCACTGCCGGTTGATGCAGGAGCCAGGCGAGGGCGACGGTGGCCGGTGCGGCGTTCAGCGTTCTGCAAAATTGCTCATAGACGTTCAGTTTTTCGCGGTGCGTCTCGATGTCTTTACGGACATCCTCGCTGGCTCGCCGACCGGTCGTACTCGGACTCAGCGCGCCTCCGAGCAGGCCACGCGCCAGGGGGCTCCAGGGAATGATCCCGATGCCATAGGCCTGGCAGGCGGGAATCACCTCCAGTTCGACGGTTCGTTCAAGCAGGTTGTAAAGACTCTGCTCCGAAATCAGCCCGAGAAAATAGCGTGACTTCGCCAGTTCCTGCGCCTGGGCGAGATGCCAGCCCGCAAAATTGCTGCTGCCGATGTAGAGCACTTTACCTTCCCGGCAAAGTTGCTCCATCGCCTGCCAGATTTCTTCCCACGGACAGTCGCGATCGATATGGTGCATTTGATAGAGGTCGATATAGTCGGTCTGAAGACGCCGCAAGCTGTCTTCGCAGGCACGCTTGATGTGACGAGCCGACAATCGTGACTCGTTGGGCCAATCACCCATGCGGCCATAGACCTTGGTGGCCAGCACGACCTTCTCCCGTCGTCCGCCGCCTTGCGCCAGCCAGCGGCCGACAATCTGTTCCGTCACCCCTTCCCCGACCTTCCAGCCGTAAACGTTGGCACTGTCGAAGAAGTTGATGCCGAGTTCGAGGGCGTGATCCATGATGCGAGCACTGTCGGCTTCGGAGGTCTGCGGTCCGAAATTCATCGTGCCGAGGCAGAGGCGGCTGACTCGCAGGCCGGAACGACCGAGGTGAACGTATTGCATGGAACCTCCTTGGCTAGAGCAATCAGGATACCGGCTTATGATGGACGCTGACAACCAAGCAGGGCGCGGGTGGATGCGTGAGGAGAAGAGGTCAGATGCAGCAGGTGACTTTCTACTGGCAGTTCGGAACGGTTTGGCTATAATGCCGATCGTATGAGTACAACAAATCCAGCCGCGCCTGCGGCACCGCTTGCTCCTCCTGATCCTGAACGTATCGCCCAGACCGTTGCCACTCGGTTGCCGTTTCGCGGGGAGATGACCGCACTCAGCGCGCTGGCCGGTGATGCCTCGAATCGCCGGTATTTCCGCATTGCCCTGAAAGGGACGCCCTCCGCACTGATTCTGATGCAGCTGGCCGACCCCGAAGGATTCAAGAAATCCGAAGAGGCAGTCAGTGGCGCATCCGCTCAGATTACGGAATTGCCATTTACCAATGTGCTCACGCACCTGCAGCGTACCGGTGTCACCGTTCCGACATTGCATTACTTCGATCGTGAAGCCGGCCTGCTGTATCTGGAAGATTTCGGCGACCTGACGTTGGCGGAGGCCTGTCGCCATGCGGATCGTGCCACGCTGGAAGCGTTGTACCGCCAGGCGATCGATCAGCTGGTCCTGCTGCAGGTCAAGGGGACCACGCCGCCGGCGCCTGGATGTATCGCCTTTCATCGGCGCTTCGATGTGCCCCTGTTGATGTGGGAGTTCGACCATTTCCTGGAATACGGGATTACGGCCCGCAATGGCCGTCCGATGAAGCCGGCGGACGATGCGGCGATTCGTGCCGAGTTCCAGCGCATTGCGGAATTGTTGGCCGGTCAACCGCAGGTGTTTGTCCATCGCGATTACCACTCGCGCAATCTCATGGTGGATGGCTCACGCATGGGCATTATCGATTTTCAGGATGCGCTGATGGGACCGGCTACGTATGATCTGGCGTCGCTGTTAAAGGACGCGTATATCGAATTGGATGATGCAGTGGTGAATGGGCTGGTCGACCATTTTCTGAATGGCCTTGCCGGCCTGGGCGTGAAAGTCGGTGATCGCACCGCGTTTCGCCGGCTGTTCGACCTCACCAGTATTCAGCGGAATCTCAAAGCTGCGGGCCGGTTCGTGTATATCGATCAGGTGAAACACAATCCGAAGTTTCTTGCCGACATTCCTCGCGTCTTAGGCTACGTGAAACGTAATCTTTCCAAATATCCCGAACTGGCTTCGCTGCGGCAACATCTCGCGCCGTACGTGACCGAACTCCAATAGGCGCCGCTCAGCACGTTCTATGAAGGCCATGATCCTCGCAGCCGGCCTCGGCACTCGCTTGAGGCCTCTGACCGATACCACGCCGAAACCGCTCCTCCCGGTCGCCGGCACGCCGATGATTGTTTGGAATCTGCTGCTCCTGAAGCGGCATGGCATCCGTGACGTCGTCATCAATCTTCATCATCTGGGAGCGATGATCCCGCAGGCGCTGGGTGACGGCTCGGCGTTCGGAATGCGAATCATCTATTCCCACGAACCCGTCATCCTCGGCACCGGTGGCGGAATCAAGCAAGCGGAGCCGCACTTTCACGGCGAACCGGTACTGATTCTCAACGGCGACACGCTGTTCGAACTAGATCTCGGTGCGCTGATGGATTTCCACCGTGAGCAGCAGGCGGCTGCGACCCTGGTGTTGCGGCAGGATCCTGAGGCGGCTCGTTGGGGTCTGGTGGAGGTGACGGATCGTGCCGAAGTCGTCCGGATCACGGGGCGCGGACTATCTGAACGTACCGCAACAGCAGCGCGCATGTTTGCCGGCATCCACATTCTCCATCCGCGTCTGTTGCGATACCTTCCGATCGGCAAGGAATGTTCGATTATCGATGCCTATGTGCAGGGCATTCAGGATGGGGAGCGGGTCATGGGGTATGACTTCGACGGATTCTGGAGCGATGTGGGAACTCCCGAACGCTACGCGCAAGTGGAGCGGGATGCTGCGGCCGGGCGGCTGAGTCTGTCTGCTCGTTCAGCAGGTCACTAAGCTGAACATGCAGGAAAAAGCACAGCCGAAATTTCCGGGCGCAATGGGCAATCTTTCGAATCAAATGCGCTGTGCAGGATGGTCAAAACGATTGTCCAGCAAGGCCGCAGCGAGTGAAGAGCCGAGGCGTACCCTTGTGGTAGGTTGAGCTTCGGAGCGATGCGAGAACGAAGCTGGCGGGCTTTTTCAGCTTCCGGACTGGTTATTCCGCTGCGGAAGGTTTTCGCTGCTTAATCAAACGCGCGAGATAGGTTCGTTGCAGGTCTAGAAACTCCGCCGCCTTGGTCTGGTTCCCCGCCGCCTTTTCCAATGCCCGATCAATAATGTGGGCGCTGTGCGCTTCCATGGACTCATGGTACGTGAGATTCATGTAGGGGAGCGCCTGGTCGGCCCCGCCTTTGCCCATCCCATCATCGGGGGACAAGGCCAGAAATTCCGGTTCGATGACATCGCTCGGGCTGAGCACCACCGCCCGTGAGAGGACGTTGTCGAGCTCGCGGATGTTGCCCGGCCATGAGTAGTGGGTCAATGCGGCCCGAGCTGCCGGGCTCAGCGTCACGCCGGGGCGCTTTGCCTCGTACGCATGCCGTTTGAGGAAAAATTCGGCCAGCTGCACGATATCTTCGCTCCGTTCCCGCAACGGGGGGAGCGTAAAGCTCACGACATTGAGACGGAAGAACAGGTCTTCGCGGAACTGGCCCGCCTTCACGGACTGCCGGAGGTCTTTGTTGGTCGCCGCCACGAAGCGTATGTTGACGGAGACCGACCGTGAGCCGCCGACGCGTTGAAATTCTTTGTCCTGCAGTACGCGCAGAAGTTTCGCCTGCAAGGGCAGGGGCATGTCGCCGATCTCGTCGAGAAAGACCGTACCTCCCTCCGCCATTTCCAGCTTGCCCTTCTGAAGCCGGTCCGCGCCGGTGAAGGCGCCGCGTTCGTGACCGAACAATTCGTTCTCGAGCAGCGTTTCAGTGAGAGCCACGCAATTGATGACGACCATCGGCATGCTCTGCCGCGGGCTCCATTGGTGGATGGAACGCGCGAAGAGTTCTTTGCCGGTTCCGCTTTCCCCAAGCAGGAGAATGCTGGCATCGGACTTGGCGGCCCGTTGCGCCGATTCGATGATGCCCTTGATCTTCGAACTCTCTCCGACGATGGAGGCATAGCGGTTTTGCACGTCGGACTTGAGGGCGGCCACCTGCCGCTTCAGGGAGTCCCGCTCCAGTGCCTTCTGAATGACGATCAGGAGATGATCCTTCTCCAGCGGCTTCGTCAGGAAGTCGTAGGCCCCGTGGCGCATGGCTTCGACGGCATCGGGGATGGTGCCCGCGGCGGTCATGACGATCACTGGAATGTCTTCGCATTGCTTGTTCTGGGCCATGCGTTTCAGCACGTCCATGCCCTTGAGGCGCGGGAGATAGAGATCCAGCAGAACCAGGTTGGGGGATTCCTGCTCGATGAGTTCGAGGCCGCGTTGGCCGTCGCCGGCCGTCAGGGTCTTGTACCCGCCGGCGTCCAGACGATCCTGTAACATCGTGACGATGTCCTGATCGTCATCGACTATGAGCACCTTGGCCTTCACCCCGCCCTCCATCATGGTCGATCCCGTCAGCTAGCGGACGATGGCCGCTAGCCTTCCATCACATTGATGACCAAGCCGGTCAGGGGCTTCGGGAAAAAGTAGGTGGACTTGTGCGGCATCCGTTCACCCGCCGAAGCGACGGCTTTGACTTCGGCGACCTTCGTCGGGTTCAGCAAGAGGGCGGCCGTGCCGGTTCCCTGGCGCACCCAGTTCAGGGCTTCGTGGTCATCCTTCGAATAGCGTATCGCTTCCTGTTCCTGTTGGGTCGGGCAGAGCGTGGAGACGACATGCTGCTGGAGCAGCGAGACGTCGAGCCGATCCCGCGGCGACGCCGAGGCCGTCGGACGATGTGATGCTCGGAGCGTCAGCAGGTAGTACTGCGAATCGTTTTTCAGGGCCAGTCCGAACATCGGCACGGTCTGTCCTTGGCTGCGCAGCCGTTCGATGAACTGTGCGCGCACCTGGGTTTCATTCCCTGCCTGAAAGGGGAGTGCCGTGACTTCGAACAGAGGGTCGAGGGTGCGTAGCAGATCGTTGGGTGCCGGCACGGGCGTCGTCAGGACGCGGTGGGTCGGCAGCACGGTCAGGCCCTTGTCCTCCAGGCTGGCGAACAGCATCAGGACATTGTCGTAGGGTTGAGGCGACGCGGGAGCGCCGGCCTGTTGCCGCCGCGCGCGACGATAGTTGAGGGCTGTTTCATAGCGATGGTGGCCGTCGGCGATGAAGAGTTGTTTCGTGTTCATGATCTGGACGACCTTCGCGAGGACATTCGCATCGGCCACACTCCAGAGTCGCTGCCGGAAGCCCTCGTCGTCCTGGAAGTCGATGCGCGGTTTATCCGATGCGATCGACTGTTCGATCAACGTGAGCACGTCATTTTGGGGATCCGAATAGAGCGAGATGATCGCGCTGAAGTTGGCGCGGCAGGCTTCAAGAAGATTGAGCCGGTCCGTTTTTGCCGCAGCCCGCGTGTTCTCGTGCGGGTAAATCTTGCCGGACCCGAACTCTTCCAGTTCCACCGTCGAAATGAAACCCTTGAACACCTTGGTCGGCGTGCCCGGTGCCGAATAGGGTGGCTGGTATTCGATGGTGTGGTAATAGATGGCAGGCTGCGAATCTTTGCGCAGCGCGCCGGACTTCAACCAGTCTTTAAGTGCGCCCGCGGCGCGCGTGTATTTATTGTTCGCGGGCGTGTCGCCCGGTTGTTCGTAGCCGAGTTCCAGCCGGATGACGTTGTTCGGGTGTCGATCGTACAGCGTCTTTTGCAGCGTGCTGTCGATGATGTCATAGGGCGGAGCGACCACCTGCCGGACGTCGCCGACCGTCGCAGGATTATAGAGGGTGCCGTGAAAGGGAATGACGTGTGCCATGCGGTTCCTATCCTTTTCTCGCTGTGGGTGCGGCGGTCACTGCACAAGTCCATGTGTCGTTGAGCGTCATGTGGCCGCGGTGCTGTTGGGAGGTCGTCAACATTTTCTCTGAGTTCATCCGGTAGCGAACTGGGGCCGTCGATACACGAGTTCGTACGGTCCGCAGAGCGTGGGCGTTGTGAAACCGGACGGCGGCAACTCAGCGGTCGCGAGTCACCATGTAATCGGCGGCGATGGACAGGGCGCGCTTGGCGGTGTTGTCGTGGAACAGGTCGAGATCGCGTTTGGCGGCGGCGACAAACGCATGCGCCCGCTCCATGGCGTAGGCGATGGACCCGTACTCTTGCATCAAGGCGACGATGCGGCGAAGCTCCTCATCGGTCAAGGTCCTGGTTTCCATGCGATCTTTGATCAGCTGCCGGTCCGGCTCCGAGCAGTGTTGCAAGAGATGCAACAGCGGCAGCGTCGCTTTGCCTTGCCGAAGGTCCTGCCCCAGGGTCTTGCCCAGATGTGCACCGTTGGCGGTGTAGTCCAGCGTGTCATCCGCCAGTTGGAACGCAATGCCCAGTCGCTGTCCGAACCGGAACAGCGCTTCCTGTAATTCTTCCGTGGCTCCGCCGACGATCGCGCCGATCTTGCAGGAGGCCGCAATCAATCCGGCGGTCTTATGTTCGATGATGCGGAGATACTCCGGTTCCGGCATCAGTGGATTGCCGTTGTAATACAGTTGCAGAACTTCGCCTTCGGCCATCTTACGGCAGGCTTCCGAGAGCGCTTCATTGATGCCTTGATTGCGGAAGTCGACGATCTGGCAGATGGCGCGCGAGTAGAGATAATCGCCGACGAGGATACTGATTTGATTGCCCCAGACTTTGCTCGCGGTACGGCGACCCCGGCGCAGATCGGCGTCATCGACGACGTCGTCGTGCAGCAGGGTGGCGGTATGAATGAATTCGACGAGGCTGCCGAGGGCTTGATGGTCCTGGCCGGCGTATCCGCAGAGATGGGCGCTGAGGATTACGAAGAGGGGGCGGACGCGTTTGCCGCCGCTGTTCAGGATGTGCGCGGCGACCGTGTTGACCAAGTCTACGCTGGAGTCGAGATTTTTCCGGATCTGTTCTTCGACTCCCTCGAGCTCTTCGCGATACACGTCCCAGACATCGGCCATGCTGTGGAGCGTGAGGGTGGTCGGTCCGTTCGACATGGGGCGGATAGTAGGGCAGGAAACTCCACTAAGTCAAGCTCTGGTCGGACGGTTTGTGGTTCAGATTGCGTCGCCGTTCTCTTGACAGTTTCACGGCCCATCCAGTAAGGTGACTCCTCGCTTATTTCCCCAATATGAATGGTAGCAGTCACCGTGGTCGGTCGAGATGTTCGACGTCCCCGGGCGGGGACTCTGTTCCCCACGTCATTGCCTGCCTCTAGACGAGTATACGTGTCATGAATGTACCAGGGCTTCCTCCCAAACAAGGGCTTTACGATCCGCAGCACGAAAAAGATTCGTGCGGCGTCGGATTTGTCGTCGATATCAAGGGCCAGCGCTCGCACCAGATCGTGCAGCAGGGCCTGCAGGTCTTAGAGAGCCTGACCCATCGAGGCGCGCAAGGTTGCGACCCCTGCACCGGAGACGGCGCAGGCATCCTCCTTCAAGTGCCGCACGAGTTCTTTAAGCGTGCCGCAAAGGACAGCGGAATCAAGCTGCCCGGCGCGGGAGAATATGGCGTGGGCATGGTGTTTCTGCCGCCGGATGCCGACGCGCGGGCGCAGTGCGAAACCGTGTTTACGCGGGTGATCAAGGACGCGGGGGCCAAGTTGCTCGGCTGGCGCGATGTGCCGGTGAAGAGCGACGCCATCGGACCGGTTGCCCGCAGCACTGAGCCGTTCATGCGACAGGTCTTCATCGCCCGCGGAATCTTCACGGACGAAGAATTCGAACGCCGGTTGTATGTCATCCGGAAGTGCGTGGAGCGCGCCGTCCGCGAATCCGCCATCGAAGGGCGGGAGTATTTTTACATCTCGAGCCTCTCCAGCAGCACCATCGTATTCAAGGGGCTCCTGCTTCCGCACCAGATTCCCCAGTATTATCAGGATCTCGCTGACAGCAGTCTGACGAGCGCCATGGCCCTCGTGCACTCGCGGTTCAGCACGAACACGTTCCCGACCTGGCCGCTGGCCCATCCGTATCGCTACATCTGCCACAACGGTGAAATCAACACCCTCAAGGGCAACGTCAATTGGATGCGCGCGCGGCAGGGACGGCTGAACTCGGAGTTGTTCGGCGAGGACATGAAGAAGCTGTTCCCGATCGTCTATGAAAATCAGAGCGACTCGGCCAGCCTGGACAATGCCCTGGAGTTCCTTGTGCTCGGCGGGCGGTCATTGCCGCACGCGATGATGATGCTGATTCCGGAACCGTGGGTCGCCAATCCGCAGATGGATCTGGACCGCCGTGGATTCTACGAATACCACGCCGCTATGCAGGAACCCTGGGATGGCCCGGCTGCCGTCTGTTTCACTGACGGCAAACTGATCGGTGCCACGTTGGATCGCAATGGGCTGCGCCCCTGCCGCTACCAGGTGACGACGGATGGATTGGTCGTGCTGGCCTCTGAAGCCGGTGTCTTGCCGATGGACCCGCAGCGTATTCGCCAGAAGGGCCGCCTGATGCCGGGACGCATGTTCCTCGTCGATACCGAGCAGGGCCGCATCATCGACGACGAGGAAGTGAAGGCCGATATCGTGCGCCGCAAGCCGTACCGGTCTTGGGTAACCGAGCATCGGATTTCTCTGGACGAGTTGCCCGATCCGATCAATGTGCCGCAGCCTGATCATCCCACGATCCGGCAGCGCCAGCAGGCCTTCGGCTATACCGTCGAAGAGCTGAAGATGGTCATCACCCCCATGGTTGTCGAGGGGCAGGAAGCGATCTCGTCGATGGGGACGGATACGCCGTTGGCCGTGTTGTCCGAACGGCCGCAGCTGCTCTTCAAATACTTCAAGCAACTCTTTGCGCAGGTCACGAATCCGCCGATCGATCCGATCCGCGAAGAACTCGTGATGTCGCTCACCACCAGCATCGGGCCCAAGCCTAATTTGATGGATGAGCATCCGGAATCGGCCCGCCGCATCCGGGTGAAGCAGCCGATTTTGACGAATGCCGATCTGCACAAGATCCGCGAGATTGCCGATCCGCATTTCAAAAGTAAAACATTGAAGATGTTGTTCCGCGTGGCCGAAGGTCCGGAAGGATTGGGCGCTGCGGTGGATGATCTCTGCCGGCAGGCGTCGCAGGCGATCCGCGAAGGCTATAAGTTCCTCATCCTCAGCGACCGAGGGGTGAATGCGGAATGGGCGCCGATTCCGAGTCTGCTCGGTGTGGCGGCGGTGCATCATCACCTGGTGCGGGAATGCACGAGAACCGAAGTGGGCCTCACGGTGGAAACTGGTGAGCCCCGCGATGTCCATCACTTTGCGTGCCTGATCGGTTTCGGCGCCGGGACGGTGAATCCCTATCTGGTGTTCGAGTCGCTCGTGGACTTGGAGCGTGACGGCTATTTCCCTGAAGGGTTCGACGCGCCGACCGCGGAAGGCAAGTTCATCAAAGCTATTAACAAAGGGTTGCTCAAGATTTTCTCGAAGATGGGCATCTCGACGGTGCAGTCCTACTGCGGCGCGCAGATCTTTGAAGCGATCGGGCTCAATCATGAATTGATCGATCAGTACTTCACCGGCACGCCCTCGCGGATCGAAGGCATCAGCATCCGGGAAATCGGTGAAGAGACGTTGCGCCGCCATCGCGTGGCCTACGAACCGGCTCCGATCAGG
>VOPR01000013.1 GCA_009594995.1 Nitrospira sp. | reverse complement strand
CCGGATGCTTCGAGTATCGCGGCACTCTCTCCTGATGCGTGACTGTTGCGACGGTAGTCCTCCAACCGCCGATGAATGATGCCTTGCGATAGGCTTGGGTAATAGCCTTTCAGCGCCTGCGTTCCCGTGGTCGCCGTGAGGTAGTCCCGGTGGTGCCTGAATTCAGTGAGCCGTTGCGTCACCCGCTGCTTCGCAGAATCACAAAACGCATCGGCCAGCTCCCACACCGTTGTCCGTCCCTCGAGCCTGGTCTGCTGCTCGGCATACAGAACTGTGGCCAGCATCGCCAGCAGGTCTTCTCCAACGGATTCGATCCGGTTCTGCACCCGCTGCTCGTCTTGAAACGAGGCCTGGAATCGCACCATCGCGTAAAAGATTTCCCGCGCCAGGCGCCGACTGATCCGTTCGATGAACTTGATCACTGGCTCGGCCTGGGGGTGAGCCAGCTCGTGGCGGGCGGGCAACGATCGTTTCAGCCATTGCCGCAAATACCAGGGGAAATAAAAGCCCGCCAATTTCATGGCCTGACGCGCCTGGTCGAGAATCGAGAGCTCTCCGGAATAAAAGGCCTTGGCGCGATCCAGATGCTGGCTCAATCCTTCGCGCACGATGAAGGGGCGGAGTATGTCCGTCGCGCCTTCACCGATGCGATACATTTCCGCGTCTCGCACAAGCTGCTCGATCCCGAAAGCCGCTTCGCCGCGCGCCATTTTGGAGGCAGCGGTTTCGTACCCCATGCCGCCGAATAGGATCTGGGCGTCCCTCAGGAACCGAATCGTGTGCTCGGAGCAGAAAATCTTGGCGACGGCAGCTTCGATGCGAATGTCATACCGGTGTTGATCGGCCAGCCGCCAGATCAGCCTCGAGAGGGCTTCCATTGCGAACAGATGGCCGGCCATGTCACCGATGCGGATCTGCTGTGTCTGCCGCTCCGCCAGCGGTTTGTGAAACGTGACCCTGGCGTTGGCTCGATCCAGGGTCGGCTGCCAGGCCTGTTTCGCCATGCCGAGGCAGATGGCCGGAATGCTGACGCCGCGTCCCACGTTGAGAATGGTCAGGGCATATTTCAATCCTTTTCCTACCTCGCCGATCACGTTCTCAAACGGGACCTGGACCTGCGTCATCGTCATGTGGGCATTCTCGATTCCGCGGCACCCTTCGAACTGACAGCGTTGACGGACTTGGACGCCCGGTGCCGACATGTCCAGGATAAAGGCCGTGTGGACCCGGTCGTCCGCCCCATGCCCTTCGGGGACTGGAATCCATTCTGTCAGTCCATCTCGTGATACCCGTCGTGCCGGGACGCGGGCGATGAGCGTGGCATAGCGGGCGATCGGTCCATTCGTGCACCAGAGTTTTTCGCCGTTCACGATGAAGTGGCTGCCGGTGCGGTCGAGGACTGCTTCCGTTCGCACATTGGCGGCATCGGAGCCGGTCATCGGTTCCGTGAGGGCAAATGCGGAGAGGGCTTCCCTCGCCGCCAGCGGAAGATACTTGTGCCTCTGGTCTTCGCTCCCGAATAGGAGGATCGGCATGGCAATGCCGATGGATTGCGGCACCGCCACGGTGAGGGCGAGAATGTTGCTCCAGCTTGCGATCAATGTCAGGACGCGGCCGTAATTGGTATAGGAGAAACCGAGGCCGCCGTATGGTTTGGGAATTTTCATGCCGAAAGCCCCGAGTCTGAACAGGCCTCGAATCACGGACTCGGGAATTTTCGCCTGACGTTCGATCTCCTCCGGATCTACCTCGTGTCGCAGAAATGCCTCGACCTGATTGCAGAAGGCATCGCCGGCCGCTTGTTCAGCGGGAGGCTCAGGAGGCGTCAGCAGCAGCTCGAAATCAGGCCGGCCATCATACAAACCGGCCAGGAAACTTAGCCCGGACAACCGCTCGCGTGCGTCTTCGATTCGTTCGAAACCTTTGAAGAGGGTGCTCATGTGTCGCCTCACCCGGTCTGTTCATGCATGGTCCCTGAACTGCCTGTCACGATACTGCGCCAGAGTGGCGGCTAGCCTGGCCTTCAATTCCAGTCGCTTGGGTTTTCCCGTGGAGGTGTACGGCATGTCATCGCCCATTAGTACGACCTTGGGTTGTTTCGCAAACGGCAGTCTCATGCGGCAATGGGCCAGGACGTCCGCTTCGCTCGGGGGAGCCGCGGGATCTTTGGGGACCACATAGGCCGCGATTTCTTCGCCGTAGTAGCGGTTCTCAAAGGGCAGGGCCATCGCAAACCTCACGGCCTGGTGCGTTTTCAGCACGTCATCGATTTCCAGGGGAGAGATGTTGACGCCGCCGCGAATGATGAGTTCTTTCAAGCGGCCTGAAATGAAAAAGAACGGTCGCCCCCGTTCATCGGCGACATAGAATCCTTCATCTCCCGAGCGGAACCATCCCCATTGGAACGCGGCTTCGTTGGCATCCTCCCGTTTGAAATAACCGGCACAGACGGTGCGCCCGCGAATGCAGATTTCCCCACGAACGGCCTCAGGCAGGGACCTCCCCCGGTCGTCGAGAATCGCCATCATATTGTGGCGTAGCGGTAATCCGATCGAGGGGAACTCGTAGCCGGTGAGCCAGTGGCGGTGCTGCTCCTGCGTGAGCTCGTTGGGCAGAAACGAGGAGTAGCAGGTCGTCTCCGACAGGCCATATCCGTGGCGGATCCGAAAGCCGAACCGGTCTTCGAACCGTGCGGCGGTGTCTTTCAGCAAGGGCCCGGCGCCGCAGATCACTCCGCCGAAGCGGTCCAGGCGATAGGCGGTGATGTCTTCATCGGTGTCGAGGAGAAATTCGAGCAGGGTGGGGACGACGCTGACGGAGGTGACGTCTTCTTCGTGGAGTCGTCGCCAGAAGCTGCCGGTTTTAAACCTCCGGTTCAGCACCAGACTGCCTTTGCAGTACAACGGGGTGATCAGCGTGACGACGATGCCGTTCACATGATGGATGGGGAGCACGCACATCACACGATCGTTGATGCCGAAGCCGTGCCAGCTCGCGATGGCATCCGCATCGATCAGGAGATTGGCCACGGTCAGGATTACGCCCTTGGGCGGACCGGTCGTGCCGGATGTGTAGACGATCAGCGCATGGTCGTCGAGCCGTGAGGTTGAAGGCGGCAGGCGAAGTGGCTTGCTGGCTCCTCTCTGAGCGGTTTTTGCTGCGGATCGCTTGCCGTCGAGCAGGCCGCTGTCTCCCAGGGCCACGACCTCGCGGAGGTTCGGGAGGTCCGTTTGAAGAGCTTTGATTTCGTCATACACGTCCTGCCAGCAGAGGACGACCGACACTTCCGAATGCTCGAGGATGTACCGTTTTTTCTCGGGCGGTTCTTCGATATTGATCGGCACGACGGCGATGCCGAGCGTCCAGGCCGCGAAGTAGGTCAGCACCGTCACATCGTGGTTGAAGAGGAGGGTGGCGATGCGGTCGCCGCGAGTCAGGCCGAGCCTGGTATGGAACAACTGAGCCAGGCCTTCGACGATCGTACCCAATTCCGCATAGGTGTACGTCCGGCGAAGATGGCGCTCATCGTCGCAATACGTCAGGAAGTTTCTGGTTACGAGATGGGGATCGTACACACGGGATCGAAAGAATTCGGCGAAAGAAGTCCAGGGCAGTTCTGTTGCGCGCCCTGAATCCCGAGCCTGCTCGATAGTGTCATGCACGCCGCTCAAGAGGCTCATAGGTCCTCGGTGCTGGTCCCGTGTACCGGGCCCGTGGTCTGATCAGCCGATTGTGATCCTGCTGCTCGATGACATGCGCGCACCAGCCGGTGATGCGTGAACAGACGAACAGGGGCGTGGACAGTTCACGCGGGATGCCCATCACCAAGTAGGCCACGGCCGTGTAAAAATCGAGATTGGGGCGCAGTCCCTTTTCCTCCAGCATGATGCGATCGATCGTGGCGGCGATGTCATACCAGCGATGGTCGCCGCAGAGCCGGCTCAATCGCTCGGCATGGCGCTGGATGATGGTCGAGCGGGCATCGCCTTGCCGGAGGACACGATGGCCGAATCCCATCACCCGCTGTTTGCTGGCGAGGGCCGCGCGTAGCCAGAGTTCTGCCCGTTCCGGGCGGCCGATTTCGAGGAGCATCGCGGCCACCGCCTCGTTGGCGCCGCCATGAAGCGGACCTTTCAACGTGGCCACCGCCGCCGTGATGGCGCCATG
Organism: Nitrospira sp.; assembly: GCA_009594995.1. GTDB lineage: Bacteria > Nitrospirota > Nitrospiria > Nitrospirales > Nitrospiraceae > Nitrospira_A. Next base: position 31,259 of record VOPR01000013.1, on the reverse strand, counting down.
AAGGTCGGTGAGGGTGGAGGCGGTGACCCGGGCGGAAAAGGTGGAGGCATTGAATTCATGTTCTGCATAGAGAATCAGGGACACGTTCAACGCCTGCGCCATGGCTATGCCTACTTCGCCATGGGTGTGCCCTGCGATCAGGTTCAAGAGGTGCTCCGCGAAAGTCCCTTGTTGATCAGGGCTTGGAGGTTGTTGACTCGCCATGACGTGATAGCTGTCTGCAACGAGCCGGGGAATCTGAGCGAGCAACCGCACGGATTTGCGAAGGTTCGCTGCGCGGGACCCGTCCTGCGCGTCCGGATCGCTCAGGCCCAGCAGTGAAATGCCGGTTCGCAACACATCCATTGGATGCATCCCGGGACGCAGGCTCTCCACAAATTGCCGTACGTGCTCAGGGAGTTGCCGATTATCGATCAACCGGGCGGAGAACTCTTTCAGCTCCGGTTCTGTAGGCAAGTGGCCGTAGAGCAGGAGATAGGCGACGTCTTCGAAGCTACTCCGATCGGCGAGGTCGCCGATCGCATAGCCTCGATAGCGCAATCCCGCTTCGCCCTCATCCACCTGGCAGATCGCCGATTCTCCGGCAATTACGCCTTCCAGGCCCGGACTGTATTCATGATGATCCGGCGCCTTGGCTGCGGGTTGTTCTTGTAGCGCTTGGTTCATAGGACCTCCGCATCGGTTCTCCGTCAGGTTCGTATCGAAGCAGGTCGTAGAGTTCTTGTCTGGTCATCATGTGGTCGAGCCAATTCCGCTGGGAGCCGAAGAACTTCATTTCCATCAGCAACTTCTCCACCGCGCGTGCCGCGACTCGTAAGGTGCTGACTGGAAACAACACCGCGCGATACCCCAAGGCGTCGAATTCGCCCACGCTGAGATAGGGCGTTTTTCCAAACTCCGTCATGTTGGCGATCAACGGCACTGAAATCGCTCCCTTCCGCATCTCCGTGGAAAAAGATCCGAACTCTTCAGCCGACAACAGCGCTTCGGGAAACAGCACGTCCGCGCCGGCCTCCACATAGGCCCGGGCCCGTTGAATCGCAGCTTCCAGCCCCTCGACGGATCGCGCATCGGTGCGCGCCACGATCACAAAATCCCGATTGCGCCTGGCATCCACGGCCGCTGCGATCTTCGCGACCATCTCCTCAACCGGGATGAGGCGCTTTCCCGACAGATGTCCGCACTTTTTAGCCGCATCCTGGTCTTCGATCTGCATGCCGGCGACCCCGGCTTGCTCGAATGCCCGCACGGCTTCCATGACGGCCGAAGGCGGGCCGTATCCAGTATCCGCATCGACGAGAGTGGGAATGGCGACGGCCCTGGCGATAGTCCCTGCTTCCGCCGCCATCTCCGCCAATGAGATGAGTCCAATGTCCGGCAGGCCGCGCGCGGCAGAGACGGCGGCTCCCGAGACGTAGACGGCTTCATAACCGGCCTGTTCGATTTGCAGCGCCGTCAATGCATTGCAGGCGCCCGGGACTGCCACGGTGCGCGTAGCCAACAACAGGCGCAGCCGTTGTGCTTTGGAGATGCTCGATTGATCAGATGTCATGATCGTACCTTCAACAGCGGCATCAACGCGGCCATGTCTTTCTCTTGTTCCAGGTTCCAAACGCAATCAATGAGTCTGTTCAGTTGTGCGCGATCGACTCGTCTTGCAGCCAGGCGCCGGAGTTTGTCTTCCACTTCCCGGTCTGACATGGGATGCCCTGGATGGCCCAGTGGTTGCTCCACCTGCCGGCTGTACACGGCTCCTTTCGTGGTCCGTACCGTGATCCGGGTCGGCATGGTGGTCGGATATCGCCGCTCAAACTCCGGAACATTCACGACATGAATGTTCTTCATCAACGCGTGCAGTGCCGGGTCTTGCAGCCGCTTCGGGCTGAACGAATTCATGGTGACACGGCCATCGACCAGCGCGACGGCCACACAGTAGGGAAAGCTGTGGTCGGCTGTTTCCCTTGTGGTGGGCTGCCACTTTTCCGGATCACGTCCGATAATTTCGATGGCCACGTCGTAACTGCCGATCTCCACATCGGCCAAATTGTCGAGTCCGCGAAGTCCTTCCGTGGCGATCAGCTCCGCCCGCAATGCCAAGGCGGCCTCAACCGCGGTCTGCGCGTGGTATTCCACGGGAAAATGTTTGATGTAGGTCGCGAGGATTTTGAAGGGAACCGGCTCTCCGCCCGGCATGGCCTGTCCGCCCAGCATCGGTAGTTCGAAGGAGCCCGAAACCAGTTTCATGAAGCCTTTGTCGCCTTCAAAAATCGGAGCCGGTCCCGTCATGCCCCGCCTGGCGAGTTGGGCCGCAAACATGCCGTTGCGCGCAGCGTTGGAAAAGGCGCAGGCCTTCCACATGGACAGGTCACCGACTCTGGTTTGCCGTAACGCGACGTTCGCCACGCCGGCCAGATTGACGGCCTGCCGGGTCTGCGCTTCCGTAAGCTGGAGGCTCTTGGCGACGCCAAGCGCAGACGAGATTGGCCCATAGGTGACATGGTCCCAGCCACGGGGCCGCAAGGCGGCTGCGTCGCAGAGGCGGCATTGGATTTCATAGGCCAGAGTTATGGCCTGGATGACGAGTTTACCTGGTGCATGGGCTGTTTCTGCCGCTGCGAGCACTGCGGCAAGATTGTCCGAGGGATGAGCCGGTTCTTTGGACAGGTACGTATCGTTGAAATCGAGGTAGCGGACCATCGCCCCGTTGGCGAAGGTTGCGAGATCGGGGAGGGTCTTGTGAGTCGTTCCCCAGACCGTCGCGCCGCCGGGAACTTTCACCGCGAGTGCCATCTCGCGGGCGATCCTGCAGGGAGGCGCAGTCCAGGCGCCGAATGCGCAGGCGAGGCTGTCCAGAATGCGGCGCTTGACCTCATGCACGACCGCTTCGGGCAGGTCTTCATACCGGAGAGACTGCGTATAGTGAGCCAGTCGATCGGCCAACATGTAAGACCTCCCGCGGACAGCGGCTGAGGATGACCTCGTGCGTCAGGCCTCCGTCCCTGCCATTCGGGGTTGTCGTTTGTCCAAAAACGCCTGAGTCGCCGCCTTCATTTCTTTGGTCACGCACAGATGCCCGAACAATTCCGCCTCTCTGGCGAGTCCTTCCGCAAGGGGAATATCAATCCCTCCTCTGATCGCATGGAGCGCGGCCTGGGTGGCGGGAATGCCGTTGGCGGTCATCAGGCTTCCGAGCGCATCCGCTTCGGTCCATAACTGTTGCGCCGGAACAACCCTGCTGACCAGTCCGATCGCCAGTGCCTCTTCCGCCGTGAGGGTTCGTCCGGTCAGAATCAATTCCGCGGCTTTGGATGGTCCGACCACTCGCGGCAGGCGTTGGGTGCCGCCGAATCCGGGGATGAGCCCGAGCCTGATTTCTGGCAGACCCAACAGAACTCCGTCTGCGGCGATTCTCATGTGGCAGGCCAGGGCCAATTCCAGGCCGCCTCCCAGGCAGGTTCCGTTGATCACCGCCAGCACCGGTTTATCCGAACGTTCGATACGGTTCAGCAAGGTTTGTCCCCGCTGGGAAAACTCGGTGCCTGCATGGATGGTGTTGAGATGTGTCAACTCATGAATGTCCGCGCCTGCGCAGAAAAATCGCCCGGATCCGGTGATGAGCACAACCCTGACGTAGGGATCCTGTTCGACCTCGTTCCATGTCCGCTCCAGTTCGGCCAGCAGGGCGGAATTCACGACATTGGCCGGCGGGTTGTGGAGCGAGATACGCGCGACATGGTGCGCGATGGTCAAGAATTGATGCGGCATGTCACCCTCCCCGCGAGGCCCGGTCGAGAAAAGAGCCGGTACGCTTGTGCAATTCCGGCCTGTCCAGGTCTCGCATTCGTTCATGCTCAGCGATGACTGCAATCAGTTCGACGATTCCCTCACCCTTCACGGCCACGGTGCGGATCACCGTCTTACACCATTCCCGCAAATCCCGCAGGGCCGCATCGGCGCCGTCGCGGTCGCCCTTGTTCACCACCACGATGTCTGCAACTTCCAGCAGTCCCGCTTTCATGGCCTGGATGTCGTCGCCGAGCCCCGGCGCGACCAGCGCCACCACCGTATGGGCGACCTGCATGATATCGACCTCACTCTGCCCGACGCCGACCGTCTCGATCAGAACGACGCCATAACCAGCCGCTTCCAGGATCAGTGCCGCCTCCCGCGTCGCGCGCGCAAGGCCGCCCTGCTGACCGCGTGTCGCCATGCTGCGGATGTAGACGTGTGGATCGTCCGTATGCCGCTGCATCCTGATGCGATCGCCGAGGACTGCGCCGCCCGTGACAGGGCTGCTGATATCGACCGCCAGGACGCCCACCTTCTGCTGCAGGCGCCGGTAGGCGCTGATGAGCTGATCGATCAACGTGCTCTTGCCTGCGCCGGGATAGCCGGTGATGCCGATCACGATGGCGGGCTTCAGAGTGGGGGCAAGTTGCGCCAGCACGGCCGTTCCAACCGGGTCCCGATTTTCGAGCAGACTGATGACGCGCGCCACGGCCCTGACCATGCCGGCCTCGACCTGCTTCGCCAGGGTCGCTGCCTCATCACGCCGTGATAATCGATCGATCCAGGTCGGGTTCACATCACACCTTCACCGTCGGTTGCGTGGCACGATCTTCCTGTATCCGCGAGAATCGCGAGTTCAGCGGATGCCGGACTAGCACACTGAGCTGTTGCGCACAGTGGACCACCAATTTCTCATCCACTGGTACAAGGGCTCCGGATGCTTTGAGGGCGAACACCACATCTTCGGTTGCCACATTGCCTGATGCGCCAGGGGCGTACGGACAGCCTCCCAAACCGCCCGCTGAACAATCGAAGGCCGTGATGCCATAGTCCCACCAGGCCGTGAGCACGTTGGCGATGGCCATGCCGTATGTGTCATGCACATGGAGCGACAGGCGGGCCGGTTCGATCCGTGTCAGAAGAAGATCAAGTAAGGCGCGTATCTCAGAGGGTGAGGCCTTTCCGATTGTCTCGCCGAGCGAGACTTCATCCACGCCGAGATCAAGCAGCCGCATCATGACGTCGAGCACCGGCATCGGCGAGATGCGCCCTTCATACGGACAAAATACGGCGGTGGAGATATAGCCTCGCACCAGCATGCCGTCCCGTTTGGCCGCCAGGACAATCGGTCTGAAGCGGGCGAGTGACTCGGAGACGGTCGCCTTGATGTTGTGGATGGCGAAGCTGTCCGAGGCCGCCGTGAAGACGGCGATCTTCTTCACCGCCGCTGCTCTGGCCCGTTCAAAGCCTCGTTCGTTCGGCACGAGGGCGGAATAGGTGACGCCCGGGATCCGGTCGATGGCACGGAAGACCTCGTCCGAATCAGCCAGCTGCGGGATGGCAGCCGGGGACACGAAGGAGCCGGCCTCGATTTCCGCCACGCCGGTCCGCGACAGCGCATTGATCAGGGCAATCTTGCGCGCCGTCGGCACGAAGACGGCTTCATGTTGCAGTCCGTCACGGGGCGACACTTCAATGATGCGGACAGGCAACCTGCGTGAGTCATGTGCGGCGGAGGACAACATCGTCGGACGTGAGCGCCTCCTGTTCCTGTTTCTGCGCGCGTGGCCTGGCCCACGACGGCAACCGTTTCTCAACAAATGCCAGGAGTCCTTCCGCGGCTTCTGGAGCACAACGAGCGCGGGCATTGCTTTCAGGGCCCAGTGCCATGCGCTCTTTGTCAGACAAGAGAATCATCCGGTGAAAGAACGATTTACTCTCCCTGGTGGCGCAGGGAGCCAGGCGCATGATGGCGTCCGTCAATTCCGCAATGCGGTCGTCCAGATCGCTTTGCGGCACGACATCATGGATGAGGTTGAAACGCTGGGCGGTCGATGCGCAGAACGTCTCGCCGCTCAGGCCATACCGCCGGAGAAACGATTCGCCTGCTTTGCGCAGAAGAAAGGGAGCAATGACGGCTGGAATCAATCCGAGTCTGGTTTCGCTGAGCGCAAACGTTGCATCGTCTGCCGCCACCACGATGTCGCAGACCGCCATCAAACCGAGCCCGCCTCCGAAGGCAGGTCCCTGTACCCGGGCGATGACCGGACAAGGGGATTCGTCGATAGTGCGAAGCATGCGAGTGAGGTGATGGGCATCGCGCATCGCCGGAGTTTCCAGGATCGGCATGGCCGACTGCATCGATTGCAAGTCGGCCCCGGCACAGAAAACCGGCCCGGCAGCGGTCAATATAATTCCTCTCAACGACGGCTCGTGCGCCAGGTCTTCAAAGGCCTCTCTGAGTTCCGTGACCATCCGGTCATCGAACGCGTTCCGGCGTTCCGGCCGATTGAGCGTCACACGGGCAATGGCACCGTCCCATTCCACAGTCAGGGTCGTAAACCGACGCATGGTGACCTCCTTACCCGATGTGCCCGTTACATGCGAAACACCGGCGCATGACTCTCCTTGACGGGGGACAAGGCCGCGAGATCCAGGCAGAGACCCAGGACCCTGCGCGTATCCATGGGATCCAGAATCCCGTCATCCCACAGCCGTGCGCTGCTGTAGTAGGGACTCCCTTCCTGCTCGTATTGCCGCAGGGTGGCTTCGGTGATCCGCCGGCGTTCGTCGTCTGACAGCGCTCCATGTTCACGGGCTCGTTGTTGTTCCTTCACGGTGACCAACACCTGCGCAGCCTGCTGCGCGCCCATGACCGAGATGCGGGCATTGGGCCAGGTGAAGAGGAACCGAGGACTGTATCCGCGCCCGCACATGGCATAGTTCCCCGCTCCGTGGGAGGCGCCGATCAGGACCGTGAATTTGGGAACATTTGCTGTGGCAACCGCCTGGACCATCTTGGCGCCGTCTTTGATGATGCCTCTGCTCTCATAATCCTTCCCGACCATGAAGCCGGTGATGTTCTGCAGAAACAACAGCGGCACGCGTCGCTGCGCACAGAGCTGGACGAAGTGTGCGCCCTTCAGCGCCGACTCCGAGAGCAACACCCCGTTGTTGGCGACGATGCCGACAAGGTGGCCCATCCAATAGGCAAAGCCGCAGACCAGCGTCGCTCCGTACCGCGCCTTGAATTCATGAAAGCGGCTGCCGTCTACGAGTCGCGCGATCACTTCCCGGGCGTCCCACTTGCGGCGTGGATTGGCAGGAATGATTCCATACAAGTCTTCGGCAGGGTAGAGCGGGTTGTCGATCTTCTCCCGCCGAAGCTTCGGAGGTCGTCGCCCCAACGTGGCAATGATTGAACGGCAGATTTGCAGGGCATCATCATCGTCTTCCGCGAGATGGTCGCTGACACCTGAAAGTCGCGTGTGCAGATCGGCGCCGCCCAGTTCTTCGCTGGTCACCTCTTCGCCGGTGGCAGCCTTGACCAAAGGTGGTCCGGCCAGATAAATCGTGCCGGTTCCTTTCACAATGACATTCTCATCGCACATCGCGGGGACATAGGCTCCACCGGCCGTGCACATGCCCATGACGACGGCGATTTGAGGAATGCCCGCCGCGGACATGCGCGCCTGATTGAAGAAGATCCGCCCGAAATGCTCCTTGTCGGCAAAGACCTCGGCTTGCATCGGCAGGAACACTCCGCCGGAATCCACGAGGTAGATCGTCGGCAGACGGTTCTCCAGCGCGATCTCCTGGGCCCGCAGGTGTTTCTTAATGGTCATGGGAAAGTAGGTGCCGCCCTTGACCGTGGCATCGTTGGCGACGATCACACAGAAGCGTCCGGACACGGAGCCGATGCCGGTGATCAGTCCGGCCGATGGAACCTGATTGTCATACAGCCCGAACGCGGCGAGCGGACTGAGTTCTAACCAGGGCGAGCCGGGATCGAGCAGCGCGGCGATACGCTCGCGCGCCGTCAGTTTTCCGCGTTGCTTATGGAGCGCGACCGTTTCCGTTGAACCGCCTGCCTGCGCCAGAGCGAGGTGCTTCTTCAGATCGGCCATCAGACCTTCGTAATGGGAATGGTCCCGACGAACCTCTTCCGATTCTCGTACCACCGCACTCTTCAGGACGCGCATGGCCAAAATCCTCTCACCGGTCGATTCGCAGCCCTTTCACAAACTCCACGATGTCATGCATGGGAGTGGCGGGCCGGAACAACATCTGCACACCTGCCGCCTTCAATCGCGGCACATCCTCATCGGGAATGATGCCTCCACCGAAGAGCGCGATCTCTCCTGCGCCCTGCTCCCGCAGGAGTTCCAGCACGCGGGGGAACAATGAATTGTGGGCACCAGAGTGGATGCTGAGGCCGATGGCCTGCACATCTTCCTGAATGGCCGTCGTCACGATTTGCTCAGGACTTTGGTGGAGACCCGTATAAATGATTTCCATTCCCGCATCACGGAGCGCCCGGGCGACGAGCTTCACGCCCCGGTCGTGTCCATCCAATCCCACCTTGCCGATCAGAATGCGCAGGGGTGTTGCCGCTACTGCCATAGGTTCACCTCCCGGAAGACGTATTTCCCGTCCGCATTCCTGCTGACGTGCCCGGCTTGAACCTGGGGGTCATGCTCGAAGACCAAGAGCCACTGTTCCTCAAACGCCCGCTCCAAGACCCATCGTTTGCTGTCGAGTGTCTGAACCGGATCGAGGTCGTACCCCATGATGTACGGCAGCGGAAGATGGGCCACCGTGGGAATGAGATCGCCCAGAAAGAACGCCACCCGGCCTTCCGATTCGATTTTGACGCTTTGATGCCAACGCGTATGCCCGGATGTAACGACGGCCGTCACGCCAGGCATGAGTTCCCTGTCACCATCCAGGAAGGCCCACTGATTCACCTGCGCAAGGGAGGTGAAATTGTCGCGGCGATAGCTGGCCCTCGTGCGCTCATTCGCCTGCATCGCGTCCTCGTATTCCCCCCGTTGCACGTAGTAGGTGGCCTTGGGAAAAGCAGGTAGCAGTCCTCTGCTCCCGTTGGTAACCGTGTTGCCGCCCGCGTGGTCGAAATGCAGATGTGTATTGATGACCATGTGGATGTCGTCGCGGCTCAGACCATGTTGCCGGAGGGACTCTTGCAGGGTCGGCATCCGTTCGACCCCAAACATCGACTGAAACTTCGTATCCTCCTTGTCGCCGAGTCCCGTATCCACCAGCACATTCTTGCCGTGGGCTCGGATCAAGAGGCAGGTCAGGCTGAGCGGAATGCGATTCAATTCATCCGCCGGACAACATTGTTGCCAGAGGGCTTTCGGTACCACGCCGAACATGGCGCCGCCGTCCAGCCGGAATCGGCCGTCGGTCACCGGGTAAATATCAAAGGCTCCGAGCTTCATAACACCACCGGCTCTCGATAGGTGCCGTACACTTCCTTTAACGCGGCGCAAATCTCTCCCAGCGTCGCTTTCGCTTTCACGGCCTCAATCAACGGCGGCATGAGGTTTTGATGACAGGCGGCCATTTCCTGCAACTCTTCCAACGCGCCGGCCATCTTGAACGGATCGCGTGATTTCCTGAGATCGGACAGCCTTGCGACCTGTTCCTGTTCCACCTCCGGCCCGATCCTCATGATGGGAATCGATCGGGATGGTGGTTCCACATGCTCCGTCACGCCGACAATGCTCCGTTCCCGTTCTTCGATGTCACGCTGATACCGTTGTGACGCATCGAGGATTTCCCGCTGCGGAAACCCGCGCTCGATCGCGCAGACCATGCCGCCCATTCCGTCCAATGTGCGAAAGTATTCCTGCGCTCCTTCCTCCAAGCGGTTCGTCAGCGACTCCACGAAATAGGATCCACCCAACGGATCGACGCAGTTGACCGTCCCACTCTCGCCCGCAATGATCTGCTGTGTCCTCAGCGCCAGTTTCACGGCTTCTTCCGTCGGCAGGGCCAGCGTTTCGTCCATGGAATTGGTGTGGAGCGATTGCGTGCCGCCGAGCACAGCGGCAAGGGCCTGCAGCGTCGTTCGGACCACATTGTTCATCGGCTGTTGGGCGGTCAGGGAGCAACCGGCGGTCTGGGCGTGGCAGCGCAGCTGGAGCGAGCGGGGGTTCTTGGGGTGGTAGCGCCGTTCCATTTCACGGGCCCAGAGCCGCCGGGCCGCGCGAAACTTGGCAATCTCCTCAAAGAAGTCATTGTGCACGTTGAAGAAGAACGACAATTGCGGCGCGAACGCATCCACATCGAGCCCGGATTTCACGGCCGCCTCTACGTAGGTCAGCCCGTCGTAGAGCGTGAAGGCCAGTTCTTGAATTGCCGTCGAGCCTGCCTCCCGGATGTGGTAGCCGCTGATGCTGATGGGGTGCCATTTCGGAACATGGGCGGCGCAATAGGCCATGGTATCGACGATCAACGCGATGTGCGGTTCCGGCGGGAAGAGCCACTCCTTCTGGGCGATATACTCCTTGAGGATGTCGTTTTGAATCGTACCGCCGAGCCGGTCGAACGGGATGCCGCGTTTCTCCGCCATGGCGAGATACATGGCGAAGAGCACCGCGGCCGGCCCGTTGATGGTCATGGATGTGGTGACCTGCTCGAGCGGGATGCCTTCGAAGAGGCGCTCCATGTCGGCGAGGGACGAGATCGCTACTCCACAGTACCCCACTTCGCCCCGCGCCATGGGATGATCCGAGTCGAGGCCCATGAGCGTCGGCAGGTCGAAGGCGACGCTGAGTCCGGTTTGCCCGTGGTCCAACAGATACTTGAACCGGGTATTCGTGTCGTCCGCCGAGCCGAACCCGGCGAATTGCCGCATGGTCCAGAGCCGGCTACGATACATGGTGGGATAGACGCCGCGTGTGTAGGGAAATTCGCCCGGTTGCCCGAGATCCTGCTCGGCGCTCCAGCCCTTGAGGTGATCGGCGCTGTAGACCCGTTCGATGTCTAACCCGGAGAGGGAGGTGAAACGGGATTTCCGCTCGTTCATGACGCAACCCTCCAGCAACGGAAGCAGAACGTCAGGTCACATGCATCACCGGCTGATCGCCATAGAGATAAAATCCATGCCCGCTCTTTCGCCCGAGCCACCCGGCTTCAACATACTTTCTCAGCAGGGGACAGGGGCGGAACTTCGGATCACCCAGGTCTTGATGCAGCACCTCACAGATGGCGAGCACCGTATCCAGACCGATACGGTCCGCCAAGGCCAGGGGGCCGACAGGATGGTTGGTCCCTTCTACCATCGCCAGGTCGATCGCTTCCGCCGTGGCCACCCCGTCCTCCAACGCAAAGATGGCTTCGTTAATCATGGGAATGAGAACCCGGTTAACGATGAAGCCGGGAAAATCCTTGCAGATCACCGCGGTTTTTCCCGCATGGCGGACGACCTCAAGCGCCAAGCGCACGGTCTGTTCGGAGGTTTCGATGCCGCGCACCACTTCGACTAAGCGCATGACCGGGACCGGGTTCATGAAATGGATGCCGATGACGCGATCGGGACGCCCGGAGGCCATACCCAGGCTGGTGATTGAAATCGAGGAGGTATTGCTGGCCAGCAGCGTAGAGGGTTCGCAGATCTGCCCCAGTTGGGCGAACAGAGCCCGTTTCATCTCGGGATCCTCCGGGATCGCTTCGATCACCATCTGGGCCTCGCGCAGCCGTTGCATGTGCTTCATCGGGTGAATGATCGCCATAGCCGATCCAGCCTGATCACCCCGCAGCGAGCCTTTTTCCACTGCTCTCGTGACGCCCTGCCAGATTTTTTTGGTCGCCTCCTCCAACGCCTCCTCGGTCACGTCGACCAACAGCACGTTCCAGCCTGCTGTAGCCAGCACCTGGGTGATGCCGCGCCCCATCTGTCCCGCGCCGACCACTCCGATCGTCTTGATGTCGTCACTCGTCATCGCCCGGAACTCCCGCCTCACAACTCATCTCTCTGAACCCCGCTCCACGAGCAGGGCCAGCGCTTCTCCGCCCCCGATACAGAGGCTGGCCAGCCCTCGTCGGGCATCACGGGCCTGCATTGCATGGAGCAACGTGGTCACGATCCTGGCTCCGGTCGCGCCGATGGGATGGCCCAGGGCCACCGCGCCGCCGTTGACATTGACCTTCTTGGCATCCAACCCGAGTTCGCGGTTGATGGCCAGTGACACGGCCGAAAAGGCTTCGTTGATTTCGAACAAGTCGATATCGTTGACGGAAAGCCCGGTCTGCTTGAGGAGTCGGCGGATGGCCTCGATGGGTGCGACGGTGAACCACTCCGGTGCGAGTGCGGCCCCGGCATATCCAGCGATGTAAGCCATCGGTGCGAGGCCCAGCCGGTGTGCCTCCTCTTCCGCCATGATCACTAGTGCCGCCGCGCCGTCATTGCAGGAAGGGGAGTTGCCCACTGTTAGGACCCCGTCGTCCTGAAAGACTGGCTTCAACTCTCGCAGCCTTGAGAGATCGACCCGGTTCGGTTCCTCATCGTCCGAGACAATGAGGGGTGCGCCTTTCTTTTGCGGCACCTCGACCGGGACAATCTCTCTGGTGAATACGCCCGCGGTGATGGCCTCACGCGCGCGGCTGTAACTTTCCAGGGCAAAATCATCGACTTCCTGCCGGGAGAATTGGTACTTGGCGGCGCAGAGTTCTCCCGCCTTGCCCATGTGAAACTGGTTGTACACATCCCACAGTCCGTCCTTGATCAGACTGTCCGTCAATTCTCCATGGCCCAGCCGGTATCCCTGCCTGGCCTTTTCCAGCAGAAAGGGGGCCCGGGTCATGTTTTCCATTCCGCCGGCGACCATCACGCGCGCTTCGCCCAGCGCGATGGCTCTGGCCGCCATGATCAGAGTCTGCAGGCTGGATCCACAGACTTTGTTCACGGTGACGGCACCGACCTTGTGGGGAAGTCCCGCGCCGATCGCCGCCTGCCTTGCAGGGGCCTGGCCGAGCCCGGCGCTGAGGACGCATCCCATCAGCACTTCGTCGATCTGCTCGCCCGGCAACCCGATGCGCTTCACGGCGTCGGCGATCGCGAGGCTGCCCAACTTCGTTGATGGTAGCGAACTGAAGCCTCCGTTAAAGCTGCCCATCGGGGTTCGAACTGCGCTCACAATGACGGCACGTTGTCTGGTGGTCACAGGAATGTCTCCCAGTCGCTCTGTTGGAGATGCTGTTTCACCTTGCTCATGAATCGATCCGCGGTGGCGCCGTCGATGATCCGGTGGTCGAACGACAAGCTCAGGTAACACATGGGACGGATGGCGATGGCGTCGTCGATCACGACGGCGCGCTTCTGCACCGAGCCCACACCGAGGATGGCGGCTTGAGGTTGGTTGATGATCGGTGTGCTGAAGAGGCTGCCGAATCCGCCGTGGTTCGTGATCGTAAACGTGCCGTCTTGGACTTCAGGCGGCGTCAATCGTTTGGTTCTGGCTCGCTCCGCCAGGTCCGCAATTTCATGTGCGAGTTGATTCAGGCCCTTCCGATCAGCCTGCCGTATGACGGGAACGAGCAGACCGTCGTCGAGCGCGACTGCGATGCCAATATGCAAATCCTTCTTTATCACGATGCCGTCATCTCGCCAGGAGGCATTCAGCAGCGGCACGTCCTGCATGGCGCGTGTGACGGCGCTGATCACAAAGGGCAGGTAGGTCAACGTGCGCCCTGCGCGAAATTTATCGATACCGGTGAAGTCGACCTCGAAAAACGTCGCCACGTGGGCGGCTGTGCGACGGCTGAGGACCATGCGATCCGCTATGGTCTTTCGCATCTGAGTCAGGGGAATAATTTCTTCATACTTTTCTTGCGACACGGATAGCGCAGGGCGGGAGGTTCGAGCCTCGGCCGATGGCTGAATCCCCGGGCCGGACTCTTTCCGCGTGGCCACATAGTCCAACAGGTCTTTCTTGGTGACCCGGCCGCCCTCGCCTGTGCCGGTGATAGCGGCTAAGTCTATCTGATGCTCTCGCGCCAATTGCTTAACTGCCGGCGAATAATGTTGATCGCCTTCTGCCTGTGCCTGTTTCTCACGCACACCCACGCCACCGACACGAGTCACGATTCCTTCCATCGGCTGAGCTTCGAGTCTGGCCAGCAACGTTCCGACAGGTACCGTCGTCCCTTCCGGTACCATGACTTCTGCAAGCACACCGGCGGCCGGAGATGGAATGTCGAGCGCCACCTTTTCAGTCTCCACTTCGAGCAGGGGCTGGTCTTTTTCGACTGTGCCGCCTTGCCGGATCAGCCACTTGACGACGGTCCCTTCCGCGATGCTTTCACCCAACTGCGGCATGACGATATCGGTGGTCACGGATAACGTCTCCTGCATGTCAGCTCTCCCGGTTCGACAGCCTCAATAGGCCGCCAACTTCCTGGCCCCTGCGACGATGTCGCTCACTTTGGGCAAAAAGAATTCCTCCAGCGGCGTGCTGAACGGCACCGGCGTGTCAGGCGGCGCAATACGGAGAATCGGCCCGTCCAGGCAGTCGAAGCAGTCTTCAGTCAGCAGCGCGGATATCTCCGCTCCGATGCCGCCTGTTTTGTTGTCTTCATGCAGCATGATGGCCTTGCTCGTCTTGCGCACCGACGCGTAAATGGTCTCCTTGTCGAGCGGGATCAACGTGCGGAGATCCACCACCTCCAGGGCGATCCCTTCTTTCTGCAGCAGGTCCGCCGCTTCCAGGGCCAGGTGTACCATCGCTCCGTAGGTGATGATCGTGACGTCGCTTCCGGTTCGCTTCACCTCAGCCTTGCCGATGGGAACGATGTAGTCTTCCTGCGGCAAAACCGCTTTGATCCGCCGATAGAGGAACTTGTGCTCGAAGTACAGCACCGGATTGGGATCGCGAATGGCGGCTTTCAACAGTCCCTTCGCATCGTAGGGTGTCGAAGGGGCCACGATTTTGAGGCCGGGCGAATGGAAGAACCAGCCTTCCGGACATTCGGAGTGGAACGGTCCTCCATGGACGCCCCCGCCGAATGGTGCTCGAATAACCAAGGGAACTGCTGCCCCCCAGCGATAGTGATTCTTGGCGGCAACTTCGGTGATTTGATCGAAGGCGCAGGAAATGAAGTCGGCAAATTGCATTTCCACTACAGGCCGCAAGCCCATCATGGCTGCGCCGATGGCTGCACCCACAAATCCGGATTCCGAGAGGGGCGTATCCAAGACCCGCCATTCGCCGTATTTTTTCAAGAACCCTTCCGTCACCTTGAAGGCCCCACCGTAGGCGCCGATGTCTTCGCCCATAAGGAACACCCGTTCGTCACGGCTCATTTCCTCGTCCAAGGCCTGTGAAATAGCCTCGACGTAGCTAGTCTCCTGAGTGACGGTTGCGGTCGTCATGGCAACACCTCGTTTTCGGTAGCGAACACTCCCACCAATGTGTCCGGTCCTTCCGGCAGCGGACTCCGTTCAGCAAACTCGGTTGCTGCCTCGACGTCCTTCTTGACTCGTTCGCCCACCTCACGAAAATGCGACTCGTCCGCATAGCCGAGCTGTGTCAGCAGCCGCTCGGCCCGCAGAATCGGATCTTTCGCCTTCCATTCCTCTAGCAACTCGCGCGGGACATACTTTGCGGCGTCATGTTCGGAATGGCCGTGCATGCGCATCGTCTTGAATTCGAGGAATGTCGGTCCTTCACCGGCCCGGGCTTTGGAAATGGCCCGCCTGGATGCCAGATAGACGGCTGCCACATCATTGCCGTCTACAATTTCTCCCGGCATGCCATAGGCTTTCGCCCGTTCGACCACATCCGTGATCGCCATCTGGTACCGAACGGGCGTTGAGTAGGCGTATTGATTGTTCGTGCAGAAGAACACGACGGGGAGTCTGCGCACCGCCGCAAAGTTCATGGCTTCATGGAAATCTCCGCGACTCGTCCCGCCGTCACCGGTTCCGGCAAACGCCACGCGGGATTCGCCTCTGATCTTGAATGCCAGTGCCGCGCCGGCTGCGACCGGCATGTTATCGGCCAGGTGGCTGACGAACCCGATCACGCCGCGCTTGAGATCGCCCATGTGAACGTTGCCGTCTTTTCCTTTGGTCGGTCCCGTCTGTTTGCCGAGATATTGGGCAATGATCTCGCCCGGGGAAAAGCCGCGAATCAGAAAAGCTCCCATATCGCGATGAAACGGGGCGATGACATCGTCCGGCCTCAACGCCGAGGCGTACCCGACGGCTATGGCCTCCATCCCGTGACTGGTGTACACGCCGCCGACGATCCGCCCTTGCCGATAGAGGGCCGTGATGCGGTCTTCCAGGCTTCTGGTCAACCGCAGGTAGGAGTACATCTCGAGGAGGTCGCTGCGTTTGATCTCCTGTGCGACGACGGCCTGGTCCATAACTGCCTCCTCTGGCTAGCGCGGTTCTATATCACCTCAAAACTCGGGCAGGTCCCTCCAGGACAACAAGGGCTGTTTGTCTCTGCACGCGTGACAATCGGACGGCTCCCACTGCGGCATGTCGAGATCGACGCTGAAGTAAAACGGGTAGCGTGCCGTCAGCTCGTCCATCAATGGAAACTGCCCGCTGTCCCGGCGGGCAAAGACCATCATGCCTCCGAGCCGTCCCCCGTGATCGGTGACGACCTTCCCCAGTTTGCTGACGCACATGCCGCGAGTGGTCACGTCGTTCAATGAGAGAAAGCGCGCTCCCGGTTCAACCGTCCCGCTGACGATCTCGGTGCCGATCTTGCCCGTCTCCTGATTGAACGGAGTCAGGACGACACGCAGCGGAAATTCCGTGGCCAGAAGTTGGCTTGTGCGCTCGGCCAGCAGGCGAGCGTCCGACGAGGTTGTGACGATCCCTGCCGGCGGGTCATGTCGAAAGGTCTGCAGGATCCACTCCGCCATGTTGGTGGCGATGAGCGTGATCATGTCGGGGAAGCGTGCGATCGACTCGAACCGCAGGTAGATGTCCGTATGGTGCCCGGAGACTACTTCCACATGGCTGTCGAAATAGACCGCGCGTGAAGTGCGCAGCAGCCGCTGAATATCCCAGGACGACAGGGTGGGATGGGGAGTGTCGCGAATGAGATGTTCCATCCTCAGGTCGATGTCCGATTCCGCATAGAGCTTCCGCTGGCGTTTCACCAACTCCAGGGTGGTCGCCTCCGAGAGTTTTACAATGGATGTCATCATGTCCTCACCCGCCTCTCTCGCTGGGTGCTGCGATGGTGGTCCCGAGAATTCCAATCGGTTGAATTTCCAATTCGACCCGGTCTCCCGGCTTCAGATAGCGGTCAAGTTCCAAGCCGCAACCGCCGCCGACCGTTCCTGAGCCCAGCAGGTCGCCGGGATAGACGGCTTCGCCTCGCGACACATGCTCAATCATTTGGGAGAAAGACCAATGGATGGAGCCGAAGCGTCCCTGCGACCACACCTCTCCATTGATGCGTGCGATCATCTGCAACGAGGCGAGGTCCGGGATCTCATCGGGCGTGACGATGCAGGGGCCGATGGCCGTCGCGAAGTCTTTTCCTTTTGCCGGACCGAGCCGACAGGCCATTTCCTGAAACTGAATATCCCGCGCGCTGAAGTCATTCATGATCGTGTACCCGGCGATGTACTCCGATGCGTTGCGTTCCGTGATATCGATGCCCTTGCGCCCGATGACGCAGGCCAGCTCCAATTCGTAATCCAGCTTCTGTGTGTTCAACGGCCAGTTGAGCAGGTGGTCCGGTCCGATGATCGTCCGGTGGTTGCCTTTGTAATAGACCGGTGCCTTGTACCATTCAGGAGGAATCGGTTGGCCCCGTCGTTTTGAGGTAGCGGCGATGTGCGCTTCAAACGCGATGAAGTCGCGCAACGAAGGAGGGTTGGGGAGGGGCGCCGTGAGGTGCACGCCGGACGCGTCATACAGAATCGTTTCGCCGGCCGGGCCCGTGACGGAGTCGCCGGCTTGCACGGCAAAGGCGAGGGCACCACGGGCAGCGACCATGGCAGACGGACCACCTTCCAATAACTCCAGCATCGTGGCCGGTACCTGCGCATCGGCGAGGCGGCGCGGCTGCGATTCGCCTTGCTCCGCGAGTTGACGCGTGTAGGCCATGTTGAGATCCACGATAGAATCTCCATGGAGCGCGCCGGCTCTGGTAAAGGTTCCGACCGGTGTCCCGACCTGGAAGCTCACAAGTTTCATGACCGGCTCCAACTCATTGCATAGTCCTTCTGTTCAACCGTCTCGAATTCCGGCATCACTTTGAACGCGTGGCGCGATTCGATCATCACAGCCACTTCATCGGTCTGATCCTTCCCCCGGCTGGCGGCAATGGCCTGTGGTTGCGGCCCGTGGTGAATGCCCTGCGGGTGCAACGTCAACATGCCGGCGTGAATGCCGGCGCGGCTGAAGAACGATCCCCGGTGGTAGAACAGGACTTCGTCATAATCCACGTTGCGATGGTAGAACGGCACGCGTAGTGCGTTGGGATCGGTCTCCAGCGGTCTCGGTGCAAAAGTCGACACCAGCAGGCCCCCAGCTTGAAACGTGACATGCACGCTGGGCGGAAGGTGGTAGCGCGGACTGGTGACCGGGCGGAAATCCCGCACGTTTAACTTGGCCACCCACAGGTCGCCTTTCCAGCCCGCGACATCCATGGGGTAAAAGGGGTAATAGACGCGGGTTTCCTCATTGTCTCGTTTGATACGGACTTCCCATTCTCGTCGACTCTTCGCATCGTCCGGCGGCGCGGCTGGTTCCGGTATCACGATGACCCCGGGATCGAACAATGCATGCCGTCCGAGGGGGCCCCGATCCGGTATCTCGAGCGGAGCCGGCGTCTCAATCAGTAGAAAGAGCGTCGGTTTGCTCTTGGGATCAACATGGACGCGATAGGTGGTGCCCTTTGGGATGACGAGGTAGTCGCCCGGTTCATAACGCACGACTCCATAGTCGGTTTCCCATGAACCAGACCCGCTATGGATGAAGACGAGTTCGTCGCCGTCGGCGTTGCGCACGAAATAGCTCATGCTTTCGCGACGCCGTGAGAGGGAGAGGCGGACATCGGGGCTGTGCAGAACGGTGATTGGCCGTCCGTCCACGGCCCGGTGGTCGGGTGTGTGTAATTCCGTGCAGGTAAACGCCCGCGGTTGCAGAGGGCCTTCGATCCTGCTCCAGGCGGTCGGTGGATGGCTGTGATACAGATGCGAGGAGGGGCCGTGAAATCCCTGGCGACCGTGCTCCTCTTCATAGAGGCCGTCGGGAATATCCACGTGGGCCTGGTTGGGAGCGGTACCTTTTTTTACCAGATACATCGGGAACCTCCTGACAGGTCAGGTGCGGCTCGATGTCTTATGACGCCTGTCGAAACGACGCAGCCGGTGCCTCTTCAAACGGAAGCGGAAGGGTCTCGTAATCGATGATGGTTCGTGCCACACCTTTGAGCTGATCCCGCTCGATATCTTTGTAGAGCGATTCGACGGTGGCCCGGACGAACGTTTTGGATTCCTCCTGTCCGTGCTGCCGTTGTGTCAGTTCAAGGAACAGACCGCAGTCAGGGAAGAGGGGATAGGTGAAGCGCTGTTTGAGCGGTCCGAAGCCGTCCCGTCCTTCCTTGATATCTCCGCTGAATCTGACACCGTGCGTTTCCCATTCTCGGCAGATCGCCTCGATGTCATCCACCTCGAGCGCGATGTGCTGCACGCCTTCTCCATATGCGTCGACGAACTCGCAGATCTGAGATTTTCGTTCCTTATTTCTGCCCTGCATCAACGCAATCTTCGCATCCCCTCGTTGCACGACGACCGTGTCCATGCTGGACTTGTCGCTGCCGACATCTTTTGCCGACCAGATGACATGAAACCCGAGAATCTGTGTGAAGAGGAATTCTGTGGCCGCCAGATTTTTCACGCAGAGCGTGATGTGATCGATTCCTGTGGCGTCTTTCATGGTGGTTCCTCCTGCGCCGTATCGTTGGAACCTGAGGCATTCTGATCTGCCTATCCTGCGCGCGCCCCTCATACGAGCACACTGTACAACATAATAGTTGCATCATTCAATATAGTTTTTGTATTATTTGCTATGTGAAGAGAAAAAACTCCTGTGTGGCGAGGCACCATGTCGCTCTAGATGCCTGTGAATGTGATGAATGAAGGGAATACAGGAATGAGTGATGGGGATATGAATTCACTATCAGTGAGGGGCAATGTATCGTACCTACCTTCTTGCGGCAGTGGAGGTGCACCATGCCGTTTCATTATGAGAATGCCCGGCTGGAGGTGCTTCGTCACGGGGCGATTAACAATCGGTTTCTGACTCGTTTTCGGGCCGGCGATCTGACCGATCAGGAGTTTTTTGAATTTGCCGTTGAGTTTTATAATTTTGCCCGCTTCTTTCCGCGCATTCTTGCCGCTCAATTGGTGAATACCGAAGACGAGGCCGTGGCCGATGAATTGACAAAAGTGCTCTACTCGGAACTTGGCGATGGAGAGGTCAAGCATCGGCATGAATTGTTATACCGCAGCTTCCTCCGTTCCATCGGCATCGACATCCATGAAGCGATGACGACGCCGATGCGGGCCTCGACGCGTGCTTACATCGAAGGGATGGAACGCTTGTATGGCAGTGGCAATCATGCCAGGGCGCTGGGCGCATCCTTTGGGCTGGAAAATATGGCCATCACGATGTGGGACCATTTGATCCCCGGTCTCCTGTGTCTTCGAGACTCCCGCTATCCTTGCATGGACCTGACGTATTTTACGTTTCATCGGGAGTTGGAACAGAGTCATGAGGCAGCGATGAAGAATGCCGTCGAGGCGATCGATGGTCGATCGGGACTTTCCGGATTGTCGTCCGGCCAGGAACAGGATTTTCGCGCGGGCATGACGGCCGTGTTGAATTATTTGGAAGGGTTCTGGATGGGACTGGATCACGCGTCGATGGTGAGCCAAGCGGCAGTCCCGGCTGTGCAGGCGGTATCGCGGTACCGGTAAGAAGTTTGATTGGAAGCCTGAAACGATCGAAGGGAGAGGGCATGTTTGAGACCGCTCGCTATCTGACGGAGGTGAAAGAACGGTTCAACCTGAACAGTGACTATGCGTTGGCGGACAAGTTGGGAATTGCGCAGCCGGAGGCGAACCTGATTCGGCGCGGGCTCAAAGTCCCCAAACCTGAACTCTGCATCAAAATCGCGCATCTCCTCGACAAGAACCCCGTTGAACTCCTGCTCATTGCGCAGAAGGACAAAGCGCCCGCTCGTGCAAAGGAGTATTGGAAGCTGGCCCTCACTGCGGTGGATGTCATGCTGCATGTGCCGAAGCGCCCGCGCTATCTTCCCAAAAAGGTGGAGGCGATCGGTCGTGAATTGAAACAGCTAGAGGCGCAAAGCCTCACCTACGAGGGAGCGGCGGCGAATGCAGAGGCAGTTCGGCTCATGGAGACAGCCGAACAGTCCGTCGATGCCTTGATGGAACGATGGAATATCTGGAAAAAAGGCGAGGCGCTTTATCCCAACTACCTGCTGGCCAATCAGGCGGCCGCGCGGCGGCACGTCCGGATTCGACGATTGCTGATTTTGACGCAGGAGCAGATGCAGAACGAAACGACGGTGGCGGATGCCATGCAGGTCATGGATGACCAACGGCGCGCCGGCATCAAGGTGTTCTATGCGTTTCGCGAAGCGCTGGTCCATTCGCCGGCGTTCCAGCGGCTTGAGGAAGACTTCAGGAAATACGGCGCTGCCGAGGATATGAATACCGCTATGTTCGATCGGGAAATTCTGATCTTCTCGCAGACCTACGGTAGCGTGCCGCTCGGGATGGTCGGCACTCCCACGCCGATCACGATGATCAACCGATTGCAGATTTCATGGAAGCCGGAGATGATTCGGGAACTCGATCCGGCACCGCTCTTCGACATGACCCGTTACGTATTCGACTACCAGGGACCCGGTCCGTTTCACGAGCAGTTGGCCTACTTCAGGAGGTCGATCCGTGAACTTCCCATCCGAGCCGTTTAAGATCAAAGTCGTCGAACCCATCAAGCGCACCACGCGCGAGGCGCGGGACCGGTTACTCCGCGAAGCCGGGTACAATCTCTTTCACGTTCCCGCCGAAAGCGTCTACATCGATCTACTGACGGATAGCGGGACCTCCGCCATGAGTGACTACCAATGGGCCGGCCTCATGCTCGGCGATGAGTCCTATGCCGGCAGCAAGAACTACTATCATTTCGAAGCGGTGGTGCGGTCCCTCTTTGGTTATCGCCATGTTATTCCGACGCACCAGGGCCGGGTGGCGGAGAATCTGCTCTTCTCGACAGTCGTCAAGGCCGGCATGTGCGTGCCCAACAATATTCATTTCGACACGACGAGGGCCAACGTGGAGCATCAGGGGGCTCAGGCGCTCGATCTGGTCGTCAAGGAGGCGTACGACCCGCATTGCGAGCTCCCCTTTAAGGGCAACATGGATCTTGTTCGGCTCGAAGAGACCATTGCTCGGGTCGGGCGTGAGCAAATCCCGCTGGCTATGATCACCATCACAAACAACAGCGGCGGCGGTCAGCCGGTTTCGATGTCCAATATCCGTGCGACCAGACAAGTGCTGAATCGCTATGGAATCCCACTTTTTTTCGATGCCTGCCGGTTTGCGGAGAATTGCTTTTTCATCCAGGAGCGCGAACCCGGTTATGCCGGGCGGCCGGTGCGTGAGATTGCGAGGGAACTGTTCGGCCTTGGTGACGGATGCCTCATGTCGGCTAAAAAAGATGGCCTGGTCAACATCGGCGGATTCCTCAGTCTCAATGATGATCGGTGGACGGAAGCGATCACGAACATGCTGATCCTGGTCGAGGGGTTTCCCACCTATGGAGGGCTGGCGGGGCGTGATCTTGAAGCGATGGCCAGGGGACTCGAGGAAGTGCTTGACGAGGACTATCTGCGGTTCCGCATCGGCCAAGTGCGATGTCTGGGGGAACTATTGGAAGGCGGTGGTGTCCCGATTCTCAAGCCGATCGGAGGCCACGCCGTGTATCTGAATGCCAAGGAGTTTCTGCCGCATCTTCACCAATCACAATTTCCGGCGCAGGCGCTCGCGGTTGCGTTGTACCGGGAGTATGGAATTCGCGGCGTTGAAATTGGAACGGTGATGTTCGGAAAGAGAGATCAGGCATCCGACCGCGTCATCTATCCTGAGCTTGAACTTGTGCGACTGGCGATTCCTCGTCGCGTGTATACCAACATGCATCTGGCCTATGTGGCGGAATCGATCATTGAACTGTATCACCGCCGGGACTCCATCGGTGGCCTAGTTATGACCCACGAAGCGCCGCAATTGCGGCATTTTACCGCGCGATTCGAAGAGGAGATGCTTGCCGTCAGTGCATCCCCAGGCACAGACTGCATGGTCATGCCGCGTTCATGAGTGCGCAACCAGCGCGGTACGTAGGTCCCAACGGCAATTAGTGCCTCTGTGAAAATCTACGTGGTGCAATCGGATGTTCGATAGTTTAGGCCCCATTGATCAGTCCTCCCTCTCGTTACCAATAGTTGTGCCAACCTGACCCACCTTCTCCGGGTGACGAAAAAACTTCGTGGCCCTAGGAGTATTTTGATTCGAGACATGTTATAAGCAATTCCTTCGCAGGGCAGACTCTCCAAACAGATACGTATCGCATCGGCTGATCTACGGCCGCAGCGCGACGCGTGTTATTGCGCAGAGTCAGGAATGTGCCGCGCAGCCGGTGCGGCATGCAGGAAAGATGAATACGAGCAGATGATCTTACGGGCACTGGTTGGGTAGTCTGTCGTGCCCCGTCATCAAGAAAGAGGGGAGGCCTTGATGGCTTGTGTGAAGCAGTATGTCGCGCAGCAAGTAGGGAGCAGTGATGCGGATCGTGCCGGTGCTGCCGATTCCGTCACGAGACTGGCTGAGGGAAGCGAAGGTCGAATGCACAAGGTGTGGAATCGAACTGCCATCGGAGTCGCCGCCGCCGTATTGTTCAGTGTGATAGCGTGTCCCATCTACGCCCAAATTCTTCCAACCCAACCACAGCCCGGTCCGTTGCCACCCAAGCCGCCTCAATTGCCTGCGGTGCCGCCTCCTGTTCAGCCGCCTGCGCTCGAGGTGCCTGCACCCCGCCCACCCAGCGCGATCGAGCAGGCTGCGAAGGGCCCTAAAATATTCGTGAAAGATATTCGACTGGTCGGAAACACCGCGTTTACGTCGGGGCAATTGTCGGAAGTCACCTCGTCATATACCAACCGCGAACTCTCCGCTGAAGATTTGGAAGGGTTACGACTCGCGTTGACCCATTACTACATCAATCATGGCTATTTGACCTCCGGGGCGGTGATCCCGGAACAGGATGTCGCAGACGGCGTCCTGACGATGCAGGTGATTGAGGGTAAACTCACGGAAGTCAATATTGAGGACAACAAGTGGTTCCGTTCCTCTTATTTTCAAAGCCGGATCAACATGGCTGCCGGGCCTCCGCTCCATGTGGGGCAATTGCAGGAGCGCTTGCAATTGTTGCAGGCGAACCCTCGGATTGAACGCATCAATGCAGAGCTCTTGCCGGGGGCGACCATCGGAGAAAATACGCTGAATGTGAAAGTGAAAGAGGCCAATCCGCTGAAGGCCTGGCTGGAGTTCAATAACTACCAGTCCCCGGCGGTCGGGGCGGAGCAAGGCTTCATTACGCTGGCTCACCGGAACCTGCTCGGATTTGGGGATACGTTAAGTCTCCAATACGGGCGGTCGGCTGGTGTGAATCCCATGCTGAATTTCAGGTACGAGATTCCGGTCAGTCCGCGTGACACGACCGTCTCCTTTCAATATCGTCGCTTCGATTTTGCGGTGAAAGAGGCTCCTTTCGACACCTTGGACATTAAGAACAAGGCTCAGATTTTCGGCATATCTGCCCGGCATCCGGTGTATCGCACGGCAGATCAGGAGCTGGCCCTCTCCCTCACCGGAGAACATGAACGCAATGAAAGTCTGTTGGGAGGCAACCCGTTTGAGTTGGTGACCGGCTCGCCGAACGGACGGTTCCGGGTGACCGCGCTCCGGTTCGGCCAGGAATATTCCCGACGGTCTTCCGAACAGGTCCTGTCGGTACTCTCACGATTATCCGTGGGTGTCGGGGCGATGGGTGCCACGGCGAATGGTGATCCCAATTTGCCGGATGCCCGGTTCTTTTCCTGGTTGGGCGAGGCTCAATGGATCCGGCAGCTCCCGCTGTGGCGGACTCAATTGGTGAGTCGCGGCGTGGTGCAATTGTCCAACGACCATCTGTTCCCTCTCGAACAGATTGCGGTCGGTGGTCGATACAGTGTGCGCGGATACCGCGAATTCACGTTGATCAGGGACAATGCGGCCATGGGTTCGATTGAGGCGCGGGTACCTGTGTATACGACCAAGGCCGGTGTCGATTCTGTGTTCATTGCCCCGTTCTTCGATTTTGGCCATGGCTGGCAAACCACGGCTCAGACGCCTGGCACACCGCCGAAAACTCTCGCCAGCGTGGGTGTCGGCGCCATCTGGAATTTTTGGCGGGGGAGCCATTTCGAAATCTATTACGGAAAGCAGTTGAAGCGGTACGACACCGACCGGGACAACCTGCAGGATCATGGCATCCATCTCCAGTTGGTCGTAGAGGCGTTCTAGGGACGAATGGCCCGGGCCGACGGCCTATTGCTCCACCTGTAGTTCCGTTTGCTACGGTGTTGTGCCGGTTGAACTTGTGCACCGTTTAAGGTAAGAGAGGAGGCCTCCCGCTTTTACCATACGAGGAGAATTTCCATGATGTGTCACAGTCCAAGGCTACCGATGGTCGTCCACGGGTTGCTCGCCTTCCTGCTGGTTATGGGCTCTACGGGGTCAATGGCCTATGGGCAAGCCACAAACATTGTTGCGACCCCTTCCGGCCCCGGCGGTTTGGGCACTTCTCTGAGTACCTCCGGTAACACGACGAACATCACTGGTGGAACGAGACCGGGTGGAGGCCCGAATCTGTTTCACAGCTTCAACCAATTCTCCGTCGGAACGGGCGATGTCGCAGCCTTTGTGAATCCCGGTGGCGTATCCAACGTGATCGGCCGGGTGATTGGTGGGTCGCCCTCGAACATCAACGGGACGGTTCAGGCGCTGAATGCAAATTTGTTTTTCCTAAATCCTGCCGGCATCGTATTCGGTCCATCGGCGCATTTGAATGTTTCAGGTTCTGTGTATTTCAGCACCGCTCAGCAGCTGCGCCTAAGTGATAACGGAGTCTTCACCGCAAACCCTGGTCTCCTCGCGTTTGATTCCACCCTGTCCGTCGGTGCGCCGGTCGCATTCGGATTTTTGGGGCAGGGCCCCTACGGGTCCATCGTAATGACCTCCTCTTCAACTCTGCTGCAGACGGGGGCCGTGCTGGGCCTGATGGGCGGTGGTATTCAGATCAATGGATCGAAAATCACTGCGCAGCGTGTCATCCTCGGCAGCACGAGCTCGGCCGGTGACATGAGTGTGCAACCTTTTGTAGCAAATCCCTTCACCGGAGTGGCAGGAAACGGGCAAGTCCAAGCGCTACCTGGAACCCTGATCGTCGCCGGCGGTGGGGGGGTCATTCCGGCAGCCATCGATGTGACACCTAATGTGACCGTTCCGAATGGGGCGCAGGTCAACACGACGACCAACCCGGCAACCAATCGCGTGACGCAGATCCAAGTCGTAGGTGTGAATCTGGGTGGTCTTCCACCGTTGCCGACGGCAAATGCGTCTGCCGTCAACAGCGCCAATCCTGTTGAGCCGGTGGCGTTCTTGAATCGGGCTGCAGTGGTATTGGCTCAAGATGCTCCCGCGGCACCAGCTCCGTTGTTGACCAGTCGTTGCGCCTCGCGCAAGGATGGCCAGTTCAGCAGTTTTGTGCAGGCCCCGCGTGATGTGACGCCCTCGCAACCTGGCTCTACGATGGCTACCCCTGTGGTGCTTCAGGAAGTGGGTGGAGAACCCGATTCGGGAGCCCCGGCGGCGCAAACGGCTCAAGGGCAGAGTGGTGTAATAGTTCATGGTATCGAATCGTGGCAAGGATGTTAGGCTGCGAAGGAGGTCGTCATGCCCTTGAAGCGTAAGAATATCATTCGCCGCGGCATGAACAGAGGGACTGTGGATGCTGACCCCACTGCCATGCAGCGCCTTTCTGCATCGTTGAAGCTGGCGGGCGGCGGGATGTTGGCGTTGAGTTGGCTGGCAAGTCCCACCCTCGGGGCAGCGGAAGATTTGTTGCTCGGTCAACGTCTTTCAGCCGTATCTCCAGCCCAGGAAATGAAGCAGGGTGCCACACTGTTTCAGCAAGGAGGGTTCGCTCAGGCTGCTGTGCATTGGATGACAGCCGCACGGTTGTACGAAGAGCGTGGACAATCCAAGGAGCAGAGTCAGGCCCTCATCAATCTCGCCCATGCCTTGCAGCAAGAGGGACAGGTACGGCGGGCACAGGGTGCCTTGCAGAGTGCATTGAAACTGTCTGAATCCCTGGGGGATCGAACCTTAACGGCGACTATTCTCGCGCAATTGGGTACGACGTCCCACGCCTTAGGGAAGCATGAGCCGGCTACGGAACATCTGACGAAGGCTCTGGTGCTTGCCCGTGAGGAGCAGAAACCTGCGTTGGTTGCCGGTGTCCTGAACGATCTGGGCAATGCGCTCACAGCCCGACGGCAATTCGCCGAAGCGATCGATGTCTATGCGGAAAGCCGGAGTCTGGCTATTGAGACCAAGCAACCGGCACTCGCCGCCACCGCGCAAATCAATGGTGCGATGGCCCTGCTTCAGAATCAGCAATTGAGTGAAGCTCAACGGCATTTGAATCAGGCGGTGTCCGACGTCCAGGCGTTGGCGGACGGTCAGGCCAAGACCGCAGGATTGCTGAATATTGGTTTGGGCTATCAGGATTTGCATGCCGCCATCACGTCAAAGCCGGGGACTGCCGCGAAAACAGATGCGGGGAAAGCGCGAGCCACGGAAGCCCTCACATCGGGCGGGGGAGGGAAGGGATTGCTTCGCCAGTCTGCCGACGCGTTTACCGCTGCCGGCGAGGTTGCGACGCGAACCGGAGATGCGCGCGGGCAGTCCTATGCCTGGGGTTATCTGGGAGGATTGCACGAGCGGGAACACCGTAATCCCGACGCCTTGGAGTTTACCCGCAAAGCAACTTTGGCGGCACAAAAGATCAATGCGCCGGAATCGCTCTATCGTTGGCAATGGCAGACTGCCAGATTGCTGAAGGCCGAAGGCAAAGAGGACGAGGCATTGGCCGCGTATCAGCGGGCAGTGACGCTCTTGAAGCCGATTCGGTTTGAGTATTCCGTCGGCTATCAGGGCCGGCACCATTCCTTCTACGATTCAGTGGCGCCGCTGTTTGTGGAGTATGAGGATGTGTTGTTGCGCCGAGCAGCCTCATCAAAGACTCCTGACCAAAGTGAACAGTGGCTTGTTCGGGTGAAGGACACGGTTGAAGCGTCCCACGCGGCCGAGTTGCAGGACTATTATCAGGACGACTGTGTGGGGACCGTCGTCAGCCAGCATAAGGGCGCTGCGCTGCCAGCGGGCACTATGGTGGTGTACCCGATTTCCTTCCCCGATCGGCTGGAATTGCTGGTGGAAACCGCCAACGGACTGAGGCAGGTCCAAGTCCCGGTGAGCGGGGATAAACTGACGAAAGAAATCCGGTCATTCAGGCGGACGATCCAGGATTCGCGGACCCAAAACTACTTGACGTCTGCACAGGCGCTGCACGGGTGGTTGGTGGCGCCGCTGCAACAGGATTTTCAGGCGACCGGTATCACCACGCTGGTGATGGTTGCAGAAGGATCCCTCCGGACGATTCCGATGGGAGCACTGCACGACGGCCGTCATTTTTTGGTAGACACGGTTGCAGTGGCCGTCACACCGAGCCTGGAAATGACGGATTTACTGCCGGCTCAGCGCCGGAAGGGAAGTCTGTTGTCTGTTGGGTTGACCGAGCCCGTCGAAGGGGTTCCTGCTCCTCGATATGCGGAGGCTGAAGTGCAGGCCATCAGAACCATGTACGGCGGCAAACTCCTGATGAACAAACAGTTCTCTACGCCGTCGTTGGAAGAGGAGATCAAAGATCAAGGCGTAGGGATCATCCATGTGGCGTCGCATACGATCGTCGGCGGCGAGACGAAGGAATCGTTCGTACTTGCGCACGATGGAAAAATTTCAATGGATCGGCTGGCGCAACTGGTTGGTATGCAGCAATACCGTCAACAGCCGTTGGATCTCCTGACTCTCAGCTCTTGCGAGATCGGTGCAGAGGACGATCGTGCTGCGCTGGGACTGACCGGTGTAGCGGTAAAAACCGGTGCGCGCACTGCGCTTGCGAGCCTGTGGGCAACGGAGGACGAAACCACCACGGAACTCGTCTCTGAATTCTACCGGCAGCTTCAGGATCCTACAGTCTCCAAAGCCGTGGCGTTGCAGCGCGCTCAGCAGAAAATTCTTGCGCAACGCGGGCATAGTCACCCGAGTTTCTGGTCGGCATTTCTGCTAATCAACAATTGGATGTGACGGTCTAGAGGTCCTGCTCACTGCGAGAGTTGAGTCACGGGCGGGGTGGTAGGCCGATCTATTGCACAATGCGGAGACTGCGGGTAGGAAAGTTTAGAGCTTCCTGCCCGTCATGATTTCGTAGGCTTCTTCAATCGTATCCACTTCACGAACCAGTACATTCGATTCCGGGGTCAGTTTGACCCGGTTGACGCGAGGCGCATAAAACTGGCCTCTCGGAACCAGAAGCACATGGTATCCGGCTCGCGCCGCAGCCGTGGTTTTTTCCGCCACTTGGGCTACCTGGCCGATCCGGCCATCTCCCTCCAACGTACCCGTAATCGTAATATCCTGTATCAGATGGTCACCCTTCAACAGGGCGAGAAAGCCGATGGCCAGGGCCGCTTCTGCCGTCGATCCCTCTGCGCTGAGCGGGCCTGAAAACGTCGCATAGAGAGACAGTGTTCCCGTCGGACGAATCGATGAGGCCAGGCGTTCCACGGCATATCGGAATGCGTGATGAATCGATTTCATTCCGGTTGCTCTGACAGGAACCTGACTCCGTCCCCATCGCAAGGTCAACGGGTCTGGCTGATTGCCCTCATCCCATTTCATCACGAATGTCGGGAAGCCGACTTGATCTTCCGTATAGGTCGCAATCGAGATGGGAACGATGAGGGTTCTGCTTGCGTCGGCGGTAGAAGGGTAGAATGAAAACGCACCGAGCAACGAGAGGATGGCCATGGCCACTGTTCTCGGGACTGTGCCGCTTCTGGAAAATAGTGTGTGTGTGCGCATGAGTCAAGTCTAGATGAGGATGTCTCTTTGTCAAATCAGCTCGGACTGCGGAGTGAGGCCAGGTTGTGTCGCGGTGGAATCGAATGGTTTTGCGCGGGGCAAGCAACCGAAAACATTGGACTCTTTCTTTTCCTTCCGGTAGTTCCCTACTGAAAAGCGCGAAGGGTTCTTCTGTCGGACTTCATGGTGCCTCCTGCCTGATGCGCATGATAATCTCGGGCATCGGCGGAGCAGTTTTTCGAGCCGACTCATCGAGCGATCGGTTTGGCTGAGTGGAGGCGCATGTCATTGCAAGGATCGATTGTCGTCACTGGTGCCTCTTCCGGAATCGGGGCCGCTTGCGCGCGGCATCTGGATGAACTGGGATTTACGGTCTGGGCCGGGGTTCGAAGAAAGGAAGATGGCGAGGCATTGGCGCGTTCGTTGTCGGCCCGCCTTCGTGTGCTGATGCTTGATGTGACCGATCCCGTGTCGATCGCGGCGGCGGGTCAAACCTTGATGGAGGCCATGCCTGAAGCCGGTCTAACCGGTCTCATCAACAATGCCGGGATATCCGTTGCGGGCCCGCTGGAGCTCTTGCCACTCGCGGACGTGCGAACGCAATTTGAGGTCAATGTGATCGGGGCGCTTGCCGTGACTCAGACCTTGCTGCCGTTGCTGCGTCGGGCGAAGGGGCGTATCGTCAATATCAGTTCGATTGCCGGGTTGGCTGCCACCCCGTTTCTTGGCGCCTATTGCGGGTCGAAGTTTGCACTCGAGGCGATGAGCGATGCCTTACGGCTGGAATTGGCACCATGGGGAATTGCCGTGTCATTGATTGAGCCGGGTGCAATTCAATCGCAGATATGGCAGCGGGCCACGATGTCGGCGACACGCACGCTCGGCGGAGTCGCACCGGATTCACTCGCGCTCTATGCGCAACCGTTGGCTCGCATGCAGGAGGTGATGGCTGCGGCTGCCGCGCGTGCAATTCCAGCAGAGGCGGTGGCTCTCGCGGTGGCTCATGCCTTGACAGCCTCACATCCTCGAGCGCGTTATTTGGTCGGCAAGGATGCGCGGTTTAGAGCTGTGATGAAGTGGCTCCTGCCGGACCATGTCCAGGATCGTGTCCTGGCTTGGTTTCTAAAACTTCC
>VOPR01000009.1 GCA_009594995.1 Nitrospira sp. | reverse complement strand
TGTCGATAGGACTACCGTTCACCAGGCCGGTTGCTTGCACAGTCACGGGATAGGTCCCTGCCGTAGTCGCCCCGGAGGTCGTCACGTTGAGCATGCCTGACTGGCCTGCGGCGAGTGTCGTCGAGGCAAAGACTGCCGAGACCCCGGCCGGGACGTCCGACGTGGATAGGGAGACGAGCCCCGAAAAGTTGTGGATACCCACCACCGTGACGGCAACGGTTCTTTGGCCAGTCACCGGCAGGAGTAACGATGTAGGCAAGGCGGTCACCGTAAAGTCCGGCACTGTGACGGTGAAAATCGGCCCGGTGGCCGGAGGTGACACCAGTGTGGTGACCGTCACTGGTCCGCTCGTTGTCCCCTGCGGCACGGTCGTGACGAGCGCCGTGCCGGCCGTATTCACTGAACTCACAATGGCAGCTTGACCATTGAAGGCAATCTGGTTGTTCGCGGCCGTTGGATTGAAACTGCTCCCGGCAATCGTCACAACGGTCCCAGCCGGTCCACTGGCGGGATTGATCCCTGTGATCGTGGATGGCCCGAGTATCACGGTGACGGCGCTGGTCGCGCTGGTGCCGTTCAGCGAGGCCGTGATGTCGGCCTGGCCCAGTGCGACCGCGGTGACGACAATCGAGGCACTGAGCTGAGTAGCTGGAACCGTGATGCTGCTCGGCACAGTGGCAACCGTTGGAGTGCTGCTCGCCAGCACGACGGTCGTATCCGTCGTTTGGACAGCACTGAGCGTGACGGTCAAGGACCCGGTATTACCTTGAGCGATCGAGAGCGTGGCCGGCTGGAGATTCGCAAGGGTCGGCGCGGGAACCACGGTAAACAGCGTTGCACTGATCGCTGTGCCGGCGAAGGTCTGCACCGCGAGTGGACCGGTGGTGGCCGTGGGCGGCACGACCGCGACGAGTGTCGTCGGATCGGTCACCGTAAACGTGGCCGCGACACCGTTGAACGTGACCGTCTGCACGTTGACGAAGTTGGTGCCGGTAACTGTGACCGACGTGCCAGGCTGGCCGCTGATCGGCATCACGCCGGTGATAGTGGGCAAGGCGGGGCTCACGGTGACTTGGCCAGCCGCACTCCCACCATTGAGCGTAGCGGTCACGGTTGTCGAACCGGCAGCAACGGCCGTCACGGTGATGGGTACAGTGGTTTGTCCGGCCGTAAACGACACGGAGGCCGGCACGGTGGCCACCGCGGGATTCGCGCTACTCACCATCAACGATCCGGCGGTAGTGGACGCTGGCGCTAAGGTGACGGTCAACGTGCCGGTCGTAGTGGCTGCAAGGTTCAGCGGATTCGGCGTCATGGCCGTGGGCTGAGATCCGGCGCCGGTATCCAAGACACTGATCGTGAGAACGCTTCCGGGTGCGCTGGTGAGGCGGACTTCGAGTGTATTGTTCGTTTGCAATGTGACGGCCCGGTCGATCACCGCGACGTTTTGACCGAAATCGTTAGGGCCGGCGATCTGGATGCCGTTCAGCTTGATGGTCCCAGAGGACACCCGCTTGGTCCCATCTGCGTTGCCATTGACGATGTGGATGGTATAGGGCGCGGTCGTGCCGGTAGGAAGCGCGAACGTGGCGGTGAATTGATCAGGCGGCCCGGCGGTGCGGGTATATTGTATGGGGCCGAAGAGGACGGTCTGGGCGTGTAGTGGAAGGCTCGCTACCAGCGTAAACGCCAGGGCGAGGACAACCCCTACAGCCCGAAGCATCCGCTCACATCGTCCCATCACACCTCCTCCGGTTGACGGACCGCCTATCGGCTACGCACTGGCTATGAGCTAGTACGTACTAGCTCGTAACACAATGCAGCAGCTATACAGGACTCTCGGCCGTTTGCCAATACGGCTGAATGGCTCTATACATGACTCCGAGCAATGGCCCTAGCCACTTCACAATAAGGGGAACTCGTTCAGGCTCTCACGAAAGCAGCCACACTCCATATCCTGTGCATGATCACCCCACCATCTCGCCAGATTGTGTCTCACGGCTGGCACGATACCTCTCTTTTCCGATTAATTACATACTGTCCGTTTACCTTTTCTCCAGGCTGCCGTCTTACTTGATGACAGGTTGATTGGAGCGTGTCGTCGGACGAGAGAGCCGGAGCGGTGCCCTTCAATAACAACCACCCATCCTACCAACACCACACTCTCTCACAGAAGGAGGAGACATGATGAACCACACGATGCTGAAAGCAGGATTGATCGCCAGCCTGGTTGTAGCCGTCACGGCACCGGCAGTGATCCCGTCGATCGCGATTGCACAACTCGATATTCGACAGGAAGACCGCCGGGCTGACCGGCAGCAAGACCGGCAGAACGATCGCCGGGAAGACAGACAACAGGATCGCCGAGCCGATCGACAGCAGGATCGGCAACTGGATCGACAGCAGGATCGCCGGGCGGATCATCAGCTGGACCGGCAACATGTGCGTCAAGAAGACCGCCGCGCGGACCGTGGAGCCCGGTTCCGCTAAGACTCCCCCCATTCACACACGGCGTCAGGGCCTCTCCCCTGACGCCGTGTTCTTATACGCATCAGACCCACCGCGAACCAACTCGTGCCAAGGTTCCTCTGGCACACTGCTACGCTCGAGGTCGGTATAAGGCCTCGAACTGTCACCCATAAGTGAAGGGCCGCTCCTTTCGGAGCGGCCCTTCACTTATCCGAATTCATTCGATGCGTTGTCAGTGATCCCGACCACCGTGTCCGCCCCCGCCTCGCTCGGGACGCCCTCCACGATCAGAACCACCGCCACGGTCTCCGCCGCCGCTTCCCCGATCCTCTCTGACGCGCTCCCCATGATCGGCATTTCCTCCGCGGTCACCATGATCGCCGCCGCCGGAATCGCCATGCTCATTTCGAAACAGTCGATCTCCCCGGTCGCCACGCCGCACTTGTTCACGCAGCGCCTGGATGTTGGCACGCCCGCTCTGAAACTCGCCCCCGCGCCGTTTGACCTCACGGCTCAGATCCAGCAACTCCGACGGTTTGTACCCTTGGCGCATTCCTTCGCCGATCAACGCGGCGCCATCCTGAGAGGCGATCTTTCCTTCTTTCATCACGGCCAGGCTTTTGGCCCCGGCCGCCAAGGATTCTTGCGTGACCTTCTGTTTCCCATCTTGAGCTACACGCGTCAGCTCCCGCACCTCATCGACCGTGGCGCCGCGCGACAATGCGTCGGCCAACGTCTCCAGGGCGACTCGCCGATTCCCCTCAGCCACACCGCGTGTGCTCGCCTCGCGCAGGACTTCTTGCGCCGATTCAAAATGCGTCACCAATTGCCGCAGCACGGGCTCGATGCGCTTCGGATCGACACCCTTGGCGAGCCCTTCCTTCACTTTATTGGCCAGAGGCTCGGTCGGGATGCCTTTTTCACCCGCCTTGCTCACCTGCTCGAGCAGCGGGGTCAGCTCCTCTTGCGCCAATCCTCGCGCCGCGCGGAGACGTCCAATTTCGTCGCGGTCCTGCGCGGAGATCGATTCCGCAACGGCCTGGCCGGCTCCACTCACGAGCAACGTCGTCAGCACAAGACTGGTGAATGCGCGTCGCATCAGGCTGCCCCTACCGGACCACCACCAGGCCATTGGTGGCCCCAAACCCGTCCGTGACAAAATCTTCCGCCAGAGGAGGTACCATCCAGGTTGCCCCGTCGATCACATACATGAACGCGTGCTCCCCTTCCGGCAAGGGAACGACGACGGACCACAGGCCATTCGACCCTGCGGAGGACATCGGATGCGCCGTCGGCGACCATCCATTGAACGATCCGACGACCGCCACCGATCGCGCGGCCAGCACTGCCACCGAAAACCGCACGCCGCCCGAGACAGGCTTGGGCACGTCCGGCCGGTGTGTCGCCGCGCAGGCTGAGAGCCAGAGCACACACATCAGCCACACACCTATCCGCATCACCATCCGCATCGTACGTAGCGTACTGAAGCGCGGGCAGTGATGCAAGCGTACGCGCCTGGTCGTTAGAGTGTCGTGGTGACATCAAGCACCGCATTCTGCGCACCGAATCCATCGCCCGCAGCTTCAGCAGCCAGCGGATCCGCCACCCACTGTTTCCCATCGATGACGAACATGTATTGATACCGGCCCGGCTTCACTCGAATCGTGGTCGTCCAGATACCGCCGTCCGACCGCTCCATGCGCGTCTCGCCTGGATTCCAGCCGTTGAAATCACCGGCGACCGAGACGGAGCGCGCCCCCGGTTGCACCAGCACCAAGCGAACATAAGTCGTGGGCTCTTGCCCCTGCGGGAGCGACACGGTCTGCGCCGGCGAGGCCACGATCGGCACCTCGACGATGCGCTCGGGTGCGACCCGGAGAAGCCCCACCACCGCCACCAGCGCCACACAGGCCACCGCCATAGCGCCGCCCAGGTTCCATTGTAAGGTCCGAGGAGCGGTCATCCATTCCACGAGCCGATCGAGGAGACTCTTCGACTCAGGATCAAGGGCCGCCAACACACGCGCCGTAAAGTGCGGCGACGGAGCGATCCGC
The DNA here is from genome assembly GCA_009594995.1 of Nitrospira sp. GTDB lineage: Bacteria > Nitrospirota > Nitrospiria > Nitrospirales > Nitrospiraceae > Nitrospira_A. The sequence goes on along the minus strand of VOPR01000009.1, from coordinate 37,668 downwards.
GGAAGACGCCCGGCCTCCGCAACCACCATCTCAAGATTCAGCCACTCACGACGCAAGCGCGAATCGGCATCCACCTGCTCGAGAAACTGCACGCGCTCGTCGGGCGTCAGATCCTGATCGAGAAACCGCTGGATCAACACGTCCTGCTCATCCATATTCACCTCGGCACCGGCGACTGCCTGTCATTCCATTCCGACAGCTCACGACTCAACTGCACACGCCCCTTATAGACCCGCATTTTCAACGTATCGGCATTGACCCCGAGCAATTCCTGCATCTCTTCGTAACTCAGTCCTTCAACATGCTTCAGCACAAAGGCCTCTCGATAGAGTGGGGGAAGACGTTGGATGGCTCCATCCAAGTGCTGCGCCACCTGCTGCTGAGACAAGAGCCGCTCCGGCGTAGGATTCTCGACCACCTGAGCCGCCACGGCCTCCTCATCGTCCAGATCAACCGCAACAGGATGCTTTGCCCGAAGCCAATCCTTGCACTTGTTCGCAGCAATCCGATAGAGCCAGGTCGAAACCTTCGAATCGGCACGAAACGTCGGCAGGGCCTTAAACGCCGCCAAGAACGCATCTTGAGCCAGGTCCTCTGCATCGGCACGATTCCCCACCATCCGGTACGCCAGGTTCACAATCACCCCGGCATACCGATCGACGAGTTGCCCGAAGGCCTCATGATCCTGCTGCTGACTTCGGGCAATGAGCCTCGCTTCATCGCCCCCCGCATGTGGCTGAACCGGCATGTCCACCATTTCGTGTCAGCCCGGCCGCCACCCCCTGAGTCCTGCTACCCTCTTTGACGAGCCGCCAGGCAATTCGTAACCAGGCACCAACCCCGCTCAAAAGCGATAACTGGCGCCGACGGAAAGCGCATAGTCCGGAGCTCCATTGGAGACACCGACGGTCACGCCGCTGTTCAGGCGCCATGCGGATGAAACCGTATAGTTCATCGCGAAAAAGAAGTCGCGCGCATTCACAAATCCCGGCACGATGGCACGGTACTCCTCAAAATAGACACTGGCCAGGAGATCCTTGGTCACGAAGTATCCCGCGCCCACATCGTACCAATGCTGATTCTGGAATTGGAGTCCGTCCGGATCGCCGATGATGTTGTATCCGGCATCTAGAAAACCAATCCAGTTCGCCCCAAACATCTTGGACATCTCGACGCCGAAGCCGTAATCCAGCGCTCCGGTTCCCAATCCCTGACTTTCGTTGGCCGTAGGCAGCTTGACCCGGGCCGTCATGGCAATCAGGGGCAGCGCGGCCTTTTCCTCAACAACATAATACCGGCCTTTGATGATCACATCGCCGAGACCGGATGCCGTCACCTTCTGCCCCGGCGCGCGGGTCGTGAGACCGCAGACCCGGTCCTTCCCGGACCCGGACTGTCCCTTGCCGCTGCACCCGCCATCGTCATTCGTGCCGCTTCCACTTCCACTCGACCCGCTCTTCGGATTGTCATCAACCCGGGTGGCAGTCCCACCGACGATGGTCGTCCGACCATCGGTGGTGGAGGTGACAAACGGAACGATGACGGTAATATCGCCATCCTTGAACAGACGGCGCATGGAAAGTGGCGCATATAAGAAACTGCTGGTTGAACTGGTTCCGAAATTTCCGGTGGAATAACTCGGCGTGAATCCAATCTGCCAGTTCCGATCGGGCGATTGAGGGCCCTGATCGGTTTTTTCTGCTGTGAATCCAATAGTCGCAGTTGCGAAAAAGCACCAGACGACCCCCGCTACTCGACGGCCCCACAAACCCATCCCTGTGCCTCCACCTTGTTCCGGCGCTCCGCACCGGCCTCTGTCGAATTACGTGTTCTCGCCGGCAAACATTCGCCATACCCTAACCAATCGCTCCCATGCCTTCAAGCATTCGTCAGACAGTGAAGATGCGTAGACCGATGCGCGCGCCGCTCCACATTCGATCACCTCACGATGTAATCACTTTCCCTCGATGGCGGCCGTTACTGTCGTCCCGACCGCTCCAGCCGTTCGGGGCGCTCTACTCGTTGCGGACGGTCGGGCCGCTCGATTCGCTCCACACGACTCCCCCGGTCCATCTGCACCATGTTGGCATTGTCGCGGCCTCGCTGGCCGTGGTCATCAGCCGCGTAGTTGGCCCGATCAAGCCCTCGAAGTTCGCCGCCGCTGTTGGCCCGACGATCCTCTCGACGATCCAGCCGCCTGTCCTCCTGACGATTGTCACGCCGGTCTAGCTGGCGATCCTCCCGACGATCTTCCTGCCTCACACCTCCGGCCTGAGTAAGCCTTGGGTCATCCTCGCCCCGCCGGCCATGACTGCCATCGTTTCCCGGCCCGCTATTGAACGAGCCGGGGCCGCTATTCATCGACGAACCAGCCCCACGACCGTCGCCCCTGCGCCGATCGTTGTGTCGATCATCGCCCCGCAGCGAACGGTCCTGGAGATCTAGATCTTCAGCCCCCTGCGTATACCGATCCGATACCCCCCGTGCATGCACAGTCGTTTCGACGACGCCACTGCTCGTCCGAGTCTCTCCTTCACTCACCGCATACGCTTGGGCGGCTCCCCCGGCAGCCATCCCCACCAACACCGCTACCCGTACCATGTGTGTCGCGCTGTTCATACACCGACTCCCTGTTACTGGTGTGACCCCACCTTCTTGTCTACCGAAGACGCTGCTTACAAACTGTGGCCGCCTGCAGACGCCTCACGCAGTACCCCGTCTGGTTTCGGTCCCTCGGTCAAAATATCCGCTGCCCATGAGACGTGCGACGGACACCATTGCCAGATTCCCAGCGTGACGATACGAGTAAGCCCCGCTGGAATACAGGCCGCTCGACTCACCGAGACGTCCCGGTTGACCACCTTGGTACTGTCACCGCAACGACCGAGATAGGGCTCGCTGTTGACCTTGTTGAGATCAAAATGTGGCACAAAAAAGGCCACCACCGGAACGGGCAATACCGCGACCGACGAGTTGTCCGCCCATTCGCTACCGGCGCAGTGTCGTTCCGTCGTTACAGGCCGCTTCATCTCGTCATGGATCAACGTCGTCGTACAACCTGACAGCCCCAAGCTCAGAGACAACAACAGAGACATGGTTTTTGATTGTGGCATCGGTCCCCCCCTCAATGATCGTCTGAGGGTTAGACGCAAAAACGATTAGAAAGTAAACGTGAGGGAAATTAGCTAGTTAGAAGGCGCTTCCGTAGGGGGCATCGCAGGGCAACCCGGAAGATCGTTCGAACACCATCCATGTGCGGAAAGTACCCACCAACGGACGTTCCGAAAGCGTGTATCACCTCGCTCCGCGCGCAGGGAACACGGCTAGTTCTGTCGTGTGAGATGTAACAATGCGGCGGCGCGAACCGGCACCGTGAGCAACCGTTCCCCACCTCCTTCGATCGACTCCATCTGCAAGACCGCCCGCTCATCAAGATCGATCCATTCCACAGTGAACAGACCAGCCGCATCCGTAAGGTTCACAGTGACCGGTCGGGAGATCCTCGACTCAGGCCCCTGCGGCAGAGAGCGCTCTGCAGGAATATAGACAAGGTACTCTTGCCCCGAATCCGCCAGGCAGTAGCCGGTTGAAGCCAGTTCTCCTTGCGGGGTCACGCGCCGCAAATCCAGCCTCGCAGCCCAGCGTCGTGACTCTCCCATCGCCCCTCGCGCGCGTTCGTGCTGCGGTTCATTCAAGACCGGTTCCCCGATCGTGAGTTCGTGGAGCGCGCTCAGTGGATCCATGTAAATGGGGTTGTATCCACGAAAGAAACTTTCCCACACAAAGTCCTGGTCGCCGCCGATGCCGTGAATGTGATCGGTATCCAGAAGCATCACTTTCCGGCCGTCGGCCACGGGAGGGTTGCGCGCATACTGGGTATAGCCACCGGGAGAGATCCAATCGGCCGGACTGTCGAACAGCGTGGCATTGTCGCCACCGCCGAACTCGCCGAGTTGGAAAAACGTCATCCCGACGGGGTGGGGTGCGTAGTGGTGTTCCTGTTCATACTGTTTGATGAAGCGAATGAAGTGGTATTGCCAGAGGACCGATTCCGGAATGGCCTCATTCACCACCTCATACAACACATTATCCAGGTCGTGCAGCGTCTCCAGCACGTGGCGCACATAGGCCTCCTGCACTTGCAGGACCAGGGGAACGGGTGATCGATGAACCTCTTTGCCCGTGCCATCCCTGTCTGCATCCCCGTCGATTCCATTGGTATTGTTCCTGCCATTGAGGGGATGCGACTTCCAGGCTTCCGGCGTCACCACACTGAACCCCTGAAAGAACATCACGGAGACGTAGAAACCGCGCTGTCCGGCTTGCCGGACTCTGGCCCGAAGACGTTCGAAGTAGTCAGGATTGAACCGGGTGAGATCCACCCTCGGGCCTCCGTCCAGCGCGGTACCGGGGCCGGTTCGCAGATAGGGCAGCGGCGCAATCTGGTTTTCCCTGGACGGCGGATGCATGAGCCAGCCGCCATCGGACTGCATGGATTCATGGGCCCACAGCCGAATGAAGTTGTGATGCAACGCAGATATCCGGTCGAGATAGGCCGGATAGTCGAACACCTGCGTGACATCCTGAAAGTTTTCCCACGAGTGGGATCCGGTCAGGTACAGGACCCGATTCTCCGCATCGGCAAAGTATCTGGGATTTTCTGTAGACTGGCGTAACGGGCCACGAGTCCGCAACGGCGTTGGATCATCGCCACCCCAAACTCGAGCTTCGCCGGCCACGCACAGCAGCAGGATACTAAGGACACATCTCAGCAGATACCGAGGGGCCACGCGCTCCATCCGCCCTTGGCCATGTCACCGCTTACGCGGAAAGAGGCCGATAGGCTTTAAGTGTCTCACATCGATCAGGCACGACGCTGCATCAGGCAGGGATTTAGTAGTACGTGATACTACGCTCCCGGACATTGGAATGCCTAAGCGTTTCGCGTCCATCAGAAACCTCCCACCAGTGAAAGGTTTCTGCGATCCAGTTCCCGGCGGCATCGTAGTCGTAACGATACGCCTTCCGGTCGGTGAGACGACCGGCGGCATCGTAGCTGCGCTCTTCGATCTGACTGCCGCGTTCATCGTAGCGAAACTCGGAGCGGCTTTGTCTTCGCCCCTTGAGATCGGATACGACTTTCTCGCGCACGTGTCCCCGGTCGTCATAGAGGATGGCCACGTCATACCCGACGTCGAATCGATCCGTCGCCAGCACGTGATGACCGGCCGCGTCATACTGATAGTTCCGCTCGAATCGCTCCCGCAGCAAGCGACCTGCGCCGTCATAGGCATAGAGGTTGCGATTGATCACCTGCACTCCATTGTAATGAAGCCCTCTTATGCGCCGATGCGCCTCATCGTATTCATAGAGCGAGACATTCTCGAATGTGCCATCACCCCAGACCGCCAACTCGGCAGAGCGATTCCCGTGATCGTCGTAGACCGAGCGGGTCTCTTTCACGAGTTCACCGCGTGCATCCCGCACGACCTCGGCAACCCGCCTTCCCACCTGATCATAGCGGTAGCTAAACTGCAGCGGCCACAACCCCTGAGCCGACTCCCGGCCTCCCTGAATGCGCTCCACGAGGCGACCGTGCGAATCATAGCGATCGGTTTGCACCAGCAGACTCTCTCTGGTTTCGACGGACTGGACAGGACCCACCAACCCGTCCTCTTCCCGATCGGTGAGCTGTGCAGAAAAACCGGGCCGTGGCTGGCTCGCCCCAAAGACAGTGATGAAAAAGCAGAGGAGAATGGTGAGCGGACAAAGAACCGCCCGAGTCCGCCGAGGCACACCCTCGAAGCGGCCGGAGACGGCGCGCAGTGCGGATCGGGCGTACAGAGCGTCCGGCCTCCTAATCGACGGAAGCCAGGGAGCCGAGAATATGGTATCCCCCATCGACGTAGATCACCTCTCCGGTGATGCCGCGGCCTAACGGACTTACCAGAAACAGCGCCGTATCTCCGACTTCGCCCTGCTCGGTCGCGCGCCGAAGCGGAGCGAACGCGCGATGATGATCGACCATCTTGCTGATACCGGACACGCCACGAGCCGCCAACGTTTTGATCGGTCCGGCGGAGACGGCATTGACCCGAATGTTTTTCGGCCCGAGATCGTGGGCAAGGTACCGCACGGTCGCTTCAAGCGCCGCCTTGGCCACTCCCATCACGTTATAGTGCGGCACGACCCGTTCGCTGCCAAGATAGGTCAGCGTCACGACCGAGCCGCCTTCCGTCATCAACGGCATCGCCGCCCGCGTGACGGCCACGAGGGAATAGGCGCTCACATCGAGGGCCGTCGCAAATCCCTGGCGGGTCGTGTTCACGAATTCTCCGGTCAATTCTTCGCGGGGGGCGAAGGCCAGGGAATGCACCAGAAAATCCAACCGCCCCAGTTTCGCAGCAGCCTGCTTCATCATCGCATCTATTTGACTGTCATCGCCCACATCACACACACAGGCGGAGGCGCCGGGCAGTGTTTGCACCAATTCCTCAACATTTTCGCGCAACCGTTCGTTTTGGTAGCTAAACAGCATCTGCGCGCCTTCCCGCGCCGCAGCCTGCGCGATCGCCCAGGCGATACTATGCTTATTGGCCACACCAATGATCAGACCCTTCTTGCCTTCTAACAACATACGGGCTCCTGCTCCTTCAATGAGATAACACCTTCCCGGGCGCTGAACATACCATGATTTGCACCGGGGAGTGAATCGCTCGGCTCCAGGAAAGTCGTCCGGAACCTCCGCATCAGATGCGCAAGCAGAAAACGGCCGGCGCGCGGCTCACAGTTTCTTGCGCACCTCTTTCCAATCCTTGGCCGCCTTCGCTTTGCGCGGCATTTCGCTCTTGGGCAACTCCGGCACCACCACTACTTCCATCCGGTGCTGCAGCAGGGTATCTGCGAATGCTTTTGTGTGCCCGATACCGGTTTTCATCGTCGCCCAACCATCCTGTTTAAACGTCTCAAGTGTCGTGCTCAGTCCTCCCGACGACGGCGGCGCCAGGAATCCAGGAGGAAACTTGTGCGCCTCCAACCATCGACGAACCTGCGCGATGGACTCGTTTGCCATCGGTCCGGACTCGCCGCCCGTCACATAGACGACGTTGTAATAGTATTGGGTCAATCGGGACAATTCGTCGGCTGATTCAGGAACCGGCGTCGGCGCAACCTCACCACTTGCTGACGTTGCCAGAGAGTCCGCGGGCACCGTCGAAGGGGAAGCCGCTTGGATCAGCGCGGCGAGTTCCACAACCAGAATCGGACGCCGGCGCTCCCATACGCACAGTGTCGCGTCGCTTCTCTCCGCAGTCACCTGGGCCGCGTCATCAACCGAGACACTAATGGTATTGGTGCCCCGCATCTTCGGCAGGTACTCGAATGAGGCCTCCCCAGCGTCATTGGTTTTCCCGGTGGTGATTTCCTTGCCGTCGATGCGCAGATGCAGCAGGACACCGCCCAGCGGCACGTTGCCGGTGGAGTCCTTCCCGATCAATCGAGTCTCAATTCGAACCGAATGATTCGGCAACGTCAGCGCATCGCGCACCGTGAGAACAGCGGCGGCCTTGTCTGCGGCTTCGACCGCAACCCCTGCCGCCAACCAGAACACGACAGCGAGGAAGATCCGACGAAACGATGTGGTCATGGTACGGGCGACCTTCCTCTCAGCACACATTCCGATGGTTTAGGAGAGGAGTCCGCGGTCGCGACTGACCGTGAGATAGGTATCTCCCATGCAAAACAAGACCAGCCCAATCAATGGGATGAGGGCGAACGAAAATACCCCCATCCAGAGAATGATCAGCAGCAACCCGGCCAGCAGCAGCGGCCCTCCCCGCTTTTCCCCGATATAGAGATGACCAAGCCCGGGCACGAGGGACAAGGCAGCGGCACGGTAGGCATGGGATGTTTTTTCCAGCGGGTCCATAACGAGCGAGAAAACGAGCCACGGGTACATACGCCCCGGCAACCTGGACTACGGCCTAAGCCTTCAGCGCTTCGAGCACTTCGTCCACATGACCGGGAACCTTGACCTTCCTGAACAAGGCCTTGATCCGCCCCGTCGCGTCGATCACGAACGTGCTGCGCTCGATGCCCAAATATTTCCGGCCGTACATACTCTTTTCCTTATACACTCCGTAGGCCGTGCACACCGCCGCATCTTCGTCGCTCAAAAGAGCAAAGGGGAGCCCGTACTTTGCAATAAACTTTTGATGCGATGACTTCCCATCCTTGCTGACCCCGATCACTACAGCTCCGGCTTTCTTAATCGGCGCGAGGGAGTCCCTGAAGTCGCAGGCTTCTTTCGTACAACCGGAGGTATCGTCCTTGGGGTAGAAGTACAGGACCACCTGCTTGCCCTTGAGGCTTTTCAGTGTGACGGCTTTGCCGTCCTGATCCGGCAAGGAAAAGTCCGGCGCCTTTGCACCCACCTCTAATTCGGTCGCCATGTCGCGCTTATCTCCTCTCAACAATATTTCACATGCAGGCTAACGCGGGCCGCTGCCGATCGTGGGTCTGTTCGTCCCGTATGGATGTTCCTTCGGCGCGCCTTTGGGCACATCGGGATTTCCAAACGGACGCAGCGCCGGCGAATCCCAAATCACCTTGTCTCCAGGTGCCAGATTCGCTGCCTCGATAAATTCCTGGCGCGCTTGGTCCGTTTGGCCTAAGGCATTGAGTGCCAGCGCGTAATTATAATGGGCCTGGCCGGAGTCCGGTGCCGCCTTCACGGCCTGGCCGAACAGATTCTTGGCTTCCGCCATTTGACCGGCCTGAAACGCCTGTGCCCCCTGGGTGTTCAGGGCGATCGCATCGGCTTTGGTGCCGTAGCTCAACTCGAGCGGCACAAGCGGTTTCGGCTTCGCATGGGTACAGGCGGAAACCGAGAGCACCAGCAGGCACAGGGCCATCCATCCACTCAGTCTCATCACATCACCTCGTCGATATCGTTCGCCACGCGCGATCAGGGCTTCGCGCGTTTCTTTTGTTCTTCTTCGGACGTCTTTCGATACATCACGTCCCATTCCGGACTGCCTTCCACAATCTGCCTGGTATAGGACGCGAGCCTCGCCCGCACTTTTTTGTCAATCTCCGCTTCCAGTGCGAGTTCGGACGCCACGACCCGTTTAATCTCGCGCAGGACCTTCCCGTCATCCTCGGTCAGCCTGCATTGAGCACTCTTCTTCAGGGCGCCCAGTACCAGATGGGCGAGATGGCTGGCTTTGTCGTCACTGATCACGAATAAGACTCCGACCCAGGATGGTGAGACGCCTAGAGAATGATCCCGCGCTCACGCACCAGCTTCTGCTTGATCATCGTAAACATCTTCTGGTAATCGACCTGCCCCTGCTCGATTTGTCGCTCATAGGGCTGCATCATTTTGCGCACTTCGACGTTCAGACGATCTTCCACCATCAGCTCCTCCGTCATCGTGTGCTCCAACGACTCGCGGAGGGCCTTTCGATCTCCGGTGACCTCGAGAAAATTCAACTCGTGCAGGCGGGCGATCACCGAATCCGCCATATGATGGACCCGCTCTTTGGCCAGTCTCATTCCAGTCGACTCCCCAATGAACTTACACCACCAGCTACGCCGGTTCGATCCGTTCCACCCGTATCGTACTTGCGTTCATGGCCTGCCGAAGCGTCGCCGCATCCCCCAGCACTCGCCCCACGACATTAACCCGATCGGCAGGCACTGGATCAGCCCCCATGCTCATCGGCGTGCGCCCGAAGAAAATGGCCAGAACTTGGCCGGCTCCCCAGAACGCCACATCACCGACTTTGACCTGCGTCGTCGCAGTTTCACGGTGATCTTTGACACCCGGCACTTTAAAATAAAACTCTTCGCCCCACACATTCAACGGACCTTCCGCAGGCAAGGCCTGATAGAGTTCCTGAGCTGTCCGGGTTCCCTTTAATTCGGCTTCCAACTGCACACCGCCGACTTTAATTCGAATTCGCTTCATCGTTCCATTCGTGGTCATGACCCCTCACCTGCGCCGTGATGCCGTGCGCAACACCATAGTGACGAAACTCCGCACCAGTCGCGGACTCTAACTTGTTTATCCCTTGAAATCAAGGCTACAATCCGGACCACAGGTTCTCACGTCACGTCTATGCTGACCTCTACGTTTGTCCATCTGAAGGGCATCGGCCCCTCAACCGAACGACGGCTCTGGGAAGGGGGCATTGCCGATTGGGCCGCCTTTCGCCGGGAATCGAATCTGCCGGGCATCTCTCCGGCGAGAAAGGTCGCCTACGATGCAGAGCTGGCTCGCGCGCAGGACCATCTTGATCTCCACAACCCCCGGTACTTTGCTGACTGCCTGCACACCCGCGACCACTGGCGGCTGTTTCGTACGTTCGGCTCCCGGGCGCTTTATCTCGACATTGAAACGACGGGCCTTTCGGCCCGCGAGGGACAGGTAACGATTGTCGGACTCCACCGCCAGGGACGCATGCGCACGTTGGTGTGTGGCGAGTCTCTTACCCAAGAGACCATTCAGGACGAACTCGATCAGGCCGACCTGCTCGTCACATTTTTCGGGACCGTCTTCGATATTCCCTACCTGCAGACCTGCTTCAAGGGATTGCGGGTTTCGATTCCACATTTCGATCTCTGCTTTGCCGCCAGACGCGTGGGCCTGCAGGGCGGACTGAAACACATTGAACGCGAATTGGACATTGCACGGGACACCGATCTCCTACAACTCGACGGATTGGAGGCCGTCCGGTTGTGGCATCAATATCGCGCCGGCGATGAGGCGGCATTGGACCAGCTCGTGCGCTATAATGCCGCCGATACGCAAAACCTTGAGCCGCTCGCGGCCTGCCTCTATGACAGGCTCGCTCTGCGATACGGTCCTCCGTCGCTGAATCCGATCGGATAGAGTGAATACACGTCACGACATGTGGGAATGGGCGGGATATGGCCAGACGGATCGTGGATTGGTCCGTGCCACCAACCAAGATACGTTCCTCGTCGATAACCGACGCCGACTGTGGGCTGTAGCCGATGGGATGGGAGGCCATCCGGGAGGTGATGTAGCTAGCCGACTCGTGATGGATGCGCTCGCCGATTTCTCACCAACCCTTGTTCGCAGCCCTGCCAACGAGACGGAGAATGACGAAGAGCACGGGAAGTTCCTGCTGACGACCATGGCTGAGCAGGCCCATGCAGCCGTCCGTGCCCATGCCGATCGCCATCCTCAATTACTGGGCATGGGCACGACGCTCGTGATGGCGCACCTGCTGCCGCTGCCGAACCCGCGGCTCCTCGTCCTGAACGTCGGCGATAGCCGAGCCTATCTGGTGAGGAGACGCACCATCACCTTGCTGACGCGGGACCACACGCTCATTGAAGCCGATGTTCGCGAAGGGCGCCTCACCCCCGCGCAGGCTGCGCGACACCCGGACCGCCATGTGCTGACTCGCGCAATGGGACTTGGCCCGGTCTTGGAGAGCGACTGTTTGTCGCTCGAGCTTTTCAGCGGCGACCTCCTATTGCTCTGCTCCGACGGTCTCACGAAGATGTTGACCGACGAACACATTTTGGAAACCGCCTTCTCCCACGCAGACAATCCGGCGCTCGCGACTCGGGCTCTGATCCAGGCCGCCCTCGACGACGGTGGCATCGACAATGTCACGGTGGTTGCCTGCACCATTACTGGTATCCCCGACCAGGCAAATATCCATTGACACCACCTCAAGGCGCCAGGTAGCCTCAACTCGGTGGCGCCGGTAGAGTTACGAGTCACTGTCCTCCGTGGTTTCACACCTATGCACCGTCTATTTTTTAAACAGAAATCCTTCGGCCTGAGGCTTCAGCACTGCCTCCTGCTCGGTCCGCTGCTCAGCATCCTGTGCATGACTGCAGCGCAAGCCAATGAACCCCTCGATCCCGAGACCACGCTGCGTGCCCTCGTTCAGGCCAATGCCGAGCGGGATCTGGCCACCATGTCGAAATACATGTCCCACGATGTTGATGCCATTGGTTATACGATTGACGGGCGTAAATACATCGGGTGGCCCGACCTGGCTGCCGACATGCGCAGTGAGTTTGACTCGGTCGTCAAGCTCGAGATTCCTATCACCAGCCTTCACATGTGGACGAAGGGGGATATCGCCTGGTTTGCGATGGAGTCGAACTACATTCGGTACAGCAACCCGGCCGACCTGACGCAACGGATGGTACTCCCGCTTCGGGAGACAGGCGTGATGGAACGGCGGGATGGCCGATGGATCCTGGTGGCCTGGCACGAATCCACCCGTCATCATGACAGCGGAACAGAGCAGGCCGCCGCCGACAAGGCTGCGCTGCTTCACCGGGCATCCGATACCCAGCCAGCCGTGCCGAACGGGGTTAACTTAAGCGGCGAATGGGAAGTCACGGAAATCGAAGACAATAAGAAATACGTCGCCACATTGGATCCGCAAGGCAATGGGCCCTACACCTGGCAGGGGGGCCAGTTTTCTACCACCAGCTTCAATGATCGGCGCTGGCAGGGCACCTGGAGACAGACCGGGAATGATCGGGAAGGCGCCTTTGAAGTGGTCCTCTCAGAGGACGGCACCGAAGCGAAAGGAATCTGGTGGTATGTGCGTGTCGGCACCAGAGACAACATCCCTCCCCGGCAACATGGCGGTACTTACCTGTGGAAACGACTCACTCCGCTTCCGACGGCTCCATAGCGAACGGGCGGGACTTCCCTGCATAGTGTCACATACATTCACGGACGGCCGGTCTGTTACAACGAGGAGGGGCTATGAATCGTGTGCTTTTATTGATGGTCATGCTAGTGGGAATCACGAGCACGGTCTATGCGGACGGCGGACATGACCATCACGCCATTCCGACCATGCCGAGCTTAGGCGAGACCAAGCTGACCATTGAGGACCATACCGTGACCCTCACGTTCGGCCCTGTGGATCTTCCGACCGGTCACGACGGCGACCTCGCTTCGAGCATGCCCAAGAAGGTGTTTCAACTTCCCGAAGATACCTACATGATCGGCTACAAATCCGAGGTATTTACCAAGGATGGCAAGCCGCTCCCGAAGAACTATCTCCATCACATCCTTATGTTGAACAATGACAAACCCAGCGTCTCCTGCGATGGGGAACCGTTATTCTTTGCCGGCGCGGGGCTGGAAATGACAGAAGCCCGGTTTCCTGAAGGGTACGGAGTGAAGCTGGGCAAAGGGCAGAACCTCATGTCAGTCGTCGCGTTCTACCATAAGGCCCCGCCGACGAAAGATGTGATGGCCCGGTTCACCATGTATATCGCCCCCAAAGGCACCAAAGTGCAGGAGATGGATGTCTACCAAGTGGGTGTGAACATCGTGTGCTACAGCAAATTCGGTCAACGAGGTGCAGACCAGACCGACGAGGGCATTGAAATCAAGCCGGGGGTTTCGGTCCTCTCCGCGCCTCTGAAGTTCAACATGGACGGCTGCGTAAAATTTGCTTATCCCCACGGGCATGACGAATTGCTCATGGTTGCGCTTGAGAACAAGACATCCAAGGAAACGCTTCTACGCACGGTTCCGGAGGTGGATGCTGACGGCACCTTCCGTGACTTCCGGCCCCACCAGGTCTACCGTGACGGCAAAGGATTCCCGGTGACCAAGCAGGATGACTATGAGATGGTGATGGTTCACCATCACCCCCTGCAAAACCAGAACATTCAACATGGTATGGGCAACTATCTGCTTTATATGACGCCGGGTGCCTGCCAGCAGACATCGAACACCGCCTCGGCCCGCTAGATTACGTTCTCTCCCCGCCCACCACAGGATCACACCTGTGGTGGGTCTACTCCTGTCCATGTTGAGCCCTTCGGAAACGACACATCCACCCGAGTCTCCGCCTCAATGCCTTCTCATAGACGGTACGAAGGTTTATGCCCTGATCATTTTTGCCCGTGCCAAGCAATTTTCCCCCTACCGAAGTAGAATCGCCCCCTCAGGCAGCGGACTGGGATTCTCAGGAAGATGTATGATATTGAACCAGTCATGCAGGCCGACCAGCTTCTTCAGGACAGAATTGTCCCACTGAAAGGGAGAGCATGTTCATCACTGTACGGTGGTGCATTCCGAGGAGCACACGCAGCCTTCGGGGACGCTGATCGCACTCCTACATGAGGACCATGAGATCTTCCATGTCCTTGCCCGAATCTTCGCTCAATATTCTTCTCATCAATGAGAATCCCGACGAGATCAAGCTGGTGACCACCAGCCTGAGAAGCTTCTTCACAGGTTGTCGCATCGAAGCCGGCTACTCATCCGAGGAAGCGCTCGCATTCAGCCAACAGGGCGACTGGCATATCATCCTTATTGATCAGGATCTGGGTCCGGAACGGGGACTGGACCTCATCGCCCGCCTTCGTCGCAATGCGCCCTATGCTGCGATCCTGCTTCAGACAAACGAGAGTGACTCCCACACCGCCATTCAAGCCCTGCAGCACGGAGCCGATTTTCTCCTCTTCAAACGCTCTCCCGGCTTCATCACTGAGTTGCTGTTTTCGGTGCAGGAAGCCGTCGAAAAACGCGATCTGCAAATGAAGTTGGACCATACATTTCAGCGACATTTGCGCTTCATCGAAACATTGAGCGACTTGCTGTATGAACTCGATGCAGAAGGGCGCTTTGTCTACTTGAGTACAACCGTCACCGCCATGCTCGGCTACACTTCGGAAGAGTTGGCCGGCCGACACTATTCTGTCCTGCTGCCTCCTTTGCAGGAGCAAACAGGACGGTTCCGATTGAACGAGCGCCGCGCAGGTAGCCGTTCGATTCGCCGGCTGGAACTTACGCTGCATCGAAAACCACTGCGGGATGCTCCCCCAATGCCGATCACCGTGGAGGTCACGGCAAAGGGACTATTCGACTCCGCCAATCGTTACCTGGGTACCGTGGGGTTACTTCGTGATCTGTCGCAGCAGAAGGCTCAGCAGGATCGCCTCGCCGAATTGGAATCACGCCTACAAGAAACCGACCGGCAACTCACCCTCTCACGTGAGGCAGCCCGGGTCTCACGCCAGTTGCAGCAGCCGCTCACCACATTGCTCCAGGACTCGCAACGATTGCTGACATCCATCCAAGGCAGCAGGATCGAGCAACATGTGGAAACGATGATTGCCAAGGCGTCGCAGGCGAGCCAACTCGGACACCAGCTCGCCCAAGCCATCCATACTCACCAGATTGATTTCGCCCCCGTCGCCCTGAATGAGATTCTTCAAACGGTTGCTCAAACCGTTAGGGATGAAACGGAAGGGTCGCGGCTCGTGCTCACCACTCATTTTGCAGAAGACCTCCCCCTCATTCTCGGATCACGTGCGGCGCTCAAAGACGTGGCACAGATTCTTCTTCAATATGCACGAGTCTATACGTCCGATATCACCACGCCTTCCCGGCTCATTCTGCAGACAGAAACAATCACCTCGGAAAATCGTGAGCGCCTCCTGCAAAGCGCCGGATCACACTCAGAACCTTTTCAAACCTATGCCAGTTTCAGTATCCGGGAAACAGCCCTGAGCAGACGCCTAGCTGTGGCCCCTCCGCTAGGTGAGGAGATTTTGGCCGACAGGTTTTTCCAAGCACATCAAATCGTTCAGGCGCATAGAGGCGCCATCGCGGTCGAACACACGTCCGACAGCGGCCTCGCCATCACGGTTCGCATTCCTGCTGCGGAAGATCTCCCCTTCAATCCAGAGCCTTCCGACTCACCGTCCGCCCCAACTCCATTACCCCAGTCGGGCATTGGAACGCATGCTCGATATGTGCCACAGCAGCGACCGGAGCGGCGCCGTTCAGAACGCAAGCCCTTCTCCCTACCGGTTCAATTATCCATCGGGGGCGCAACGCTTCGTGGCCTGTTGCGCAACATGAGCACCGAAGGAGCGCTTCTGACCATTCGTGGGATGTCGACCTCGATTCACTTACAGCCAGCTTATGTGGTCATCAAGACACCGGTGAGTTTCCTGGAACTTCAAGGAGTGGTGCATGAGCGGCCCTCGTCTGCCGAAGAGGTGCACCTCTCCGCTATCAAAGACTTCGTCATTTCTTTCGTCATCACCGTCAAACGTGATCGGGATGTCCTCCGTTCGCTTCTGGACGGGCTACATGATGGCTCAACCCAAGTCACCTTCGAAGGCTTAGTTCTTCCACCATCTCCAGCAACAGAGAGCCTGCCCCACGACTTCGTGGCATCCACTCCGATGCAAGAAGATCGGCGTGAAGCGGTTCGCCTGAGATTTTCGTGTCCTGTTGAAGTGGTCGATTTACGAGTTTCCCCTTCGCGCTCGCCCGGGCACATCGTAAACCTGAGTTTGGAAGGCGCCTGCCTCGAAGTCTCTACAAATTTCCGCTTACCAGAAAATCAAGAAGCGTTCCAACTGATTCCAGTTGGACCAAACAAGTCCTCCTCCAGCATTCCGGATATGCCCTGGTCTGAACAACCGTGGGCAGCACGCATCATCTGGAAACATCCCGCCCGGCCACAGACACTATCCAGCCCGGCGGCGACGGAAGAGCAGCGACGGTATATCGGGGTGCGCTTCGAGCGCCTGTCCATCGCTCAAGAGCAGCGACTCCGGAGTCTCATTGATCCGGAACTCCGCGGCACGGGGGAGCTCGCCGAACCGATGTCTGAGGCACCCGTCCTGACAGCGTCACACCTCTTGCGAAATCGCGAGGGGGAAACCATTGCGTTACGACATGACTTTCCCAAACAAGCTCTGAGGGAGCAGTGCCCGCTCGTGCTACTTTGCCCGGGATACGGCACGACACAACAATCCTACGTGGCGTTTGCCTATGCTCTGGCCGGATGCGGACTGCAAGTCCTGCGATACGATCACAGCCGCCACATCGGACTGAGCGGCGGCGATCCTTCACAGACGACGTTCACGTCCCTGGAAGATGACCTCGACACAGTACTGGCTTTCACGCGTGAAAATTGGCCTGAGACCCCTCTCACGCTGCTGGCGCCGGACCTCCTTGGCCGGATCGCTCTGCGCCGCCAGGATTGGCACAGGCAGCTTCGTCGCCTGATTCTTCTCAATCCCACGCTCGACATCGGACACTGCCTCACGACACTGCATCAACGAGATTTGCTGCAGGAACATGTGAACGGATCCAGACCGGGACTGGGCAACCTGCTCGGCCTCCCACTCGACATCGACCACTTCTTAGCTGATGCCATCACAGCACAGTACACGAATGTCGCGACATTACAGGAGGAGCTCACGCATTGCGGGACCGACGTGGTGTTCCTCGCCGCCGGGCAGGACCTTCCAGACTTTGCGATTCCCGCGCCCCCTCCGCTCCTCTTGGATGATGTAATCCGTCGCCTTGGATCACGGAGTAGAAAAGTCCTCATCCCTTCGTCTCTCCTCACTGCCGGCCAAACCGCCCCATGGATTCTGCGCGCAAGCTGGCAACAGATTTCGCAGCTTTGCCATTCAGGGAACAGCCTCCAGGAACCCAGCACCAGAGCGCTCCCCGGCCTCTCGCGCGCAACATCTACCCGCGCCCGATTCGAACGTGACCAACTGCGCGGCAAATATGCTCTCGGCACTGCAGGCAACGAACGCCTCTGGGCGGCACACACCGAACTCACGCGCACCTTGGATGAGCTGCCGGCACATTGGCATTGTATCGATCAGCTCTATCAACTCCTGCAACCGCTCGACGGAAACCTTGCCCTCCTTGACGTCGGGTGCGGGATGCATTCCTTTGCGCGGTTGCTCCTATTGAATCTCTCGTATCGTCTCCGTGCGCAAACCTGGCATCACAACAAACCGCTCCGGTACGTGGGCGTGGACTTTTCATCCAGCGCACTGCAGTCTGCGCAGACCGCAATGAATGATGCCCTGCAACACGTCGACAAACTGTTTTCCGGTCGCATTTCAGGACCAACGCCTCTCACTCAGCAATGGGTGCTCGGTCGCTCCATCGAAACGCTGCCCTTCGCAGACAATTCATTCGACCGAGTAGTAGCAAATCTCGCCCTTAGCTTCGCCCGCTCACCGCATCACGCATTGCGGGAACTTTTCCGTGTCCTTCGGCCTGGCGGCAGACTCATCCTGAGCGCATTCACCCCTGCCGCAGATGCGGCCCGTCTCTATAGACCTGCCGTACAAGAACTCGGCATCGACGCATTTGCGGGAGAGCCCCGCTCAGCACTAAACCGTATGGCGCAGTGCTGTGTTGCCCTGCGTATCGGGCAATTGCACGCATTTGAGGAGGACCGTCTCAATACGCTCTTCTCGCAGATTACTACCGCTCCTACACGACTCGTTCACACGCTCTCCGGGCAGATTCTTCTTGCCGCCGCTGAAAAACCGGATTCCTCTAGCTGAAAAAATAGGGCACATATATACTTCACTCACTAGCACAAAACATGCAGTGGGTCTGGCGACACCACGAGCAACCTGGTGTCCGGATTGATATTTTCTGCACAGGACTATGACATTTCACTCCCACAATCGGCAGACGCCTACCCTTCCAGGTTCCAAGGACATCGTCAGAATAGTCGCTGAGTTTGCGGAGGCTCTGGGAATCGCTACAGAACTCCCGCGTCTCGGTGACCTCATCGTCAAGACCCTCTCGCAACAGACACGCCTACCGGAAGCAGCCCTTTGGATTCGAGAATCAGAAGCCGGACAGTTCCGTCTCCTTGCGTCCCACGGATGCAACCCTTCGTCTAAATTGCCGGCTACCCTTCCAGACAGCCACCCGCTGGTGGCCGGACTTTCGGATAAAGCGCATATGTTCCAGGCCGACCAGGAGCCCTCCTCACCGGCTTACATAGCCATGACAACTGTCCATGCCAGTCTGTGCCTGGCTTTTCGGAGCAAGACGCGACTCCTCGGGCTCTGCACTCTCGGTCCGGCCAGCGAAGAGAGTCATCTGGAAGAGGACCACCTGGCCTTCGCTGAAACAATCGCACGCATCGCCGCCAATACACTGGACCATCACTTGACGCAAGACGACCTGCGTCGCTCATCCACTTTGATGAGGCGAACCGATCGGCTACGCTCCCTGGAAATCATGGCGGGCGGGTTTGCCCATGAGATCCGCAATCCGCTCACGTCTATCAAGACCTTTGTTCAGCTCGCTCCTCAACGACAGCAGGATCCGGTCTTCATCAAAGAATTCAGCAAGCTAGCCATCGAGGATATCCACCGTATCGAGCGTCTGCTCCATGAAATTCTCGACTATGCCAGCTACATGACCCCGCAGCCTACGGAGGTAGACCTGAATGAACTCGTCGCTTCGTGCATCGGCTTCGTCTCGTCGAATGCCTCCCATCGCGGCATTCAGTTGCAGACGATTCTGTCGCCGCAGCTGCCTCCGCTCTCGCTCGATCGTCAACAAATCAAGCAGGTCCTGTTGAATCTCCTGCTCAATGCGCTCGATGCGATGCCGAACGGCAATGGCATCATTCGCATCTACACTCGCCTCCTGCCCTGCGTCGGTCGCACCTCCTGGGTACAGCTGCAGGTTCAGGATGAGGGATGCGGCATCGCGCCAGACCATCTCGAACATATTTTCGATCCCTTTTTCACCACCAAACATTCCAACAGTGCCAGCGATGGAGCCGGTCTCGGACTCACCACGGCGCATCAAATTGTCCGTGAGCATGGTGGCACCGTGACGGTCGAAAGCCGGGTCGGAGCAGGCTCCACGTTTTCTGTAAATCTTCCAGCGCCGGATGAACGCACCACAGTTTCAGCAGCACGGGAGTAACATGAAAAAACGAGTACTACTGGTCGATGACGAGCCGCGTGTCCGAGCGTCGCTGAGAACGGTGTTGGAACCGACGTATGAGGTTCTGGAAGCAGCGGATGCTACCGAGGGTCTGCGCATTTTTAAGCATGACACCCCTGACCTGGTCCTTCTCGACGTGATTCTGCCGGGAACGGACGGGCTGTCAGCACTGCAAACGATGCGCACCGAGAATCGTGCCGTACCGGTCATTATGCTGACCGGCACGAAAGCGGTGAAGACCGCCGTAGACGCCATGAAACTCGGAGCTGCCGACTATTTGTCCAAGCCGTTCGACGTCGAAGAGCTTCAGATTGTGATCGAACGAACCCTGGGCAAGCAGGAATTGGAGCAGGAAGTCCGTCACTTGCGCGCACAGGTCGTGCAACGCTATGCCTTCCACAATCTGATCGGCAAAAGCCCATCCATGCAGGAAATCTACGCCAAGATCGAACAGGTGGCCGATAGCCGCACGACCGTGCTGGTGACCGGCGAGAGCGGAACGGGAAAAGAATTGGTCGCCAAGGCGATTCATTACAACAGCGCTCGGCGCGAACGCCCCTTCGTGGCGCTCAATTGCGCAGCATTGCCTGAAACCCTCATCGAAAGCGAACTCTTCGGCCACGAAAAAGGCTCCTTCACGGATGCGACGGCACGACGAGTGGGACAGTTCGAATTGGCACACACAGGCACGCTGTTTCTGGATGAGATCGGCGATCTCAGTGCGGCCACACAGGCCAAACTGCTGCGTGTGCTCCAGGAACGGGAATTCACCAGAGTCGGCGGCGTGCAGTCCATCAAGGTCGATGTACGGATCGTGGCAGCCACCAATAAGAACCTTGATGAGATGGTCAGAAAAAACCAGTTCCGCGAAGACCTGTATTACCGCATCAACGTGATTGCGCTCTACCTCCCTCCTTTACGTGAGCGAGGTGAGGACATCGCCCTCCTGGCCAAACATTTCCTTGCGAAACGCATCGAAGAGGAGAAACGCCCTCCGCAGGAATTCACCAAAGACGCACTCGAGTTGATCTCACATTATCCCTGGCCTGGAAACGTGCGCGAGATGGAAAACATCATCGAGCAGGCGTTCATCTGGTCCAAAGGCTCCAATGTGATCACGCCCGAGCACCTGCCGAATATCCTACGGACCGATACACGCTCCACGTCTCTCCGGGATGACACACTGGCGGGACGTCTGTCGCTGGAAAAAGCCGTAATGGAATTCGAGCGTGAAATTATTCTGGATGCGCTCAAACGCACGACCTACGTACAAACTCATGCGGCCACCATGCTGGGCATCAGCCGGCGCATGCTGAAATATCGCATGGACACATTGGGCATCAGCAGACCCGACAACGGCGGGAATTCTGAGCCGCCACTGCCTCAGGAATGACACAGTCTGGCACACCAGTGCCTGCATCTGTCTCATTTGCTCAATGCACCAAGGTCCTGCATCAAATATCTTGTGGCCGGAACATTCCGGACCTGCTATATATTGTCCGCTTAGATACGTATGAGCGGTACAGGTTTTGCGTTTCATCTTCCTAGAAGTTGGCAATGCACCCGGGAGCGCTCTGGATGGGGACCCATACATCACCTGAACACGTAGGCGTGAAACCGTCGGTCCTGGTCGTCGATGATGAGACCGGCCCGCGAGACGCGCTGAAAGTTATTCTCCGCCCCTTCTTCACCATCCATTCCGCCGACAATGCCAAGGCCGCGCTTCGGGTTCTCAAAGACCAACACATCGACTTGATCACGCTCGATCAGAAGTTGCCCGACCGCCAGGGCATCGATCTCCTGCAGGATATCAAACAGGATTACGCAGACATTGAAGTCATCATCATTACCGGCTACGGCAGTTTGAAGTCGGCGATGGAAGGCATCCGGCATGGCGCAGCCGGCTACCTGCTCAAGCCGTTCAACGTGACGGAGCTCATTACACTGATCAATCAGACACTGGAGAAGAAGCAGCGGTTGGACTATC
The DNA here is from genome assembly GCA_009594995.1 of Nitrospira sp. GTDB lineage: Bacteria > Nitrospirota > Nitrospiria > Nitrospirales > Nitrospiraceae > Nitrospira_A. The sequence goes on along the minus strand of VOPR01000009.1, from coordinate 15,907 downwards.
TCCGGTCATTCTTGAAGACATCAACCGCCTTATGGGGAACAGAACAGGAAGCGGCGCACGCGTGGAAGGATTTGCAGGCCAAATATTTCGCCATCGGGAACTCCTCGACAGACACGGTCGCCGGTTCAGCGGATGTCACGGCCCTGATTCCTCTTTTGTCGGATCTGCTCGAGGCAAAAGACCGGCAACTATTGAATCACTGCAGCCGCGTCAGTTTCTACGCGTCCCTACTCGCCAACCAACTAAATCTCCCGTTGCCAGACCAAAAGGCATTGGCACTGGGAGCGTTCTTGCACGATATCGGGAAAGTCAGCCTGTCCGACTATAAGTACTCAGCCGATGATGACGAGGCGCTCAAGAACAGTTCTCGAGCCAAGGAGTATTCCGAAGCCGGAGCCCGCATGCTCTTGCCGCTCGGATTTCAAGCAGAGGTCGGTCAAATTGTGGCCTATCACCAGGAACGTTTCGACGGAGCGGGCAATCCCCACGGGCTCGAAGGCGAGGGCATCCCCCTTCTGGCGCGTATCGTCGCCATTGCGCAAGCATTCGACAACCTGACGGTGGATATGCGGGGGCACCAGCCGACCTCCATCGATGAGGCGATTCGGGAGATTATCCTGCAGGCGGACACGACTTTTGACCCGCGATTGACGGAGCTCTTTGCGCAGGTGGTGCGGGAATGCAAATCCTCTCTGCCCGCCCTCGCAATTGCCAAAACCTCACCGACCAGCTAACCCTGCCGTTATCGTCTTTCCTTCGCGCTCTCGATCATTTCAGCCGCCGCTGCACGCGCATTCTTCGTCACGGTCACCCCGGCCAGCATACGCGCCACCTCCTCTTCCCGTTCATCCGACGTCAATAGACGAACCTGCGTGACCGTGCGCTTCTGCCGAACCTGCTTCTCCACCAAATAGTGCGCATGCGCCTGGGATCCAACCTGGGGAAGATGCGTCACACATAACACCTGATGGTGCCGGCTGAGGTCCCTGAGCCGCGCCCCCATAACTTCGGCGACTGCCCCTCCCACACCGGCATCGACTTCATCAAAAATAAGGACAGGGACTCGATCGCTTTCAGCCAATATCGTTTTCAACGCCAGCATGACTCGCGATAACTCCCCTCCTGAGGCCACCTTGGCCAGCGGCTTGAGGGGCTCACCGGGATTAGCTGAAAACAGAAATTCGATCGTATCCTGACCGGTCTGAGCATAGGACGCATCGCCGGACAGCGGCGAGATCTCCACACCGAAGCGCGTGCGCTCCATACGGAGCGCGCCTAATTCCTTCATGACTTGGATCGTCAGTCTCTTGGCGGCATCCGCTCGTTTTTTCGACAGCCGTTCAGCCACCTCTCCCAAGCGGCGGGCCCCCTGCTCGACGGCGCGGGTCAGGTCCTGCAGGTGAGTCTCGGCGGTGTCTAATTGAGCCAGTTGGGCGCGCAGGGAATCCTGCAGGGACAACAACGCATCCAGCGATCCCCCATACTTTTTTATGAGGCGATGCAGCCGGTCCAATCGCTGCTCGATCTCCATCAATCGCGCAGGGTTGGCCTCCACTTGATCGCGGTACCGGCGAACCTGATCGGCCAAATCTCTCAGTGGAACGGTGGCATCGTCCACGATCCGCGCCCATTCTGTGGCGGTGGCGTCGATCGATTCCATCTTGCTGATGAGCTTACGCGCGGTGGCCAGCTGACTGAGCACGCCCTGATCGCCGGCATAGAGCAACTCATGCAGCTGGTCGGACAGATCCCCGAGTTGTTGGCTATGCATCAACCGCGGGCGCTCCTGAGCCAGCCGGGCATCTTCGTCCGCCTCGACTCCGGCGTCCGTGATCTCCTGAAATTGAAACCGGAGTAAATCCTCTCGCTCGCGACGCTGTGCGATTTGCGCCGTGACGTTTTCCAGTTGGGCCACACTGTCCTGCCAAAGACAATACGCAGCCTGATATTCCTGGCGAAGGCCATGAAGCCGGCCGAAGGCGTCCAGCGCCTCCAATTGGGCGGACGGCGAAAGGAGCGACTGCTGTTCGTGCTGTCCGTGCACATCCACCAACGCCCCACCCAATTCCTCCAGCAGATGAACCGGACAGAGGTTGCCGTTTAGATAAGTCCGATTGCGCCCTGTGCGGGAGATCACGCGTCGAATAAGAATATCGCTGTCGTCTGGCCGCGCAAAGCCTTTGCTCTGCAGGAGATGGAGAAGGGGATGATCCGGGGACAGGTGAAACGCCGCTTCGAGATCGGCTTCGTCGGCTTGGGCACGGATCTGATCGACGGAGGCGCGGCCGCCGACCAGCAGCGTAACCGCATCGATGAGGAGAGATTTTCCGGCCCCGGTCTCACCGGTGAACACGATGAAACCGGAGCCGAAGGTGACGGCCAGCTGCTCGATGACGCCGAAATTCGAGATGCGCAGCTCGGACAGCATGCCGCTGAGAGTCAGGCGCTAGGCGGCGCCGGAATGTTGAGCGAGAAGCGAATCGATGATTTCCTTGAACTGACGCTTGGGACGCGCACCAACCAAGCGTTCGACTGCCTGCCCATTCTTGAAGAATAGAATGGTCGGAATGCTCATCACTTGATAACGGCCGGCAATTTCCGGGTTTTCATCCGTATTGAGCTTACGGACCTTCACTTTGCCCGCATATTCTTTTGCAAGTTCATCGACGATCGGGGCGACCATCTGGCAAGGTCCGCACCACACCGCCCAAAAGTCCACCATGACCAACTCGGATGCCTTCATGACATCCTCATCCCACGTCGCATCAGTCGCCTTCAACGCATCGCCTGCCACAGTACCCTCCTTCGCGCTACTCACCTAGATGCATTCGCTGTCACTGTCCTGAAGCGGACTTCAGGCACGTCTTGTCATCCTATAACACGGTTTTGCAGAGAGTCAAATCACGGCCTCTCCCACTGCCACTGGAGAGGTGCGGCAGACCACCAATCAGCCGGTCGCGCTTTCCGCCATGCGTCTTGCTCCAGCCAGAGAACGTTCACCAACCCCTCGTCCAACCGCGCAGCCATGGCCGCCGTGACATCACCCTGCCGCTGCACCGCCTGCTGAATCACCTCTTTGGCGATACGCGCCAGCACATCCGGCGAATCAAGTAGATCTTCGACTCGTCCGGCGGACAAATTCAAAGAGAGCTGCTCAACTCGCACCCACTGATCCGTGGCCGCCAGGTGTTGCAGATATCCGTCGAGGGCATGATAGACATAGGTAAGGAATACGTAACTTCGAGCGGAAGGCGACTCTCGCACCTCCGCCTGGCAGGCCTCCAACGCTTGCCGGTAGTCGGCGGCTTTCAGAAATACGGCGGCCCGTTGCAGGTGCGAGAGCTGATCTGCCGCCAACAGCGCAGGTTCGGCCCATCCCAGCGCCACAACCCCAGAAAGCAGCATCGCAATTGCAAAAAGACTCCAACGCCTTCGTCGCACAACGGCAGGATTGTCTCTGGCCAACATACTCGCCGAACCTCCTGCGGGCACCCGTTGCTCACTCGTACCCGAACTCCCGACTAGCCGATTGGTGACAACCGACCAAGGCAGGCTCGCACGTGAGACCTCAATCTCTCAGCAAGGATACAGCAAGTCGCTACCGGTACGTTGGGTCTCTGAGCGTAGCGAGAACGCCGTCGGCGCCTTTGCCACAGCCTGTCAGTAGCGACCAAATGGCATCGATTGCACAGGCAGCGCATTCTGCACACGCCCGTATGGACCGCCCGGCGCGGCCCACGGTAAGCCACGGTCCCCGACCAACAATGGACCGAGGATCGTCCGCGCCACAATCGTGCCGAAGTTTTCCGTCCAGCCGATTCCGGTCATGCTCAACATAAACGAATAACTTTGCCGGTCCGGGAACTGCAAGTAATACAGTCCGAGCGACCAGCACTTGCACGGGTTTTGATAGAGCGCCACCACGTCGTATTCCGGACTGCGGCCGCCTTTGACGTCGTAGTACCCCTTCGCACCGATGGTCCACCCCCAGGGTGTCCGGAATCCACCGCCGGCCGTCGCGAACTGAATTTCCTTCGTGGGTGCATACACTTCATTGAAAGACACCGGATTCCAGATATCGCCGCGCCGGACTCGGTTACCGTCATGACTGAACCGCTGACCGACCTCAATATACCAATAATTGGATTGCTGCACCCGAAGGTCGGTATTCCACTGACTGAACGTCCCGCGATAGGGGTCCAGAAACGCATCTACAGTCAGATACGAATTCATCGGCGGTAAAATCTGCCCGGCCGTGATGTTTTTCCCCAGCGCTTCGGTTTGTCCGGGAGGACGCAGGAACTCCGGCGCCGTATTGCCGATCACGGCCCGCATCCAAACATCAGACATTTTCCGCCCCTGTACGTCCACGGTCGCCGGTTGCAGAGGCTGCGTCAACGATCCCAGAAACGGCAACACCCCGGGAGTAAACTCCCGCGCACGGGTCTGCACCGCGCCCACATGATAGCTCTGCGCCACGGTCAGATCGAGCCAGTTGAAACTCTGCCCGTTCAACTGTTGCTCGAGTAACTTGGTGCGCAGGGAATAGGTCAGCAGGTTCTTCTTCGGAATGTCGTCAATCTGGTCGATCTGCGCAATCTTGGTTTGATCGCTGCCCGGCACGTATTCATACATCACGCTCGGCTCGATGGTGTGGAGAAAGCTGCCACCTTCGCCCCCGGTGTACCGACGGCTCAGTTTCGAAGAGGCATCCATCGCAGCCCAAAATGTCTCACGATGCAGCGGGCTGGCCTCTTGAATTCCGCGCGTGTAGTACACTTCTTTGAACTTGAAATGGGGCGTGAGGCCGATCACGTGCCCGAGGTCCATCACATCGGTCGTCACGCCGGGCATAAAGTCCATGCGATTCACCGCAAACCCCTGTTCGCGATAAAAATTCACGAAGTTCGTGTCGACATTCAGGAGGAACGGCATCCCGAAGGGCGACGTATTGGGAAGGACGTAGCCCACCTCCGGAAGGCGTTGAAAGGTGTCGGGACCGCCGGAATTCAACGGCTGGAGATATTGCCCCAGAAAATAGGCGCTTCCATAAGGCAGTCGCTGCGTTGCCAGCAATGTCGACTCACCGCTTGGCGAGGCCCGCTGCGTTCCTGAGTTGCTCAACTGTTGGAGATACTGCCGATCCGACACAAACGACGCCTGCCCCCGAACCAGCAGTGTCTCGGTGACCTGCTGTATATGCTGGCCGCTGACCAAGCCTCGGAGACGGCGCTCGTCCGAGCTCGTCTGATCCACACCCGACACATTCGGCAATTTTGTCTGCTGGATAAAACTCGCGAACCACTGTCCGCTCGATCGACGATCTAAGTAGTATCGATAGGCGAAGTCGCTTCCGTAGCCGAGATTCGAATAGTACGAGGGGGAAATCGTCAGGTCCTGGCTGGGATTGATCGCCCAGAAATATCCCTGCTGGTAGTGTAATCCGAACCGGTTGTCGTAGGCCGGTGTGGGAATGAGAAACCCGCTGTGCCGGTTGCTCAGCGGATAGGTCAGGGTCGGCACAGGAATGATCGGAGTATCGCGCATGCAGAGCCAGGCCCGCTTCATGCCGATGCTCTCTCCCGTATTCACATCGAGATCTTCAAATTTGAACCGCCAGGCCGGAACTTCGCCGTCCTTGGCATCGCAATTGGTAAAGGTGCCTTCCTTGATCCGGTAATGATCTTCGGAAAGCCGCCGGATACTGCGTCCGGTGAAAAACGAATTGCTCGGCCGGATGTACATCGACCCATGCGCGATGACACCCGCCTCGGTATTCACGTTCAACTCCAACCGTTCCGATTTCAAATCTGAGCTGGGATCTCGAAAATGGACATGGCCGGTCGCCACCAGCGTGCCCGGCAGCGAGTTGATCGTCACGTGATCGGCCGTCAGCCGTAGGGGACCTTGCGTCACCACCACGGACCCGTCCGCCTCGTACACTTCCTGTTCTTGCAGATGATCGATGCGTTCAGCGGTAACAGTGAGAGGCTGATTGGTGGGTGAGGCCGTGGTCATCGTCGATTGCGCCCAAGCGGACGCAAAGAACGGCCCCACAGCGATGAACATCCATAGGGCGACAACAGACAGGAAGCGGCTGATCACGCGCCGCCGAGTTGAAGCCGGGTAACGGTCTGGCCCCATCTCAACCACGAACAGGTGAGAGGGAACACCCTCGAAGAAGGGCCTTGATGTCTCCGACCAACATCAAGGAGCCAGTGACACAAATCAGATCGGACGCGGCAGCGGAACGCCGGGCGAGAGCCAGCGCATCAGCCGGAGTCGGCGCCACCTGCGCGGAAGACGCAGCGTCTCCAAGCAAGGCGCGGAGTTCCGATCCGGAAGCCGCGCGAGGAAGATCCGCTTGCGTCAAAATCAGCGAATCAACCAGCGGCAGCAATGGGGCAAGAAATTCGCGTGGATGTTTGTCGCGCATCATCCCAACGATCAAAGTGATATGCGCGGCAGGCCTGGTACGCCGCCACTCGGCAAGATATTCGGCGAGCACCGTCGCCGCCGCCGGATTGTGCGCCCCATCCACGATGACCGTCGGCGCCTCGCCGACAACTTCCAACCGTCCCGCCCAGGCGACCTGCTGCAAACCGGCAGAGATAGCCGACTCCGGTACCGACAGGCCACGCTGCCCGGCCAACTCGATCAGAGCCAAGGAGCAGGCCAGGTTGTCGAGTTGAAACCGGCCTTGCAGAGGACAACCGAGATGTTCAGTCCGTAACGCGAGGCCTGTATACCGGCAGTCGGCAGGAGAAGATCCTTCACAACGAAAGTCACGTTCCAAACGAGAGACAGGGGCGCCCACCGCCGACGCGCGATCCTCGATCACTCGACCAGCAGATTCACCGATACGGCCCAACACAACCGGCACTCCCGGCTTGATAATCCCGGCCTTTTCAAAGGCGATCGCCTCGATGGTCGATCCGAGATAGGCTTCATGATCGAGGTCGATCGTCGTGATGGCGGTGGCGAGGGGCTCCACGACATTGGTGGCATCGAAACGCCCGCCCATGCCGACCTCAAGCACGGCAATATCCACGCGGCATTCTGCAAAATAGTGAAAGGCCAACGCTGTGGTGAACTCAAAAAACGTCGGGGCCAGATCGGGCGCGGCGGCCGCGCGCAAGGTCTCGACCAACTCCGTCACGCGCGACTCGGGAATCATCTCGCCATTGACACGGATCCGTTCGCGAAAATCGATCAGATGCGGCGAGGTATAGAGGCCCACCCGATGACCAGCGGCCTGCAGGATCGACGCAGTCATTGCCGCAGTCGAGCCTTTCCCGTTCGTGCCACCGATGTGAAGCACAGGGTATCGACGATGCGGCTCACCCACCCGGGTGAGCAAGGTGCGAATAGTCTCAAGCCCCAACTTGATCCCGTGCTGCTGCAGGCCGTAGAGAAATTGCACGGTGGAGGGATAGGTCATCGTGGGCATGATAGGCTCACGTAGCATGTCGGAATCGAAGCTTCCGGCAGGATGCGAATAAAGGTCGTCCGGCATGGCCGCAGCAAGTACGGAGACGAGGCGTAGGTGCTTGGGACCTCGAGTCTACGCGAAGAGCGAGAGCCCCGGCGACGGACAGTGTTCGCATTCTGCTAGAAATGACCGACCAGTGTACTCACCGCCTCTTTCAACTGCTTCCGTTCGACGATCATGTCGATCATCCCATGATCCAGCAAAAACTCGGCCCGCTGGAACTGGTCCGGCAACTGCTGCTTGATCGTCTGCTCAATGACGCGCGGACCGGCAAATCCGATGAGCGCCTTCGGCTCCGCGATGATCACATCACCCAGCATGGCAATACTCGCGGTCACTCCGCCGAAAGTCGGATCGGCCAGTATCGAGATGAACGGCAGCTTCGCCTCGCCTAATTTCGCGACCGCCGCAGACGTCTTCGCCATTTGCATGAGTGACAGGATGCCTTCCTGCATGCGGGCGCCGCCGGACGCGGTCACAAGGATCAACGGCATCCGCGATTCCAACGCGCGATCGACGGCCCGACAGATTTTTTCGCCGACGACGGAGCCCATGCTGCCGCCCATAAACCCGAAATCAAATACACAGAGCGCAACCTTGCGTCCGTTGATCACGCCCTGGCCGATCACCATGGCGTCTTTCCGGCCCGTTTTTTCCTGCTGCGCCTTGATCCGGTCTTTGTACGTGCGGGTGTCCTGGAATTGAAGCGGGTCCTGCGGCTCCAGCTCCGGATCCCACTCTTTGAACGTGCCGAGGTCGACGAGCAGGTTGATGCGTTCAATGACCGAGATGGGAAAATGATAATCGCATTTCGGGCAGACCTTGTTATTGCGGTCCACCTCTTTGCGATACACGATCTCCCGGCAGTGATTGCACTTCAGCCACATCCCCTCCGCCGCTTTGGAGCGTTTGGGTGGCTCTGCCTCTTCGGTTTTTCCTTTTTTAAACCAAGCCATCTGTGCTCACCTATAGTACAAGGGTTTGGCCTTCTTCAAGCGCGGTCAACCGACGGATGTCCAGTTGTCCGAGCTCCTGCCGAATTTGTTCCCGAAACCGCGGCTTCAGGTGGTACGCATAGACCGGCACGTCGGGCCTCGCCATTTTGGCAAACTCCTCAGCCAGCAACGCCGGAGTGAGATGTTTCGCAACTCGCGCCAAGTCAGCCATGTCGTCGGGAAACGAACTTTCGATAAACGCCGCCTTCAACCCGGTTACAGTCTTCGCCGCCTGCCATAACTCATCCGTGTGATAAGTGTCGCCGCTGTAGAGCACCGTGCAATCACCCTCGCGAAGCAAAAATCCTACGGTCGGTACCACATGGTTGACCCGAATCGGGGTCACACCCAGCCCGCACAACAACGTCTCTCGTCCCACCTGCAGCTCGAGGGACCGAAAAACCGGCCTGGCGGGATCGGGCAACCGGAAGAAATCAGGATACACCCGGCCGTTAAAAATATGTGTCCGCAATCCATCCAACACTTCGGGAATCGCCGCGATAACCACCGGCTCATCGATTTCGCCGACCAGGTTATCGGCCAGCGTCGGCAACTCACGAATGTGATCAAAATGCAGGTGGGTCAGTACGACCACCCGGATACGCCGCTGCTCTTCGAGATAGAGCCTGGACCCAATCGTTCCGGCATCCACCAGCAGCTGATCGTTCAATAAAAAACCGCAGGTTCCGCACTGAACCGGACCGTTCTCCCCTGGAACGAGTTGCCCCGAACCATGACAGCCCAGCACACGGACATTCATGGCCGTGGCTTTCCGGAATTGCCCACGTATTCCGGCGTTTCCTCAATCTGTTGTGGATGAGTCCTCTGCACTGGGCGGCAGAATACCATACCTCTCGGAAAGGCGCACACAGATTTGCACGGTTGATGAGCGTCTCTGTAGATCCATCAGGGGCAGGTGACGGCGCAATGGGCTCTCGAAGACGACGGACCTGAAGCGAGCGCCTTCCGACGTTACGCCACGCCGGCTCCCAGTCCGATCCGAATCATCATCAGCACACCCAGGCTGATACTGGCGAGGCAGGCCAATCCCTGCATCATCCAATAGGCACGCGGCCCGACCGTCATCGAATAGACCACCGGCAGACTCAGGATCGCCCCGACGCCGACCATCCCCAGAATAGACCCGACACCGAACACGACGATATATCCGATGCCCTGGCCGATTCCCGTCACCGTCGACAGCACCACCAACATCAGCGCCGCCGATCCGGCCAACCCGTGCGCCATGCCGATCAACAGGGGCCGCAACGATCCCTGATACCAATGCCCGTGCGCATGGTCGCGCTGCACATGATGGCTATGCAAATGCACATGCGGCCGCCCCTCATGTTCATGGGTGTGGAGATGCCACTGCTCCTTGTAGATCCGGCGGGCCAGCGAAAGACCGAGCGCCACGAGCATCACCCCGACGGCAAACTCAAACATGTTCGCCATGGACTCAGGGATCGTGAGGTTCAGCGCCAGCAACAGGGTTCCGACACACAACAACATCAACGTGTGCCCGAGTCCCCAGAAAAATCCAATGGCCGTCGAGGCCTGGACCGTGGGCCGCTCCGCCAACACCGTGGAGAGCGCGGCGAGATGATCCGCGTCGAGGGCGTGACGAAGCCCCAGCACAAATCCAAGGCTCAGAATGGTCAGGGTATGCGGTTCAAACATCCACTGCTCCGAGGGAGATGCGTCGGCCGATCCGGCAACAGGAGCAGCACAAACTGACGGTCATCCGCCTCGCGCATGCATCTCAAGGTGGGGATCTTCACGAAGACGATTGATCTCGATGAGGTGTTGTTCCCGCAGACCCATCGCTTCCAGGGCTTTGCGTTCCTCAGCGCCGCGATCCGCCCGCCCTTCCCAGGCTGCAGTGATCAGGGCTTTCAACTCATCGCGAGAACGTCCTTGTCGCAAGGGCGCCCGCAAGTCCAGGCCATCCTTCGCGTAGAGACAGAGATACCACATTCCGTCGGCCGTGAGCCGGCTCCGGTCACACGAACGGCAGAACGGCGTCGTCGTCGAAGGGATGATGCCGAAGGTGGTGCCGTCGGGCAGCAAGAACCGCTCCGCCGGCGCGACGCTGTTCTCAATTACCGGCTTCACGCTTCCGTAGTGGTGGCCGATCAGTTCCAGCATCTCCGCCCGCGAGAGCACCTGGCTCATGGACCAGTCCGTGGCCCCGCCGACATCCATGTATTCGATGAACCGCACCTCGCCGCCGACGGTCTTGCCGTATTCCAGAAGGTCAATGAGTTCGTCGTCGTTGTAGCCTTTGATGACCACCGTATCGAATTTCAGCGACGGGAATCCGGCCTGTACCACCGCCTTGATGCCGTCGAACACCTGATGGTGCAGATCGCGCTTGGTCAACGTGCGGAACCGGTCCGCGCGCAAGGTATCCAGGCTGATGGTGACACGGTTCAAGCCGGCGAATGACAGGTCGGCAGCCTGATCCGCCATGAGCACACCATTGCTGGTGAGGGCGATCTCCGTAATCCGCCGATTTTCAGACAGCTGCCGGACGAAACGCGGCAGGTCCCGGCGCAACAGCGGCTCCCCGCCCGTCAGACGAACCTTGTCCACGCCCAGTTCGGTAAAGATCGCCGTGAGTTCAGCCATCTCCTCGAAGGTGAGGATCGTATCCCGCGGCAACCAGGCGTAGTCATCTTCGGGCATACAATACTTGCACCGGAGATTGCAGCGATCGGTCACGGAGAGGCGCAGACTGCGGAGCGGACGCCCCAATCGGTCGTAAATCGTGGGAGCGGGTGTATCGAGGGTGCTGTGGTCCATGGTAATTCGAGGGCGCGGGCCTCTCCCCCTAACTGCGTGCCCCTGACAGGGCTATGGGTGCTCCTCGACCCACACCTCCCCTTCGGGGGTGTGTTCGAGTTTCCAAATCGGCGTAATTTGCTTCAGTTCGTCAATCGCCCACTTGCAGGCCTGGAACGCTTCCGCGCGGTGTTCGGCACCCGCGATGATGAGCACGATGTTGTCACCGATGCCGATCTCGCCATACCGGTGCAGGATCAGCAGTTCAATCACCCCGAAGTCTTTCAAGGCGCGCTCGCGGATCTCCCGCAACTTCTTCTGCGCCATGCCTTCGTAATGCTCGAAGGTGATGCCGTCCACATCCTTGCCCTTCGAGCGATCCCGCGCGGTGCCCAGAAATATCGCAATCCCGCCGATGCGCTTCGAACGCGCGCGCACGCGACGGAGTTCTTCGTCGATGGAGAAATCCTCACGCTGCACCCTGACCAACATAGCTTCATCGTCGGTGGCGGGCCGGCCGTCTGTGGTGACCTGTTCGAGACTCATTGATTTGTCCCCTCCGGTTTCGTCTCTCGTTCTCTCAGGAAGGATGCTCAACAAGCCTGTCCGGCAAGGCCGCAGCGAGCACGGAGGCGAGGCGTACGGTATGGTACGTCGAGCCGACGCGCAAAGCGAGAACGCCGCTGGCAGGCTTGTTCAGCATCCGTCACTCCCGCCCGCGAAGGGCGGCAGCAAGGCGATCTCATCCCCATCCTTCACTTCAAGGTCCTCATGGGCAATGTCTTGATTGACCGACACGAGTACTTTCTTCTTCTGCAGCAGTTCACCGATCTTCGGGTACGCTGCGTCAATCACAGCCACCAGATCCTTCACCCGCCGGCCGTCGGGAAGGGCCATCGACAGGGCACCCTGATTCCCCGCCAACATTTTCGTCATCCCGAACAGTCGCACCGTCACCATGTCACTGCTCCATCTTCCCGGGCAACGGGCCGGTCCATCATCGAACCGGGGCCGGGCGCGTATAGATGCCGGATTTTCCGCCCGACTTGGTCAACAGGCAGATGTCGCCGAAGCTCATGCCCCGGTCCACCGCTTTGCACATATCATAAATCGTCAACGCCGCCACCGACGCGGCCGTCATCGCTTCCATTTCCACGCCGGTAGGCCCAGTGGTCTTGGCCGTAGCGGTAATCGTAATCGAGCAGCGTCCCTCACGGTCCGGCTGATCTGCTTCCTGAAAGGAGATGTCGACGCTCGTCAGCAGGATGGGGTGGCACATGGGGATCAAATCCGGCGTCTTCTTCGCTCCCATCACGCCGGCCACTTGGGCGACCGACAACACGTCGCCCTTGGCGATCTTGCCCTGCTGAATCTTTTCAAGGGTTTCCGGTTGAAGAAACACGATGGCTTGCGCGGTTGCCAGTCGTTCAGTCGAGGCCTTTGCCCCCACATCGACCATCCGCGCCCGCCCCGACTCGTTGAAATGGGTAAACTCGGCCATTCTCTACGCCAAATCAGCTGGTTATCGCGTCAGAACCGCCGAATTATAGGGGCCGGTGAAAATGGGAGTCAAGCGACATCCGGTCGATGCCCGCGCCTCATCAACGAAATTGGGAGCGTTAAAAGGCACGCGCGTGTGCAGTCCGCGCCGGACTACGGAGGAAGGAACAGAATTCAATCAGACAAGCAGTAGCGTGGGGGGGGAAACTGCCGGCGGCAGACAGGCCACCGGGAGGTTGCCGGAGAGGCTATTTTCGAGACGCCCAGGAACGACCGACGAGAGCCGAGAGGAACATGGCGAAGGCGGTGAAATAGCAACGCATTCCGAGAGACTGTCGCATGCTTCACTCCTCTGGCCGTCATCGCTGACAGCCTTGGCCGAATGAATGTCACCTCGCGTTACAGTAAGGTGATTACGCAACAGTCGTGCCTATAATCCACCGATGGAGACATGAGCGACTGAGTGATGCACTGATCAACAGCGATGTGATTTCCCTGAATCCTTCCGTACAGTTAACCGGTGCACTCGCTTTCCCCCAACCGTCTATCTGAGTCGACAGACCACCTCACTCGTCATCCCTGTGACGACCCGTCAATCACAGCCATGACGCGGCTACGATTCCAGATAATCAGTCTGGCAGGCCGTGGGTCGCTAGACGGATCAGGCTCAAGTCTTCGTCGAAACAAGAATGATTTCGGCCATGCAAACGCGCCGCAGAATCGAGTAGAGTGGGCGTTCCTTGTTTGCCATTTTGGAGGACGCATGCCGATATCGAGACGACCGGAGTTGGAGAAGGATAATCCCGTGGCCCCGCAGATCTATGTCGGGCCGAGAAGAAGAAGGGCCATGGCCCGCATGGCGTCCGCGACGCCAACGGTGGCATCGAACGGAATCGAAACCACGCTGCAGGCGTTGGTGGATGCGGCGGAGGAGTTCGTGAACAGCATGCCGCCGGTGCAGGACACGGACAGAGAACGGACCGCGCTGCTGGAGGCGATCTCCCAGGCGCAGGGGTGCCTGTCGATCGAGGACGGTCCCGTGAAACGACCACGGCGAGGGTCGAAGAAACGCTAGCCCCATACACAACGGGGGCAGCCACCTACGTGACTGCCCCCGCATCGCATCATCTCTGAGTTGTCAGCCCTTACCACACCGGCTGCACGGAAGCTTACGCTACCTGCTGAATCGCGGAAAGCAGCCACTTGCCATGCTGATATCGCATAAAGGTCCACACTTCCGTTGTTTCAACCGGCTCCTGCTCGCTGCCTTCGACGAGATAACCAGCCTCGCCGGGCGCCTTTCCGAGCGACACGGTATAGTCCCGGGCACTCCAATGGAGGCTCACCGTCGCATACTGCACCGTGTTCTCGACCCAGGCTTCCCGCACTTCCGCCTGGAGCAGAACCACGCCTTCCACCCGATTGGCGATTTCCTGACTGGCCTGTTCCGCCAAGCCGGTGCTGAAATACTCCAGCATTTCCGGAGTGACCAACCGGCGCAAGCCCGGCAGGTCTTGTTTACTCCAGGCCGTTTGAATGTCAGTGAGCGATTGTTGAAAGGCGGCCTTATCGACGGACGTGATCTCACTATCGATCGTGGCGGTTCGAAGCGTCGGTGATGACGATTCCGCCAACAGCGATCCGTTCACCGCGCTGGTTCGCGAAAGCCCGGAAAAATTCGGAGCCGGCGTCCGCCGTGATCGCATATACCACCACAGGCCACCCGCGCCCAGCACCATCAGCAGTAGCAACATGCCGTTCGAGCCGGACCCGCCCGCGGCTTGCTCGCCCTCCCCGGCTTCTGTCGTGCGCGCGCTGCTGTCCGTCGCGCCGAAAATCATATGACCAAGCCATGACCCGGCAAGACCACCGGCGATCCCGGCCAACAGCGGATTCCGCTGAAACCACGAAGGCTGGGCGGCAGGGGCAGGCCTGGATGCAGGCGACGGGCTACCGGCAACCGAAGGCGGCGGCGTGGCAGAAGGTCGTGCGGTTGCCGACTGCTCGATCGGCTTCGCGCCATTATCCTGGTAGGTGCGTGATCCCCGGCTGCCCATGCTTCCCGAGGAACCACCGCTGCGTGAACCGCTGGAAAACCCGCCCCCGGATCCGCCTCGCGCCTTGGCGAAAGACAGGGTCGGCAGGCCGACCAGGACACACACAAGACATGCAGCCATGAGTTTCGTTGTATTCAAGCTGGATTCCTTTCTCTTGACGTTCGAAACAATCGGAGACCTCTGTCATCCTATCAGCAATGAACGTCGAAAACCTAACAATCGTCCGGCGCGCCGATCCAGTCAGCAGCCGGCTTGCTTCCTGGAGACGAGCCTGACAGCATGGTGCCCTGACTGCCGCATCGTAACGCGGTGCGGATGTTCGCAAAAAAAGGAGTCGCCGTGAAACAGGGATATCGATTGATCGTGGTGGATAAGGACGGAGTGCTGGTGTCGGAATTTCAACTAACCGAGCAAGCCCTTGCTGCGCCGGACGCATTCGTGGAAGCGCTGAGAGACTCGATCGAGGCGATCGAAGAAGCGGAACCGTGAGGGCTGCAGCCTCCCGTCACTTTTGCAACTCCCCCCTCACCTAGTCACATCCACCTGAGCCAGGAAGCAACAATGATGTGCAATGCGGTGGTCGGCCTCCCTGCCATGTCCAATCCTGCTCCCCGCGACTCTATTACCGGCACATCCCCGCTCAGGCGGGGAACACGAACTGTCAGCCCTTGCCGGTCAAATCATGGGCGGTTCATCCCCACTCGCGCGGGGAACACCATTTCAATCCGCCTGGCGTCACCCGCTCCAACGGTTCATCCCCACTCGCGCGGGGAACACTCCGCCGTGATGGGGCTGGCGCATCAGCACACCGGTTCATCCCCACTCGCGCGGGGAACACAACGAAACCACGCCTCTTTCGCTTCAGGATCACGGTTCATCCCCACTCGCGCGGGGAACACGATTGCCCGGCGGCTGCCCGCTGCCTCCGGTGCGGTTCATCCCCACTCGCGCGGGGAACACGCAGGCCAGCCGGTGAGCCGGTGAGGGCATAACGGTTCATCCCCACTCGCGCGGGGAACACTCAAGTGGCATCCCCAGGAACTCGACCGGGAGCGGTTCATCCCCACTCGCGCGGGGAA